>NZ_JBSVRF010000005.1:0-264547 GCF_054052025.1 Luteimonas sp. A478 | reverse complement strand
GTCCAACGCTTGATTTCTTCTTCCATCATCACGCTCATGGGTGCCTCCTTCGCAAAGTAACACCTGAGCAGGAAATCACTGGGTCATTACAGGGATGGCCTGTGACGGGAAGCGTATCAGCAGCCCGCGGCGGAGCCAGGACGATGGAAGTGACTACGAAGCCAGGCCCGATCGCGTCAGCGCCGCCGTCTTGCGCGCAGCTCCATCACCGTGGAAACAAGCGACTGGGCGCTGATCATCAGCATCAGCCCGGCTATTCCCAGCTTGCCGACGTCGACCGGCTGCCCGCGTAGCACGAGCCACACCGCTACCAGCCCCAGGATGGTCATCAGCACGGAAGCCACCATCACCCGCGTGAGCGGTCGGGGCTGGCCGGTCATCGCGCGCCTCGCGGCTGCCTCGCGCTTGCGCCGGCTCCGCCGGATGAGCCAGGCCAGCGTCAGGACCGTTGCCAACAGGCTGGCGGGCAGCACCCATTCCATCAGGTCCGGGCCACCGGACAGGCCAACGATCCAGATCAGCAGATAAGCGCCGTTGAATCCAATGAGCAGCGACAGCAGCCCGAGGCCGATCGGCCGCAACAGCCGCATATCGGATTTGGGAACCTGCCGGGTCGGGTCATCAATAGGCATACGCTACCGACCCTATACGGTCAGGAACGACGCGGCATACAGTGCCCAGGAGCAGGTGCCAGGGCCATCGCATCCGTGCGCCCGGTTTGATCAATGCATCAGGCATCCCGTCCTCCCCTAGCCTTGACGATCCAGCCGATGACGAACGATATCGCACCGACCACGATGAATATGCGGACCGCGTCACCCCTGAAGGCAGCGCTAGGCAACGAGGGATCCCTCACCAGCCCCGTGAGGTAGACCAGCGCGCCCACCGACAACAGGATGACTCCGCTTTTCAGGTAGATGTTGGTGAAGCCAAAGTCAGGGTCCTTCATTTGCTTTGCTCCGTATTGCGCTTCATCAGCCTGTGACCGGAGATTTCTTCTTCGATCCACTCGATGTAGTGCCCCAGACGGACATTACACGCGGTTTCACCGTAGCGTCCGAAGCGAGCCGTCCTGATATCTCCATGGACGACCTTCCATGCAGCCAGGCCGGACAGCAACCATTGATCGTCAACTTCTACGAGTACGGGACCGCCACTGTCTCCGCTTCCGAGGATGCCCTCGAGCGGCAGCGCCAACGGTGGCTCGTCAAGCACATAGCAGAGCCAGCGGCCATGGGCACTGGTCACCGTGTTGAAGGCGCGGCGAAGCTCCGTACGGTTGGGGCCGTGACGGTCGTGTCCATTGGCTCCCGTCGCTGTCGCACCTTTCCCGACGATCTTGATGATCCGGCCGGGTTCGTCACCATCTCTGTAAAGCGCGACGGGAGCCACGTCTGTTACAGGTTCCGCCAGCTTGACCAGCGCGATGTCATCGGAGGAGGCGAGCGCGACCACGATCAACATGGCCTCTCCGGACGCCATCGCCTGGTCGATCAGTTCCTGGGGCGGCGGCTTGTACCCGGCGTGCACCACTACGCGCTCAACGTCTCTGGTCATTCCGTTGACCACCACCTGCTCCAGCGGGTGGTGCAGCGGTAGAACGTGGGCCGCGGTGACAATCCACTGTGGAGCGATCAGTACGCCGTGCCCCTCGCCGGGCATGTCGGTGAGGGCTGGAAACCCGGACGCGGGGATCCGATATTGCGAGTCTTCCACGTCATGCCGGATGACGATGGCACTGGCGGTCGAAGACACCGCAAGCAGCATGGCCAGGAGAAGTCGCCCCATCCTCACATCTCCGGCGTGCTGTCGCTGAGGATATCGATCGCGGCTCTCGTCTTGGGGGCGGCCTGCGTAGGTGCGTTATGGACAGGGGGGCCGTCTGGCACGTGACGAGTGCAGTGGTTGATGTACGTGCCACTGGCGGTGTCGATCAGTTCCTCGCACGCCTTGATCGTGGCGATGGGCGTGGCCGAGCTGTTGGATCGAACGGTCGCGGGCTGACCAACCGGTGCCGCACGTTGGGTGGCGGCAGGCTTGGGCTGAGTTGGTTGACTGAGGCCGGAAACAGCGGAGGTAAACGCGTTTCGGATGAAAAGAAACAGGATCAGGAAGAGGACGACCGTTACGGCAAGCTTTGCAAGGCTGATGCCGACCGACACCCCGATCCCATGAGCAATTCCTTCCCGACCGCCGCGGCGCCCCTGGCCTCTGTCTCCCGTAACACGGCCCAGCGCGGCATGGACCATGTGCTCTCCGATGCCCAGTGCAATCCGGCCGCCCAAGGAGGCGCCGGGGTCGGCGGCGGGTCCCTCCCGCAGCCCGAGCAGTGCACGCAGCTCCTGCCCGTCCACCAGTTGCACGTGCCCGTGACGGGTGGCCGCCTCGATGGCCGCCTTGGTGAATTCCCCGCTGGTGATCAGGACGGCCCCGGTTGCGCCGTCGTTCACCATCAGTCCGATCAGCTGGTGCACCTCGTTGTGGGGTACCTGGTAGGCGTTCCAGTGCTTTACCTGCACAACGACGTACTCGGTTCCCCGGCGCAGCTTCAGGTCTATGCCGCCATCGAATCGGGCGCCGGCACCCCCGGTCCCGACATGGTCGACGTTGTATCCCTGCGCGCGATAGTGATCGGCCAGCAGGTGCTCCAGACGGTCCCACCTGATCTTCGCCAAGGCGTCGTTGTGGCGACGCGAAACATGCTTCAGTCGGTGGCGCATGCGTTATACCTCTGCTTCGCAATTACCTGATCGGTTCACTCGCCAAAGTAGTCGCTATCCACCGCCGGAATGCTTATTCGCTGAGCAGATACGCCCACCTCGTAATCCATCATCATGCGAGCCAGCATCTCGCCATCAACCAGCACGATCCCCTCGATGGAACGCGCGAAGTCGACTGCCTGGCTGGTGAACGCCGACGTGGTGATAAACACGCCCTTGTTGGCACGCTGCCCAGCAAGCGCGCCATAAAATCCCTGAATCTCGGGGCGACCGACAGTGGCCTGCCAACGCTTGGCTTGGACGTAGACCTTCTCAAGCCCGAGTCGGTCGAGAGAGATGATCCCGTCGATCCCACCATCCCCGCTTCCGCCAACGCGCTGCAGGTCGCTGCGCCGGGTGCCATAGCCCAGCTTGTGTAGCACATCGAGCACTACGGTCTCGAAATACTTGGGCGTTACCTGTGACAGCAACTCCAACAGTTCGGCAGCGACGGAAGCTCGGATTTCCTCCAGCGCGGTTTGCAGGCGGTCATCGGGACTCAGTACCTCATCTTCGTCATCCACAGGCACCACTTCCGGAGTTCCATCAGGTATCGGACGCAGCCGAACGTCGATGAAGCCCCGGGCTATTTCACGCACCTGCTCTTCCGAAAGTGGCCCGGGGTTCTCAGCTAGGAACTTCAACCCCGCTGGGGTGATCTTCCAGAGACCGCGCTTCGGGCTGGAGGACAGGCCGGCGCGCTTCAGCCGATCGTGGGCCCAGCCGGCGCGATTGTTGTATAGCGGCTGGCCAGTCGGAACGGTGAGCTGACGCGCCTCATCGTCGAGCCCAAGCGCGTCAGCGGCCGCCTCGTGCGCTTCGCGCGCTCGCACACCCTCCCGGTGGTAGGCAAGGTGGCGCAGTACCGGTTCTATGAATTTGTCGTAGGTCGGGACTGACATTTTGTGCTCCAAGCGATCTGGATGACAGGCATCCACTGTGGAATGGGTCGGCTGTGGATGCGTGGATCCGGTAGCGGCACTAGGTGCCGCCGGAGCGGCTGAATTCCGAATACAGTTCGATCCGGTTGCCCACGTCCACCACCACGGCGAACGGCGGGCGGCCCTCTGCGGCCGGCAGCGTGCGGGGCATCCACCCCCAGCAGCGCGCACAGGTCGATCAGGAAGCTCTGCGAAGTGGAGAGCTCCGAGGCGCTCACGCCCTGCCATTTGGCGATGAAGATCGCAGCGGCGTCGTCGCCCGCTGCCTGCTTGCTGTCTGCGTCTGCCACCCAGGCCCCCTGCCTTGATCCCTGTGGTCAGGGCAGAGCATACAAGCAGTGGGCGCGCTACCGGCCAGTTGCTGTCAGTTCCTGGCGTTGATCACTTCGCCATCTTCCTTGGTGAACGGCTGGGTCATCGGCGGCAGGATCTCGAGTACCACTTCCGACGGCCGGCACAGACGGGTGCCCTGCGAAGTGATGACAAAGGGCCGGTTGATGAGGATCGGGTGGGCCAGCATGGCGTCGAGCAGCTGGTCGTCGGTCAGGGACGGATCGTCCAGGCCAAGTTCGGCGTAGGGCGTTCCTTTTTGGCGCAGGGCGTCCCTGACGCTGAGGCCCGCGGCTGTAATCAGTTCAATCAGTCGCTCGCGCGTGGGCGGATCCTGCAGGTACTCGATCACCGTTGGCTCGATGCCCGCGTGCCGGATCAGGGCGAGGGTATTGCGCGAGGTTCCGCAGGCAGGGTTGTGATAGATGGTCGCGTCCATGTTGGTTCCTCAGCTTCCGGTTGATGCCACGGCTCTGGCCGCCGTCCCGGGTTGGGCGTCTGCAGGGTCTGCTTCGTGTTGCGGTGGGGCGATCGTGGTGACGCCGGGCGCGTCGGATGCGCCGGAGGCGCTGGCCAGCGCAGCGGCGGCCAGGTCGCCCTTGCGTTCACTGTAGCGGCTGGTCAGATAGTCGCTGCGGTCACGCACCAGCAGGGTGAATTTCACCAGTTCTTCCATCACGTCGACCACGCGGTCGTAGAGGGGCGACGGCTTCATGCGTCCCTGCTCGTCGAACTCCTGCCAGGCCTTGGGCACGGATGACTGGTTGGGGATGGTGACCATGCGCATCCAGCGGCCCAGCACGCGCAGCGCGTTGACCACGTTGAAGGACTGCGAGCCTCCGCTGACCTGCATCACTGCCAGGGTGCGGCCCTGGGTCGGGCGCACGCCGCCTTCCTCCAGTGGAAGCCAGTCGATCTGGTTCTTGAATACGGCGGTGATGGTGCCGTGGCGCTCGGGGCTGACCCACACGTGGCCTTCGGACCATTCGGACAGGGTGCGCAGCTCGCGGACCTTGGGGTGGTCGGTCTCGCAGCTGCCCTGGATCGGCAGGCCGTGCGGATCGAACACTCGCGCTTCGGCGCCAAAGTGGCGCAACAGGCGTTCGGCCTCCAGCGCCAGCTTGCGGCTGTAGGATTCCGGCCGCAGCGACCCATAGAGGACCAGGATCCGCGGCGGGTGCGCGGAGCCAGGCACGCCCAGGCTTTCACGGGTGGGCGTCTCAAGGGCGGTAGGGGATGCGTTGGGCAGTTCGTCGGGGTGCGGCATGATTGCCTCTTGCAATTCAATTCGACTATTCTAGAAAAATGGAACTGAATGATGCAACCGTTGCACTGGCCGCCCTGGGGCATCCCAAGCGGCTGTCCATTTTCCGCCTGCTGGTCGAGGCTGGGCCCGAAGGGCGTACGCCGGGCGAAATCGCCGAGACCCTGTCTCTGCCGGGGGCGACGCTGTCATTCCATCTCAAGGAGCTGACGGCGGCAGGGCTGATTGAAGGAGAGGCGCACGGCCGGAACATTTCCTACCGCGCCGATTTCGAGGCCATGAACGGGCTGGTCGAATTCCTCACGCGCAACTGCTGCGGCGGTGATGAAACCCGCTGCCTGCCGGCCTCCCGCCCTGCTTCCAGGGACACCCGGACCGGCGGAGCCTGATCCATGCTGCTGGCGCTGCTGATCTTCATCGTCACCATCGTCCTGGTCATCTGGCAGCCGCGGGGGCTGGGGGTGGGCTGGAGTGCCATGTTCGGCGCCACGCTGGCACTGCTGACGGGCGTGGTGACGCTGTCGGATATTCCGACCGTCTGGGCCATTGTCTGGAACGCCACTTTCACCTTCGTGGCGGTGATCATCATCAGCCTGGTGCTGGATGAGGCTGGCTTCTTCGAATGGGCCGCGCTGCATGTCGCGCGCTGGGGCAGGGGCAGCGGGCGCAAGCTCTTTGTGTTGCTGATCCTGCTGGGCGCGGCGGTGGCGGCGCTGTTCGCCAACGATGGTGCGGCGCTGATCCTGACGCCGATCGTGATCGCCATGCTGCTGGCGCTGCGGTTCAGCCCCGCGGCCACGCTGGCGTTCGTGATGGCGGCGGGGTTCATCGCCGATACCGCCAGCCTGCCGCTGGTGGTGTCCAACCTGGTCAACATTGTTTCGGCGGACTACTTCGGTATCGGCTTCGCCGAGTACGCCTCGGTGATGATGCCGGTGAACCTTGTGTCGGTCGGCGCCACGCTGCTCATGCTGATGTGGTTCTTCCGCAGGGAGATTCCGGCCAGCTATGACGCGACCCAGCTGAAGGATCCGCGATCGGCGATCGTGGACCGCACCACATTCAATGCGGGCTGGGCCGTGCTGGCGCTGCTGCTGGTGGGATTCTTCGGGCTTGAGCGGCTTGGTGTGCCGATCAGCGCCGTGGCCGGGGCCGGCGCGCTGGTGCTGCTGGCGGTTGCTGCTAACGTGCACGTGATCTCGACCCGCAGGGTGATCCGGGATGCGCCCTGGCAGATCGTGGTGTTCTCGCTGGGCATGTACCTGGTGGTGTTCGGCCTGCGCAACCAGGGGCTGACCGACCATCTGGCGGTGCTGCTGGACGGGTTCGCACAGTACGGCCTGTGGGGAGCGACGATGGGGACCGGGCTGCTGACCGCCTTCCTCTCTTCGATCATGAACAACATGCCCACCGTGCTGGTGGGGGCGCTGTCCATCGATGCCAGCCAGGCCGAGGGCGCGGTGCGCGAGGCAATGATCTACGCCAACGTGATCGGCAGCGACCTGGGGCCCAAGTTCACTCCCATCGGCAGCCTGGCCACGCTGCTGTGGCTGCACGTGCTGGCCCGCAAGGACATCAAAATCACCTGGGGCTACTACTTCAAGGTGGGGATTGTGCTGACGCTGCCGGTGTTGCTCGTTACCCTGGCGGCGCTGGTGATCCGGTTGAGCCTGCCATGATCTTTCCAAAACCACACGCCCCTGCCTGCGACCGCAACCGCGATCCCATCCTTGCCGTCCTGCGCGAGCACTTCGCCGATCGCCGCCGGGTGCTGGAGATCGGCAGCGGTACCGGCCAGCACGCGGTGCATTTCGCGCAGGCGATGCCGTGGCTTCAGTGGCAGGCGAGCGATGTGGCGGAGAACCAGCCGGGCATCCGCGCCTGGCTGGACGATGCGCAATTGCTCAACGCGCCGGCACCAGTGGTGCTGGACGTGGCGCAGTCGCCGTGGCCGGCAGTGGATGCGGTGTTCACCGCCAATACGCTGCACATCATGGGCTGGGACGCGGTGCAGGCTTTCTTCAGCGGGGTGGGCCAGGTGTTGGCCGATGCCGACGGCGGCAAGCTGGTGGCATACGGACCATTCAAGTACGACGGGGCCTTCACCAGCGACAGCAACCGGGAGTTCGATGCCTGGCTGAAGGCGCGTGACCCGCAATCCGGGATCCGTGACTTCGAAGCGGTGGATGAGCTGGCCAACGATGCGGGGCTGCGGTTGGTGACCGACTTGGCGATGCCGGCCAACAACCGGTGTCTCGTCTGGAAGCGCGCGCAGCCGCGGTGAAGCGCGCCTTCAGTGCGGCGTGGCTCTCGACGGGAGCGCGCGCAGCTGCCGCGCCTGGTTGAACGCCCACGAAAGGACGATGCACGCCGCACCGGCCGCCACCCACGGGGTTGCGCCGGCGCCCAGGCTGTCCCGGGTTGCCTGCCAGGCAGGTCCGGCAAAGAGCGCGGTGACGAGGACCGCTGCGGCGCCAAGGACCGCTAACAGGATGTGGACCAGCAGGCGTTCAAGTCCGGATCCGCGGGTGGCGGCACGTGCTGCGAGCGCCGCCGCGAAGCCGGGCGGCGGCTGGCTGCGCGGGGCGGTGGCCACGGCCCTGGACACCAAGCGGTAGCGCGTGGCCTCCGGGTCAGCCGGGTGCTGCCCGCCGTTGCGTGCGGCGCGCAGGCCCAGTTCCTGTGCCTCCCATTCGCGAGGGTCGATGGGCGGTGGCGTCCTGGTGGTCATGCGGTCACTCCCATGCGCGATTCCAAGATGTTGCGCAGTCGTTTGCGGGTGCGGAACAGGTGGCTCTTGATGGTGCCTTCCGCCAGTCCGGTCACGCCTGCGATCTCGGCGATCGGCATCTCTTCCAGATGGTAGAGCGCCAGCAGGGTGCGCTGCAGCGGGGGCAGGGTATCGATGGCGGCGTGCAGGTGGCGGATGGCCTGATCGTCCGATGCGGCGGCTTCCAAGTCGAAGCCGTCGCTGACCAGGTCCTGCAGCGGCGGGCCGTCGCCGGGGTCGGCGATCGGGATGCGCTTGCGCTCCAGGTGCCGCACGGCGACCGACCAGGCCACCTGGGCGATCCATGACTTCAGGGCGCTTTCGCCGCGGTACTGGTGCAGGGTGCGGTGGATGCGCAGGAACACGTCCTGGCACAGTTCGCGGGTGTCGTCGGGGTGGCGCACCATGCGGTCGATCACGTGCCAGCACAGGCCTTGGTAGTCGCGCACCAGGCGCTCGAACGCGCCTTCCCGGCCCGCAAGTACGGCGTCCACCAGCGCGCGGTCGGCTTCAAGGGTGGCGGGCGGGGGCGGGCTGGGCTGCGACATCGATGGACAGGGATACGGCCACGGGGCCGGTGGTTGCAAGCGGTGCGTGCAACCGGCCGGCCGCCTGGGGTATCTCCTGTGCTGACCATCCACAGCGGATCCCGCCATGAACTTCGACATCCTGATTCCCATTTCCCTATTCGCCGCCGTTGCCTACGCCATCAAGGTGACGGTGGAGGCCTATACGCGGCGCCGGATCATCGAGACGCGCGGTTCGGAAGAGCTGGTGCGCGCGATGCTGGAGGGCGAGGCGCTGCGCCGGCGCCAGTCGTCATTGCAGTGGGGCAGCGTGCTGGTGGCGCTGGCTGTGGGCTTCGGCCTGGTGGAATGGATGGGCGTGCGCGACGTGACGCCGGGCGTGGTGGCGATCCTGCTGGGCGCGACAGGTATCGGCAACCTGGCGTATTACCTGATCGAGGGGCGGATGAAGCAGCCGGGTCACACTGCGCAGGCCGAGCGGGGTCCCCAATGAGAACCGTCACGATGCTGTTCATCGCAGCGCTCCTGGGCGCTGCCGGCGCCGATGCCCGCGCCGCAACCCGTGCGCCTGCCGCCTGCGCGCTGGTCGACGCCGACAATGAAAACTTCCAGATGCAGGTTCCCTTCGGCGTGGTGGACGGCCGCATCTATGTCGACGCCCGCGCCAACGGCCGGGGGCCGTTCCGGTTTGCCGTGGATACCGGCGCCAGCGGAGTCGGCCGCGCGGACGCCACGCTGGTCACGCAGCTTGGGCTGGAGATCACCGGCACGGCCCGCAACTCCGACGGGCTGCAGACAGCCGAGGCACAGACGACGCGCCTGGATTCGCTGGAGCTGGGCGGCCTGAGCCACCGGGCGGTGGACGTGATCACCCGGGACTACAGCAGCCACATGTCGCCGGAGGCTCCCTTCCACGGGATCATTGGCCGCGAATTCTTCGCCGATGGCCTGCTGGTCATCGACTACCCGGCCAGGACGCTGTCATTCAGCCGCACCCTGTCGATCTCTCCACGCGACGAGGGGGCGCTGGAGTACGAGCGGCCGTTCCGGGTGCCGGTATCCATCGGCAATGTCCGCACGCAGGGCAACCTGGATACCGGTGCGAACGTGTCTTTCGTCCTGCCGCAGGCGCTGTATGAGCGGGTGGCAAGCGGGCCGCTGGAGCCGGCGGGCGCGGGCGGGCTCACCAACACCCGGCTTGAAACGAGCCGCGCGGTGGTTGGCGGGCCTTTCCATATCGGCGCGGCCAGCGTCCGGGATATTGAAGTGCGCGTCTCCGATCGCTATCCGGAGCTGCTAGTCGGCGCGCATGTGCTGCAGGATTTCGTGGTCCTGATCGACCAGGGGACCCGGGCCGTCGCACTGTGCGACCCACGTCCGCGAAGATGAGGCACAGCGGCGCGGGCCGCGTGTGGTAAAACCCGGGGCTGACCCTGAGAGGGAGGCCCCACCCATGCTCACCCGACGCGAATACCTGAAGCTGTCCGCCCTGGCGGGCGTGGCGCTGGCAATCAATCCGAAGCTGCTGCTGGCCGACGACACGCCGCAGCAGGTCATCACCCGGCTGATCCCCGGCACCGCTGAGCGGCTGCCGGTGGTGGGCCTGGGCAGCTCGGCGTCATTTTTCCGGATCGCCGGCGAAGGCGAAACCGACCGCATCCGCCAAGTGCTGCAGGCGCTGGTGGAGCACGGCGGCAAGGTGTTCGACACCGCGCCCAGCTATGGCGCGGCCGAGCAGGTGGCGGGCAACGTGGCCCGTGACAGCGGCCTGGCCGAGCGCATCTTCTGGGCGACCAAGCTCAACGTGGTGCCTCGCGGCGGTGACGCGGCTGATGCGCAGGCCGCGCGCGTGCAGCTGGAGCAGTCCTTCAGCCACGTGGGCAAGGACCCGATCGACCTGGTCCAGGTGCACAACATGGCCGATGTGCCCACCCAGCTGGGCATCCTGAAGGAGTACAAACAGGAAGGGCGGATCCGCTACATCGGCGCCACCACCACCTCCACGCGTACCTATGAGGCGCTGGAGCAGCTGATGCGCAGCGAGCCGATCGATTTCATCGGCGTTGATTACGCGGTGGACAACCGCGCCATGGAAGAGCGGATCTTCCCGCTGGCCCAGGAGCGTGGTATCGGCGTGCTGGTGTACCTGCCGTTCGGCCGCACCCGGCTGTGGGAGGCGGTGGAAGGCAAGCAGGTGCCGGATTGGGCGACGGAATACGACATCGCCACCTGGGGCCAGTTCTTCCTCAAATTCGTGGTGTCGCATCCGGCCGTCACGGCGGCCACACCTGCCACGAGCAATCCTCGGCACATGATCGACAACTTGGGCGCTGCCACCGGGCGCCTGCCGGACGAGGCCGGTCGCCAGCGTATGGTGGAACACATCGAATCGCTGGGGTGATCCTTACGCCGGTCAGTCCGTAGTTCGGGGTTACGCCCCCGACACCGCGCGAACCAGGTCATCACCCGCGTCGGCCGCGTAGGGCCGGCTGCGGGCAGCCGGCGCCGTCAACCTGAATGCGGATGCTGCGTTGCAAAAATCGCTTTGACAAAAAAAGAATGATCGTTCATTCTATGTGCTGCCGTCGGGGCCCTCCCCGGCGGTTTTTCCTTCCCGAATCGAGCCTTCCCCCCATGCGTAAAGCCCCCGTCCGCCTGGTTGCCGTTCCGCTGTTCCTGTCCCTTGCCCTGGTGGCCTGTGGTGGAGGCGAGGAAGCCGCGCCGCCGCCGCCGCCCGAGGTGTCGGTGGTCACGCTGGCGCCGCAGACCGTCACCCTGACCCGCGAGCTGCCGGGCCGCACGAATGCCTTCATGGTGGCCGAGGTGCGGCCGCAGGTGAACGGGATCATCAAGGAGCGCCTGTTCACCGAGGGCAGCATGGTGGAGGCGGGGCAGCCGCTGTACCAGATTGAAGATTCCACCTACCGCGCCGCCGCCGGCAGCGCCCGCGCGCAGATGGCGCGCGCCGAAACCGCGCGGACCAATGCCCGCGCGCTGGAACAGCGCGTTGGTGAGCTGTCCGGGACCCGCTACGTCTCCGCCCAGGAGCACGAGAACGCAATTGCCGCCGCGCGCCAGGCCGAGGCCGAGGTCGCTGCCGCCCGCGCCGCGCTGGACGCGGCCAACGTGACCCTGGGCTATGCCCGCATCACCTCGCCGATCGACGGCCGCATCGGCAAGTCCACGGTGACCGTGGGTGCGTTGGTGACTGCCAATCAGCCGCAGGCGCTGGCCACGGTGCAGCAGCTGGATCCGATCTATGTAGACCTCACCCAGTCGTCCAGCGAACTGCTGGAGCTGCGCAGGGAGCTGGAGGCCGGCACGCTGCAAAGCGGATCGGAGCTTCCGGTCACGATCCTGCTGGAGGATGGCACTCCGTTCGGTCATGAAGGCAAGCTGGCGTTTTCCGAGGTCAGCGTGGATCCGGCCACCGGCAGCTTCGGGCTGCGGGTGGTGGTGGACAACCCGGACCAGGTGCTGATGCCGGGCATGTACGTGCGCGCGTTGATCGGCGCGGGCGTCCGCCAGGACGCGATCCTGGTGCCGCAGCGCGGCGTGGCGCGCGATCCCAAGGGCAACACCAGCGTGATGGCGGTCAACGCCGAGGGCGTGGTGGAGAACCGGCCGGTCACGGTCAGCCGCACCATCGGCGACCAGTGGCTGGTCGAGGACGGCCTGGCCGCAGGTGACCGGGTGGTGGTTGAAGGTTTGCAGAAGATCCAGCCGGGCGTGCAGGTGCAGGCAGTCGATTTTGAGGGCGCTTCGGCGCCGGCCGCCGCGCCCGCGGCCCAGCCGGCCCCCGCCGAAGCACTGGCCCCGGCTCCCGCCGACGCGGAGGGCGACGCGCATCCCGATGCGGCCGAACCGGCCGCCGACGCCCCCGGCTCGCAGCAGTAAGCGGAGAATTCCATGGCACGCTTCTTCATTGATCGCCCGATCTTCGCGTGGGTCATCGCGATCGTCATCATGCTCGCCGGCGGCCTGGCCATCACCGGCCTGCCGGTATCGATGTATCCCACCGTGGCCCCGCCGGCGGTCGAGATCCGGGCCACCTACCCGGGCGCTTCGGCCCAGGTGGTGAGCGACTCGGTGACCCAGGTCATCGAGCAGAACATGACCGGCCTGGACGGGCTGATGTACTTTTCTTCGCAGTCCTCGTCCAACGGCATCGCCACCATTTCCCTGACCTTCGAGACCGGCACCAATCCGGACATCGCCCAGGTGCAGGTGCAGAACAAGCTCCAGCTGGCCATGCCGCTGCTGCCCCAGGAGGTGCAGCAGCAGGGCGTGAACGTGGCCAAGTCGACCTCCGGCTTCCTGCAGGTGGTGGGCTTCGTGTCCGCAGACGGCAGCATGGACCGGGTCGACCTCGCCGACTACGTCGGCGCCAACATCGTCGATCCGCTCAGCCGCGTGCCCGGCGTGGGCAACATCCAGGTGTTCGGCGGCCAATACGCCATGCGCATCTGGCTGGACCCCAACAAACTGCATACCTACGCGCTGTCGGTCGACGAGGTCGTCGCCGCGATCCGGGGCCAGAACGCGCAGGTCGCCATCGGCGCGCTGGGCGGCGCCCCGGCGGTGGACGGCCAGATGATCAACGCCACCATCAACGCCCAGGACCGGCTGGAGACGCCAGAGCAGTTCCGCGACATCGTGGTGCGCTCGGATCCGGACGGGTCGGTGCTGCGCCTGGACGACGTCGCCCGGGTGGAGATGGGCACCGAGATGTACGAGTTCGATACCCGCTACAACCGGCAGCAGGCCACGGGCGTCGCGATCTCCATGGCCACCGGCGCCAATGCGCTGGCTACCGCCGCCGGCGTGAAGGAAGCGCTGGCCGAACTGGAGCCGTACTTCCCGGCGGGCATGGAGATGGTGATCCCGTTCGACACCACCCCGTTCGTGCGGGTGTCGATCAAGAGCGTGATCATGACCCTGATCGAGGCGATCGCGCTGGTGGTCCTGGTGATGTACCTGTTCATGCAGAACTTCCGCGCCACCCTGATCGTCGCGATCACCGTGCCGGTGGTGCTGCTGGGCACGTTCGGCGTGATGGCCGTGCTCGGGTTCTCGGTGAACATGCTGACCATGTTCGGCATGGTGCTGGCGATCGGCCTGCTGGTGGACGATGCGATCGTGGTGGTCGAGAACGTCGAGCGCATCATGACCGAGGAGGGGCTCTCGCCCCTTGAGGCGGCGCGCAAGTCCATGGACCAGATCACCGGCGCGCTGGTGGGTATCGGCGTGGTGCTGTCGGCGGTGTTCGTGCCGATGGCCTTCATGGCCGGCTCCACCGGCGTCATCTACCAGCAGTTCTCGGTGACCATCGTGACCGCGATGGCGCTGTCGGTGCTGGTGGCGATCGTGCTGACCCCGGCGCTGTGCGCGACCATGCTCAAGCCGATCAACAAGGGCGAACAGCACCAGGGCACCGGGCCCATGGCGCGCTTCTTCGGTTGGTTCAACCGCACTTTCCAGAACACCAGCGGCAAGTACCACCGCGGCGTGCGCGGCATCCTGTCGCGCCCGGGGCGCTCGATGGCGATCTTTGGCGCGATGGTGGTGGTCATGGGCCTGCTGTTCATGCGCTTGCCCAGCTCGTTCCTGCCCGAAGAGGACCAGGGCGTGCTGATGACGACCATCCAGACCCCGGTTGGCGCCACCCAGGAACGCACCATGGAGTCGATCTACGCGTTTGAGGATCACTTCCTTGAGAACGAGGCCGACGCAGTGGAGTCGGTGTTCACGGTGCAGGGCTTCAGCTTCGCCGGCATGGGCCAGAACAACGGCATGGCCTTCGTCAAGCTCAAGGACTGGGACGAGCGCACCGACGACTCGCTCAGCGCGACGTCGGTGGCCGAGCGCGGCATGGCGGCGATGAGCCAGGTCAAGGACGCCCTGATCTTCGTGTTCGCGCCGCCGGCGATGCCGGAGCTGGGCGTGGCCGCCGGCTATTCGTTCTTCCTGCAGGACAACGCCGCCATGGGCCACGAGGCCCTGCTGGACGCGCGCAACCAGTTGCTGGGCATGGCTGGGCAGAGTGATCTGCTGGTCAACGTGCGTCCCAACGGCCAGGACGACACCCCGCAGCTTCGCGTGGACGTGGATGTGGCCAAGGCCGGGGCCCTGTCGCTGCCGCAGGCGGCGATCAACCAGACCCTGGCCGCGGCCTGGGGCGGGCAGTACATCGACGACTTCATCGATCGCGGCCGGGTCAAGCGCGTCTACATCCAGGCCGACGCACCGTTCCGGATGACCCCGGAGGATTTCAACCAGTGGTCGGTGAAGAATTCCCTGGGCGAGATGGTGCCGTTCTCGGCCTTCGCCACCACCCACTGGGAGTACGGTTCGCCGCGGCTGGAGCGTTACAACGGCATGCCGGCCATGGAGATCCAGGGCGAGGCCGCGCCGGGTGTGTCCACGGGCGATGCGATGGTTGAGATCGAACGTTTGGTGGCGGAGCTGCCGCCGGGCTTCGGTGTCGAGTGGACGGGGCTGTCGTACCAGGAGCGTGCGGCGGGCAACCAGACGCCGCTGCTCTACTCCCTGTCGCTGCTGATCGTGTTCCTGAGCCTGGCCGCGCTGTACGAGAGCTGGAAGGTGCCGACCGCCGTGCTGCTGGCCGCGCCGCTGGGCATCCTGGGCGCGGTGCTGGCGGCCAACCTGTTCGGCATGGACAACGACGTGTACTTCACGGTGGCGATGCTGACCACGGTGGGACTGGTGAGTAAAAACGCGATCCTGATCGTGGAGTTCGCCAAGCAGAACCTGGAGTCGGGCATGAAGCTGATCGAGGCCACCATGCAGGCGGTGCGCGACCGGTTCCGCCCGATCATCATGACTTCGCTGGCGTTCGGCCTGGGCGTGACCCCGCTGGCGCTGTCCTCGGGTGCTGGCTCGGGTGCGCAGAATGCGATCGGCACCAGCGTGGTGGGCGGCATGTTCGTGGGCACCCTGATCGGCGTGTTCTTCATCCCGCTGTTCTTCGTGGTGGTGCAGAAGGTGTTCGGCGGCCGTGACAAGGCCGTGGAACCGGAGGCAGTTCCGGTGGCGGGTCACCCGGATGCGTGATCGGGTTGCCATCACGGGCTCGGTGAAATGAACGCGGACCAGAAAGCCGGCAAGGCCGAAGCCCGCGTCGAGGCGCAGCGCAAGCGCATCCTCGACGCGGCGCAGCAGTGCTTCATCGAGCACGGTTTCCACGGCGCCAGCATGGCCAACATCGCCGAGACCGCGGAGATGAGTGCCGGGCTGATCTACCGCTACTTCGAGAACAAGAGCGCGATCATCCTGGCCATCGTCGAAGAGCAGCTGGTGCTGCTGCGCGAGGAGATCAGGCTCAACGCCCAGCCCGACCTGCCACAGCTGATGGCCGACAACTACGGTCGTTCCTGTGCCAAGGAGCAGCGCGGCATGAACTCCGTGCTGCTGCTGGAAATCTCCGCCGAGGCCACCCGCGATCCGCAGATCGCGGCCGCCCTGAACGATTACGACGCTGCGGTGCGCTCGGCGCTGTGCGAGTGGATCGCACGCAGCAAGGCCGATGGTGGCCATGGCCTGGCCGAGGAGGTGGCCCCGCGCCGCGCGCTGATGCTGCAGTGCCTGTTTGAGGGCCTCAAGCTGCGCGAAGCGCGTGAGCCCAACCTGGAGCGCGCGCTGTTGCTGGAGGCGCTGCAGGAAGCCGTTCCGGTCATGCTCAAGCCCTGATCAGTCAGCCGCCTGCCGGCGCTGTGAGCGGCGATAATGGGGCGGTGCGCAAGATCCTGCATATCGACATGGATGCGTTTTACGCATCGGTGGAGCAGCGTGACGATCCCTCGCTGCGCGGGCGCCCGGTGGTGGTGGCTTGGCGCGGGGCGCGCTCGGTGGTGGTCGCGGCGTCCTATGAGGCGCGGCCGTTCGGGGTGCGCTCGGCCATGCCAGCCATGCGCGCCGAACGGCTGTGTCCGCAGGCGGTATTCGTGCCCCCGGACTTCACCCGGTACAAGGCCGTCTCGCGGCAGGTGCAGGAAATTTTCCACCGCCATACCGACCTGGTCGAGCCGCTGTCGCTGGACGAGGCCTATCTGGACGTAACTGCCCCGAAGATCCCCTCGCCCAGCGCCACGGCGACGGCGCAGGTGATTCGCGCGCAGATCCGTGAAGAGACCGGGCTGACTGCGTCGGCGGGTGCGGCCTCCAATAAATTCCTGGCCAAGATCGCCTCGGACTGGAACAAGCCGGATGGGCTGTTCGTACTCAGCCCGGCGCGGGTAGCGGCATTCCTGACCCCGCTGCCGGTGGCGCTGATCCCGGGCGTGGGCAAGGTGATGCAGGGCCGGCTGACCGGGCTGGGCGTAAAGACGGTGGGCGACCTGCAGGCGATCCCGCGCAACGTGCTGCAGGAGCGCTTCGGCAGCTTCGGCCTGCGCCTGTACGAGCGTGCCCGCGGCATCGACGAGCGCCCCGTGCAGCCGCACCAGCCGGTGCAGTCGATCTCTTCGGAAGACACCTTCCAGCACGATCTCCTGCTGGAGGAACTGGCGCCGGCCATCCGCGCGCTGGCGGAAAAGACCTGGGCCGCTACCCGCAAGACCGAGCGCATCGGCCGGACGGTGGTGCTCAAGCTCAAGACCGACCGCTTCCGCACGATCACCCGCAGCCATACGCCGGAGATCCCGCCCGCGTCCGTGGAAGAGTTGATGGCAATTGCCCTGGCCCTGCGTGACCGGGTGGATCTGCCGCCCGGCACCCATTACCGCCTCGTCGGCGTCGGCCTGTCCAGCTTCCGCGACCGCGAAGAAATCCCGCTCCAACCCCCCCTCTTCGCCTGAGCCCGGCCCGCCCACGCGAGAACCGCCCATCCAGGTTGATCAAGGTCACGCGGCTTCGCGCGCATGGCGCGCTCCTACAATGGGGGATCTTTTATTGGGAGTTTGCCGTGTCCTTTCCGTTTCCCGCCGTCCTGTTCGACCTTGACGGCACCCTGGTCGACAGCGCTTCCGACATCGCCGCTGCGGTCAACCGCATGCTGGCCGAAGAGGGCCTGGCCGAGGTGGACGAATCGCTGGTACGCAGCTGGATCGGCGACGGCAGCGGCATGCTGCTGGAGACCGCGCTGGAGCATGTGGGCAGTCCGCGCACAACCGAAGAACTGCTCCCGCGCTTCATGAAGCACTACGGCGACACCCTGTTGCTCAGCCCGCAGCTGTATCCCGGAGTGCGCGAAACGCTCGATGCACTTGCCGCAAAAGGCGTGATCATGGCGGTGTGCACCAACAAGCCGGAACCCTTCGTCGCGCCTTTGCTCAAGGAACTGCAGATTGACGGTGCATTTTCCGGCGTGGTTGGTGCAGGGACTTTGCCCGAGCGCAAACCCCATCCGCAGCCGCTGCTGCACCTGGCGGAGCAGTTCGGGATCGAGCCGGAACGCTGCCTGATGGTTGGCGACTCACCAACCGACTTCAACGCCGCGCGCGCGGCCGGGATGCCGGTGGTGCTGGTCAGCTACGGCTATCCGCGCGGCTTCGACCTGCACGGTGCGGGCGCGCTGGCGGTGATCGACCGGTTCGAGGATCTTCTGACCCTTCCGCAGGCTTCCTGACCTCCGGGGATGCCGCCGGTTGGGTGGGTGCCCTCGGTAGGAGCGCGCCATGCGCGCGAAGCCGCGTGAATCATGGCGGGGGCCGGGCGATCGGCCGAGATGATCTTTACCAGGCCGTAGCCCCTGAATCCGTACGTCCGGACGTGTGTTGCGCGGATCAATGTCACGCGGCTTCGCGCGCATGGCGCGCTCCTACCGGGGCCGGTCGGATCAGATCCGGCCGGCCCCGGTGAGACTCAGCGTGCCGGGCTGTAGCGCAGCGACAGGCCGTATTCGCGGCCAGGCTGGTTGTACCAGGCGATGGTTTCGTAGTCGCGGTCGAACACGTTGGTGGCGCGGGCCTGCAGGGTCCAGGCCGGGTTGATCGCGTACTCGAACCGCAGGTCGGTGGTGGAGTAGCCGCCCAGGCGCACGGTGTTGGCCGCGTCGTCGTAGCGGCTGCCGGCCGCGTTGACGGTCACGCCGAAGCGCAGCGCGCCGAAGGCCCGGTCCAGGTCCAGCCGGCCGGTGTTGCGGGCGCGGCGGGTGAGCACGTTATCGTGCAGGGCGCCGCCGCTGCGGTTGCGCGGATCGACATGGCTCAGTTGCACTGCGAGATCCCAGTCGGCCACGCGGGTGCCCAGGGTAAGCTCGCCGCCGCGGATCCGCGCCTCGTCCGCCTGGATCAGGTTCCAGCCGGCGTCGTAGCCGACCATGTCATCAATCCGGGTCTGGTAGGCATCGAGCGCCCAGTGCCAGCCGCCAAGGTTCTGCGCCAGCCCCAGGTTGACGCCCCGGGACTTCTCCGGCCCGAGGTCGGGATTGCTGGAGCCGGGGAAGTAGAGCTCGTTGAAACTGGGCGCGCGGAAGCCGGTGGCATAGCCCGCGCTCACCCGCAAGCCGCTCTCCAGGGTCATGCCCCAGCCGGCGCTGCCGGTGGTGTGGCCGCCGAACTGCTCGTTGTCGTCATGCCGCAGGCTGGCCTGCAGGCGCTGCGCACCGAACCGGGCCTCATAGCCGGCAAACACGCCGAGGTTGTCACGGCTGCCCTCGTCATAGGGCGTGGTGCTGTCCAGGTGGTCTTCCAGCCAGTCGATGCCTGCGGTCAGGGTCTGTCCGGCGGCCGCGATGAAGTCGGCCTGCAACGATGCGCTGTCGCGGCGCGTATCGAACGCGCTGACGAACTCGCGCGGCGCGTCACCGTCGCGGAAGTAGTTGTCGGAATCGTCCCGCGAGCGGCCCGCCTGCACCGTCAGCTGCAGCTGGTCGGAAGGCGTCCAGGTCAGCGTGGCGCCCATGGCTTGCTGCAGGTTGTCCGACTCGTTGCCGCCGAAAATGGTGCCGTCGTATTCGTTCTCGGCCTCGGCGCGCAGCAGATTGGCTTCAAGTGACAGCGCCTCGCCCAGGTTTACGCCGCCGCGCGCGCTGATGGAGCGGTTGCGGTAGCCGTCGCGGTCGGGCTCGTCGGCAAAGCAGCCGGTGGACAGCTCTGCCGAGCCGCGGCATGAATTGATGCCGTCGGTGCGCTGGTAGGCGGCATCAATGCCGAACCAGCCGCGTTCGTTGCCGCCGCCGATCCCCGCGCTGGCCTCACGCAGGCTGTTGCTGCCGATGCCGGCGCGAAAGCGCGGCGTGACCGCGCCGCTGTCACGGCGGGTGAAGATCTGGATCACCCCGCCGAGCGCCTCGGAGCCGTACAGGCTCGAACGCGGCCCGCGCACGATCTCGATGCGGTCGATCTGGTCCACCGGCAGGTCGTGGAACATCACCAGGCCGGCGCTGGCCGTGCCCATGCGCACGCCATCCACCAGCACCAGCACGTGGTCGGATTCAGTGCCGCGGATCGACATGGTGGTCAGCTTGCCCGCGCCGCCCTGGTTGACCAGGTCGATGCCGGCGCGTCCGCGCAGCAGTTCGGGCAGGCTGCGTGCCTGGCTGCGTTCGATCTCCTCGCGGTCGAGCACCTGCACCGGGGCGATGCTGTCGATCAGCGCGACCGGGGTGCGGGTGGCGGTCACCACCACTTCGTCGAGCTGGGTGGGATCAGAATGGACAGGGTCTTGTTGGGCCATCGCCGCCGGTGATGCCAGCACGGCTGCGAGGGCAAGGGACAGGGGAAGGATGTGTTGCTGCATGGTCTCTCCGCCGGAAAGGTGGACGCCGTGGCACGCGCCATGACGCCGGTGATGGGCAGTTGCAAGGCAGAGGGACAGGGCAGGGGCGCGGGAACGGTGCGGCACGGATTCCGGCATCTCTGCCGCAATGCCCTCCGCATCGCAACCAGGGTGGGGGGGATGGATACCCCATGCTCCAGGCCGGTCTCCGGGCTGGCGAGTGGAGCGGAGTGGCTGGGTGGCCGGCTCCGATCCGGGCCGTCGCGCCTTCCCATGCATCCCTGTGGCATCAACAGGGGGCACAGTGGCGGTGTGCGACGCCTTGGACTCGCTTACCGTTGCGGGGGCAGCGCCGGAATGGCCCTTCGCGGGCGTCACCGGCTTCCCGTTTCAACCTGGAGGCGGACGCCGACAGGTCACCTGAAGCGCAGCGATTGTAGCCCGTAGGAGCGCGCCATGCGCGCGAAGGCGCGTGAATTCAATCGTGGCGCAGGGCGTCGGTCAGCGTGCCGTTGCCGTCGCCGCCCGCACAGATCAGCGTCACGCGGCTTCGCGCGCGTGGCGCGCTCCTACAGGGAGTCGTCCGTGGGATCGGGCTGCATGATGGTGGTGGTCACCGGGCCGGCTTCTTCCTGGCCCCGCGGCAGCGGCAGGTCGGCGATGGCCGCTTCGGCGGCTGTCACCATCTCCTTGCGGCGCTCGTCCGGCACTTCCTGCCAGTGGCAATCGCGCAGTGCGCCTTCCAGCGAATAGAGCAGGTTGAGGCTGGGCCGGAAGCCCGCGCGACGCACCCGCATGTAGGCCTCCACCGGACCGGCGGCTTCCAGGTCGGCGCGCGTGTGCAGGCCCACCTGGCGGAGCCAGGCGGCGGACTTCGGGCCGATGTTGCGCATCTTCTCTTCGCTCATTGCAGCGACTCGATGAAGATGCGGGCGATCTGCTCCAGACCGGCTTGGTCAACCTGGTCGAACCGGGCTGGCACGGGGCTGTCGATATCGAACACGCCAATCAGCCTGTCGCCGCCGTCGACCAGCGGCACCACCACTTCCGAGCGGGAGGCGGCGTCACAGGCGATGTGGCCGGGGAAAGCGTCCACGTCGTCGACCCGCTGGGTGGTGCGCGTACTCGCTGCAGCACCGCACACGCCGCGGTCCAGCGGGATGCGCACGCAGGCCGGCTGGCCCTGGAAGGGGCCGACCACCAGCTCGGTGCCATCAAAGAAATAAAAGCCTACCCAGTTCAGGTCGGGCAGGGCGTTGAAGACCAGCGACGACAGGTTGGCCGCGTTGGCAATGCGGTCGCGCTCGCCGGTCAGCAGGGACAGTGCCTGCGCCTGGAGCTGTTCGTACTGACTGGCCTTGTCGCCTTGGAGGGGTGTGGATGAGAACATGGCCGCAGTGTAGCAACAGCAGGAAAAGCCGCCGGATGATGGCCAGGATCGCGAACGAATGGGTAGTCGGAGGGCGGTCGTGAGTGCTACCCGCCTCTACGTAACGGGCACCGATACCGGGGTGGGCAAGAGCCTGGCGTCGGCCGCGCTGCTGCACGCCCTGCGTGCGCACGGGCGCCGCGCCGTGGGCATGAAGCCCGTGGCCAGCGGCTGCGAGCACACGCAGCAGGGATGGCGCAACGAAGATGCCTTGCTGCTCCAGGCCGCCAGCGATCCGCGGCCCGCTTATGAAGACGTGAATCCGTACGCCCTGCCGGTGCCGACCGCTCCGCAGCTGGCCGCGCGCGAGGCGGGGATCGAAGTGCGGATCGAACCGCTGCAGGCGGCATGCGCACGGTTGGCTGCGATGGCCGACACCGTAGTGGTGGAGGGCGTCGGCGGCTGGATGGCGCCCCTGGCCGACGGCTTGGACCAGGCCGCGCTGGCCCGGGCGCTGGGCGCCGACGTGGTGCTGGTAGTCGGCTTGCGCCTGGGCTGCCTCAGCCATGCCCGTTTGACCGCGCGGGCGATCGAGGCCGACGGCCTGCGACTGGTCGGCTGGATCGGCAGCGGCGTGGATCCGGTGCCCCACCGGCAGCAGGAATACGTGGAGCTGCTGCGCGAAGCCCTGCCGGTGCCATGCCTGGGCGTGATACCGCACATGGCCATGCCCGAGCCCCTGGAGGCCAGCCGCAACATCAGCCCGCCCCACCCGTAGGAGCGCGCCACGCGCGCGAAGCCGCGTGAATCACGGCTTTGCCGTGGATTGCGGCAACGACGTCGGGACCGAAGCCCCGTCCCCGACCACAAGTCACGCGGTTTCGCGCGTATGACGCGCTCCTACAACGGAGCTGGTGCCTGGTCGCTATCCGGGGCCGGGTCGCGGTCGTGACAATGCTGAAGTGCCTGCCGGGCGTCAGTAAACCACGCCGCCCTGCGGCACGCCGCTCATGTCCGGCAGCTGGTGGGCGATGCCCTTGTGGCAGTCGATGCAGGTGGCCTGGCCGGGACCGAGGTATTGCTGGTGGATCCACGCCGCGCGGCTGGCCTGGCGGGTGAGGTCCATGGAGTCGTACTCATGACAGTTGCGGCATTCCAGCGAATCGTTGGCTTTCAGCCGGGCCCATTCGTGCTCGGCCAGGCGTCGCCGCCCTTCGCGGAACTTCAGTTCGGTGTCGATGGTGCCGAAGATCTTGCCCCAGACCTCCTTGGAGGCCTGCATCTTGCGGGCGATCTTGTCGGTCCACTCGTGCGGCACGTGGCAGTCGGGGCAGGTGGCCCGTACGCCCGAACGGTTGCTGTAGTGGATCGTGGTCTTGAGCTCTTCAAAGACGTTGTCTTTCATCTCGTGGCAGCTCACGCAGAACTGCTCGGTGTTGGTCACCTCCATCGCGGTGTTGAAGCCGCCCCAGAAGATGATCCCGGCAATGAACCCGCCCAGGGTCAGGAAGCCCAGGCTGAAATGGACGCTGGGCGAGCGCAGCGTGCGCCACAACGGCCGCACCCGGTCACCGGCTCTGCGCCACCAGCTCATTGATTCCGCTCCTGCACCTGTTCCTGCATCAGCAGGCTGTCGATATCGAGGAAGTTGTTGGCCACCAGGGGCGCGGCGTCGGTCTGCACCACGTGGCACTGCATGCAGAAGTAGCGGCGGGGCGAGATCGTGGCCAGGAACTGGTCATCGCGGTCCATGTAGTGGGTCACGCTGACCTCGGGCGCCTGGAAGCGGGTGGCATTGGCGCGCGCGTGGCAGACCATGCAGCGGTTGGAGTTCAGGTCCACCTGATAGCCATCGACCGAATGCGGAATGGTCGGGGGCTGCATCGGATACGCGCGGCCACGGCGCATGTCGGAGTTCTCCACCGCGGCCATCGGCAGCGGTGTGACCTCGACGTCGACCGGCACGTGGCGGCGCAGCGCGTCGATATCGTTGCGCGCATCGCCGCGCGCGCTGATGGGCGGTGACGGCGGCTGCACCTCGACCTCCGCGCGGGAGGAGGAACGGTCGCAACCCGACAGGGCCAGCAGCAGGAGGAGCAAAGCGGCGGTGGCGGTACGCATGGTGGTCTCCGGTTGGTTCAGCGCACGATGGATGCGGCCCGTCAGGCCGCAGTCACCCGCACGGCACACTTCTTGAAATCGGTCTGCTTGGAAATCGGGCAGGTCGCATCCAGGGTGACCTTGTTGATCAGCTGGGCCGCGTCGAACCACGGCACGAACACCGAGCCACGCGGCATCCGGTTGCGGCCGCGGGTTTCCACCCGCGTGCGCATTTCACCACGGCGCGAACTCACCACCACCTCGTCACCGCGCTTGAGCCCGCGGCTGCGCGCATCGTCGGGATGCATGAACACCACGGCCGAAGGGAAGCTGCGGTACAGCTCCGGCACGCGCATGGTCATCGAGCCCGAGTGCCAGTGCTCCAGCACCCGGCCGGTGATCAGCCACATGTCGAACTCGTCGTCCGGCGACTCGGCCGGCGGCTCGTAGGGCAAGGCCCAGATCACCGCCTTGCCGTCCGGATTGCCGTAGAACTCGAAGCCGGTGCCCGGGGTCACATACGGATCCTCGCCTTCGCGGTAGCGCCAGCGGGTTTCTTTGCCGTCCACCACCGGCCAGCGCAGGCCGCGCTCCTGGTGGTAGCGGTCGAAGGGCGCCAGGTCGTGAGCGTGGCCGCGGCCGAACTCGGCGTACTCCTCGAACAGGCCCTTCTGCACGTAGTAGCCGAACGCGTCGGCCTCGTGGTTGGCATAGCCCTCCTCGATCTCGTCCACGCCGAAAGCGTCGACCTTGCCGTTGCGGTACAGCACGTCGTAGAGGGTCTTGCCGCGGAACTCCGGGTTGGCGGCCAGGATCTCCTCCGGCCAGCACTCGTCGGTGGTGAAGCGCTTGGAGAACTCCATCAGCTGCCACAGGTCGGAGCGGGCCTCGCCCGGCGCATCCACCAGCTGGTGCCAGAAATGCGTGCGGCGCTCGGCGTTGCCATAGGCGCCTTCCTTCTCCACCCACATCGCGCTGGGCAGGATCAGGTCGCCGGCCTGGCAGGTGACCGTGGGATAGGCGTCGGACACCACGATGAAGTTGTCGGGATTGCGATAACCGGGCCAGCCTTCCTCCAGGATGTTGGCGCCGGCCTGCATGTTGTTGTTGACCTGCACCCAATAGGCGTTGAGCAGGCCGTCCTTGAGTGCGCGGTTGTGCTGCACCGCGTGGTAGCCGTCCTTGCCCTTGATGATCCCGCGCGGGATCTTCCAGATGTCCTCGGCCATCGCCCGGTGTTCGGGGTTGGCAACCACCATGTCGGCCGGCAGGCGGTGGCTGAAGGTGCCCACCTCGCGGGCGGTGCCGCAGGCAGAGGGCTGGCCGGTGAGCGAGAACGGGCTGTTGCCCGGCGTGGCGATCTTCCCGGTCAGCAGGTGGATGTTGTAGACCATGTTGTTGGCCCACGTGCCGCGCGTGTGCTGGTTGAAGCCCATGGTCCAGAACGACATCACCTTGGTGTCCGGATCCGCGTACAGCTCGGCCAGCTGCTCGAGCCAGTCGCGATCGACGCCAGTCATCTCGATCGTGCGCTCCAGCGTGTAGGGCGCGACGAAGGCGGCGAACTCGTCGAAGTTGATCGGCGTTCCGCCATTGGGGTCGTCGGCATTGGTGGCGGCGACTTCCAGCGGATGTTCCGGGCGCAGGCCATAGCCGATGTCGTCGTTGCCGCGCTTGAACGTGGTGTGCCTGTCGACGAACTCGTGGTTGACCCTGCCCGACTGGATGATGTGGTTGGCGATGTAGTTCAGGATCACCAGATCGGTCTGCGGCTTGAACACCATCGGGATGTCGGCCAGCTCGAAGCTGCGGTGCTCATACGTCGACAGCACCGCGACCTTGACGTGCGGGTTGGACAGCCGCCGATCGGTGACCCGGGTCCACAGGATCGGGTGCATCTCGGCCATGTTCGAGCCCCACAGCACGAACGCGTCCGCGGCCTCGATGTCGTCGTAGCAGCCCATCGGCTCGTCCATGCCGAAGGTGCGCATGAAACCGGTGACTGCCGACGCCATGCAGTGGCGCGCGTTGGGGTCGATGTGGTTGCTGCGAAAGCCGGCCTTCATCAGCTTGTTGGCGGCGTAGCCTTCCCACACCGTCCACTGGCCGGAGCCGAACATGCCGATGCCGTCGCCACCCTTGGCCTTGAGCACGGCGCGGAACTTCTCCTCCATCACGTCGAAGGCCTCGTCCCAGCTGACCGGGGTGAAGTCGCCTTCCTTGTCGTAGACGCCGTTGGTCTTGCGCAGCAGCGGCGTGGTCAGCCGGTCGGCGCCGTACATCACCTTGGACAGGAAATAGCCCTTGACGCAGTTCAGGCCGCGGTTGACCTCGGCATGCACGTCGCCGTGGGTCGCCACCACCCGGTTGTTGCGCACGGCCACGTTGATGCCGCAGCCGGTGCCGCAGTAGCGGCAGGGGGCCTTGCTCCACTTCAGGCCGGCGGTGTCGGTGCCGATCTCCTCCGTGACCGGGGGGTTGCCGGCGCCGGGCATGGGCATGCCGGCGGCGGCCGCGGCGGCGGCCACGGCGGAGGTGCGGATGAATTCACGACGCGTGGTCATGGTCTGCTCCGGATAGCTGGGGATAGCTGGACATGGGGTTGCTCGAGTTCGGCGCGCGACTCGACGTGGTGGTAGACCAGGTTCACGCTGACCACGCCGGGCAGGTCGCGCAGCCGGTCCACGTTGTCCATCAGGCCGCGGGTGTCTGCGGATTCCTGCAGCAGCACGCTGCGGTTGTGGTCGGCCAGGGCGATTTCCAGCCCGTCGCTGGTGTCCACCAGCTGCCGGATTGCGTCCGAGGCTTCGACCTGGTGGTGGATCAGCAGGCTGGCGATATGCAGCTCGTCACGCTCGCTCATGGGGCAAGTGCCTCCAGGTGATGCAGGTTGATCGCATGGGTTGGACACGCGGCCACGCAGGCGCCGCAGCCGGTGCAGCAGTCGGCGTTGACTTGGGGTGATGGGACCCTGGCCCGCGGGAAAACGATCGCGTCATCGCCACACGCATCGCTGCAGCTGCGGCACACCACGCCCTTGGCGGTCAGGCAGTTTTCACCGAACTGCGGAAGCAGGTTCCACGGGTCACGGTTTCCACCGCGGTCGAGCGCACGCGGCTTGCACGCGGTTTCGCAATCGCCGCAGAAAGTGCATTCGCCGCGCTGGGGCGAGAACACCGGATAGCCGCCCGGGCCACGCACCAGCACGCTTTCAGGACACGCGGTCAGGCAGGCATGGCAGGCGGTGCAAACATCGGTGAACGCCGCCTCGGGCAGGGCCCACGGTGGGCGCAACGGAGCTTCGGCGTGCAGCTGTCCGCGCAACAGGGCGCGGCGCGAATGGGAGTGCGAAGCAGGGGTCACGCTAATGGCATGGTCTGCCATCAGGGAGGTCCTGGCGGTCCGTTGAAGATCTGCCAGATCCAGACCGCGAAGCCGTAGCCTCCCACCACCATCACCGACAGCAGCGGGAACAGCACCACGGTCAGGAACAGGAACAGCAGCAGCTCCCGGCGTTTGCCCGGCTGAGCAGTAATTTCCCCCATCGTGCACCCCTTGCTCGCGTCTTGCTGGCTGCCGGTAATCCTAGCCACTATCCGGTAGCCAGGCCAGCGTATGCGCATGGGTCTGGTTGCCGAACGGCACCCATGAAAAAACCCGGCAGCTTGCGCGACCGGGTTCCGGGGGAAACGACGCTGCCGGAGAGAGGCGGCAGCAGGTCGTTCGATCAGCTCTTGCGGGTAGCCTTGGCAGCCTTGGAAGCAACGTCCTTGGCCTGCTCGGTGGCGGCTTCGATCTGGCCCTTGGCGATCTGGCCGATGGCCTCGTTGGTCTTCAGCGTGCTGGCGAGGGCTTCCTGGCCGGCATTGATGCTGCGCTCGACGTTCTCGCGGGCAACCTGCACGCCCTTCGGCCACAGGGTCTTGTAGCTGTCGCCGTCGCGGGCTTCGGTCGCCTGACCGAAGAAGGCAAACGCCGCGTTGACGCTTTCTTCCAGAGTGCCCATCTGCAGCGCGAACACCTTCTCGGCATTCTGCAGGGCCAGCTGGTTGACCTGGGCTGCGGTGTCGGCGAACTGGCGCGTCGCGGTGGCGAACTGTTCGTTGTACTGGTTGTACTGGTTGTACTGGTTCATGGCGGTTCTCCTGGGGCTTTGAGGCCGGCAGGCTTTTGCCGGTTTGTGCGATGCACCATATCGCAACTTTTGTTGCGATGCAACATATTTCGGTCGTGCCACTGCAGCAGCCGTTCACCTTGGTGTTCCTCGGTCATCCCAACGGGTGGGCAGGGCTTCCCGTTTACCGGTGAGCGCTGGGCGCCGGAGTGCTTATCGGCCGCGGTAGCGGCAGCCGGCCGTACAGGTCTCGTGCACCACCACCTCATCCAGCTCCGGTACCACCGGCTTGAGCCGGTCCCAGATCCACATGGCCAGCCGTTCGCTGGTGGGGTTTTCCAGGCCCTCGATGTCGTTGAGGTAGTTGTGGTCCAGCTGCTGGTACAGCGGCTGGAAGGCGGCCTTGAGGTCGGCGAAGTCCATGATCCAGCCGGTGTGCTCGCCCGGCTCACCGGCCACGTGCAGCTCGATCCGGAAGGAATGCCCATGCAGGCGCGCGCACTTGTGGCCTTCAGGCACGTTCGGCAGCCGGTGCGCGGCTTCAATGGTGAACACCTTGTAGATATGCATGGACATGGCAGACGTGGGGAATATCAGTGGGGGACAACAGGATACCGCGCCGGCTCCGGAACCCCGGCGTCCGGTAGTAAGGTGGCGGTCCCTCCTGCATTCGGTCTTCCGTGAGCACCTATTCCCTCGACGCCGTCTTCCGCCCACGGTCAATCGCGCTGGTGGGTGCCAGCCCGCGGGAACGCTCGCTGGGCCGGCTGGTGCTGCGGCAGCTGCTGGAGGGCGGTTTCGCCGGCCCGGTGGGCGTGGTCAATGCCCGCTATCCGGAGGTCGAAGGCGTCCGCACGGTAAAGCGCATGCCCGAACTGGGCTTCAAGCCCGACCTGGTGGTGATCGCCGTGCCGCCAAGGGCGGTGGCAAAGGTGGCCGGGGTGGCGGCTGACTGTGGCGCCCGTGCGGTGGTGGTGCTGACCCGCGGCATGGGTTCGGGACCGGAGTCTTACAACGCCGCGCTGGAAGCGGTGGCCCGCCCGCGCGGGCTGCGCATCGTGGGCCCCAACTGCCTGGGCGTGGTGGCGCCGCACTCGAAGCTGTTCGCCAGTTTCGCCGCGCAACCCCCCAAGGCTGGCGACTTGGCCCTGGTCTCCCAGTCGGGTGCCGTCGCCGCAGCCGTGCTGGAGTGGGCACATACCCGCTCGATCGGGTTCTCGGCGGCGATCTCGCTGGGCGATGCCATTGATGTCGATTTCGCCGACATGCTCGACTGGTTCGCCACCGACTACCGCACCCGCGCGATCCTGCTCTACATCGAACACGTGCGCGATGCGCGCAAATTCCTCTCCGCCGCCCGCGCGGCTGCCCGCGCCAAGCCCGTGGTGGTGGTCAAATCCGGTCGCCATGCGCCCCGGGCCAGCGCCGCACAGACCCATGCCGCCGCCCTTGCCCTGCCGGACCACGTGTATGACAGCGCCTTCCGCCGCGCGGGCGTGCTGCGGGTGCATGCGCTGGACGAACTGTTTGCCGCTGCCGAGACGCTCTCGCACCTGGTGAGCCTGCCGGGCGACCGGATGGCGGTACTGACCAACGGCGTGGGCACCGGCATGCTGGCCCTGGACCGGCTGGTGGACGCGGGTGGCCGACCGGCGGAATTGTCAGGGCAGACGGTGGAAACCCTCGACGGGCTGCTGCAGCGCGGCTGGTCGCGGACCAATCCCGTTGATGTGCTGGGCGATGCGGATGGCGAGCGCTATGCGCAGGCCATGGAAGCGTTGCTGCATGACGACGGCGCCGATGCGGTGCTCGCCATCCACGTGCCCACGGTGCTCTCGCAACCGCAGGAGACCGCCCGGGCGGTGGCCGACACGTTGCGGGCGTACCCGGCCAAGGCGCGGCGCAAGCCGACGCTGGCGGTATGGATGGGCGCAGACGGCGAGGCCGAAAGTATCCTGGGCGCGGCGGGGGTGCCTACCTACGCCACCGAGGCCGAGGCGGTGCGTGGCTTCATGTATCTGGCCCGGCACCGCCAGGCGCAGGCCGCGCTGCGCGAAACCCCGCCCAGCCTGCCCGACGACTTCACCGTCGACCTCGCCGCCGCCCAGGCGCTGGTGCAGCGGGTGCTGGAGGCCGGCCGGACCTGGCTGGATCCGATGGAGGTGGCCGAGCTGTTCGCGGCCTATGACATTCCTTATGCGCCCAGCGTGTTGGCCACGGATCCCGAGGCGGCTGCACAGGCTGCCGGAGCGCTGCTGGCGGCTGGCTCAGCAGTGGCGGTGAAGGTGCTCTCAGCGGATATTCCGCACAAGTCCGATGTGGATGGCGTGCGCCTGAACCTGGTCAGTGTCGAAGGCGTGCGCGAGGCCGCCACGGCGATTCTGCAGCGGGCCGCCGAACTGCGACCGGATGCCAGCATTGAAGGTTTGAGCGTGCAGCCGATGATCGTGCGGCCCAAGGCGCGCGAGCTGATTGCCGGCATCGCCGACGACCCGGTGTTCGGTCCGGTAGTGGTGTTCGGGCGCGGCGGGGTGGCCGTGGAAATGATCGACGACAAGGCGCTGGCGCTGCCGCCGCTGGACCTGCGCCTGGCCCACGAGATGATCGGCCGCACCCGGGTGTCGCGCATCCTCAAGTCCTACCGCGATGTGCCCGCCGCGGATGAGCGCGCGGTGGCGCTGGTGCTGGTCAAGCTGGCCCAGCTGGCGGCCGACCTGCCGGAAGTGCTGGAGGTGGATATCAATCCGCTGCTGGCCGATCGTGACGGCGTGGTTGCGGTGGATGCGCGGGTGTCGGTTGCGCCCTCACGCAGGCTGCACCGGGGCCGCGGCCATCCGCGTTTCGCGGTTCTGCCCTATCCGCGGGAATGGGAACGCAACATCACCTTGGCCAATGGCAAGCAGGCCTTCGTGCGGCCCGTGCGGCCGGAGGACGAAGCGATGTTCCGCAGGTTCTTTGAAAAGGTCACGGCCGATGACCTGCGCCTGCGATTCTTCCAGGCGGTGCGCGATTTCAGCCACGAGTTCATCGCCCGCCTGACCCAGCTGGACTACGCGCGGCAGATGGCGCTGGCGGCGATCAATCCGGAGACCGGCGAAATGCTGGGCGCGGTGCGACTGGTATCAGATGCCAATTACGACCGGGGCGAGTACGGGATCATGGTTCGCTCCGACCTGAAGGGTGCGGGCCTGGGCTGGCAGCTGATGCAGATCATGGTCGAGCTGGCCGACTGGCTTGGTCTGGATGTGATCGAAGGCCAGGTGCTGCGCGAGAACACCACCATGCTCTCGATGTGCCGACACCTGGGCTTTAACGTGACCGCCGACCCCGACGACATGACCGTCATGGTCGTCACGCTCCCGGTAAAAAACGGAAAGGCTTCCTCCCCGTAGGAGCGCGCCATGCGCGCGAAGCCGCGTGACTTCAGCGTGCCCCGTACTTCAGTCCCCGCGGCCCCTCGCGACCGGCAGCCGCCACCCCCGCCGCACTGCCAGCCAGCGCAGGGTGAAGCACAGCGTCGCGCCTGCGACCGCGACCGGTGCATGGGGCAGGTCGAGTTCGTGGCCAATGACCATCACCACCGAAGCCGCCAGCGCCGCCAGCGCGTACAGCTCGTAGCGCAGGACAGTAGGCACCTGCGCCACCAGCACATCGCGCACGATGCCGCCGCCGATGCCAGACAGGATCCCCATCATCACCGCGCCCACCGGCCCGATTCCCGCGTGCAGGGCCTTGTCCGAGCCAATCACCGCGAACAGGGCCAGGCCGATGGCGTCGGTGAGCTGCACCGGGTTGCGCATCCGTTCCACCTGTCCGTGGCGAAAGAAGGTGAGCAGGCCGGCGGCGAGGGAAATGGCCAGGTAGCGCCAGTCGGCCACGGCCACGGGGGTCACGCCCAGCACGATGTCGCGGGTCATGCCGCCGGCGGTAGCGGCGGCAAAGGAAAGCACCAGCACGCCGAACAGGTCCAGGCGGTGACGCACGGCCACCAGACCGCCGCTGATGGCGAAGGCGAAGGTGCCGATGAAATCGAGCAGGGTGACGAAGGCGAGGGTCATTGCGGGAGAGGCTGGAGCTGAGTAGAGGTGCCTATCCAGTAGACCCTGCCCGCGTTCAGGATGGAAGCGCGGGCGGGTCTGCGTGGCGGCCCTTGGCGGGACACGCCGTAAATCCATCCATGGAGGCTTGGCGGCGCCGTCCATGGCGCCGACAGTCCCGCCAAGGGCCACCCCGCAGACCCCTCGGCACCCGTCCGAAGTGCGGAGAGGACAAATTCCCGCAGTTAGAGTACAAATGTACTCCATGAGCCCAGCCCTGAGTCCCCGCCGCGCCGCCATCCTCTCGTTCATCCGTGATCGGGTGGCCAACCATGGCCAGCCGCCTACGCTGGCCGAGATTGCCGAAGCCAGTGGATTGGCCTCGCGCGGGGCGGCGCGCAAGCATGTGCTGGCGCTGGCCGAAGCGGGATTGGTGGAGTTTGCGCCGGGCAAGGCGCGTGGGGTGAGACCGGCGGGGATGCGGGCGCGGGCCGACTTGCTGCGGGTGCCGGTGCTGGGCCGGGTGGCGGCGGGTGCGCCGATCGGGGCCGATGCGGGACTGGTGGACACGCTGAGCCTGGATGCGCGGCTGTTTTCCTCCGTGCCCGATTACCTGCTGCGGGTGCAGGGCGATTCGATGATCGACGACGGCATCCACGATGGCGACCTGGTGGGGGTGAAGCGCAGCGCCGATGCCCGCGACGGGCAGACGGTGGTGGCGCGGCTGGACGGGGAGCTGACCATCAAGCGGCTGTCACGTGCGGCCGATGCGCTGCGGCTGCTGCCGCGCAATCCCGCCTATGCGCCGATCGTAGTCGAGCCGGGCCAGGACTTCGCCGTTGAAGGCGTGTTCTGCGGGCTGGTGCGGCGGGGCTGACATGGGCGCGGTGATAGCCATTGATGCGCTGGTCGAGCAACGCCGGATCTGGAAGGGCCGGCCGCCCCCGCGCCCGGCCGAAGGCCAACCCACGGGCCATGCGGCGCTGGATGCGGTGTTGCCCGCGGGCGGCTGGCCGGAGGGGGCGTTGAGCGAGATCCTGGTTCCGGCTGACGGGGTGGGCGAGCTGCAGCTGCTGTGGCCGGTGCTGGCGCGGCTGAGCCGGGCGGGAGAACGGATGGTGCTGGTGGCGCCGCCGTACGTGCCGTTTGCTCCGGCCTGGCAGGCGGCGGGCGTGGACCTGCGCCAGATGGAAGTGGTGGAGGCCGCCACGGAGCGCGATGCGCTGTGGGCCACCGAGCAGTGCCTGCGATCAGGCAGCTGCGGTGCGGTGTTGTGCTGGCCGCTGAAGGCCGATGACCGTGCGCTGCGCCGGCTGCAGGTGGCAGCCGAGGCCGGTCGCACCCTGGGCCTGGCGACCCGCCCGCTGGTGGCGGCGCGCAATCCTTCCCCGGCGGCGCTGCGGATCGCGATCGATGCGCGCCCGTCGCAGCTGCGGGTGCTCAAGTGCCGCGGCGGGCTGGCACCGCCGCAGCCCATTCCATTCGGTGCTGCTCCATCCGGTGCCGCGCCTGCTAACGCCGGGGCTGCGATCCGCTGGATCGGGCGCCAGGGCTGAGCCATGCGCTGGGCCTGCATCCTGTTGCCGCGGCTGGCGCTGGACGGCGTGCTGCGACGTTGTGCCAATCCGGAGGCGCCGTTGGCGCTGGTATCCGGCGCGCGCCAGCGGCGGGTGCTGCATGCGGTCAATCCCGCCGCACGGGCACTGGGTCTGCGCCGTGGCATGGCGCTGACCGGGGCGCAGGCGCTGGCCCACGGGCTGGCGACCCGCGATCACGATCCGGATGAAGAGGCGCGCTGGCACCGCTTCCTGGCCGCATGGGCCTATCGCTTCAGTTCGCAGGTCAGCCCCCGCTGGCCACATGCGCTGCTGGTGGAGATCCAGGGCAGCCTGGGGCTGTTTGGCCCGTGGCCGCGGTTTGAGGCCAGGCTGCGGGAGGAACTGACGCAGCTCGGCTTTGCGCATCGGATCGTGGCGGCGCCGAATCCGGTCGCGGCGCGGGCGCTGGTCAATGTCCACGATGGACTGGCGGTAGGGGCCGGGGCGCCGCTGCGGCGCGTGCTGGGCCAGCTCCCCGTGGAGCGCGCCGACTTTGCTCCCGAGGCGGCGGCCGCGTTCGCGCGCATGGGGCTGCGCAGCCTGCGCGAAGTGATGGCCCTGCCGCGCGATGCCATCGTCCGCAGGTTTCCGGCCCGGGTACTGCAGCACCTGGATGAACTGACGGGTGAGCGTGAGGTGGTACTGGACTGGTACCGGCCGCCGGACCGTTTCGACATGCGCATCGAGCTGGGTCACGAGACGGCATCCTCGCAGGCGCTGCTGTTTCCGCTGCGGCGGCTGACCTCGGACCTGGCCGCGTACCTGGCCGGGCGCGATGGCGGGGTGCAGCGCTTCAACCTGCTGCTTGAGCACGACGGGCGCGCCGATACGAAGGTGCCGGTGGGCCTGCTGGCGCCCGAACGTGAGGAGGCGATGCTGTTTGAACTCGCCCGCGGGCGGCTGGAGCAGGCGCGGGTGCCGGCCGCGGTGCGTGCGCTGGCGTTGGTGGCCGACGAGCTGCCCGCATTCGTGCCCGCGCACCGCGAACTGTTCGATGAGCGCCCACAGCAGGCGATGGCCTGGGAGCAGCTGCGCGAACGGCTGCGCGCGCGCTTGGGCGAGGACGCGGTGCATGGGCTGGGCGTGCACGCCGACCACCGGCCGGAAAAAGCCTGGCTTCCCGAATCCGGAAGCGCTGCTGCCCCCTCCCTGCAGGCGCCACGGCCGGGCTGGCTGCTGCCGCATCCGATCCCGCTGCGCGGCACACCTCCGCGGGAGCTGGAAGGCGGCGAGCGCATCGAAACCGGCTGGTGGGATGGTGGTGACGTACGCCGCGACTACCGCATTGCACACTTGTCCACCGGGCAGAAGGCCTGGGTGTACCAGCCGGTGCGCGGCGAGGGCGGCTGGTGGCTGCACGGCTGGTTCGCATGAGCGTGGACTACGCCGAGCTGCACTGCCTGTCCAACTTCAGCTTCCAGCGCGGGGCCTCCAGCGCCGCTGAGCTGTTCGAGCGGGCCAAGCGACATGGCTACCAGGCGCTGGCGATCACCGATGAGTGCACGCTGGCCGGGATCGTGCGCGCCTGGCAGGCGGCGAAGAAGGCCGGGCTGGCGCTGGTGGTGGGCAGCGAGATGCGCGTGGAAGACGGACCGAAATTGGTGCTGCTGGTCGAGGACCTGACCGGCTACCAGGCGCTGTGCCGGATCATCACTGCCGCCCGGCGGCGCGCGTCCAAGGGTGAATACCGGCTGTTGCGCGAGGACTTCGGGGCAGGCGTCGACGGGCTGCTGGCGCTGTGGGTCCCGGAGATTGAAGCGGCCGCGACGGACAAGGCCGGTGACACCATCTCCGGAGAGTGCGCGAACTGGCTGAAGCGGCTGTTCCCCCAGCGGCTTTGGATCGCGGTGGAGCTGCACCGCGGCGCCGGCGATGCGACCAGGCTGGCCCGGCTGCAGACGCTGGGCGAACACCACGACATTCCGCTGGTGGCCGCGGGTGATGTGCACATGCATGCGCGCGGACGACGCGCGCTGCAGGACGTGATGACCGCGATCCGTCACCGCACCACCGTGGCCGAAGCCGGCTGGAGGCTGTTTCCCAATGGCGAGCGCCACCTGCGACCGCTGCCGGCGTTGAGGGAGCTGTATCCACCGGAGCTGCTGGAAGAAAGCGTGCACATCGCCCGCCGCTGCCGCTTCGACCTGGGCGAGCTGCGCTACCGGTATCCGCATGAGCTGGTGCCGCAGGGCCATACCCCGGCTTCGTGGCTGCGTGCGCTGACGGAGGAAGGCGCGCGCTGGCGCTGGCCGGACGACGTGCCGGGCAAGGCGCGGGCGCTGGTGGAAAAGGAGCTGGCGCTGATCACCGAGCTCGGCTACGAAAGTTACTTCCTCACCGTGCACGACATCGTTCGCTTTGCCCGCAGCCGCGACATCCTCTGCCAGGGGCGCGGTTCGGCTGCCAATTCGGTGGTCTGCTACGCGCTGGGCATCACCGCGATCGACCCGGACCGGATCGGCATGCTGTTCGAGCGCTTCATCTCGCGCGAACGCAACGAGCCGCCGGATATCGACGTCGATTTCGAGCACGAGCGGCGCGAGGAAGTCATCCAGTACGTGTTCGGGCGCTATGGCCGCCACCGCGCCGCGCTCACCGCGGTGGCCAGCAGCTACCGCGGCGCGGGTGCGGTGCGCGACGTGGCGCGGGTGCTGGGCATGCCGCCCGACCAGATCGATGCGCTGGCGGGCTGCATTGGCCACTGGAGCGATGCGCTGCCCGCGCCCGAGCGTCTGCGCGAACACGGTTTTGATCCGGACAGTCCGCTGCTGCACCGGATCCTGGTGCTGGCCGGCGAGCTGATCGGTTTCCCCCGCCACCTGTCCCAGCATCCGGGCGGTTTCGTGATCAGCGAACAGCCGTTGCATGAGCTGGTGCCGGTGGAAAACGCCAGCATGGAGGGGCGCACCGTGGTGCAGTGGGACAAGGACGACCTGGATGCGCTCGGCCTGCTCAAGGTCGACATCCTGGCGCTGGGCATGCTCACCGCGCTGCGCCGCTGCTTTGACTTGGTGAAAGAGCACTACAGCCACGCATGGGACCTTGCGGGCATCCCCGGCAGCGACGACGACACCTGGGAGATGATCGGCCGCGCCGACACCATCGGCACCTTCCAGATCGAATCGCGGGCGCAGATGGCGATGCTGCCGCGGCTGCGGCCGAGGCGGTTCTACGACCTGGTGATCCAGGTGGCGATCGTGCGGCCGGGACCGATCCAGGGCGACATGGTCCACCCTTACCTGCGCCGGCGCAGCGGCGAGGAGCCGGTGACCTATCCCTCGCCGGAGCTGGAAAAGGTGTTCAAACGCACCCTCGGCGTGCCCCTGTTCCAGGAACAGGTGATGGAGTTGGCGGTGGTGGCCGCCGGCTACTCGCCGGGCCAGGCCGACGACCTGCGCCGCTCGATGGCCGCATGGAAGCGCCACGGCGGGCTGGAGCATCATCGCGACAAGCTGACCGCGGGCATGCTGGAGCGCGGCTACTCCGCCGAGTTCGCCGCCCGCATCTTCGAACAGATCAAGGGCTTTGGCAGTTACGGATTCCCCGAATCGCACGCTGCCAGTTTTGCCCTGCTCACCTGGGCCAGCTGCTGGCTCAAGCGGAAGTATCCGGTCGCCTTCGCCTGCGCCCTGGTCAACAGCCAGCCCATGGGCTTCTACAGCGCCGACCAGATCCTGCAGGACCTGCGCCGGCACGGCGGGCAGGTGCGGCCGGTGGACGTGCGCTGGAGCGATTGGGACTCAACGCTGGAGCCGGATGGCAAGAATGGGTTTGCCCTGCGCATGGGGCTGCGGATGGTGCGCGGATTCCGGCAAGAGGACGCGCACAGGATTGAACAGGTGCGCGTGTCCCGGCCGTTCGACGATGTGGAAGACCTGTGCGAGCGGGCGGCGCTGGCAGCGCGTGCACGCGAGCTGCTGGCCGATTCCGGCGCCTTGCGCGGACTGGCCGGCCACCGGCATCGCGCGCGCTGGGCGGTGGCCGGGGTGGAAGAGCGCCGCCCGCTGCTGGATGCCGCCACGCAGCCGCGCGAACAGCAGGTGGCGCTGCCGCTGCCCACCGCCGGCCAGGACCTGTTTGCCGACTACGCCACCGTCGGCACCACCCTGGGCCGGCATCCGATGGCGCTGCTGCGGGCGCAGCTTCGTGAGCGGTGGTGCCGCAGTTCGCGTGAGCTGGCGGACATTCCCCATGGGCGCAACATCCGCGCTGCCGGCATTGTGGTGGGACGACAGCGCCCGCAAACCGCGAGCGGGGTCACCTTCGTCACCCTGGAAGACGAGCACGGCATGATCAACGTGGTGGTCTGGCGACAGCTGGCCGAGCGCCAGCGGCGTCCGTTCCTGGAGGCGCAGCTGCTGATGGTGGAGGGGAAGCTGGAGGCCGAAAACGGCGTGCGGCACCTGGTGGCCCATCGCCTGTATGACCTCACGCCGCTGCTCGGCAAGCTCGATGTGCGCAGCCGCGATTTCCACTGATCCAATAGCACCCCATCCCTCGTAGGAGCGCGCCACGCGCGCTCCTGCCGATCGGTGGAAATATCACCGGGGTTTCACTGGGGATGGCGGAGCTTGGCTTTCACTTCCCAGGTGTTTTCCGATGGCTACAGAGAAAGGGCAGTCCCTCCCGCGCCCCAAATCAAAAAACGCCGCGCGCAGCAACAGCGGCCCCGCCGATGCCGCGGGTGCTGGAGGAGGAAGTGGTGCCGGAAGTCACCGAGTCGCCGACCGCTGCGGTGGCGCGGGCTGTTAGGAGGAAACATGGAAGACCTGCTGGAAAGCCTGTTCTCGATGAGCGTGCCCTGGTACGAATTTCTTGTCCGGGCCATTGCCGTCTATGTGGCGGTGCTGGTGTTGGTGCGCATCGTGGGCAAGCGCACGGTGGGCCAGTACACCCCGTTCGACCTGGTCGTGGTGGTCCTGCTCGGCACCGCCGTGCAGAACTCGCTCATCAGCGACGATACGTCGCTCGTGGGCGGCCTGATTCTGGCGGCCACGCTGCTGGGCCTGAACTGGCTGGTGGGCTTCATCAGCGCGCGATGGAAGCTGTTCGACAGTGTGGTGGAGGGGCAACCAGTGGTGCTCGTACGGCACGGCAAGGTTTTTGATGACGAGCTTCGCCGTCAGTCGCTGACCCTGAGTGATCTGGAGATCGCAATGCGTGAAGCCGGCTGCCAGGACATATCGGAAGTGGATCTGGCAATGCTGGAGACATCGGGTGACATCAGCGTCGTGAAGTGCTGATCATGCGGCCTTGGCGGCGCGCTGATTGCCGCCACCTTCGGCCAGCATGGTGAGCTTTTCGTCGGTCGCCTTTTCTTCATCCAGTGAGGCTTTCAGCAGGGGCAGGGCATCCTTGTAGCCGAGCTGCTTGGCCATCGCGCACAGGGTGCCGTAGGCGGCAATCTCGTAATGCTCGACCTTCTGCGCGCCGCCGATCAGCGCGGCGTCACGCACCGGGCCTTCTTCGATCTTCTCGATGGTGTCCTTGCTTTCTTCCACCAGGCCCTCCATCGCCTCGCACTTGATGCGCTTCAGCTTGAACCCCAGCGTCTGCGCCACTTCCTCGATGCGCTCGATCTGCACCAGGGTTTCCTCCAGGTGGGCCTCGAAAGCGGCTGCGAGCTGCTCGTTCTCGACCGCTTTTGCCAGCTTCGGAAGCGCCTTGGACATCTGCTTCTCGGCGCTGTAGGTGTCGGACAGGTCGTGGATGAAAAGTTCTTCCATTGTCTTGATGGGCATGGTGGGGCTCCGGGGGTTGGGGGTGGTTGATCATTGGGCCGGACGCGTGGAGCCGGCGCGAAAAGATGCTGAACGCGAGCCGTGGGCACGAAAATGCCCATGAAGCATCCATCCTTTCGATTCGCGGCTGCTCCACGCATCACAAAAATGGAGTCGATCGGCAAGCTCACCCTGGGCCTGTCGCGGAGCAATGAGGGTCCTCCCGACGATGCGCGGGTGGCCGGGTTGGCCGCGTCGTTGGCGCGGAGCTGCGGTTCCAGCCAATATGCCGCTTCTCCAAGTGGCCATGGGAAGCTGATGCGCGCGCCGAAAAAGTGGACCATTGCAGTGGTCGCAGTGCTGGCGCTGGTGCTGGTTGCCTGGGGCATTGTGGCGTTGCGCGGCCCGGTGCTGCCCGGCTACGAAGTGCAGGCGGGACCGATGGTCCAGAACGTGGTGGCCACCGGCCGGGTGGCCTCGCCCTCGCGCGTCGAGGTAGGCGCCGAGATCGCCGGGCTGGTGCTTGAGCGCAGGGTGATGGACGGCGACCGCGTGGCGCCGGGCGATGTGCTGGTGACCCTGCGCGCCCGTGATCTTGAAGCGCGCCGCGATGAGGCGCGCGCGGCGCTGGCCGCGCTGCGCGAGGATGACCGGCCCGACGCCGAAGCGCGTCTGCGCCAGGCCAGCGCCGACCTGGCCCAGGCCGAGCGTGCCCATGCGCGCCGGCGCGAGCTGGCCGAACGTCAGCTGGTAGCCCGCGAGAGCGTGGAGGAGGCAGCGCAGGTGGAAGTGGCCGCCCGCGCTGCCGCCGAACAGGCGCGCCTTGCCCTTCAATCACTGGCCGGAGGGGCCCGCGAAGCACAGCTGCGCGAACGCCTGCAGGCGGCCGAAGCCGAGCTTTCGCGCGCTGAAATCCGCGCCACTGCCCCTGGCGTGGTGCTGACCCGGCTGGTGGAGCCGGGCGACACCGTGGTGCCGGGCGACGTGCTGCTGGAGATCGCCGTCGATGCACCGGGTGAAATCCTGCTGCCGCTGGACGAGAAAAACCTGTCGATGCTGGCCGTGGGCCAGCCCGCCATCTGTATTGCCGACGCGTTTCCGGGCCGCCCGTTCCGGGCCACCGTGCATCACATCGCGCCGGGTATCGATCCCGCACGCGGCACGGTGGATGTACGCCTGCGGCTGGATCCGGCGGCCGACTTCGTACGCCAGGACATGACGGTCACCGCCACCATCCTCACCGGCAGCCGCGACCAGGCGCTGGCAGTGCCAAACGACGCGCTGATCGGCGCCGACCCCGGCTCCGACCGTGCATCGGTGCTGGTGCTGCGCGGCGGTCGCCTGCAGCGCACGCAAGTGCAGCTGGGCCTGCGCGGGCTGGCGATGAGCGAGGTGGTGGAAGGTCTGCAGGAAGGCGATCGCGTAGTGGCCGCCAGCGCCATCGGCCAGGCGGCGCTGCCGGAGGATGGCAGCCGCGCCCGTATCAGCATCGAACCCCTGCCGGAGCCGGGCAGCAGCGCCACCCGCGGTGAACTGCCCGTCCGGTTCGACTGAGCCATGTGGATCGAGACCACCATCGCCATGCGTTTCCTGCGCCAGGGCCGGGCGCAGACGCTGCTGATCCTGTTCGGCATCGCGGTTGGCGTGGCGGTGATCGTGTTTGTCACCGCGCTGATCGCGGGGCTGCAGGACAACATCATCGAGCGCACCCTGGGCACCCAGTCGCACATACGGGTGGAAGCACCACGGGAAGTGAACCGGGTTGCCCCGGCCGCGGCTGGCACGCTGCAGCTGGTGCTGGAGGATCCGCGCCCGCAGGCGCTGCGGCCCATCGACAACTGGCTGCAGGTGGTTGAGGTGCTGGATCGCCTGCCGGGCGTGACTGCGGTGTCCCCGGTGGTGTCCGGGCCCGCGTTCGGCCGCCGCGGTGAGGCACTGGAATCCGTGGCCCTGGTCGGCGTTGACCTGGACCGCTACCTGCAGGTGATCCCGCTGCATGAAAGCATGGTGGAAGGGCGGCTTGAGGTCGGTTCTGGCAATGCCGTGATCGGCAAGAAACTGGCCGAGGATCTTGGCCTGCGCCTGGGCGGAAAACTGCGCCTCCAGGCAGGGGACGGTGGCGATGTGGTGGTCAACGTGGCCGGCATCTTCGAACTGGGCGTGCGCGAACTGGATGCGCGCTACGTGTACGTGGACCTGAAACAGGCGCAGTCGCTGCTGGGCCTGCCTGGCGGCGTGACCGTGATCGACATGACCGTCCAGAACCTCTTCGCCGCCGACAGCATGGCTGGCCGGGTGGACGGGCTCACCGGACTGCAGGCCGAGAGCTGGATGGAAACCAACGCCCAGCTGATGAACGCGCTTCGCTCGCAAAGCATGTCCACGCGCATGATCAGCTTCTTTGTAGCGATCTCGGTGGCGCTGGGCATCGCCAGCGTGCTGGCGGTGAGCGTGGCCCAGCGAACCCGCGAGATCGGCATCCTGCGCGCCATGGGCACCCGGCGGGCGCAGATGCTGCGCGTGTTCCTGGTGCAGGGTGCGGTGCTGGGCATGGCGGGTTCGGCCATCGGTGCGCTGTCCGGATTTGGCCTCGTCTGGGCTTTCAACAACCTCGGCCCGGGGCTGTTCGATGTGCCCCTGCCGCCGATGCTGGTGCCTGCGGCGATGGCGCTGGCCACCGTCGCAGGCGTAGCGGCCGCGATGGTGCCTGCGTCGCGCGCATCGCGACTTGATCCGGTGGAGGCGATCCGTGGCTGAAGCCGCCGAAGTGCTGCGCCTGGAGGGGCTGCGCAAGTCCTACAACATCGGCCGGCCCAACGAGGTCGAGGTGCTGCATGGCATCGACATGCGCCTGGACAGCGCCGACTTCGCCGCGCTGGTCGGTCCCTCGGGATCGGGCAAAAGCACGTTGCTCAACCTGATCGGCCTGCTCGACTCCCCGACCGATGGCGAACTTTATCTGCAGGGCCAGCCCACCCGCCAGATGGATGACGAGGCGCGCACCGCCCTGCGTGGGCGGCATATCGGCTTCGTGTTCCAGTTCCATCATCTGATCAGTGCATTCACCGCGCTGGAAAACGTGCTGATGCCGTGGATGGTGGCCAACGGCCGTCCCGATCGAGAGGTGACCGACATCGCCCGCGGACTGCTGGCCGACGTAGGCTTGGAGAAATATCTCGACCGCAAGCCGGACCAGCTGTCCGGCGGCCAGCAGCAGCGCGTGGCCATCGCCCGCGCACTGGTCACCAGGCCCTCGCTGCTGCTGGCCGACGAGCCCACCGGCAACCTGGACACGAAGACCGCGGCCGACGTGTTCGAGCTGCTGCGCCGATTCAACCAGCAGTTCGGCTGCGCGGTGCTGGTGGTCACCCACGATCCGCGCCTTTCGGACACCTGTGACCGCACGTTCACCCTGGTCGACGGGAACATCGTCTCCGACGAAATCCACGCCCAGTAGGATCGCGCCACGCGCACGAAAACGTTGCATCGCACAATGCACATCGGGCCAACCAGTGTCACAGTGGACCCCGCACAGGTCGGGGAGCAGTCGAATGAACGCGACAAACCTGGTGTCAATCGTCAGCTGGGTGGGAAGGGTTGTACTGCTGCTGATGGTGGTGGCTGCGGTGTACGCCGGCTATACGGCAATTTCCTACTGGCCCGAGATCCGCGTCTGAGGAAGGACCCATGAACAAGCGGCAGTCCCGAATCTTCGCCATCGTGGGGACGGCCCTGGCCGCCCTTGCCTTCGTTGGCCTGACCATTCACAGCCACATGCGCTTTGGCGAGCTCACCAATGCGCAGGACATCACGCCGGAGGTCACCCACGGCAAGGACGTCTGGCACAAGTACAACTGCATCAACTGTCACACCCTGTTTGGTGAAGGCGCCTACTACGCCCCCGACCTGACCAAGATCGCGCAGCACCGCGGCGAGGCCTACCTCAAGGCCTACATGCGTGATCCGTCCCAGTTCTACGACGAGCAGCGCCATCGGCGCCTGATGCCGACGCAGGACCTCAGCGAGGTCGAGATCGCGAACCTGGTCAAGTTCCTGGACTGGGTGTCGAAGGTCGACAACCAGGGCTGGCCACCGCGTCCGATCCTGGTGTCCGGAGGCTCGGTCGTCGTGGCCGCGCAGGGCACGGCCGAGGGCGCGGCCGAGGCGCAGGAAGTCAGGCCCGTGCGCGCGGACAGCGACCCGCGCGCGATCGGCGAAAACCTGTTCGGCACCGCGGTGCCGGTCTGCACGGCCTGCCATTCGCTGCAGCCGGGCGTCCAGCTCGCCGGTCCGTCGATGGCCGGCATGGCGGAGCGCGCGGCGCAGACGCTGGCATCGCCGGACTACAGCGGCAGCGCGACCGACGTCGAGGGCTACATTCGCGAATCGATCGTGGCGCCCAGCGCGCACCTGGTGCCCGGCGCGATGTTCTCGGCGGAAGGCACGTCCTTCATGCCCAACACCTATCCGGACACCCTGACCGAAGAACAGATCGAGCAGCTCGTGGCCTTCCTTGGATCGATGAAATAAGACTGGCGGGCGTCCTGCGCCGGCACCGGGAGATCTTCCATGCGTTACAAGTCCCAATCGGTGGCTTACTGGTACTTCGCCGTGGCCATGGTGCTGTTCGGGCTGCAGATCGTGTTCGGCCTGCTGTCTGCAACCAAGTACCTGGGGCCGGACCCGCTGCTCTACATCCTCCCGTTCGACGTCACCAAGACTATCCACACCAATCTGTTGATCGTCTGGGTGCTCACCGGTTTCATGGGCGCCACCTACTGGCTGGTGCCGGATGAATCGCGCACCGAGCTGTACAGCGTGAAGCTTGCCTACTGGCAGCTCGCCCTGTGGACGCTGATGGGCGTGACCGCGGTCATCGGCTACCTGTTCCGCTACGGCACCGGCAACAAGCTGCTCGAGCAACCGCTGCCGCACAAGATCGTGATCGTCATCTGCATGGTGATGTTCCTCTACAACATCGGCATGACGATCAAGAAGGCGCGGCGGCTGACCACGACGGAGGGGGTGCTGCTGCTGGGCCTGGGGCTTTCGGCGGTGCTCTACATCCCGGCGCTGCTGTACTACGAGAACTACACCGTCTCGATCTTCTACCGCTGGTGGACCATCCACCTGTGGGTCGAGGGCGTGTGGATGATGATCATGGCCGGCTTCCTTGCCTACCTGCTCATCCGCCTGTCGGGCATCGACCGCGAGGTGATGGAGAAGTGGCTGTACGTGATCGTGGGCCTGGTGTTCATCGCCGGCATCCTCGGCACCGCGCACCACTACTACTGGGTGGGCGTACCGCAGATCTGGCTGCCGGTCGGCGGCTTCTTCAGCGCGCTGGAGCCGCTGGCCTTGGCGGCCATGGCGATCTACGCCTACGCGGCGATGCGGCGCGGCGGGGTAAAGCATCCCAACACGCTGGCCCTGCATTGGACCATCGGCAGCGCTATCTTCGCGCTGTTCGGCGCCGGGCTGCTCGGCCTGGCTCATACCTGGCCTTCGGTAAACAAGTGGACCCATGGCACGCTGATCACCGCGATGCACGCGCACTCGGCGTTCTACGGTGCCTACGCGATGATCATCATGGCGATGATCACCTACGCGCTGCCGGGCCTGACCAACCGGCCGCAGGACAGGTATTCGCCGCTGGGCTACTGGGCGTTCTGGCTGCAGGTGGCGGGCATGTTCGGGATGACGCTGTCGTTCGGGACCGCGGGCATCGCCCAGGTGTACCTGGAGCGGATCATGGGCATGGGTTACCTCGATGCCCAGCTCAAGATCCAGGTGCACTTCCTGATGCTGATCCTGACCGCGACGGTGTTCGCCACAGGCGTTGGCATGTTCATCTTCGACTTCTTCAGGTACCGGCCGCATTTCGTGGTGATCGACGATGCTGTCGAAGACCGGCCTGTTGTGCTGGGGGATGGCTGATCGGTGGATGAGCGCATGAGGCCGGAGACGGCCGAACCGTACTACCTGCCCACCGGCAACGAGGTCGAGATCGTGCAGCAGTGCCACGCCGGTGGCCTGGCGGTGATGCTCAAGGGCCCCACGGGCTGCGGCAAGACCCGGTTGGTGGAGCACATGGCGTGGCGGCTGGGGCGGCCGCTGATCACCGTTGCGTGCCATGACGACCTGACCGCCAGCGACCTGATCGGGCGGTTCCTGATCCGCCACGACGAGACGGTTTGGCAGGACGGACCGCTGACCCGGGCCGTGCGCGAAGGCGCGATCTGCTATCTGGATGAAGTGGTCGAAGCGCGCCAGGACACCATCGTGGTGCTGCATCCGCTGACGGACTACCGGCGCATCCTGCCGATCGACCGCACCGGCGAGACCCTGGAGGCCGCGCCGGGCTTCCAGCTGATCATTTCCTACAACCCCGGCTACCAGCGCATGCTCAAGGACCTCAAGCCGAGCACGCGCCAGCGCTTCGTCGCCATCGACCTCGACTTCCCGGAGCCGCCGGCGGAAGCGGCGATCGTCGCTGCCGAAAGCAGCGTGGACAACGGCACCGCGGTGGCGCTGGTCGAGCTGGCCGGACGGCTGCGCTCACTGCGCGACCGCGGTCTGGCCGAGGTGCCGAGTACGCGGCTGCTGATCGCCGCCGGTCGCCTGGTGGCCAGCGGCATCGGGGTTCGCGAAGCATGCAACGCAGCGGTGGTCTCGCCGCTGAGCGACGACCCGACCCTGCTCGGCGCGATGCGCGAACTGGTCGACGCGATGTTCCCGTAGGCGGATGCCGACGTGTCTGAACCCGAAGACTTCGTTGTTGATGTGGCGCGCAGCGCGACGGTCTTCATCCGCGACACCTGGCGTCGTCATTACCCGCACGATCCCGACCAACCCATAGCGCTCGCTTCGCTGGCCCGGCGCCTGGACCTGCTGCTTTCGGCCGCCTGCGGGTCCAGCCTGCCGATGCGGGTGGCGCTGCCGCCGGCACGCCCAACCATGCTGCACCGGCTGTTCCATCCCGCCGCCTATCCGCGCCACCGGCAGACGATCCCGGCTGCCAGCGCCGACACGATCTGGTTGCCGACGCACCTGGATACGTGCGATGCGGTCGAGGCGTCCGAGCTGTACCGCGCCATGGCATTGCAGCAGGCCTTCAGGACGCTGCGCGGAAGCTCGCAGGCGATCCTTGCCCAGCCCCGGCCGCTGCTCCGCGACACTGCGCTGGTGCTGGAGGCGCAGGCCGTGGAAGCAGAGGTGGTGCACCGGTTCCCGGGCCTGTTGACCCCGCTGCGGCGGCTGCGGCGGCTGGCCCTGGCGGCGCGGCCGGCGCTGGATGAACTGGCGCCCGCAAGACAGCCGCTGGAGCGGTTGGTGCGCGGCATCCTGGAGGCCGAGCTGCAGCCGGCCCGTGATCTCCCCGGCCCGGTTGAAGCGTCGATCGCCCGGGCCAGGGAGCTGCTGCAGGAGTGGACCATTGACCTGGCCCAATGCCGCCGGCTCGGACCGATGCCGCTGTATCGCGACTGGTGGACCGGTGAACTGCGTGAGGCCAGCGCGGGCAAGGCGAGCGTCGTGGACGGCAAGCCGTTCGATCACGGGCAGGCGCCGGAGGACGTGCGCAGCGCCCGGATGGAGCGGCGGCCCGAGCAGCGGGAAGCGACGCAAGACGAGGACAAGCCGGGCGATCCCGGCGCGTGGATGATCCAGCAGGACGCGCCGCATGAGATCGCCGAGGATCCGTTCGGCCTGCAGCGTCCGGTCGACCGCGACGATGAAACCAGCCCCGACGAGTACGGCGACATGCTCTCCGAGCTGGCATCCACCCGGATGGTCGCCGCGCCCGACCCGCCGCGTGAAGTGCTCCTGTCGGACGATCCGCCCGACAGCCGCTCGGTGTTCGAGTTCAAGGACCGGGACGAAGCGGGCACCCGATTTCTCTATCCGGAGTGGAACCACGCCGACGCGTCCTACATCGAAGACGCCACCACGGTGCGGATGCTGTCGCCGGCAGAAGGCGATCCGGGCTGGGTCGACGCCACCCTGGCCCGTCACAGCTCCCACCTGGACGGGATCCGCCGCCAGTTCGAGGCCCTGCGGCCCGAACGCGTCCGCCTGCGCCGGCAGGCCGAAGGCGAGGACATCGACATCGATGCCTGCGTGGAGGGCCGCGCCGACCTGCGCGCCGGCGGTTTCCTGCGCGAGGGCCTGTACGAGGCGCGTCGCCCCGGCCGGCGAAGCATCGCCGTCTCGCTGCTGGTCGACGCCAGCGGCTCCACCGACGGCTTCATCGGCGACGGCCGCCGGGTGATCGACGTCGAGCGCGAGGCGCTGCTGCTGGTCTGCGTGGCCCTGCAGGGGCTGGGGGAACCGTTCTCGGTCAACGCCTTCTCCGGCGAAGGCCCGCACGGCGTGTCAATGCGCATGCTCAAGGCGTTCGATGAGCCGTACGGGCAGGAGGTCGCGCTGCGCATCGCCGGCCTGGAGCCGGAGCACTACACCCGCGCCGGCGCCGCCATCCGCCACGCCAGCGCGATGCTGATGCGCCAGCCCGCCGAACACCGGCTGCTGCTGATGCTGTCGGACGGCAAGCCCAACGACGCGGACCGCTACGACGGTCGGTTCGGCGTCGAAGACATGCGCCAATCGGTCACCGAAGCGCGCCTGCAGGGCATCTTTCCGTTCTGCCTGACCGTGGACCTGCAGGCGCCAGGCTACCTGCCGAAGGTGTTCGGACCGGACAGCTACGCGGTGCTCTCGGCCCCGGAGCGGCTGCCGCTGGTGCTGCTGGACTGGACGCGGAGGTTGCTGGCGCGGTGAAAAGCTGCCGCGACACGGGAAAGTCGGCGCTGGATCCGGCAACAAAAAACCCCATGAAATTCATGGGGTTTGATGCGAAATCCGGATGGTGGCTATGGGTGGACTCGAACCACCGACCCCAGCATTATGAGTGCTGTGCTCTAACCGGCTGAGCTACATAGCCATCGGGCCTGCGCGCAAGGGCGCGGCGAACCCTCAATTTTCCATGCTTGTGGTGCCGTAGTCAATCCGCGCAGGCGCCGCTTGTCGACGGGGCTGGGGCGTGGCAGAGTCGATGACAGTATATTTTTGGAGTCCGTGTCGTGATCGATCCGGACGGCTACCGGCCCAACGTCGGCATTGTGCTCATGCATGCCGACGGTCGGGTGTTCTGGGCCCGACGCGTGCGTCGTGACGGTTGGCAGTTCCCGCAGGGCGGGATGAACACCGACGAGACGCCGCTTGAGGCAATGTATCGCGAGCTGCGCGAGGAAACCGGGCTGCTGCCCGGCCACGTGGCCGTGCTTGGAGCTACGCCTGGCTGGCTGCGCTACCGGCTGCCGCCGCGGGCCATCCGCCGTAACGACAAGCTGGTGTGCATCGGCCAGAAGCAGGTGTGGTTCCTGCTGCAGTTCACCGGGCAGGAGGGCGATCTGCGCCTGGACCTGACCGACAAGCCCGAGTTCGACCACTGGCGCTGGGTGGATTTCTGGTACCCGATGGAGAACGTGGTCACCTTCAAGCGCGGAGTGTACGCCAGCGCCCTGCGTCACCTGGCGCCGTTTGCGCGGCAGGTGGCGGGAACCGCGGCCGTCCCGCCCAGGACGTTCGATCCGCCGCGTCGCCACGGGCTGCGTCGCAAGCGCCCGCAGGACAGGGCTCCGGCGGGTGAGCGCGCCCGAGGTCGCAAACCCGGCACGAACTGAGAACCGTTTGCGACCGTAATTGACAATCATTCTCGACTGCGGTGAAATGGAGGCCGTTTCCCAGACCGGTCTTTGCACTGTGTACGTTTGCCTTTGCCACGGGGTTACCGACAGCGAAATCCGCGATGCGGCCACGGCCGGTTGCGGGGAGATGTCGGAATTGATGATGCGTACCGGGTGCGGTTCGAGCTGCGGCTCCTGCATCGAAACCGCGAGCGGGCTGCTGGACGAGGTCCACGGTCGCGACGCGGAAGACGCACCGGAGGCGGCGCCGCTCGCGCTGCCGGTCATCGCCGAAGCCGCCTGAGCGGCTGTCAGCCCCGGCCCGCTCCCGGGTCGGAATGAGCACGATTCGCGTTCCGCCACGGGATTCTCCGGGGCGGTACAGTGGTGGCCGCAACCGCTGACGGAGGTGCCCCCATGAAAGGCGACAAGAAGGTCATCGAGTTCCTCAACAAGGTGCTCTACAACGAACTGACCGCGATCAACCAGTACTTCCTGCACGCCAAGATGCTCAAGCACTGGGGTCTGGAGCGCTGGGCGAAGCACGAGTACGAAGAGTCGATCGATGAAATGAAGCACGCCGACAAGTTGGCGGAGCGCATCCTGTTCCTGGAGGGGCTGCCCAACTTCCAGGCCCTGGGCAAGCTGAAGATCGGCGAGGGCCCGCGCGAGATCCTGGACTGCGACCTGGCCTTGGAGCTGGAGGGGATCCCGCTGCTGCGCGATGCCATCGCCTACTGTGAAGGAGTGAGTGATTACGTCAGCCGTGAGCTGTTTGTCGATATCCTCGAGGATGAGGAAGAGCACGTGGACTGGCTTGAAACCCAGCTTGACCTGATTGAGCGGGTCGGGATGGAGAATTACCTGCAGGGGCAGATGGCGGACTGATTCCGGTCAGATGGCGGCGTCGCTGCGCGAGCGCAGCTGGCGCCGGGCCCTGCCGAACTCGTTGACCACCACCGCCACCGCTACCGCCGGGCGCTCCAGCTTGCCTTCGCGCGCGCCCTGCTCAACCCGCCTGGCCGCGGCCGAGAGCAGCATGGCTCCCAGGTTGGCGCTGGACGATTTGAGCGAATGGGCAGCGTCGCGCAGGGCAGCGTAGTCCGGTTTGGAGGCGGCGATCTCCAGCCGCGCGAGCAGCTTGGGCGTATCTTCCAGGAACAGGTCAATCAGGTGTTCGACCTCGTCTCCGAGCATGCTGCGAAGTTCATCCAGCACTTCTTCATCGATCACCGGTGGGGGCGGCGGCCTGGTGGTTGAAGTCGGGGGGACAACCGGTGTGGGTGCCACAACTGCTGGTGTCGCCTGCGTCTCCTGGGCGTCATCTTCAGCAAGATCTTCCCCGTCCGTGTCCACCTCATCGACAGGGGGCATATCCGGGTTCCACCAGTGATAGATGCAGCGCTCCAGCTCGCTGCGGGTGACCGGCTTGGGCAGGTAGTCGTCCATGCCGGCATCCAGGCATTTCTGGCGGTCGCCGGCCATGGCGTTGGCGGTCATGGCGATGATTGGCAGGTGGCGCCCCGAGCCGGCTTCGCTCTCGCGCCACTGGCGGCTGGCGGTGTAACCGTCCATCACCGGCATCTGGCAGTCCATCAGCACCAGGTCGTAGCGCGATGCGGACATGCGCAGCAGCGCGGCCTCGCCGTTGCCGGCGGTGTCGCAGGTGATGCCGAGCATGGACAGCAGGCGCTGGCCGACCATGAGATTGACGGGGTTGTCTTCCACCAGCAGCACCCGGGGGGTACGGGCAGGGCGGGCGGGCGCGTCGGCTGCGGCAGCCGTTTCCGCGGCAGGTGCAGTCTGGCTCTCTGTCGGCTCCAGGTAATCCACGTCCACGGCCATCAACGGGCGGCTCTCCGGCTCGCCTACCAGGGCAGCGCGCAGGTCGGCGTCGGGCGCCTGACGGCTGAGCACGGTGGCGCTGCGGCGCAGCTCTTCGGGCACTTCATCGTCTCCATACAGGCAGACCAGCTGGAGATCGCCGTAGATGGCCTGGCGGCCGAGGTTGCGGTGCAGGGCCAGGGCCGTGTGGCGCATGCCGGCCAGGTCCGCCAGCACGATCGAATAGGCCCACGGTGCGCCCTGGCTTGCAGCGGTACGTAAGCGGTTGAGGGCTTCCTGGGTGGTTTCCACCGTGCTGACCCGCAATCCCCAGTTGGGCAACAGCATGGACAGGCGCAGGCGCAGGCGCGGATCGGCGCTCAGCAGCAGCAGGCGGCCGCCATCGGCAAGCCGCTCATTGGTGGGCATGTCGCCCTGGACCTTGAGCATGGGCACTTCAAACCAGAAAGTGGCGCCCTGGCCGGCCTCCGAGTCCACCCCGATCTGCCCGTCCATCAGCTCCACGATGCGCTTGGAAATGGCCAGGCCCAGGCCGGTCCCGCCGTACAGGCGGGTGGTGGAGGCATCGGCCTGGTTGAACGCCTGGAACAGGCGCGGCTGCGCCGCCCTGGAAATGCCTACGCCGGTATCACGCACCTCGAACCGCAGCTGGTGCTGGGCCGTGCTTTCCCCGATGCGGTGCACGTTGACCGTGATCGAGCCGCGTTCGGTGAACTTGACCGCGTTGCTGAGCAGGTTGCCCAGTACCTGGCGCAGGCGGACCGGGTCGCCGCGTACCGGCAGGCGAACGCTGGAATCGATCTGCAGGTGCATGCGCAGGCCCTTGCTCTGCGCCGGACGCTCCATCATCTGGATCACTTCCTCCAGCAGCTCACGCACGTTGAAGGCGGTGCTTTCCAGCTCGAGCTTGTCGGCCTCGAGCTTGGAGTAATCGAGGATGTCGTCAACGATCCGCAGCAGATGCTGGGATGACGTGTGTGCGGTGCGCACCAGTTCGGCGTGGTCCGCGGCCAACCGTGCATGCATCAGCAGGTCCAGCATCGGCACGATGCCGTTGAGGGGCGTGCGGATCTCGTGGCTCATGGTGGCCAGGAACTCGCCCTTGGCCATCACAGCGGCCTCTGCGGTGCGCTTGGCGTGGCGCAGCTGCTGTTCCAGCTCGGCGTGCCGGGCAAGCTGCTGTTCCAGCTCGGCGCGCTCGGCCTCGCTGTGGCGCATCTGTTCCTGCGCCTCTTCGATCTCCCGATCGTAATGCTGCATGAAATAGGTCGTTGCGCAGAGGGCGAACGCCGCCAGCAGCGTCAGCACCAGCGCGATGCCTTGCCACGGGCCGGCCAGGCCGAAGAAATCCAGCAGCAGCATGATGGCCGCGCCGCAGGCTGCACCCAGGGCGAGCCAGCGGAGCATGAGGGCAGACGGGCGGGTCCTTGCCAACGTTTGCATGATCAGAGCACCGAGTCGTGAAAGTCGAAGTCCAGGTCACCTGCTGCCTGTTGCACCAGGTTGCCCTGGATGAAATCAATGCCGCTCATCCACAGCGTGGCCGCCGCCTGCGGGTCCTCCACCTGCTGGCCGATCACCAGCAGGCCCAGGCGATGCGCGCGTTCTACTGCTTCCCGCATGCGGTCGCGTACTTCCGGCTCACCCAGCCTGCTGGAAAAGCCCGGGGTCAGGCGTACGAAGCTCAGCGGAAGCTGTGGCAGCAGGGTGTCGATCTCGCCGCCCGGTTCGTAACGGCCCAGGCACAGCTGTACGCCGGCAGGCACCATCTTGGCGCTGAATTCCTGCAGCGCGATGGCCTGGATCAGTGCGTCATCCTGCTGCACATCGATCACCAGCGAGCCTGTTTCCACCCCGGCTGCGGCCAGCGCCTCCAGCAGCCATTCGGCATAGCTGATGCGTGCGAGGCTGGCAGCGGACTGGGACACGAACAGCCGCACACCGGCGCCGGAACGCTGTTGGCGCTGCAGCACGGCGATCGCCTGCTCGAGCACCTGGCGGTCGATCTCGTGTACCAGCCCAGCGGCCTCGGCGATCGGCAGCACCTGCGCCGCGGTGAGCTGGTTGTCGTCGGCGTCGCGCAGCCGCATCAATACCTGGTACTGGGCTTCGTCGCCGCCGGCCACGGCTACGATCGGCTGGAATGCCAGCTCGATCCGCCGTTCCGCCACGGCGCTGGCCACCTGCCCGGCCAGGCCGCTGGCCTCCTGCTCCGGGGCGGCGGATGGCGCGTACACACCGATGCCATGCGACTGGGTGCGGGCACTGCGAAGAGCCTGCTCGGCCGCGGTGAGGGCATCGCCTGCATTGGCGAACGCCCGGGTGATCTCTGTGCAGCCCACGCAGGCGCGAAGGCGAGGCCCATGCTCGTCACCTTCTTCCTGCCGTGCCAGCCCGTCACGCAGCTCGCGGGCGAATTCGTCGATATCCAGCGCCTGGCCGGCGTGGACCAGGAAGCTGTTGTCGTTGATCCGCGCCGCAGCATGTTCGCCGGCCAGACCGGCAATCCGGCGGGCGGCCGCGTCCAGCAATTCTTCCAGCGCGCTGTAGCCGAGCCGTTCGCGTAGCGCAGCCATGCCTTCGATCTCCACCAGGTACAGGCTGCCGGAGTCGTTGGGGATGGCCGCGGCCAGGCGCTGGAACATGCGCGACCGGGTAAGCAGGCCGGTATCCAGGTTGCCGTTCGCGGCGGCACGCTGCGCCTGCTGCTGGCGCGTGCGCATGATGCGATTTTCCACCGCGGCGATCAGGTGGCGCGGACGCACCGGCTTGGACAGGAAGTCATCGGCGCCGATCTCCAATACCTCGAACTGGCGTTCGGGGTCCGGGTCTCCGGTCAGGAACACGATTGGCGTGTGGGCCAGGGTGGGGTGGGCGCGGATCATGTCGGTCAGCTCGGCGCCATCGATGGCCGGCATGTGCAGATCCATCAGCACCAGGTCCGGGCGCATCGACTCGAGCGTCTGCATGACCTGGGCCGGATCCGAGATCGCCCGGGCCTGGATGCCGGCACCGGCCAGCACCGACTCGGCGAACAGCGCCTGGCTGCGATCGTCTTCCACCACCAGCACGCGATACGGCGGCTCACCGCTCTCCGCCGCTGCCGCAGCCGGACCGGAACCAGTGGCGCCCGCGACGTGGCCGTTGCCGGCATCGCTATCCAGTGCAGGCGACGTGGGCGGGCCAGCATCCGCGCCCCAGCGTCGCCAGTACCGCGCCGGTGGAAATTCGGCGCGGGGAATGTCGTTGGAAGTCCCCATTGTTCGACTGTGCCGTGATTGACCGGTGCAGGCAACTGTCTGGAGCAGCGGCCTGCAAACCGCTCAGCTGAGCTGCCTGCTCCCCGAGTGCAACGCGGATTATGTGCAGTTCCGGTCGGAAGTTCCGTGCGCCGGTCCGCATTCGGGCTGTGCCGGAAAACTCAGGACGGAGTGACGGCCTGCCGCGGGCGACGCCTGAAAATCCAGCGCCAGATCCACCACACCAGCAACGCGCTGGAGATGCCGATGGCCAGTACCAGTGCCAGGGCGAGCCACGGATAGGCAAGGGCCAGGGCAAGCGCGCCGACCACCACGACATCCTCGGAGATCGATGCGGCCCAGTTGCTGACCGGCTCTGGTGAGGTGTTGAGCATGGCGCGCGAGCCGGACTTGAGCACGTGGCTGACCAGCGCCACGCCGCCGCCAGCGACCAGCATGCCGGCCCCCAGTTCGCCATCCGGAGACAGCGCCGCTGCGGCCAGGAAGGCGCCCGCCGGCACCCGGGCCAGGGTCTGCAGCAGGTCCCAGACCGAGTCCACGCCTGGAATCTTGTCGGCCAGGAATTCGGTGGCCGCCAGCGCGCCGGATACGCCCAATACCCAGGGCGAGGTGGTGGCCTGCAGCGCCTCGGGCAGATCCAGCCAGCCAAGGGCGCCCGCCAGGCCCACGCCGAAGACGGTCAGGTAGGCGCGGATCCCAGCCAGCCAGGCCAGTAGGATGCCGATTGCGAACAGGTGTGCCTCGGACATGTGCGTCTCGGTGGCAGCGGAGCGGACCGCCTTCCCGGCAAAGTATAGGCAACCGCACATGGGCCGGTACCGGGCCAAGGCGGCTGAATGCCGTCGAACCCGGCTGGCCAGGGTCAGGTGTGCCGGCACGCCCCACGGGCGATATCATGGCTGGATGGACAATGGCCAGCATTCCGAGGGAGAGCGGCGAGATCTCCACGTCAACTGGGTCTATGGGCTGCTTGCCCTGGTCCTGCTGTTGCTGGGCTTTGGCATCTGGGGCGTCCTGACTGTGTTCGGGGGCGGGGGTGAAGACCCGCGGGCGCTGCAGGAGCAGGTGGAGGCGCTGGAGCAGCGCGTGACCACCCTGGCCCGCTCCGACCAGATCAGCCGCGAGGCCAACCGCGAACTGCAGGGTGCGCTGGCCGAGCGGGAAGAGCAGGTGGCCGGGCTCAGGGCCGAGGTGGCCTTCTACGAACGTTTCGTTGGCTCGACTGCCCAGCGCCGCGGCCTGACCGTGCACGAGCTGCAGATCCGTCCCGGTGAGGGCCGGGTGTGGCACTTCGCCGCCACCCTGACCCAGAACCTGGATCGCGGCCAGGCCAGCGAAGGCGGCCTGACCCTGGCGATCGAAGGCAGCCGCAACGGCCGGCTGGAGCAGCTGGAGTGGTCTGATCTGCGCCAGCACGATGAAGCGCCAGCGGTGGAGTACTCGTTCAAATACTTCCAGCAGGTGGAGGGCGATATCGTGCTGCCGGATGGTTTCACCCCGGTACGCATCACGGTTCGCGCCGCGCCGGCTCGCGGTGAAGCGGCGGAACAGTCGTTCCCCTGGGCCGATGCGACGGGCCGTTCCACCCCCACACCTTGAACCGGGGCCTCCGGCCCCCCATCCTGAGCACCATGGATATCGTAGGTCTCCCCGAAGCCGCCCCCGGCTACCAGTCCCTGCAGCGCCCGATCGACTTCACCCCCGCAGCCGCGGCCAAGGTGAAGGAACTGGTCGAAAGCGAAGGCAACCCTGAACTCAAACTGCGGGTCTACATCCAGGGCGGCGGCTGCTCCGGATTCCAGTACGGCTTCGAATTTGACGAAGAGCAGGCCGAGGACGACCTGGCCGTGGACACCGACGGCGTGGTGATGGTGGTCGATCCGCTCAGCCTGCAGTACCTGATGGGCTCGGCGGTGGACTACGTGGAGAGCCTGCACGGCGCCCAGTTCACCATCCGCAACCCCAACGCCAAGACCACCTGCGGCTGCGGCTCAAGCTTCACCATGTAGCCCCTTGCCGGCGGCGCCGGCCGTGCGATGATGGCGGCATGTCATTCGCCTTCGTCGGGGCGCCGCTCGACCGCGCCGAACACCTGCGCAACGAACCCTCCGCGCTTGCAGCCCTGTGGCCGCAGGCGCGATTGCTGCTGCTTGATGCGGACGGCAATGCGCTTACCGCCGCCGACGATGCACTGTTCACGGTGGAATGCGCGGCCGTGGCCGTTGCCCTGCCGGAGGATGCGGTGTTCCTGGGCCTGCACGGTGAGCGCGGCTGGTTTGCGCTGCCGGCGGAGCAGGCTGGGATCGAGGCCGAAGGGCGGATCAACCTGCGCGCCGCGGCAGCGCTGTGGCCGCTGCGCGAGGCCACTGCCTTTGCCCAGGCGCGAGCGGTGCTGCACTGGCGCTCCCGGCACCGCTTCTGCGGCGCCTGCGGCGGACCGCTGGCCTTTGCCCGGGCGGGTTGGCTCGGCCACTGCGCGCGCTGTGCGATCGAACACTACCCGCGCACCGATCCGGCGGTGATCGTCTCGGTCTCCGATGGCGAGCGTCTGCTGATGGGACGCGAAGCCACCTGGCCCGCGCGGCGCTGGTCGGTGCTGGCCGGCTTCGTGGAGCCCGGCGAGACCCTGGAGCAGACCGTGGAGCGGGAGGTGTTCGAGGAGTCGCAGGTGCGGGTGCGTGCGAGCCGCTACCTGGGCTCCCAGCCGTGGCCGTTCCCGTCCTCGCTCATGCTTGGTTTTGAAGCCGACGCAGAGCCGGACGAGCCGGTTCCCAACACCGATGAGCTGGAAGACGTGCGCTGGTTCGGGCGCGAGGAAATCGGCGCCGCCCTGCGCGGCGAGACCCAGAACGAGGGCATCCTGCTTTCACCGTCGGTCTCGATCTCCCGCTGGCTCATCGAGCGCTGGTACCAGGGCAGCTGACCCATCCCACTGTAGGAGCGCGCCATGCGCGCGAAACCGCGTGACGCATGGCCACGCGGCGTGGTTTCGGCCGGATAGCAGGTTCCGACGCCTTGTCCCAGGCCAGGATTCACGCGGCTTCGCGCGCATGGCGCGCTCCTACGGGAGGTCGCCGCGCAGCTTTTTGACCAGCGTTTCCAAACCCGCCGCGTTGGCGTCGGCGCCCGCGATCGGCGGGCCGGCGGCGACGCCGATCCGGGCCCGCAGCCGGCGTGGCATCCGCATTCTTCCCAGACGGCCGGCCTCGGCTGACACGCTGCGCCGGCTCCACATGCTCGACCACATGTTGCGCAGGGCCATCGGCACCACCGGCACCTGCTGCCCGCGCGCGGCGGCGCGTTCGACGATGCGCTCGATCCCGCGCCGGAACGGAGCGATCCCGCCGTCCGCGGTCAGCCGGCCCTCGGGGAAGATCAGTACCAGCTCGCCCTCGGCCAGGGTGCGGTCGATCTCATCCAGCGCGAGCTGCATCAGGGCCGGGTCTTCCTTCTCCGGCGCGATCGGGATCGCGCGCGCGGTGCGGAAGATCCAGCGCAGCAGCGGGATGTCGAAGATCCGGTGATACATCACGAAGCGCACCGGTCGCGGCGTGCTGGCCGCCAGGATCAGCGCGTCCATATAGCTGACGTGGTTGCATACCAGCAGGGCGGGGCCTTCGTCCGGCACGTGCTCCTCGATGCCTTCGATCCGCAGCCGGTACAGCGTGCGTACCAGCAGCCAGCTCAGAAAGCGCATCAGGAACTCGGGCACGATGGTGATGATGTACGTCGCCACCATCAGGTTGGCGATGGCCAGGGCCAGGAACATCTGCGGGATGCTCCAGTCCAGGTAGCGCTGCAGGGCGATGCCCACGATGGCGGCCGAGACGATGAAGGCCGCGTTCTGGATGTTCATGCCGGCGATCACCCGCGACAGCTCGTTGCGCGGCGAGCGGCTTTGGATCAGCGCGAACAGCGGCACCACGTAGAAGCCCACGAACAGACCGATACCGGTCAGGTCCATCACGATCCGCCAGCTGCCCGGCGCGGCCAGAAACCCGCCCACGCCCAGTCCGGCGACCAGCGCTTCGCCGGGCCGGGCGAAGTACAGGTCGATCATGAAGGCGCTGATGCCCAGCGCACCCAGCGGCACCAGCCCGATCTCCACCGTGCGCGCCGACAGCTTCTCGCACAGCAGCGAGCCCACCCCCACGCCCACCGAGAACAGCGCCAGGGCGAAGATGTAGAGGCCCTGTGCGCCGCCCAGGTTGACCTCGGCATAGGTGGGCAGCTGGGCGGTCAGCATGGTGCCGATGAACCAGAACCAGGACACCCCCAGCACCGCGTTGCGCACCGCCGGCACGCGACGGGTGAGCTTCCAAACCGCGATGTTCTCCGGGATCGGGTTCCAGTTGACCTTCAGCGACGGATCGCCGGCATCGACTTTGGGAATGGTGCGCGCCACCAGGTTGCCGAACACCGCCAAGGCGATGACCGACGCGGCCGCGGCCTCCGGCCCCCAGCTTCCGGCCACCTGGAACACCAGCCCGCCGTAGATCATCCCGCACAGGATCGAGATCGAGGTGCCCATCTCGACCAGGCCGTTGCCGCCGGTCAGCTCCTCGGGCTTGAGCACCGAGGGCAGGATCGAATACTTCACCGGTCCGAACAGCGCCGACTGCAGGCCGGTGCCGAACAGCGCCACCAGCAGCACGACCATGTTCGACGTCAGGAACCCGATCGCGGCGGTCGCCATGACGAAGATCTCCATCGTGGTGGTGACCACGATGAGCTTCTGCTTCTCCATCCGCTCGGCGACCTGCCCGGCGATCCCGGAAAACAGGAAGTAGGGCAGGATGAACAGCGCCGGCGCGAGGTTGGTGTAGAGCGTGCGTTCTTCGCTGCTCACGCCGAGGAAAAACAGCAGGCCGATGATCGCCTGGCGGTAGACGTTGTCGTTGAATGCACCCAGCGCCTGCACCGTGAAATACGGCAGGAAGCGGCGCTGGGTCAGCAGGGAAAACTGGCTTTGACCGGCCATGCAGGGCTCCTTGGCGAACCGGCGGAGACTACCAGAGCGCGGTTGCGGTCACTGCTGGAGGGCCCGGTTCCGGACGCAATGTGGTGCAGTGCACGATTGCAGGCCGGGGCGAGGCCGTGTTAGACGGGAGTTGCGCCGGCAATGCAGCCGGCGCCGCAACAGCTGACGGGAGAAGGCTGGATGTCCGAAGCATCAGTACCGCGCGCAAAGCCGCTGGTGGATGGCAAACCGGGGGGGTGGATGGGACCGGCTGCCTGCGCGGTGGCCGGGGCGATGGCGCTGGCAATCCCTTTGCTGTGGGCCCGTGGACCCGATCACACCTTGGGCGACACCCTCGCTTTCGCGGCCTGGGCCTGGGTATTGCTGGGGGTGCCGCTGATGGCGGTGCTGGTGATCGGTGGTGTGGGCGCCGCGCGCCAGGGCAAGGAGCCGAAGCTGCTCGGCGCCCTGCAGTGGTTTGCGGTGGGCATGGCTGCCGCCGTGATCCTGGTCGAGATTCCCTGCCTGCTGCGCGGATAGCAGGCGGCTTCAGCCGCGCTCGCGTTCGATCGCCCGCCAGCCGATGTCATGGCGGTGGAATTCGCCGTGCCAGGAGATCCCGGCCACGGCCGAATAGGCGCGCTGCTGCGCCGCTTCAACCGTGTCACCCAGTGCACAGACGCACAGCACGCGGCCGCCGGCGGTGACCGCGTGCTCGCCTTCCAGGCGGGTGCCGGCATGGAAGATCTTGCTGTCTTCCGGCTCGGGCACGTCCCAGGCGTTGAGGGTGTCGCCGGTGCGTGGGGTGCCGGGATAGCCTTCGGCGGCCATCACCACGCCCACCGCCGGGCGCGGATCCCACTGCGGTTGGACTGACTCCAGGCGGGCATCGATCCCGGCCTGTACAAGCTCGGCGAAGTCGGACTGCAGCCGCATCATGATGGGCTGGGTTTCCGGATCGCCGAAGCGCACGTTGAACTCGATCACCTTCGGCATACCGTCACTGGTGATCATCAGGCCGGCGTAGAGGACGCCGGTGAACGGCGCGCCGTCGGCGGCCATGCCGCGCACGGTCGGCTCGATCACCTCGCGCATGATGCGCGCGTGCAGTTCCGGGGTGACCACCGGCGCCGGAGAATAGGCGCCCATGCCGCCGGTGTTGGGGCCGGTATCGCCATCGCCCACGCGCTTGTGGTCCTGGCTGGTGGCCATCGGCAGCGCGGTGCTGCCATCAACCATGGCAATGAAACTGGCCTCCTCGCCTTCCAGGAATTCCTCGATCACCACGCGCGAACCGGCCTCGCCGAAGGCGTTGTCCGACAGCATGTCGGTCACTGCCGCTTCGGCCTCGACCAGATCGGCGGCAACGATCACGCCCTTGCCCGCGGCCAGACCGTCGGCCTTGATCACGATGGGCGCGTCCTCGCCATTGCGGGCGGCGTGGGCCTTCAGGTACTCCAGCGCCGCCACGGCGTCGGTGAACACCTCGTGGCGGGCGGTGGGAATGCCGTGGCGGTCGAGGAACTCCTTGGCGAAGGCCTTGCTGCCTTCCAGCCGGGCGGCCGCTGCGGTGGGTCCGAAGACAGCCAGGCCTGCTTCGCGGAACCGGTCCACGATGCCCGCCACCAGCGGCGCTTCGGGACCGACCACGGTGAAGGCCACGGCTTCATCGCGCGCCAGTGCTTGCAGGCCGTCCAGGTCGGTCGCAGACACGTCCACGTTGCGGCACCTGTCCTCGGTGGCCGTGCCGGCATTGCCAGGTGCGACCAGCACTTCGGACACCCGCGGCGACTGCGCCAGCTTCCAGGCCAATGCATGCTCGCGGCCGCCGCCGCCGATGACAAGAATTTTCACGGTGCCGCTCCCGATGGACTCGCGTGCATTCTACCGTCGCCTCCGCACATCAAACGTGCGCCGCGCACGTTCAAGCGCGGCGACTTCCGCGAGGGCGGGACTCAGTGCCTGAAGTGGCGCACCCCGGTGAACACCATGGCGACGCCGTGCTCGTCCGCTGCCGCAATCACCTCGGCGTCGCGCATGGAACCGCCCGGCTGGATCACCGCCTTGATGCCGGCCTCCGCCGCCGCATCGATACCGTCGCGGAACGGGAAGAACGCGTCGGAAGCCATCACCGAGCCCTCCACCACCAGCCCCGCGTCCGTGGCCTTGATGCCGGCAATGCGCGCCGAATACACGCGGCTCATCTGACCGGCACCCACGCCAATCGTGCGGCTGTCCTTTGCATAGACGATCGCGTTGGACTTGACGAACTTGGCCACCTTCCACGCGAACAGCAGGTCGGCAAACTGGGCGTCTGTCGGCGCCAGCTTCGTCACCACCTGCAACTCGTCGCGGGTGACCACGCGGTCGTCGGCGGTCTGCATCAGCAGGCCCGAGCCGATGCGCTTGGTGTCCATGAAGCCGGGCGCGGCCGCGGCCATCGGGATGCGCAGCACGCGCACGTTGGCTTTCTTCGTGGCGTATGCCAGCGCGCCGTCCTCGTAGTCCGGCGCGATCAGCACCTCGACGAACTGGCGGTCGAGGATGGCCTTGGCGGTGGCCGCGTCCAGGGTGCGGTTGAACGCGATGATGCCGCCGAAGGCGCTGGTCGGATCGGTACCGTAGGCCGCCTCGTAGGCCTCGCCGCAGCCGCTGCCCACGGCCACGCCGCAGGGATTGGCATGCTTGACGATCACGCAGGCCGCGGCGTCGAACTGGCGCACGCACTCCCAGGCGGCGTCGGCGTCGGCGATGTTGTTGTAGCTCAGCTCCTTGCCCTGCAGCTGCTCGAAGGTGGCCAGCGAGCCGGGCGCCGGATGCAGGTCGCGGTAGAACGCGGCCTGCTGGTGCGGGTTCTCGCCGTAGCGCAGGTCCATCACCTTGACGAAGCTGCCGTTGGCCTGGGCCGGGAAGGCGCTGCGCGCCGGCACCGCGGCGCTGGTGTCGGTGACTGCGGACAGGTAGCTGCTGATTGCCGCGTCGTACTGGGCCACGCGGTTGAACGCGGCCACCGACAGGGCGAAGCGGGTGGCAGCAGAGAGCTCACCGTGGTTGGCTTCCAGCTCGGCCAGCAGGCCGGCGTACTGGTCCGGCGAGGTGGCCACGGCCACGCGGGCGAAGTTCTTGGCCGCGCTGCGCAGCATCGCCGGGCCGCCAATGTCGATGTTCTCCACCGCGTCGGCAAGTGTGCAGTCGGCCTTTGCGGTGACCTGCTCGAACGGGTACAGGTTCAGCACCAGCAGGTCGATCGCGCCGATGCCGTGCTCGGCCATCACCGCGTCATCGATGCCGGCGCGCCCGAGCAGGCCGCCGTGGACCACCGGATGCAGGGTCTTGACCCGGCCATCCATCATTTCGGGGAAGCCGGTCACTTCGGACACGTCACGCACCGCAAGACCCGCCTCGCGGATCGCCTTCGCGGTGCCGCCGGTGGACAGCAGCTCCACGTTGCGCGCAGCAAGCGCGCGGGCCAGTTCAATCAATCCGGTCTTGTCGGACACAGACAGCAGCGCCCGGCGGACGGGCAGGCGGTCAAGGGTGGTCATGGGTCAGCTCAGGCCGTATTCGCGCAGCTTCCTGCGCAGGGTGGCGCGGTGGATGCCGAGCATGCCGGCGGCACGGCTCTGGTTGCCATCGCAGTGATTGAGCACCTCTACGAACAGCGGGATCTCAAGCTCACGCAGCGCGATCTGATACAGGTCGTCAGCGCCACTGCCGTTGAGGTCGCGCAAAAGACGCCGCACCGATCGGGCCACATGGTCGCGCAGGGGCGTCCGCGGGCCGGAGAGGTTGGCGGCTTGGGAGCGTTCGGAGGAGTCCAATGGTTCTTCCCGGTGATGCGTTGCAGCGCTTGCCGCCAGCGACGGCGGCCGCGAGGCGGCCGGGGGTGCGGCAAGGGGCCGGCCAGTCTATCCCGCCGGGGCGGCAGGCGCCAATACGTCGAGCCTCAGTGGAAGCGGAAGTTGAAGGCGACGGCGTGTGGTGACGGCTCCACGATCTCCAGGCCGATCGCAGCGGCCTCGCCACTGGCCAGGGTGATGTTGGCCGGCGGCTGGAGCAGGTATTCGGCCGGCTCGAAGGTGCGCATGCCCAGAGCTCGACCATCGATGTCGGACAGGGTCAGGGTGATGCGCGGCCAGGCCTGGGCCCGGCCCGCTTCGTTGCGGATGGTGGCGCTGACCCGGAGCACGCCGGGGCGGCCGTCCACCGGGCGCACGTCGCGCTGCTGCACGGTGATGGCCGCCGGCTCGCGCCAGGCGGGCAGCTGGCAGCGCACCACGGTGCACAGCGCGGCGACCACCGGCCGCCATGCGGCGTGACTGGCCATGTGCGCGCGCTCGGCCAGCAGCAGCTGGATTACGAGCAGCAGTGCCAGTCCGCCGGCGGCCGCGATGAGTCGCCAGCTGGACGTGACTTTGCTGTCCGGGCGCGACAGCGCGAAGCGCGGCGCCGAGCGAGCGGCCGGCACGGTGGCTGTGGGGACGGAGTCGGCAGCCGAAGAGTCGGGGGCTTCTTCAGGTGCTTCCGGGGCTCCGGATCCTTCAGGGAGTTGCAGAGCATCAGGGGCTTCAGCCGCCGCGGGGGATCCGGGAGGGTCCGGATGCGGTTGGGCGTCGGTCAGTGTGTCCGGGCTGATGGGGGGCGGTTGTGGTGCGGTGGGCGCAGGGTCCACCGGGGTGGCCGCGCCGACGACCCCGTCACCAGGAGGTGTCGAGGGTTGTTCCGCCGCGGCGTCGGGTGGGGGATGGGGCTGCCCCGGTTCCACATCTCCGTCCGGTTCGGACGCCGGACGCGAGGGACGGAGCGGCACGAAAACGGCAGGCGCCGCCCGCCCAGTGGCCGGAATGGGCGTGGCCGCTGCCAGCGGGGGTGCGACGAATGTGGGAGCCGCAGGGGTGGGCGGCGCCGGCGCGGCTTCGCCAGCTGGACTGTCAGGTTCGGCCCGCAGCCCGGCCCCGCAGCTCGGGCAGCGCTCGGGCGGCAGGTCGGTGGCGAGGTTGGTGGCCACCAGCGCGCCACAGTTCGGGCAGTTGATGAACATGGCGCCTATTCAATCACGCCGGCGCACCGCATCGATGCGAACCCAGTCTCCTTCCCGGGCCAAAGCCAGGTTTTCGAACCAGGGCCGGTAACGGCGCAGCAGCGCTTCCTCCTGGCCGTCGAGGATGCCCGACAGGGCAATGCGGCCGCCGGGCGCGGTGCGCTCGGCCAGGGTGTCAGCCAGGCCGTCCAGGGCCGAGGCAAGGATGTTGGCGACCACCACCGGGAAGGCGCGGCCGGGCGTTTCCTGCGGTGGATACAGGTCCAGCGTTGCGGACAGGCCGTTGCGTTCGGCATTGTCCCGACTGGCGGCGAGCGCCTGGGGGTCGTTGTCCACACCCACCGCGCCGGCGGCGCCCAGCCGCAGCGCGGCCAGGGCAAGGATGCCGCTGCCGCAGCCGTAGTCGAGCACCTCGGCACCGTCCAGCGCGCCCTCATCGGCCAGCGTGTCCAGCCACTGCAGGCACAGTGAGGTGGTGGGATGGGTGCCGGAGCCGAAGGCCAGGCCGGGATCGAGCCGGATCACGGCCGCGTCCGCGTCCCCTGCCGCTTCGGGCAGTTCGTGGTTCCACGGCACGATCCAGGTGCGCCGGCCGAACTGCAGCGGTGCGTAGGTGTCCATCCAGACCCGCTCCCAGTCCTGGTCCTCAATGATCTGGAACTGCACCCGGGACCAGTCCAGCTCCGGGTCAAAGGCTTCCAGCGCTGCCAGCAGCAGCAGCCCGTTGGCGTCGTGGGGAAACAGCGCGCTCAGCGACAGCGAGCGCCACAGCGGCGTTTCGCCCACGCCCGGCTCCAGGATCGCCGACTCGTTGGTGGTGTCGGCATCAGCGTCGAGCAGGGTCACGGCCAGGGCACCAACGTCTTCCAGCGCGCGCTCGTAGCGCGGTTGCTCGGATTCGCTGCAGCGCAGGGCCAGTTCCAGATAGGGCATGGAGCTTTTCCGCGAAAGGGGGGAGAGGCGGGCATGGTGCGGTGCGCGGCGCACGGGGTAAAGCCGGGGGCCGTGGCGGCGCGGTCACCGACGGCCGTCAAGGCTGACCGGCGGGTTTGTTTTACCATCCGGTGTTCCGGAAACGCGACCGGAACGGTCGCCGCGATTGCGATACCCGATGGACATGGTCCTTAACCGGCCCGCGGTGCTGTTTGCACTGCTGGCATCGTTGCTGCTGGCGCTGCTGTATGCCCTGTGGGGCGATGGCGGCGGCGCCGTGCCGGGTGTCGATCCGGTCGGCGATCCGGCCGCAGCGATCGCCGGGCGTTCCGGCGGGCTGTCGCTGCAGGGAGCCGGTAGCGCACGGCGCATGCAGGCTTCCGTATCCAGCTCGACGGCCTTTCCCGCAGCCCCGGTTCATGCCCGGCCGCAGGGCCTTGGCGAGGCGTTTGAAGCCGCCGACGACCTGCATGCCTTCGTGCACCGGCTGCTGCCCGCGGCGATGGCCGGAGATGCCGGGGCTGCGTGGATGGTCAGCAGGGTCTACGACTATTGCGCCGCGCACGCCACGGATCCGGCCGGCTTCGCCCGCGATACCGCCCAGTTGGGTCGCATGGGGCTCACGACGTCTGCATCGATGGTGGCGGCGCGCGAGCGGGTGGCGCATCGCTGCCGGCAGTTTGCGCCCATCGACGGTATCGACCGTGAGCTGGTGCTCTGGTACCGGGTGGAGGCGGCCGAAGCCGGCAGCCTGGCGGCCGAGGCTGCGCTGCTGGCAATGGGCGAGCCGCTGGATGAAGAGGCGGATTACCGGCGCGACCTGGTGGATCGGGTCCAGGCCTCGGGCGATCCGGAAGCATTCTCCGCGCTGGCACCGGCCATGGGCCTGGCCGCCAGTGGGGATCCCGCCTATGCCGGCCAGATGGCCGGCACGCCGATGGCCGAGCTGGCCTGGCAGCTGGGCGCCTGCGCGCTCGGACTGGACTGCGCCCAGGAAGGCGCACTGATGACTTCCTACTGCGCGAACGGGGGCATCTGTTCCCGCGATGCGCGCCAGGATTTTCCCGCATTCGTCCACGACACCGCGGTCCCGCGGCGTGGTCGGAATGCACTTGATGAAATGGTTGGCTCGCTGTTGGGCGAGGGAGTACCGCGATGAAAAAAAACTACGCGATGAAGAAGAACTATCTGCCGCGTCTGAGGTTCTGGCTGTGGGTGGCCCTGTTCGGGGCCTATTCGGTGACCGCCCTCGGGGTGATGGTCCATGCCCTGGTAGGGGAGGAGCACGACAGCCTGTCGCAGGTGGCCGTGACCAGCGTGGATTCCGCGGCCGAGGCGCGCATCGGAGGCGCGGCCCAGCTCGCGGCGGTGTACCGGGCGCAGAGCGGCACGCCGTTCTCCGCGCTGCCACCGGGCAGCACGTTCAAGGTCATCTGGCCGGACGGTTCCAGCGAATACGTCACCGTGGTCAGCCAGTCGTCCAGGGCGGGCGTGCAGCTGCTGCCCGATACCCAGCTGCGGACCGGGGAGATGATGACCCCGGCGGGCGAGCTGCAGGCCGCGCCGGTGGTCATTGAAAACAGCGGACCGTCAGCTGATCGACAGTGACTTGTCGCGGCGCTCGGCCAGGCGCTTTTCCAGGTAGTGGATGTTCTGCCCGCCCTGCTGGAAGCCCACGTCGCGCATGATCCGCTGGTGCAGCGGGATGTTGGTCTTGATGCCGTCGATGACCATCTCACTCAGCGCCACGCGCATGCGGCAGATCGCCTGCTCGCGGTCCGAGCCGTGCACGATCAGCTTGCCGATCATCGAGTCATAGTCCGGCGGTACGCGGTAGCCGGCGTAGATATGCGAGTCCACCCGCACGCCCGCGCCGCCGGCGGCGTGGTAGTGCTCGATCATGCCCGGCGAGGGCAGGAAGCTGTCCGGATCCTCGGCGTTGATGCGGCACTCGATCGCGTGGCCGCGCAGCACCACGTCTTCCTGGCGGATCGACAGCGGGCGCCCCGAGGCGATCATCAGCTGTTCGCGGATCAGGTCGATGCCGGTGACCATCTCGGTCACGGGATGCTCGACCTGGATCCGGGTGTTCATTTCGATGAAGTAGAAGCGGCCGTTCTCGTACAGGAACTCGAAGGTGCCTGCGCCGCGGTAGCCGATGCGCAGGCACGCCTCCACGCACACCTGGCCGATCTCGGCGCGCTGCTCATCGGTGATGCCCGGTGCCGGCGCTTCTTCCACCACCTTCTGGTGGCGGCGCTGCATCGAGCAGTCGCGTTCGCCCAGGTGGATGGCATTGCCCTGGCCGTCGGCCAGCACCTGGATCTCGATGTGGCGCGGATCCTCGAGGAACTTCTCCATGTACACCACGTCGTTGCCGAACGCCGCCTTGGCTTCCGACTTGGTGGTGGAAATCGCGTTGGCCAGGGCCGCCTCGGTGTTCACCACGCGCATGCCGCGCCCGCCACCGCCGCCGGAGGCCTTGACGATGACCGGATAGCCGATCTCCCGGGCCAGCTTGATGTTGACCGCGGCGTCGTCGCCCAGCGGACCGTCGGAGCCGGGCACGCACGGCACGCCGGCTTCCTTCATCGCCTTGATTGCGGCGACCTTGTCGCCCATCAGGCGGATGGTCTCGGCCCTGGGGCCGATGAAGATGAATCCGGACTGCTCGACCCGCTCGGCAAAGTCCGCGTTCTCGGCCAGGAAGCCGTAGCCGGGATGGATGGCCTGGGCGTCGGTGACCTCGGCCGCGGCGATGATGGCCGGCATATCCAGGTAACTGCGGGCCGAAGGGGCGGGGCCGATGCACACCGACTCGTCGGCCATGGCCACGTGTTTGAGGTTGCGGTCCACGGTTGAATGCAGCGCGACCGTGCGGATGCCCAGGGCATGGCAGGCGCGCAGGATCCGCAGGGCGATTTCGCCGCGGTTGGCGATAACTACTTTGTCGAGCATGGCAGGCCTCAGCCGATCACGAACAGCGGCTGGTCAAACTCCACCGGCTGGCCGTTCTCGCACAGGATCGCAACCACGGTGCCGGCGGCATCGGCTTCGATCGGGTTGAACATCTTCATTGCTTCGACGATGCCCAGCGTATCGCCCACGGCCACGGCCTGGCCGACGGTGACGAACGGCGGCTTGTCCGGCGACGGGGCGGTGTAATAGGTGCCCACCATGGGCGAGGTGACCACGTGCCCGTCGGGCAACACCGGTCCGGCGTCGGCGGCTTCTTCAGCCGCAGTGGCGCGGCCGCCGGTGGCAGCCTGCACCGGCGATTGCATCGGCATCACCGGCTCATTGCGCGGGACCGCGATCATTGCCGGTGCGGCGTAGGCCGGAGCGGCCGGCGCGCGCGACAGGCGCACGGATTCCTCACCCTCCTTGATTTCAATCTCGGAAAGGTTGCTCGCTTCGAGCAGGTCGATGAGCTTCTTGATCTTGCGAAGATCCATGTCGGCCTCGTGAATATCTGTGGTTGATTGGGATGCTGATTCGGAATCAGGGGTCAGCGGTCGTTGCCGGCTTCAAGCCGGTCGATCGCGGCGGTCAGCGCCAGGGTGTAGCTGGTCGGGCCGAAGCCACAGACCACGCCCACGGCCAGGTCGCTGAAGTAACTGGTGCGGCGGAACGGCTCGCGCGCATGTGGATTGGACAGGTGCACCTCGATGAACGGGATGGCGACGGCGGCCAGCGCGTCGCGGATCGCCACCGAGGTGTGGGTGAAGGCGGCGGGGTTGATCAGGATGAAACCGGTGCCGTCGGCGGCAGCGGCCTGGATCCGTTCGACCAGCGCGTGTTCGGCGTTGGACTGGAACGCCTGCAAGCGGTGGCCGGCTGCGATGGCCTGTTCCTGCAGAGTGGCATCAATCTGCGCCAGGGTGGCGCGGCCATAGATCTCCGGCTCGCGGCTGCCGAGCAGATTGAGATTGGGGCCGTGCAGGAGCAGGAGGTTCGCCATCAGGGGACGGGTGCGGTGCCTTCGTCAAAACAGTCGCGCAGTCTGCGGCAAACCTGATATTCCTGTCCAGTTCGACGATGTTGCGGGATTTTAAGCGGTTGTTTGAGTTTGGCGGGTTTCCGGCCGCCGGCATGGGGCGTGGCCACCCGGGACTCAGTGCCGCGCCCATCCATCGATTTCGCCGTCCTCGAACGGCCCGATCCGCTGCTTGAGCACCCGCCCGTCGGCGGAGATCAGCACCGAATAGGGCAGCACACCGCGCGGGTTGCCGAGGCGGACGCCAGCGTCGGCGTTGCCGGGGCTGTCGATGCCCTGCGGATAGTCCACCGGCACCTGTGCAAGGAATTCGCGCACGGCCCCGACATCGTCCAGGGCGATGCCCAGCACCTGCACGCCGTCGCTCCCCTGGGAGCGGGCGAAGCGGTCCAGCTCCGGCATTTCCTCGATGCACGGCGGGCACCAGCTGGCCCAGATGTTGACCAGCAGCGGCCGGCCGGAGAAGTCGTCGGGCAGGGTCCAGTTGCCTTCATCCAGCTGCGGAACCGCAAATCGCGGCACTGGACCGCCGCGCTCGGCCACTTCCACGCCCTCGGGCACCGGCGGTGCGTTGGCCTGCAGCACCTGCTGGGCCAGGCGCTGGCCCGGTTCGGTGCGCAGCAGAGGGCCCGGTCCGCTCATCAACAGGCTGGCCACGATGCCGAACGTGCCGGCCGCCAGCGCCACCAGCAGGATCCTGGGAGTGGTCAGTTTCATTGGGCAGCCCTGTGCAATGCGCCGATGGCGATGTCCTCGGTCAGCAGGGCGGGCAGCACCTCGCCGGGCCCGCCGCCAGCGGAATAGACCACGTACAGCGGCACGCCCACGGCGTTGTGTTCCTGCAGGAATGCGCTGATGTCGGGATCCACGTTGGTCCAGTCGCCGACCAGGTAGGCGGTGCCGGTGTCGGCCAGCGCGCTGCGGAACGGCTCGCGCGCCAGCACCCGCTGCTCATTGGCCTTGCAGGTCACGCACCAGTCGGCGGTCATGTTGACGAACACCGACCGGCCTTCGGCGCGCAGCGCTGCCAACCCTTCGGCCGACCAGGGGGTGCCGTGCACCTGGGCCTGTTCGGTGCCCGTCGCCGAAGGATCCATCCGCGCCACCGCGATCACCGGCACCAGCGCCACCAGCAGCACCGCCATGGCGAAGACCCGCCCGGCCAGCGAGCCCGTCCAGCGCTTGCGTTCGTACCACCACAGCCCCAGTGCCAGTAGCACCAGGCCCACGGCCACCAGCGCCATGGCGTCCACCCCGTGCTGGCGGCCAAGCACCCAGGCCAGCCAGATCGCGGTCAGGTACATGGGGAAGGCCATGAAGCGCTGCAGCGTTTCCATCCACGGCCCGGGCTTCGGCAGGCGCGAGGCCAGCGCGGGCACGAAGCCGATCAGCAGGAACGGCAGCGCCAGGCCGAGGCCCAGCGCCAGGAAGACGGCCATCGCCACCGGAGCCGATGCGGTGAACGCGAAGGCCAGCGCGCCGCCCATGAACGGTGCGATGCAGGGACTGGCCACCACGCAGGCCAGCACCCCGGTGAAGAAGTTGCCGGTGCGGCCGCCCCTGGAGGCCAGCTGCTGCCCGGCACTGCCCAGTCCGCCGCCGATGCTGAAGACGCCGGACAGGCTCAGGCCCACCGCGAACATCAGGTACACCAGCAGGGCAACAAACCACGGCTGCTGCAGCTGGAACCCCCAGCCCAGCGCGGTGCCGGCCGAGCGCAGGGCAAGCACCAGCGCGCCGATCGCCGCGAACGCGCTCAGCACGCCCAGCGTGTACCAGAGCGCGTGGCTGCGCGCCGTCGCCCGGCTGCCGCCGCTCCGGGCCAGTCCCACCACCTTCAGCGAGAGGATCGGCAGCACGCAGGGCATCAGATTCAGGATCAATCCGCCCAGCAGGCCCAGCACCAGGGCGCTCAGCAGGCCGCCGCGCGGCAGCGGGGGCGCGGTGCTGCGCACGGCGTTGTCGGCAGAGGCGTCGCCTGCGGCGATGGGCGTGGTGGTAGATGCGGGTTGCGCGGGTCCAGCGGCTTCCGGGCCGGCATCGGGAACGGGATTTCCGGGTGCCGCGGCCGGGTCCGGGTCCGGCGTAGCCGCTGGCGGCGCGGTATCGGCAGCGGTCGCCGGCGGTGTCGCGGTACTGGCCGGCAGAGCAACCTGCACGCTGCGGGTCATCGGCGGGTAGCAGATGCCCTCGTCCTGGCAGCCCTGGAAGGTCGCGGTCAGGGTGACTTCCGCGGCCTCGCCATGGCTGCGCCGCAGCGGCAGTGGCACGTCGATCTGGTCGAAGTACACCACCGTGTCGCCGAAGTAGGGATCGTTGTGGTCGACGCCCTCGGGCCAGCGCGGCTGGCCGGCCGCGATGCCCTGCGCGCCTTCGATGTTGAAGCTGCTGCGGTCCTGGTAGAGGTAGTAGCCGCGGGCAGGGGTGAAGCGCATCAGGATGGTGTCGCCATCGCCGACGATGGCTTCAAAACCGAATGCCTGCTCTTCGGGCAGCGGCAGCGGCTGGGTCGATCCATCCAGTCCGGTGCCAACCCCGGCTCCGCCCGCAGCGCTCCCCTGAAGCGAACGGCCAAGCGCGGCCAGGCCGTCGCCGCCCAAGGCTGGCGCGGATGTCGGCGTGGAAGTCGATGCGGAGGCCGCGGGCAGGTCCACGGTCACCGTGCGCGTATCGGGTGGATAGCACACGCCAATGTCGGCGCAGCCCTGGTAGCGGACCTTCAATTGGAGACGTTGGGTGCCGGGCCCGGCCTGGCCCTCCAGCACGCCGGTCACCTGCTGGCGGTAGGTCTCGACCTCGCCGAAGAATTCGTCCACGTGGGGAATGCCGGCGGGCCAGATCGCTTCGCCGCTGTCAAAGCCTTCGGCGCTGGCGCCCATGCGGTGCCGGTAGAGGTAATAGCCCTCGGCCACGTCGAAGCGGATCTCGATCCGATCGCGCGCGGGTGCCACCGCGCTGAGGCGGAACGCATCTTCGATCGGCAGCAGCTCATCCGGGTCAACGCCGGCGGCCTGGGCCGCGCCGCCCAGCAGGGTGGCGCCCAGCAGCAGGGCCCGCAAGCGGCGCATGAGCGGGCTCAAGCCTGCCGGTCCCCGCCGGTTTCGCTGGCGATCCAGTCCAGGTAGCCGGCAAGCCCGCCGCTGGATTCCAGGGCGATCACTTCGGGCAGCTCATAGGGGTGCAACTCCACGATGCGTGCGGTCACAGCGTCCAGGTGCCGCGGCATGGTCTTGATCAGCAGCATCACCTCGCTGCCGGTTTCCACCGCGCCCTGCCAGCGGTATACGGATTCGATTCCCGGCAGCAGGTTGACGCACGCCGCCAGCCGGCGTTCGACCAGGTCGCGTGCAATACGGTCGGCGCTGGCGCGGTCGGGACAGTTGGAAAGGCAGAGCAGGGCGGATGCCACGGACAGGTTGTGCTCGCACGTTGCGGTTGATCCCATTAGGGTAGCGCGAGAGAGTGGCGCTGACCTGTATGGAACGGTATGTCCCGGAGCGGGAACCCCGCGTATACATGGTGTTACAGCGGCGACGTTATAAGCTTGTGCACCCCGATGAACAGGGCGTCCGCGCGCCGCCGCCGCCCTCCCAGCCACAAGTACCGTCCCCATGCACAGACTGATCCGCCCCGCTTTTGCACTGATGCTGCTGGCCAGTGCCCCCCTCGCCCTGGCCCAGGTGGAGGTGGGTGCTGCGGTTTCGATCACCCGTGACTCCGAAACCACTGCCATCGGCGCGGTGGCCTGGCAGCCATATTGGCGCGATGCCTGGAATGGCCAGCTGCGCTGGGATATCGGCGCCATGTACGTGCATGGGCGCAAGGACACCCACCTGGACCTGGATGAGAACGTGGTGGTGGCCCATGGCGGACTGCGCTGGGAGCACCAGAGCGGTTTCACCGCCGGGTTCGGCGCCGGCCTGCAGGTCGGCCGCACCGACGCCCTGTCGGGCAATCCGCAGTTTGTCAGCACCGTGGGCTGGCGGTGGGACCGCTTCGCCCTGCTGGCCCGGCATATTTCCAACGCCAGCATCAAGCAGCCCAACGACGGCGAGACGATGCTGATGGCGACCTGGCGGTTCTAACCGCCGGACCGGTATACCCGCCGCACCCGCTTGAGTCCTGACAGCAGCCGGTAGGGGCTGGTGCCGGCGTGCGCGGCCACTTCGGCCACCGGCAGGCGGCTGCCCCAAAGCTCCACCTTCGTGCCCACCTGCGCCTGCGGATGATCGCTGAGGTCGATGGTGAGCATGTCCATTGAAACCCGGCCGATCAGCCGGCTGCGACGCCCGTCCACCAGCACCGGCGTGCCGGCCGGGGCGTACTGGGCGTAGCCGTCGGCATAGCCCATGGCCACCACGCCTACCCGGGTGGGGCGGTCGGTGACGAAGCCGCCGCCGTAGCCGATCGGTTCGCCAGCGGGCAGCTCGCGCACGGAAATGATTGCCGATTCCAGCGTCATCGCCGACTGCAGCGCCTCGGCCGGCGCGCACGGGGCGTCGAGCATGTGGGTGCCGTAGAGCATCAGCCCCGGTCGGCCCCAGCCGCGGCGCGCGTTTGGCCAGGCCATCAGGCCGGCGGAATTGGCCACGCTCACCATGGTGTCGGCGGGCAGGGCAGCCAGCGCCTGGTCGAAGCTGTGCAGCTGTTCCGCGGTGCGGTCCTGGCCCAGCTCGTCGGCGCGGGCGAAATGGGTCATCGCCACCATGCCTTCGACTCCGTCCAGCGCACGCACGCGCTGCCATGCGTCGGCGAACTCCCCGGGGGCAAGCCCAAGCCGGTGCATGCCGCTGTCGAGCTTCACCCACACCTGCTCCGGCTGTTGGCCCCCGTGGCGCTCCAGCGCCTCCACCTGCCAGGGTGAGGCCACCACGGTCCACAGGCGATGGCGTTCGATCAGCGGCAGCTCGTCGGCGGTGAAGAAGCCTTCCAGCAGCAGGATCGGCGCGCGGATGCCGGCCTCGCGCAGCTCCAGCGCCTCTTCGATGCAGGCCACGCCGAAGCCGTCGGCCTCGCTATCGAGGGCCTGCGCACACTGGACTGCGCCGTGGCCATAGGCGTCGGCCTTGACCACGGCCAGCGCGCGGCCGCCGGCCAGCTGCCGGGCGTGCCGGTAGTTGTGGGCGACGGCATCGAGATCAACCAGGGCACGGGCTGGGCGCATATCCGGATTCCTCCGGCGGCTCAGCGCCCGCCGGCCGGGATGGCCGGCCAGGGGCGCTCGTAGCGGGAGATGTCCAGGCCTTCCGGATCGATGGCCGGGGTGCGCCCGTCGACGAGGTCGGCCAGGTAGCGCGCCGAGCCGCAGGCCATGGTCCAGCCCAGCGTGCCGTGGCCGGTGTTGAGCAGCAGGTTGGAATAGCGGGTCGGGCCGATCACCGGCGGGCCGTCCGGGGTGGAGGCGCGCAGGCCGGCCCAGAACTCGGCCTGCTCCAGATTGCCGCCGTCCGGGTACAGGCTGCGCACCACCATCTCCAGGGTCTGGCGGCGGCGCGCCGGCAGCGACAGGTCGTAGCCGGACACCTCGGCCATGCCGCCGACGCGAATGCGGTCGTCGAAACGGGTGATGGCCACCTTGTAGCTCTCGTCCAGCACCGTGGAGACCGGCGCCATGTCCGGGTTGCTGATCGGGATGGTCAGCGAGTAGCCCTTGAGCGGGTACACCGGCAGGCGGATGCCCAGCGGTGCCAGCAGCTGCGGCGACCAGCTGCCCAGGGCCAGTACATAGCGGTCGGCGGTTTCAAGCTTCCCGTCGATGCGCACGCCGGTGATGCGGTTGCCGCCGGCCTGCAGCGCTTCGATCTGCTGGCCATGACGGAACTCCACGCCCTGCTGCTGGGCCATTTCGGCCAGGCGGGTGGTGAACAGGTGGCAGTCGCCGGTTTCATCCCCCGGCAGGCGCAGGGCGCCGACCAGGCTGTCGCGCACCTTCGCCAGAGCGGGTTCCACGCGGATGATGCCGTCCGCATCGAGCAGCTCGTAGCGCACGCCGTACTGCTCCAGCACGGTGATGTCGCGGGCGGCGGCATCAAGCTGCTCGCGGGTGCGGAACAGCTGGGTGGTGCCCAGGGTGCGCTGCTCGTATTCCAGGCCCACTTCGCGGCGCAGCTCGTCAAGGCTCTCGCGGCTGTACTCGGCCAGGCGCACCATGCGCGCCTTGCTGACCGCGTAGCGCGCGCTGGTGCAGTTGCGCAGCATCTGCCACAGCCAGCGGTACTGGGCCAGATCGGCGGTAGGGCGGATGGCCAGCGGGGCGTGGCGCGACAGCAGCCAGCCGATGGCCTTGGCGGGGATGCCCGGCGCGGGCCAAGGGGAAGCGTAGCCAGGTGAAACCTGGCCGGCGTTGGCGAAGCTGGTTTCCAGCGCCGGCCCGGGCTGGCGGTCGACCACGACCACCTCGTGCCCGGCCTGACGCAGGTACCAGGCGCTGGTAACGCCGACTACTCCAGAACCCAGAACCAGGATGCGCATGCTCATCTACTCTCGTGTAATGGTGACTATGCAGTTGGACCATCCAGTATATTTGCGACGGGGCAGTGATATTCCCCATTTGTTCTGGGTTCTGTGGTGAATAATCCCGGGAACACGTCTTTTGGAGGAGGCTTGTATGGCCAAGCGCGGTCTGGACCGTATCGACCGCAGGATCCTGCGCATCCTGCAGCGCGAAGGGCGCATCCCTTTCACCGAGCTGGGCGAGCGGGTCGGGCTGTCTACCACTCCCTGCGCGGAGCGGGTCCGGCGCCTGGAGCGCGACGGGGTGATCACCGGCTACCACGCCCGCGTGGCGCCACAGGCGGCGGAAGCGGCGCTGCTGGTGTTCGTGCAGATCAGCCTGGCCTACAAGTCGGGCGATATCTTCGAGGAATTCCGCCGCGCGGCGCTGAAGCTGCCGCACGTGCTCGAGTGCCACCTGGTGTCGGGTGACTTCGACTACCTGATCAAGGCGCGGATCTCGGAGATGGCTTCCTACCGCAAGCTGCTGGGCAGCACCCTGCTGACCCTGCCGTATGTGCGCGAGTCACGCAGCTATATCGTGATGGAGGAGGTGAAGGAGACGCTGGAACTGCCGTTGGAGGATTGATTGCGCTTTCTTCATCCCATTCCGGGAGAGCGGGGCTGAGACCACGCGGGGCGCCGGGGCAAGCAAAGCCGACGTCGTGTGGCTTCAGATGTCTCCGCAAGCGAGCCCCGTCGTGGCCGGGGGGCCTTCGCAGCGAAGTAAAGGAGGAGGCATCCGCCGCAGGCGGAGGCCGGGGGACATGAGCAGCGAAGGCCTCCCGGCCGCGGCGGGGCCGATCAGGTCACCGCACGCCCAAGCGAAGAAACCGCTGTTCCTCGTGTCCCCCCCGATGTCAGACGAAGGACCGGAAAATTTCCGGTCGTGGCCCTTGAAAAGAAAAAACCAGGTCCCATCTCCTGACCACGCCCGGCTCACCGGGTCTGTGCTGTCCACGGCTTTGGCACTCTGCCGGGCAGAGTGCTAATATCGCCGCCCAAATCCCAACCCGATCAATCACTTGACGAGGATCGACATGAGCAATATCAAGCCGCTTTACGACCGTGTGGTCATCAAGCGTACCGAAGAAGAAAAGATGTCGGCCGGCGGGATCGTGATCCCCGATTCCGCGACCGAAAAGCCGATCAGGGGTGAAGTTGTCGCCGTCGGCGACGGCAAGGCCCTGGACAACGGCGACGTGCGCGCCCCCAAGGTCAAGATCGGCGACCAGGTGCTGTTCGGCAAGTACAGCGGCACCGAAGTGAAGCTCGAGGGCACCGAATACCTGGTGGTCCGCGAAGACGACATCCTGGCGATCCTGGGCTGATCCAGCCCGGCGATTCCGACATCCCCCAATCACAGAATTTATTCCGGAGTTAGCAAATGGCTGCCAAGGAAATCCGTTTCGGTGAAGACGCGCGCTCGAAGATGGTGCGCGGCGTCAACACTCTCGCCAATGCCGTCAAGGCAACCCTCGGCCCGAAGGGCCGCAACGTCGTGCTCGACAAGAGCTTCGGCGCCCCGACCATCACCAAGGATGGCGTGTCCGTAGCGAAGGAAATCGAGCTGCAGGACAAGTTCGAGAACATGGGCGCGCAGATGGTCAAGGAAGTTGCTTCCAAGACCTCCGACAATGCCGGTGACGGCACCACCACCGCCACCGTGCTGGCCCAGGCCTTCATCCGCGAGGGCTCCAAGGCCGTCGCCGCGGGCATGAACCCGATGGACCTCAAGCGCGGCATTGACCAGGCCGTCCGCGCCGCAGTGGAAGAGCTGAAGAACATCAGCAAGCCCACCGCCGACGACAAGGCGATCGCCCAGGTCGGCACCATCTCCGCCAACTCCGACGAGTCGATCGGCACCATCATCGCCGACGCGATGAAGAAGGTCGGCAAGGAAGGCGTGATCACCGTTGAAGAAGGCTCAGGGCTCGACAACGAGCTGGACGTGGTCGAGGGCATGCAGTTCGACCGCGGCTACCTGTCGCCGTACTTCATCAACAACCAGCAGTCGATGTCGGCCGACCTGGATGATCCGTTCATCCTGCTGCACGACAAGAAGATCTCCAACGTGCGTGACCTGCTGCCCGTGCTGGAAGGCGTGGCCAAGGCCGGCAAGCCGCTGCTGATCGTGGCCGAGGAAGTCGAGGGCGAAGCCCTGGCGACCCTGGTGGTCAACACCATCCGCGGCATCGTCAAGGTCGTGGCAGTGAAGGCCCCGGGCTTCGGCGACCGTCGCAAGGCGATGCTGGAAGACATGGCCGTGCTGACCGGCGGCACCGTGATCTCCGAGGAAGTGGGCCTGCAGCTCGAAAAGGCCACCATCCAGGACCTGGGCCGCGCCAAGAAGGTGCAGGTGACCAAGGAGAACACCACCATCATCGACGGCGCGGGCGATTCCCCGGCCATCGAGTCGCGCATCAAGCAGATCAAGGCGCAGATCGAGGACACCTCCTCGGACTACGACCGCGAGAAGCTGCAGGAGCGCGTGGCCAAGCTGGCCGGTGGCGTGGCGGTGATCAAGGTCGGTGCTTCGACCGAGATCGAAATGAAGGAAAAGAAGGCCCGCGTCGAAGACGCCCTGCACGCCACGCGTGCTGCGGTGGAAGAAGGCGTGGTCCCGGGCGGCGGCGTTGCGCTGATCCGCGCGCTGCAGGCCATCGGTGAGCTCAAGGGCGCCAACGAAGACCAGAACCACGGCATCGTCATCGCCCTGCGTGCGATGGAAGCCCCGCTGCGCGAGATCGTCGCCAACGCGGGCGAAGAGCCGTCGGTCATCGTCAACCAGGTCAAGGAAGGCAAGGGCAACTACGGCTACAACGCCGCCAATGGCGAATTCGGCGACATGATCGAATTCGGCATCCTGGACCCGACCAAGGTGACCCGTTCGGCGCTGCAGAACGCCGCTTCCATTGCCGGTCTGATGATCACGACCGAAGCGATGGTGGCTGACCTGCCGCAGAAGGACGAGCCGGCGATGCCGGGCGGTGGTGACATGGGCGGAATGGGTGGCATGGGCGGCATGGGTTTCTGATCCCGTCCATCCAGCGTTCCACTGCAAAACAAGGGGCCCCGCAGCGATGCGGGGCCCTTTTTTGTCCGCATCGGGCGGCAGGTGCCGTAGGTCAGGGTTCACCCCGTCAGCGTTGCCATCCATGAAAAAACTGACCGTCGCGATGTTCATCGCCGCTTTCGTTGCCACCGCTGCCGCCGCCGTTCCGGCGATCGCGCAAGCCGAGCCAGCCACGCGCTTTGTCAGCGAAGGCGGCTACGCGCCGCTTGATGCAGACGAGGTGTGGGAAAGGATCAACGGTGCCCTGCCGGGTGATCCGGAGGCGATATTCCTGCCGGCAGCCGGACTTGGACCGATCCCGGTCGCGCTGCTGGCGCTGGAGGCGTCCGAACCGGCGCTGGAGCGGGTGCGCTACCGGCTGCGCTATGGCACCGATTGGGTGCACGCATCGCCGGGCGGTGCGCCGCAGCCGTTGAGCTACGTGGAAGTAGTCCGGTTCAACCTGGGGCCGGCCATCCGCCAGGACCTGATCGACTCCCTCGGCAACGACGCAGTGGCCGATGCGGAAGAGTTCGGCATCGGCCCACACGTCGGCTGGCGGATCGTGACCCGGCCGGTGATGGGCAACCGTGCAATCGTGGTGGCAGCGGGGCGCATGCAGGTCGATGAGCCTGATGCCCGCGAAGAAGCTTGCCTGGGTGCGCCCTGTCTGGACGCCGCGCCGCTGATTGAAGGCGCCGCGGCTTGGGGCGACATGGAACCAGGCAGTGCCGGACCGGCCGGTATCGCCGGTGATGCAATGACGGCGGCGGGGGCGGTTGACCTGCTGCTGGGCAAAGTGGACAGCATTGAGGCGGACGCGGAGGCGGGCACGCCGGGCATCCCGGGGTGGGCCATCGAAGCGGTGGTCGAAGTGAACCTTGGGCAGGATGAGGGCTTGGACGCCGCCTATCGCTGGGGCGGGCTGATGGACGACTCCGTGACGGCGATCTGGCAGCGGTTGGCGGCTTTCGGGACCGGCCAGGAGCCGGCAACATTTCGCGCCAGTGCATCCGAGTGTGGCCGTGGCGGCGGCTTCGCACCGCCCGGCGGACTCTGCCCCTGAATCCCGCGGGACACCTGCCGGTGGATAGCCGCTGGCAGGGCCCGGCTGATCAACCGGGAAGCATCGAGCCGGTGTCCAGCCAGCGCTGGTGCCAGCTCAGGGCCTCGCCAAGCAGGTGCGGGGTGTGCTTGCCATAGCTCTCCCGGCAGGCGCGGTCGAAATAGTCCTGCAGCTCATCGCGGAAGTCCGGGTGCGCGCAGTTGTCGATCAGGGTCTGCGCGCGCTGCTTGGGCGACAGCCCGCGCAGGTCGGCCACGCCCTGCTCGGTGACGATGATCGACACATCGTGCTCGGTGTGATCGACATGGCTGGCCATCGGCACGATGGAAGAGATGGTGCCGCCCTTGACGGTGCTGGGCGAGAGGAAGATCGACAGGAACGCGTTGCGGGTGAAATCGCCCGAGCCGCCGATGCCGTTCATGATCCGGCTGCCCATGATGTGGGTCGAGTTGACGTTGCCGTACAGGTCCACCTCGACCATGCCGTTCATGCCGATGCAGCCCAGCCGGCGCACCAGCTCCGGATGGTTGGAGATCTCCTGTGGGCGCATGATGATGCGCTCGCGGAAGAAGTCGATATCGCGGCTGAAGGCCGCATGTGCGTCCGGGCTCAGGGCGAAGCCGGTACACGAGGCCACACGCAGCACGCCGCTGCGCAGCAGCTCGAGCATGCCGTCCTGGATGACCTCGGTGAACGCGGTCAGATCGCGGAAGCCGCTGCTGGCCAGGCCAGCCAGCACCGCGTTGGGAATGTTGCCCACGCCCGACTGCAGTGGCAGCAGATCGGCGGGCATGCGCTTGTTGGCGATCTGGTGCTGCAGGAACTCGATCAGGTGCCCGGCGATGCGTTCGCTGGTGGCGTCGACCGGGTTGAACGGGCTGTTGCGGTCCGGCGCATTGGTACGCACCACCGCTACGATCCGCTCCGGATCCACCTGCAGCGCGGTGTCGCCGATGCGGTCATCCACGTGTTCAAGTGGAATGGGCTTGCGCTGCGGTGGCCGGGCGGTGCCGTAGTAGATGTCGTGCATGCCCTCCAGCCCGGCGGGCTGCCACTCGTTGACCTCCACGATGACCTTCTTGGCCAGGTCCAGCCAGGTCTTGCTGTTGCCGACCGAGGTGGAGGGCACGATGCCGCCGTCCTCGCGGATCGCGACGGCCTCGATCACCGCCACGTCGATATCGCCGTAGAAGCCGAACCAGGCGTGCGGGGCCACGTGGCTGAGGTGGGCGTCGATGTAGGCCAGCGAGCCGTCGTTGATCCGATCCCGGGTCTGCGGGTCGCTCTGGTACGGAAGGCGCAGGGCGATGCCGTCCACCTCGGCCAGTGCACCGTCCAGTTCCGGCGCGGTGGACGCGCCAGTGAGCAGGTTGATCTGGAACTTGCCGCCGCCATTGTGCTGGCGGATGCGCTCGGCCAGCGCCCCCGGGACTGCCTTGGGATAGCCGGAGCCGGTGAAGCCGCTCATGGCAACGGTGTTGCCCGGCTGGATGTGGCTGGCGGCGGTGGCTGCGTCAACGATGCGCTGGCGCAGGAGCGGACTCTGGATGCGGTCTGTCGGCATGGATGGCGGTGGGCAGTGGGGGGCCCCTATTGTCGCCCCGGGAGCCGCCGAGCGGTGTCCCGGGGCGGGGACGACGTGTTTCCATCGCATGTTTGCGCACGCCGGGCCCGGCGCCGCTGTGCCGGACCCGGTGGTATGAACGGGTACTACAGATCCACGCCGAAGCCGATGCCGGCCGACTTCTCACCGCTGCTGAAGGCGCCACCAATGGAGAACGAGGCGGTGCGACCGATGCGCTTGCCGTAGCCGACCGACAGCCCCTGCTCGCCGCCCTGGAAGCCGGCGCCGACCGCGACGCGGCCGCGCGGGCTCTGGGTGCCCGCCGCGTTGATCGCCATGTTCAGCATCGCCGAGCTCATCGCGCCCATGCGGTCGATGCGGCGGTCCTGGTGGTGCAGGCGGTGGTCGAAGTCGTCGAAGCGGTCCTCAAGCACGTTGAGCCGGTCGTTGATGCCACCGGTGTCGAAGCCCACAAGCGCATGGATCGCCTGGTCGGTGTAGCTGTTGGCGGACGACAGGGTCGCCGTGCTGCGGGTGTCGGTGTACTGGTTGGCCTCGGCCAAGGTCGCCTCGTCGCCCGCCTGCATGTCCGCGCGGATGGCGGTTTCGCGGGTGTCGGTATAGCCGTTGGCGGCGGTGAGGGTGGTGGCGTCGCCGGCGGCGGCGATTTCCTGCACGCGGGTCTCGCTGACCAGGTCGAGGTCGGAGATCTGCGCGTCGGTGTAATTGTTGGCGGCGGTCAGGGTGGTGGCATCGCCGGCGTCGGCAATCTCGCGCACCCGCGCCTCGGACACGCCACCGCCGCCCACCACGCCGTCCAGCGCGGCCTGCAGCTGGCGCAGGTTGACCGCGTCCGTGCCGCCGGTTGCATCGCCCACGTTGGTGATGCGGCGCAGGTTGTCGGCGCTGCCCACCGACACCGTATTGGCGGTGTCCGCGACCGAACCGGCACCCAGTGCCACCGCGTTGGTGGCCTCGGCATTGGCTTCCATGCCCAGGGCAATGCTGTTGTCTCCGGTCGCGGCAGACGCGTACCCCAGCGCGGTGCTGCGTGCGCCCGCCGCAGTGTTGCCGTAGCCAAACGCATTGGCCCGGTCGCCGGTGACGGAGTTTCCGCGCCCGAAAGCCGAGGCATACTCTCCCTCGGCCGTGTTCCCGTTCCCCACTGCGCTGGACTGCTGCCCGCTGGCGACGTTCGAGTAGCCGACGGCGACGCCGTACACCGCGCTCGAAGTGTTCCCCGTGCCAAAAGCGATGCTGTTGCGCGCGGTGGCGGTGTTCGAAGAGCCAAACGCATTCGCATAGTCACCCGACGCTGTGTTTCCTTCACCGAACGCGTTGCCGCTCGCTCCTTCGGCCTCGTTCCTGTAACCGAATGCGGTGCTGGACGTTCCCTGGGCGCTGTTCAGGCGCCCGAACGCGTTGGCGTGCGCCCCGTCTGCGGTGTTGCTGAAGCCGAAGCTGTTGGCGTGCTCGCCGGCGGCGGTGTTGGAGGCGCCGAACGCGCTGCTGGATGACCCGCTGGCCACATTGCCGCCACCAAACGCACTGGAGGAGGTTGCCTCGCTGCGGTTGCCGCTTCCGAACGCGTTCGCACCGCTTGCCGAGGCAGCGTTGGTCCTGCCAATTGCGAGGGAACTGTCGCCACCCGCGGTGTTGCGCTCACCTGCCGCGACGCTCGCGGTTCCGGCGGCCAGGTTGCTTCGGCCCACGGCCGTGGCGTCGGCACCACTTGCGGTGTTGTCGTAGCCGTACGCACTGGCTCGCACGTCGCTGGCGGTATTCCCCCGTCCGACTGCGCTGGCGTCGGTCCCGGTGGCGCTGTTTGCATAGCCGAACGCGCTGGTGCGTACCGAGCTTGCGGTATTGCCGTGGCCCATGGCCGAGCTGTAGTCGCCGCGTGCGATGTTTTCGCTTCCGATCGCGCTGGAGTTGAAGCTGCTGGCGTTGTTGCCGCGCCCGTAGGCGCTGGCGTTGGCGTGGCAGGTGCTGTTGGCGTTGCCGTGTTCGCTGCCCAGGGTACGGTCGGCGGTGGCCGCCTGCTCCCATGCCTGGGTGGCGGTGTTGAACACCCAGCAGGCGGCTCCGGCGGGGTCGGCCTTCGCAGGTGAGGTGACGGCCAGCCCGAGCGCAAGTGCGAGCGGAAAGAGCTTGAGGGTGTGGGGGATCGCAGGGTGCTGCATGGTGTTCTCCGTCATGGTTGGATGTGATCCAGCTACGCCTTGGTCCTGCCGGCGGCAGGACAAGGCGCCGGACCCTCCAGCCACGACAACGGCTGGCGGTAACTGACAGCGGATGGTGCCGGGTGCCCGCTCAGCGGCGGAGCAGCCCGCGCAGCAGGCCCTTGCCGCTTTCCCGGGCTGCTTCGCTGCCGGCCTCACGCGCCGTCGGCGCGGCAATGCCGGATGGCATCAGCATCGCTGTGGACTTGCTGCGCACGCGTACGCTCCAGCCTGGGTTGGCGACGGGCTCGTTGATCGTGCGCTCGTTGCCGTAGGCGATCATCTGCACCATGGGTGCGTCGCCAGCGAAGACCGCATCAGGGATCTGACAGCTGCGGCTGCCGCTGCCCAGCAGCGTGCCCTGCTGTGTCCACTGCGAGACCAGGTGTTCGGGCAGGAAGTCGACCAGCTCCGGGCCCGCATAGCCGTCCGCGGAGCTGCTCCACATCACGATCGTGTCACCGTCCATTGCGGTTGCGTGGATGAAGTAGGCGCGGGCGCCGTCGACGCTGTTCCAGCTCAGCAGAGTGCCGTGGTCATTGGTTTCGCGCTCAAGCTCGAGGGCAGGCAGGAAGTCGTGCTCGGAGCGGAGGTCGAACCCGATCGAAGCCGGCAGGCCATCGCCGGTGACCTGGTGCGCGCCCACCAGAGACGCCTTCGCGGACACCGGCCTGCGGGTGGAAGGGTTGGGCCACAGCGCGTAGTGCGGGCCCGGATTGATGCCGGTCTGCGGCACGCTGCGCGGGGTCATGGCGCGACCACTGTTGACCGGCTGGCCGTCGCGGACGCTCATGGTGAACGTGGCCGGCTGGCCTGCAGACACCTGGTCGCCGCAGCCCCAGTAATAGCGGATGGTGTAGGGGCCGCCGTCGGCGAGGGCCTGGTGGCTGGCCGGGCCGCCGGCACCGCCGTCGTTGGATGCCTGTCGGGAAGCTGGCGGCAGCAGTGCGATCTCGTCGCCAACGCGCAGGCCGCGGGGCACGGCCTGCATGGCCGGCGTTCCGGGCTGGCTGCGGTTGTACAGGGCCACGTCCATGTATCGGCCGGGCATTGCCGGATGCCGCGCCATTCCGTAATGGGTATTGCCGCCGGACACTGCTCCGGCGAAGCGGCCGAGCGCACCCATGGCGCCCATGCCGGGCATGGTGTGGGTGGCGACGTCGATGTAGAGATCGGCCTGCGTGTCCTGCGCGCCTGCTGGCGTGGATGCGGCGGCCAGCGCCAGGGCCAGCGCTGCGGGAACGAGGGAGTGGGAGCGATGCATGTTGGAAACCACCCGGTGAGGTGCGGACCGAACGGCGGCCCAGCCGCGCCCGGTTCGTCCGGGCATCTCATCCACGAGATCGGGTGGCAGAAACTGACAGCGGGGTGCAACGATGTTCGTGCCGCCGGACCGGCGGGCGCTGACCCTAGGGCAGGGCCAGGCAGGTGTGTTCGCCTGGGGCGGCCAGGCATTGCGACAGCGGGGCCACTCCTGCGTGAGCAGTCAGCTGGCCGGCAAGTGCGGCCATGGCGGTGGCATCGTCCGTCTGGTGCGCCAACAGAAGCGAGGCCATCCACGGCCGCATCCATTCGCGGTGGTTTTCCTGCGGCGGATACTTCTCCCGCAGATCCGCAAGCGCTTCGCTGGCCGCATTCACTTCTCCCGTCACCAACAGCCGTTCGGCACGCGCCTGGTGCCAGCCCAGCTGCATGGCGTCCTCGTCTTCCGGGAGACACGCGTCAAGCACGCGGCTGGCCTCGACCAGCCTGTCGCGTCGCAGTTCGGCGCTCGCCCGGAAGCCGCAGTTGGTGAAGATCCCGAAGTGCGCCGGACCGACCGAAGCGCGCAGCAGTTCATCGCTGCGGGCAAGGACTTCGATTGCCTCCGCCGGGTTGCCGCTGGCCACCTCCGCGTATGCCTGGGCGGAAAGGCAGCGACCGAATGCCCCCTTGCTGTCGCTCTGCTGACTCATGAGTCCGTCGCCCTCCCGGAACGCATCCAACGATTCAGCATGCGCGCCCCGCTGTTGCAGTACGAACCCCAGATAGCACCGCGCCATCCCGCGCATCAGCATCGGCCTCTGTTCGGAAATGTCCGCGGTTTCAATCGATTCCCTGGCCAGCGCTTCGGCGCGGTCAAGCATGCCCAGCGCACGCAGCGTATGGGTCGCCTCGCCCAGATTGAACGAAAGTCCCGCGGTCCCGGGCCCATAGAACGCCCGGGCGATCCGCAGCCGCTCTTCCTGGATCGGCAGCTTCTCCTCCGCGGATGCCTCCCACATAGCCGCCAGCAGGCCATTGATCACATGCAGGTGCATGTATGACTCGCGAACCTCGCTGCCCTCTACATCGGCCAGCAGGGTGCGGAAGTGGTCTCCGGCGGCGTCGGGCTCGATCTGCAACAGGGCGTCCCCGAGCATGACCCGGGTGCGGAAGCGCTCCAGCGGTGGAGCGTCCCAAAGCGCGTTCAGCTCCATGGCTTCCCGTGCGTGAGCGGCTACCGCCCGGTAATCACCGTTGCGCCTGGCGTGGCGTCCCAGCTCCCAGTGTGCACGCGCGAGCTCGCCGGCGGCGATATCGCGATGCGGCGCGAGCAGTTCGAGTGCCTGTTCCAGATCTTCCAGCGAGTGCTCGTGGTCCTCGAGATTGAAGCGTACGGTGCCGGTCAGCAACAGCACGTCGGCGGCGGTAAGCGGCGTATCGGCGAAGTCTTCGCTCCTGGCCCGGTCCGAGGCTGTCTGCAGCAGGTCGGCGGCGGACGCTGGCCCGCCGTCATTGCCGCGCGCATTGAGGAACGCGTAGCCAATCATGTCGCGCACGTCCTCCGCCCGGCCCGCGCGCGCGTTCGCTTTACCGGCCTCGCGCTGTGCCAGTTCAGCCTGATGCTCGGCCAGCTCGGCTTGCTCGCGGGCCTTCCCGGCCTGCCACAGCGTTGTCGCGATGCCGCCGGCCATGGTGATTGCCAGCAGCATGCCCGCCGCCACGCCCACCTTGTTGCGGGTGATGAACTTGCGTGCCCGGTAGCCGATCTTCGGCTTCTGCGCGAGCACCGGGCGACCGTCGAGCCAGCGGCGCAGGTCGTCGGCCAGCGCTTCGGCGGTGGCGTAGCGTTGCCCGGGTTCTTCGGCCAGCGCCTTCAGCAGCACCCGGTCCAGGTCGCTTTTCAGCGGCACGTAGTGGCGGTGGTAGGCGTCGCCGGCATCGCGCACCAGCAGCGAAGGCCGGGTGCTGTGGGTACCCGCTTCGCCGCCGCCGGGGGTGCGGCCGGTGAGCAGGCGATGCAGCAGCGCGCCCAAGCCGTAGATGTCCATCACTGTGGTCGGTGGTGCGCCGCGCAGCTGCTCCGGAGCGGCGTAGCCGGGCGTCAGGGCGCGCCACATGGTGTGGGTCCGTTCGCCGTCGTCATCGGCGAACTGGCCAATGCCGAAGTCCAGCAGGCGCACATGGCCGTCGCGGTCCACCAGCACGTTGGACGGTTTGAGGTCGCGATGGATGACCAGGTTGCGGTGGGCATAGGCCACGGCGTCGCAGACCTGCAGGTACAGGCGCACGATCGCCCGCGCGTCCAACGACTGCGCGTCGCACCAGGCGTCGATGCGGTCCCCATCCACCAGCGGCATTGCCAGCCAGCAGGTGCCGTCGTCGGCAACCCCGGAGTCGACCAGGGCGGTCACGTTGGGGTGGTTGAGCCGCGCGAGGATCGCGGCTTCGCGATGGAAGCGTTCGCGGCCGGTCAGGCCCAGCGCGCCGAGGGTGAGGATCTTGATCGCCGCCTGCTGCCGGGCCATGCCCTGTTCGCGCCAGGCCCGGTAGACCACCGCCATGCCGCCGCGGCCGAGCTCGGATTCCAGGGTCCAGTCGCCAAGCTGACAGCCGGACAGGTTGCTGCCGGTGGGATCCATGGTGGCGCGCGGGCGCTGGTGGGCAGCGATGAGCTGCTCCAGGCGCTGGCGGACAGGCGGTTCTGGATCCTGCCCAGCCAGCCAGGCGTCCCGCTCAGCGGGGCGCAGATCCAGCCAGTGGTCGAACAGCGCATCGGCAGCCTGCCACTGCGCGAGCTGGTCAGGATCCATTGCCGTCTTCCTCCAGCATCGCCTGCATGAAAGCACGGGCCCGCTCCCAGTCGCGGTAGACCGTGCGCTCGGAGACATCCAGCAGCGAGGCGATCTCGGAAAACTCCAGACCGCCGAACCAGCGCAGCTCTACCACCTGCCGGCGCTGCGGGCTGATCGCTTCCAGCGCTTCAAGCGCCTTGTCCAGGGCGAGCACGCTGGTCATGGCCGGATCGACGCCGGGGATCCGGTCGTCCAGTTCCACCATCAGCTGCCCGCCGCCGCGCTTGGCCGCGCCGCGCGCGCGCGCGTGTTCCACCAGGATCCAGCGCATTGCCTTGGCCGACGCCGCGAAGAAGTGGTTGCGGTCGTTCAGTGGGAGCGCACTGCCCTGGGTGATGCGCAGATACAGCTCGTGGACCAGTACGGTGGGTGAGATGGTGTGCTCACTGCCACGCAGGCGGGAGTTGGCCAGACGTACCAGTTCGGGGTACAGCGCCTCGAACACCGCCGACAGGTGCCCGGGCCCGTTTTCGCGGGCCTGCGCGAGCAGGCGTGTGATATCGGTCTCGACCACCTTGGCCATCCCCTTCCCTGTGCGCTGACGCTAGCAGGGGGCAGGGGGCCACGCAATCGGGGCAAACACCTGGAAACTGAACGGTCCGGGCCGTGGCCCGGGCGACGGTCAGGGCGTGGCCGGCTCCGCCGCCGGCTGGCGCACGAAGCGTGCACGCAGCCGCGCCAGGGCCAGGTAGATCGCCGGGGTGGTGTACAGGGTCAGCACCTGGCTCACCAGCAGGCCGCCCACCACGGCGATGCCCAGCGGGCGGCGCATTTCCCAGCCCTCACCGGTGGCCAGCATCAGCGGCAGCATGCCAAGCAGGGCTGCCAGGCTGGTCATCAGGATCGGGCGGAAGCGCAGGCGGGCCGCTTCCACGATCGCCGCCTCCGGGGTCATGCCGTGATCGCGCTGCGCCGCCAGGGCGAAGTCGATCATCAGGATGGTGTTCTTCATCACCACCCCCACCAGCAGGAACAGGCCGAGCAGGGAGATCAGGTCGAGTTCGGTGTCAAACAGCAGCAGCGCCAGCAGCGCGCCCACGCCGGCCGAAGGCAGGATCGACAGGATCGCCAGCGGCAGCAGGAAGCTTTCGTACAGCACGCCCAGCACCAGGTACACCGCCAGCACCGCGCCCAGGATCAGCCACAGCTGTCGCTGGCCCATGTCCTGCAGGCTGCCGGCGTCCTCGCTGAGCCTGGCCTGCACTTCGCTGGGCAGCATGATCCCGGCCATCGCACGCTCGATCGCCTCCACGCCCTCGCCCAGCGATACGCCCGGGGCCAGCGCGAAGTTGATGCGGGTGGCGACGAACTGCTCGCGGTGCTGGATGCGGTCGGGCGCCATGCCGTACGACCAGTTGGCGAACGCCGACAGCGGCACCCGCTTGCCGCCCTCGCCGATGGCGTACACCTGATCCAGCGTGTCGGGTGTCTGCGTGTGGCGCGGGTCCAGCTCCATCACCACCCGGTACTGGTTGAGGGTGTCATAGAGCGTGGCGACCTGGCGCTGGCTGAAGGAGTTGTTGAGCACGGTCGCCACCATGCGCATGTCCACGCCCAGCTGCGCGGCCGCGGTGCGGTCGATGTCCAGCACCACCTGGCGGCTGCCCTCGTCGCCGCGCGAGTCCACGTCCACCAGCTCGGGCAGGGCTTCGAGTGCGTCACGGATGCGCGGCGTCCATTCGCGCAGCGGGGCGATGTCGCCTGACAGCAGGTCCAGCCGGTAGGTTTCCTCGTCACCACCGCCGCCGCCGCCGATGCGGATGTCCTGGTCCACCCACAGGCCCATGCGTCCGCCGGGTACGGACGGCATCTGCATGCGCAGGCGGTCGATCACTTCGCGGCTGGAGACTCCGCGCTCCTGCAGCGGCTTCATCTGGATCATGATGAAGGCGTTGTTGACCCCGCTCGTGCCGCCGATGTAGCCGGAAATGTGCTCGATCGCGGGGTCGGACATCAGCAGCTGCCGGTAGGCGTCGATCTTGGGCTGCATGACCTGGAAGGAGAGGCCGTCGTCGCCGCGGGCGAAGCCGCGCAGCTGGCCGGTGTCCTGCTGCGGTACGGTGCCGCGCGGCACCTGCCCCGACAGCCATACGCTCAGGCCGATCGCGCCAGCCAGCACCAGCAGCACCACGGGCACGTTGCGCACCACGCCGCCGAGCGAGCGCAGGTACGCACCGCGCAGCCCTTCGAACGCCATGCCGCCCAGCCGCTGCCAAGGGGTGACCACCCTGTCCGGATCCTTGCGCCCGAGCAGCCGCGCCGCCAGCGTGGGAGTGAGGCTCAGCGACACCAGCAGCGAGACGCCCATCGCCGCCACCAGGGTCAGCGAGAACTCGCGGAACAGGCGTTCGACGAAATCATCCAGGAACAGGATCGAGACGAACACCACCGCCAGCGCCAGGTTCATCGACAGCAGGGTGGTGCCGACTTCGCCGGCGCCGCGCATGGCCGCCTTCCACGGCGAGAGTCCGGCTTCAATGTGGCGGGAGATGTTCTCCAGCACCACGATGGCATCGTCCACCACCAGCACCGCGGCCACGATCAGGGCCATCAGCGACATGGTGTTGAGCGAAAAACCGAGCATCCAGATGATCGCCAGCGCGCCGAACAGCGATACCGGGATTGCCAGCGTGGGTACCAGCGCCGCGCGCCAGCTGCCCAGGAACGCCAGTACCACCAGCACCACCAGGCCCACCGCCAGCAGCAGGGTGTGCTCGGCCTCGCTGAGCGTCGCGCGGATCACCGGCGAGCGGTCCATCACCACTTCCATGTCCACGCCGGCAGGCAGCAGCGCGCGCAGCTGGTCCATCTGCGCGTGGATCGCGTCCACGGTCTCGATGATGTTGGCGTTGGGCTGGCGGCTGATCACCAGCAGCACCGCATCGCGGTTGTTGTGAAAGCCCGCGGCGTAGCGGTTCTCGGTGCCCTCGGCCACCTGGGCCACGTCACGCAGGTGCACCGGACGGTCGTTGCGCCAGGCCACGATCAGCTCGCGGTACTCGTCGGCGGTGCGCAGCTGCAGGTTGGCTTCCACCTGCCACTGGCGGTCATCGGTGGCCACGTGGCCGAGCGGGCGCAGGGCGTTGGCGTTGCGGATCGCGCCGGCGACTTCGTCCAGGGCAATGCCGTACTGGTTCAGCGCCGAAGGGTTCAGCGACACCCGCACCGCTGGCAGCGAGGCGCCGCCGGCCTCCACCTGGCCCACGCCCGGGATCTGCGCGATCTTCTGCGCCAGGATGGTGGAGCCCACGTCATAGAGCTCGCCCGGGCTGAGCGTTTCCGAGCTCAGCGCCAGAGACATGATCGGCGCCTGCGAAGGGTTGATCTTGCGGTACTGCGGCATCCCCGGCATGCCCGAGGGCAGCTGCGAACGCGCGGCGTTGATCGCCGCCTGCACCTCGCGCGCGGCCTCGTCCACGTTGCGGTCCAGCGAGAACTGCAGGCTGATCCGGGTCGAACCCTGACTGTTGGAGGAGGTGATGCGGGTGATGCCCGGGATCGTGCCCAGCGCCCGCTCCAGCGGCGTGGCCACCGTGGCCGCCATCGATTCCGGACTGGCGCCGGGCATGCTGGCGGTCACCTGGATGGCCGGGTAGTCGACCTGCGGCAGCGGCGCCACCGGCAGCATCCGGTAGGCCAGCATGCCCGCCAGCACGATCGCCACGGCCAACAGCATCGTGGCCACCGGGCGCTCGATGAACGGGCGCGACAGGTTGGCGCGCTTGGCTTCCATCAGAGCGCCGGTCCTGTTTCGCGGGCCGCGGCGCGACGGCGGTTGGTGAGGCGGTCGAAGAACAGGTAGATCACCGGCGTGGTGAACAGGGTCAGCACCTGGCTGACCATCAGCCCGCCCACCATCACCAGGCCCAGCGGCTGGCGCAGTTCGGCGCCGGAGCCGGAGGCCAGCATCATCGGGATCGCGGCGAACAGTGCGGCCAGGGTGGTCATCAGGATCGGGCGGAAGCGCAGCAGCGCCGCGCGGTGGATTGCCTGCTGCGGTGCCATGCCCTGGTCGCGCTCGGCCTCCAGGGCGAAGTCGACCATCATGATCCCGTTCTTCTTCACCAGGCCGATCAGCAGGATGATGCCGATGATCGCGATCAAGTCCAGGCTGCGCCCGGTTATCAGCAGCGCGGCCAGCGCACCCACGGTGGCCGAAGGCAGGGTGGAGAGGATGGTGATCGGGTGGATGAAGCTCTCGTAGAGCACGCCCAGCACGATGTACATCACCAGCACCGCGGCCAGGATCAGCCACAGCGTGCTGGAGAGCGAGTTGCGGAATGCCTGCGCCGCGCCCTGCAGGCGCAGTTCCACGACCGCCGGCAGGCCGAGTTCGGCGCGAGCGGCTTCAATCTGGTCGACCGCCTCGCCCAGCGAGGCACCCGGCGCCAGGTTGAATGACACCGTGGCCGCGGGGAACTGGCCGATATGGCTGACCATCAGCGGCGCGGCGCGGGTCTCGATCCGGGCGATCCCCGCCAGCGGGGTTTGCTGGCCGTCGCCGGTGGCCACGTGGATGCGGCCGATCGCCTCCGGCCCCAGCTGGAAGCGGCCGTCGACCTCAAGCACCACGCGGTACTGGTTGGCGTGGGTGAAGATGGTCGAGATCTGGCGCTGGCCGAAGGCGTCGTAGAGCGCATCGGCCACGTCGGACACGCGGATCCCCAGGCGCGCGGCGGCATCACGGTCGATGTCCACCCAGGCCTGCAGCCCGCCGTCCTGCAGGTCGCCGGCCACGGCCGCCATTGCCGGGGCGTCCTGCAGACGTTCGATCAGGCGGTCGGCCCACAGGGCGAGTTCGGCGCTGTCGGGGCTGGTGAGCGCGAACTGGTACTGGCCGCGGCTGACCCGGTCCTCGATCGACAGTTCCTGCACCGGCTGCATGTATAGCGCGATTCCCGGCACCTGGGCCGCGCGCTGCTGCAGTCGGGCGATGATCGCGTGGGCGCCTTCGGCGCGATCCGCGTGCGGCTTGAGCTCGATCAGCAGGCGTCCGGTGTTGAGCGTGGCATTGGTGCCGTCCACGCCGATGAACGAGGACAGTGAAGCCACGTCGGGGTCTTCAAGGATCGCCGTTGCCAACGCCTGCTGGCGCTCGGACATGGCCTGGAACGAGACCTGTGCGGGCGCTTCGCTGATGCCCTGGATCAGGCCCGAATCCTGCGACGGGAAGAAGCCCTTGGGCACCGCCACATACAGCAGCGCGGTCAGCGCCAGCGTGCCGACGGTGATGCCGAGCATCAGCGGCTGGCGGGCCAGGGTCCAGTGCAGGGCACGGTCGTAGAGCGCGATCACCCGGTCGAACATGTCGCCTTCCGCGCCGGCCTCGTCGTCACCAGCAGCCGTGCCGGGCTCGGCCACGCCGTGATCGCGCCCGGCCTTGAGGAATCGCGCGCACAGCATGGGCGTCAGCGTGAGCGAGACCACCAGCGACACCGCGATCGCCACCGCCAGGGTCATGGCGAACTCATGGAACAGGCGGCCGACCACGTCGCCCATGAACAGCAGCGGGATCAGCACCGCGATCAGCGACACGGTCAGCGAGATCAGGGTGAAGCCGATCTGCTTGGCGCCATCCAGTGCGGCCTGCAGCCGCGGCTTGCCCTCCTCAAGATGCCGGGCCACGTTTTCCAGCATCACGATCGCATCGTCGACCACGAAGCCGGTGGCGATGGTCAGCGCCATCAGGGTCAGGTTGTTGAGCGAGTAGCCGGCCATCAGCATGAAGCCGAAGGTGGCCACCAGCGACAGCGGCACCGCCAGGCTGGGGATGATGGTGGCCGGGATGGTGCGCAGGAACGCGAAGGTGACCAGCACCACCAGCCCGATCGCCAGCAGCAGCTCGGTCTGCACGCCCTTGATCGAGGCCCGGATCGATTCGGTGCGATCGCTGAGCACGGTCACGTCCACCGCGGTGGGCATGGCTGCCCGCAGGCGTGGCAGCAGTTCGTGCACCGCGTCGACCACTTCGATCACGTTGGCGCCGGACTGGCGCTGGATATTGATCAGGATCGCCGGCGTCTCGCCGGACCAGGCGGCCAGCTGGCGGTTCTCCGGCCCCTGCTCGACCTCGGCCAGGTCGCCCAGGCGCAGCGGCGCGCCGCCGCGCCAGGTGATCACCAGGTCCCGGTATTCCTGAGCCGAGCGCATCTGGTCGTTGGCATCGAGCATGATCGCCCGGTTCGGGCCGTCGAAGCTGCCTTTGGGCATGTTGACGTTGGCGGCTGAAATCGCCGCGCGGATGTCGTCCATGCCGAGGTTTGCCGCCGCCAGTGCGTTGGGGTTCACCTCCACCCGCACTGCCGGACGCTGGCCGCCTGCCAGGCTCACCAGGCCCACGCCGGGCAGCTGTGACAGCCGTTGGGCCATCCGCGTATCCACCAGGTCGTAGACCTCGGGCAGCGGCAGGGTGGGCGAGGTCACCGCCAGGGTCAGGATCGGGGTGTCAGCGGGATTGACCTTGCGGTACACCGGCGGCATCGGCAGGTCGTTGGGGAGCAGGTTGCTGGCCCCGTTGAGCGCGGCCTGCACCTCCTGCTCGGCCACGCCCAGGTCCACCTCCAGCGAGAACTGCAGGGTGATGACCGAGGCGCCCCCGGAGCTGGTGGACGACATCTGGTTGAGCCCCGGGATCTGGCCCAGGTGGCGCTCAAGCGGCGCGGTGACCGCGCTGGTGGTGACCGATGGGCTGGCGCCCGGGTAGAAGGTCAGCACCTGGATGGTGGGGTAGTCGACCTGCGGCAGCGCCGCCACCGGCAGCAGCCGGTAGGCGAAGATGCCCGACAGCAGCAGCGCCAGCATCAGCAGCGTGGTCGCTACCGGGCGCAGGATGAAGGGACGGGAGAGGTTCATGCAGCCGGCCCGGCTCCGTTGCCGGCGTCGCCTTCAGCGGCGTCGGCGGCGTCGGCGGCGTCCTCCGTGGCGGTGGGGGGCTCGCCATCCACCTGCACCACCTCCACCTTGGCTCCATCGCGCAGCCGGTCGATGCCCTCCAGCACCACCCGTTCGCCGTCGACCAGCCCTTCGACCACTTCCACCCGGCCGTCACTGGAGGCGCCCAGCACCACCGGGCGCACGCTGGCGGTGTCTTCGGCGTCGATCACATACACATAGGTGCCCTGGCTGCCGAACTGCACGGCCGCGTCGGGAATGGACAGGGTTTCCTCGTTGCCCAGCTGCAGGCGGATGTTGACCGATTGGTTGGGGAACAGGCGGTCATCCTCGAACAGGGCGCGCAGGCGCAGGGTGCCGGTCTGCGTGTCGATGCGGTTGTCGACGCTGGACAGGGTGCCGGTGGCCAGCAGGCGCCGCTCTTCGCGGTCCCAGGCCTCGACCGGCAGGTCGTCGGCGCGGCGCATGGCGTCGATCAGCGTCGGCACCGCGGTCTCGGGGATCGAAAACAGGGCGCTGATCGGGCTGGTCTGGGTAATGGTGACGATGCCCTCGGTATCGCCGCTGCGCACCAGGTTGCCGGCGTCCACCTGACGCAGGCCCACGCGCCCGGCGACCGGGGCGGTGATGCGGGTGTAATCCAGCTGCAGGCGCGCTTCGTCGACGGCAGCCTGGTCGATCTCGCGGCGGGCTTCCAGCTGGCGCACCCGCGCTTCCAGGTCGGAGACGTCCTGGGCGGCGACGTAGTCGCTCTTGGCCAGGTCGCGGAAGCGGCGCAGCTGGATCCGGGTGTTCTCAAGTTCCGCCAGGTTCTGGCGCTGCTGGCCCTCGGCTTCGGCCAGGCGGATGCGGTACTGGGCAGGGTCGATCTTGGCCAGCAGCTGCCCGGCCTCCACCCGCTGGCCTTCCTCGAACTCCACCCGCAGCAGCTCGCCGTCCACGCGCGAGCGTACGGTCACCTGGTGCAGCGGGGTCACCGTGCCCAGCGCCCGCAGCTGGACCAGCAGCGGTGCCCGCTCGGCTGCGGCCACCCGCACCGGGGTGGCAGGACCACCAGGGCCGAAGAAGCCGCCGCCCCGGCCCGGCCCTGACGGCGACGCGGCTTCGTCCCCACCCGCGCAGCCGCGCCACAGCAGCAGCAATGCGGCAATGACGGCCACGGCAATCAGGAGGGTCTTGGTGCGGGGGGCTTGCTTCATGGAGGGGTCCGGGATGTGCGGGGTGGCGGCGCGGCGGCCGCAATCGGCCGGCGCCGCGGATCAGGCGTTCGGAAGGGGGTGGGCTTGCGCGGAGTGCTGGCGTGCGCATTTTACAGCGGGCCCTATGACAGATGGCGCAGCCGAAAGTCATGCCCCGGGGGTCGTCACGGTGACGCTGCCACGCGGCTTGCGGCATGCTGCGCCGATGTCCTTCCTCCGCTCCCGTTTGCACCGCACGCCCCGCTGGGTGGGTCGCCTGCTGGCCGCCCTGGCCATGATCTGGCTGGCCTGGCTGCTGCTGGGCAACCTGTTTCTCAATACGCCGTTGGGACCCCGGATCGCCAATCACCAGCCGGAAAAATTCCGGATCGACTGGCGCGGCGGGATCACCCTGTGGCCGGGCCGGGTCACCGCGTGGGGCGTGGACATGCAGGGCCACGTGGGCAATACGCTCTGGTCGGTGCGCGCTGATCGCGCGCGCGGGCGCATCGCACTGTGGCCGCTGCTGGCGCGCGAGGTGCGGGTGCCCCATGTGCATGCGCAAGGGGTGTCCGGCAGCGTAGGGCGGGCTGGCAGCGAGCGGCCGCGCCCGGAGCCGCGGCCGGGCGGCTGGACGCTGCGTTTCGATCGGATTTCCAGCGACAGCGTGCTCGGTGGCAGGCTGTTCGAGGACTGGGCCATCGAGGGCAGCGGCCACGCCGAGGTGGGCTTTCGCAAGCAGCTGCGCGGCGGGCCGATGGAGCTGTTTGCTTCTTCAGCCGGATTCCCGGCGGCGGCACTGATCCATCGTGGCGAGCCGTTTGCCCGACAGGCCCGTATCGGCGCCACTTTCGCCATGGACGAGCACGTCAGCGCCGCGTTGCCGGGACTGGCCCGCCTGGAAGTGATCACCGCCACGCTGGACCTGGACGCGACGGCGATGCTGCTGCAGGCGGCGCTGGACGAGGGCGGCAGTTACCGTTTCGCCATGCAGCCGGGCAGCGGCCACCTGCAGGCCCGGCTTGCGCTGGAGCGTGGCGTGCTGGCGCCGGGCGGGCAGCTGCACCTAGCGGCCCCGCTGGTGGCGGTGGATGCCACGGGCACGTCGCGCCGCAACACCCTGGACCTGCGTGTGGACGTGGACCGTGACATCCATCTGCGCGTGGACGTACCCGACACCGGCGGCGAAGACGCAGAGCCGCTGATGCTGGATGCCGACCTTCGCATGGTCGGCAACCGGCTGCCGCTGGCTGATTGGCGCGAGCGCGTGGCCGGCACTTCGGGCCGGCTGCGCACCGACTGGCACTTTTCGTCGCTGGCCTGGCTGGCTCGCCTGTTCGCGCCCGAGGGGCTGCTGGAGCTGGAAGGACACGGCGCGATCCGGGCCGACCTGGCGATCGAGGATGGACGGCTGCAGGCAGGCAGCCGGGTGGAAGCGCCGACGGTGGCGGCCAGCGTGGCGGTGGCCGGGCAGCGCTTCTCCGGCCAGGCCCGTGCCATGGGTTTGATCGAGGCGGGCGCGGAAGGGCCGCGCTCGCGCCTGGAGCTGGTCATGGACAGGTTCGACATTGCCCCGGACGAGGACGGCGCGGTGGCCTACGTCAACGGCCGCGACCTGCAGCTGCAGGTGGAGGCCGATGGCGAACTGGCCCGGGTGCAGGACAGCGCGGTGGCGAGCCTGCGTTTCAATGATGCGGTGGTGCCGGACCTGCGCGCCTACAACCGTTACCTGCCGGCGGGAGAGCTGCGCTTCCTTGGTGGCCAGGGCCGGACCTCGGGCGAGCTGCGGATCGACAGCAAGGGCCATGCCGGCGATGGCAGGCTGCGTGTGGATGGACGCGGCGCGCGGATCGCCTTCGCCGGACTGGACGTGCGCGGTGACGTGGCGATCGATGCGCGCCTGCAGCGGGCCGACCTGAAGGACCGCGAGTTCGCGCTGGGGGGCTCCACCCTGCGGCTTCGCAATGCAGCCTTCACCGGCAGCGACGGCCGGGCACGCTCGGGGTGGTGGGCGGAGGTGGCGGTGGCCGATGGGCGGATGGGGTTCCAGGCCGATGACCGGCCTCGGATTGAAGGCAACGTGCGTGCGCAGTTGAAGGACGTGGACTTCCTGCTGGCGCTGTTTGCCACCCGCGCCGACTACCCGCGCTGGATTGGCCGGCTGGTGGATTCGGGGCGCGCGGAGGCCACTGGCCGGGTGCAGTGGCAGGACGGCACGTTCGTGCTTGATCGCGGCCACGCCCACAACGAGCGTTTCCATGTGGATGCCCGCTTGCGGATGCGTGGAGCTCGCCGCAGCGGTGACCTCTACGCACGCTGGGGACGGCTGGGTGTGGGCCTCGAACTGGATGGCGACGAGCGCAGCCTGCACCTGCGCAACGCGCGCGAGTGGTATCAGTCGCGGCCCCATCTGCTGCGCTGACGCCTGCGGCGGGCGCCGTTATAGTCGCTGTCCCCCTGACATGCGAGCGGTGATGAGCGGTTCCAGTACACGTTCCACGGGCGGTGCAATCGCCCTGGCTGCCGGCGGCACCGGCGGGCACCTGTTTCCCGCCGAGGCCCTGGCCCGGGAGCTGATGGCACGCGGCCATGAGGTGGTGATCCACACCGAGCAGCGCGGTGCCGCCTACACCGAAGCGTTGGCCGGCATCGAGCACCTGGTGCTGCCGGCGCGATCCCTGGCGGGCGGGGTTGCGGGCAAGCTGCAGGCGGCGATCACCATCGGCCGCGCAGCGGTGCGCGCACGGCGGGATCTGGCGCGGCGGCGGGCGCGGCTGATGGTCGGCTTCGGTGGTTATCCGAGCTTCGCCCCGGCGCTGGCCGCCAAGTCGCTGGGCCTGCCGCTGCTGCTGCACGAACAGGCCACGCGGCTGAGCATGGCCAACCGGCAGCTGCTGCGCCTGGCCGACGGCGTGGCCACTTCGTTCCCGCAGGTGGCCGGCCTGGAGGGTTTCGATGCCGCCAAGGTGTTCGAGACCGGCAACCCGGTGCGGCGCTCGATCCTGGAAGCGCGTGCAGGCTATCCGCCTTTCGGCAATGACCGGGAGCTGCGGCTGCTGGTGGTGGGCGGCAGCCAGAGCGCGGCCGTGTTCGGGCAGATAGTGCCGCCGGCGCTGCTGGCGCTGGATGAAGGCATCCGCCATCGGCTGCGGGTATCACTGCAGTACCGGGGCGAGGACGCGGTTGCGATTGCGGGCCGGCTCGCGCAGGCCGGCATCCAGGCCGATGTGCAGCCGTTCTTCAACGACATGGGCGAGCGTCTGCGCGATGCGCACCTGCTGATTGCACGCGCCGGGGCCACCACGGCCGCCGACCTGCTGGTGGTGGGCCGGCCGGCGATCTTCGTGCCGATCCCGCACGGGGGCTCGCGCGAGGAGCAGCGGCGCAATGCCGAGACCCTGGCCAACGCCGGCGTGGGCTGGTGCATGCCCGAGCCGGAACTCACCCCGGAATCACTGGCCGCGCTGCTGGCCGAACTGTTCGCCTCGCCCACCGTCCTGCCCGAAGCCGCGCGCGCGGCCGCGACGCTGGGCAAGCCCGAAGCCGCTTCCCTGCTCGCCGACACCGTCGAGCGCATGCTTGTGTAGGAGCGCACCATGCGCGCGAAACCGCGTGTTTCCTTACTGTACTCGCAGGTATCGTTTTGCAGTGCAGCGTGCAAGTTGCATAACCTTTCCTTCACAGTCGTCCTGCACCCGACGTGGGGGAGGGAGCAAAAGCCCGCTACCGGTTTTCCGGTAGCGGGCTTTTTTTATTCGGCTCTTCACCCGCTCGGGGGTTGCCGGGGCAGGCCACGGCTTCTTCGATTCATTCCGTCGTGAGCTGAAGGGCCACGACGGGGCTGGGCTTGCGGATGCAGGTGCGGGCAGGACTGCGCGTGGCTCTTCCCGGCGGGCCCGGCGTTGTATCTGCGCCGCGCTCATCCGGTGCCACAATTGCTGGCATGGATGACGCCGACCTTGAAGCGCAACTCGAACCACTGGCTGATCGCGCGCTGGAGCGCCTGAGGCGGGCGCTTGGCAGCGATGCGGAGGCGCTGGACGTGGCAGCCAATGCGGAGCGCGTGCGGCGGGTGGCGATCGCCAGTGACTTCGCCATCGATACCCTGGAGCGGCAGCCGGGGCTGATCCTTGCCCTGCTGGCGGATGACGGCCCCGACCCGGTTCCGGCGCCCACGCTGGAGGCCGACGACAGCGACAGCTGGCCGCGCCTGCTGCGCCGCTTTCGCGCAGCCGAGTCCACCCGGCTGGTGTGGCGCGATGTGCTGGGGCTGGATGATCTGGATGCCACGCTGGCTGGCAGTACCAGCCTGGCTGATACCTGCCTGCAGTTGGCCCATGACGCGCTGGAGGAACAGTTCGCCGCCCGTCATGGCCGGGTCCGTGACAGCGATGGCGAAGTCGTGCGCCTGGTGGTGTTCGCGCTGGGCAAGCTGGGTGGGCAGGAGTTGAATTTCAGCTCCGATGTGGATCTGGTCCATGCCTACCCGCGGGGCGGCGAAAGCGATGGCGCACGTCCGCTGGCGGCGGAGCAGTACTTCGCCAAGCTCGGGCAGGCGCTGGGCCGGCTGCTGGATGACAACACCGCCGATGGCTTCTGCCATCGGGTGGACCTGCGCCTGCGTCCCTTTGGTGGCGCTGGCCGGGTGGTGCTGAGCTTCGCGGCGATGGAGCAGTACTTCCAGAGTGAAGGACGCGACTGGGAGCGCTACGCCTGGCAGAAGGCGCGGCCGGTGGCGGGGGATCTTGTCGCCGGTGAGGAATTCCTCGATCAGCTGCGACCGTTCGTCTACCGCCGTTACCTGGATTACGGTGCGCTCGATGGCCTGCGGGCCATGAAGGCCTCGATCGCCGCCGAGGTCGCCCGCAAGGAGCTGGCTGATGACATCAAGCGCGGGCCTGGCGGCATCCGCGAGATCGAGTTTCTGGCCCAGGTGTTGCAGCTGATCCGCGGCGGTCGCGAGCCGGCACTGCGGGAGCCACGCCTGGAGCCGGCCCTGCGCGCGCTGGTCGCCGCCCGGCATATCCCCGAAGACAGCGCCGATGACCTGTGCCAGGCCTACCGCTTCCTGCGCCGGCTGGAAAACCGCCTGCAGATGCTGCGCGATGCCCAGGTCCACGCGATTCCGGCAGCGCCGCTGGACCGGCTGCGCATCGCCCGTGGACTGGGATACGCGGACTGGGCCGTGCTGGACGCCGGGCTGCAGGCACACCGCGCCCGGGTCGGCAGTGAATTTGATGACCTGCTGGCCCAGCGCAGCGAGTTGCCGGCGGTGGACAGCGATATCGCCGGCTACTGGCGCGCATTGCCGGAAGGTGGGGATGCAAGTGCGCTGGCAGCGGCCGGGTTCGACGATGCCGGCAACGTCGACGCGGCGCTGCGCGACTTCGCCCGCTCGCCCAGCGTCCGCGACCTGTCCGATGCCACCCGCGCCCGCCTGGACCGGGTGATGCCGGTGCTGCTGCAGGCCAGTGCCCCGGCCGACCGGCCGCTGCAGGCGGTGCGCCGGCTGCTGGCGCTGCTGCACAACATCCTGCGGCGCTCCGCCTATCTTGCCCTGCTGGACGAACAGCCGAGCGCCCTCCAGCGGCTGATCGACCTGGTCAGCCGCAGCGCCTTTCTGGCCGAACGCGTGGCCGCGCACCCGCTGTTGCTGGATGAATTGCTGGACGCCCGCGCGGAGGGACCGCTGCCCGAGCGCGCCCTGTTTGCCCGCGCCTGCGCCCCGGCGCTGAAGCACGACGACGTGGAGCGGGCCCTGTTCGTGCTCAACGAAACCCGCCAGGCGCTCAGCTTCCGCATTGCCCTTGCGGTCCTGGACGGCCGTCAGCAGGCGCGCGACGCCACCCGCCAACTGGCCTGGCTGGCCGACGCGGTAGTGGAGGGGGTGCTGGAACTGGCCCGCCGCGAGCTGCGCGCCACGCGCGGCGATATCCCGGGCGCCCGCTTTGCGGTGCTGGGTTACGGCAGCCTGGGCGGAGAGGAATTGAACGTGGGTTCCGACCTGGACCTGGTGTTCCTGTACGACGCATCGGCAGGCGCCCAGTCCGGTGGTGGGCGCCCGCTGGACGCCCCGCGCTGGTTCGCGCGCCTGGCGCAGAAGCTGGTGTCGCTGCTGGGCACGGTCACCGGTCCCGGGCGCCTGTACGAGGTCGACGTGCGGCTACGCCCGGACGGCGCCAGCGGCCTGCTGGTGTCGTCGCTGCCCAGCTACGACGAATACCAGCGCCAGCGCGCCTGGACCTGGGAGCACCAGGCGCTGGTTCGCGCGCGCTGCGTGGCGGGTGATGACAGCCTGTGTGCAGAGTTCGAGCGGGTTCGCGAACGCGCGCTTGTGCGGCAGCGGGATCCGGAGGTGCTGCGACAGGACATCGCCGGCATGCGCGCGAAGATGCGCGCAGAGCTCGACCGCAGCAGCGCGGATCGCTTCGACCTCAAACAGGGCGACGGCGGCCTGACCGACCTAGAGTTCCTGCTCCAGTACCTGGTGCTGCGGGATGCCCATGCGCACCCGGACCTGCTTGCGCCGCGGGCGACCCCGGCCTTGCTGGAAGCTGCAGGGACGGCCGGGCTGCTCGATCCCGCCAGTGTCGAGGCGCTGCGCAACGCCCACGCCACACTGGCTGGCCTGGCACTGGGCTGCAGTCTGGACCGCCGCCCAAGATTGGTCTCTGAGAGCGGAGCGCTGAAGGCCGCGCGGGCGGCGATCCGCAGTGCTCTCACCCAACACCGTATGCTGGTTTGAGATCGGCAATTCGGCCAGCGGCGCAGTCTTTCCTTTTGTCAATCAAGCTGGCTCCCCAAGGCACTGGTTGTTTTCCAGAATTCGAGGTATATGGAATTACCCGCTGATCGCGGTGCAGTTCGTCCAGGGGCGTTGTCAAAAGGGAGTTGGCATGAACGACTTGCAGGAGCGCTGCGCGCGGATGTCATTCCGTGCGCTGTTTGGTGTCATCGCCATCAGTCTGGGAATGTTATCCCCGGCGGCTTATTCGGAAGAAAAGGATCCCGTCGACCTTCCTACTCTTCCGGTGAATGGCAAGCGCATAAGTCCCGGTTACTGGAAAATGGAAGGCGGGCGAAATTTTTCGCGGCTGTTCCCCATACGTAACAGCCCGGCAATGCCTGGAGATAACAGCCGGGTTGAAAACGAGCCTGAGACCTGTAACCCCGTCGTCATCGCGTCGGGAAACAAGGTCCTGGACGAAGTCGATTTCTCTACCGATGACGGTCTTTTAGCTGTTTCCCGCACTTATTCGAGGCAGGGTGACCGCCATAGCGGCTTCGGCCCGGGCTGGACATGGAGCTTCGGGGATCTGCTCACTGGCGTCGCCAATCCATCCTATGCACCAATTTGTCAACTGGGCACGTCTGGCCCTGGTGAGCCATGTCCACTACGCCCGGGACGGTTCACCACCATCACGATTTATCGCCCGGATGGCACGGCGTACCGGTATGTCTGGAATGCTTCCGCACAGCGGTATGAGGACTCGCGACCGGAGTCAACAACATGGATCACGGAAGAGTTCTGGCATGACAGCCTAGGTAATCTTGATCCATCCATGAGCGGGCATACTCTGCGGCGTGAAGACGGTGGGTCGGAGTACTACAGCCACATTGGTCGCATCCGCTCCAAGAATGACGGACGAGGGGTGGGCTATACCTATGGCTACGATGCCATGGGAAACACCCTGCAATCTGTGCGGCATACTTCCGGCCGCGTGTTGCGACTGACCTGGTCCGGAGGGCGCATTGCTTCAGTCACCGCGCCCACCGGCAAGGTGTTTTCCTATGGGTACACGGGAGGTCGTTTGACGTCAGTCACCTATCCTGATGGCTTGGGCGTGAAAACATACCACTATGGTAATTCGTCACAACCCAATGCCCTGACAGGGTACTCCATCAATGGTATTCGAAAAACCACCTATGCCTATCACGCCGACGGGCGCGTGCAGTATTCGGGCCCAGCTGACGGCAGCGAGCGCGATACGTTCAGTTACGGTGCAAACTACACCGACGTGACCAACGCGGCCGGCCACACGGTCCGATACAGCAACGTGACCAGACAGGGCGTGAAGTGGATTTCAGGCGTAAGCCGGCCTGCCAGCAACGCGTGCGCGGGAGGAAGCGCCCAGACCGAAATTGATACGCGCGGATATCGCACAAAAGAAGTCGATTTTGAAGGGGATCAGACCTTTTTCAGCTGGAGCGACCGGGGGCACCTGCTCGAAAGGCGTTCGGGAGTGGGGCCGGCTCCAGGCAATAGCTCTTCGCAACAACAGCGGACCACTTATAGCTGGGATGTCACACGAAACCTTTTGATCCGTGAATCCCGTTACGGAAACAGCTCGAATATCCAGTCGGAAACACTCTATGCGTACTTTCCCGATGTTCCCATTCTGCAGGCACGCCTGCTGCAGAAGGTGGAGGAATGTGCGCCCACGTGTGCCAACGGGCAGAAGCGCACCACCACTTTCAGCTATGTACTCCATCCAAACCGGATGGTGAAGACAATGATCGTGGATGGGCCGCTCGCGGGCGCGGGTGATGCGGTGACTTACGAATACAGTGCAGCTGGCGATCTGCTTTCGGTTACCAATGGCTTGGGCCAGTCCACCACTTGGAGTGATCACAATGGGTTGGGTCAACCGGGCCGGATGACAGATGCCAACGGTCTGGTGACTACCTATACCTGGGATGCCAAGGGCCGCCAGACGCGGGTCAGGGTGGCAGGTCCGGGTGGCAATCGTGACTGGGTGACGGTCTGGGGGCCGGACGATCAACCTTTGTCCGAGACAGACCCGGCAGGGATGGCCCGCACGTTCCACTACAACGCGATCGGGCGTCTTACCCAGCTGGAGCAGCCCAGTCCGCAATCATACGGGCCGAACTCACGTGACCGGGTAGTGCTGACTTACGATGCCCTGGGCAACATCACGCGCCGCCGCCTTGGCTATCTCACGGACAACAACTCAGCTTACACGTCCGACGAACATTTCGAATATGATCAGGCCGGCTACCTGTCGCGCAGCTGGCGGCGGGCCGGTGACGAGACCCTGTACGACTATGACCGCAACGGCCGACTGGCCGGCGTTTCCGACGCCCTGAGGCGGACCACGGCGACGATCTACGACAGCCACGGCCGCCCGAAGACGGTGGTGGACGCGCTGTCGAACCAGACCGTGTACGGCTACGACGTGCTGGGCCGGCTGTCGAGCGTGACCGACCCGCGCGGCAAGACCACGACTTATGCGTACAACGGCTTCGGCGAGCAGACCAGCCAGACCAGCCCGGACACCGGTACCACCAGCTACCTGTACAACGCGGCCAGCCACCTGACGCGGATCACCCGGGCCGGCAGCGTGGTGACCAATTTCACCAACGACGCGCTTGGCCGGCGCCTGACCGCCACCGCCGGCGGCCAGACCCAGGCCTTCACCTGGGACAGCTGCACGAACGGCAAGGGCCGGCTGTGCGCGGTGAGCGACCCGACCGGCACCCTGGCCTGGACCTACAACAGCGCGGGCGAGCCCCTGACGCAGGCGCAGACCATGGCCGGCAGCGGCATCGCCTTCAACCAGGGCTATGTGTACGACGCGGCGGGCCGGCTGACCCGGATCAACCATCCCGGCAGCGTGAGCGTGCTGTACGACTACACCCGCCACCACGTCACCGGCATCCGTGCGATCGTGGGCGGGAGCACGCAGAACGTGGCGACCGGCATCGGCTACCAGCCGTTCGGGGCGATGACCGGCTGGACGTATGGCAACGGGCTGGTGCGCAACCAGCTCTGGCACACCAGCGGCCGGCTGACGGAGCTCAACGTGAAGAACGGCAGCGCCAACGTGCAGCGGCTGGTCTATGGCTACAACGCGGCCGATGCGATCACGAAGATCACCAACAGCGTCAACACCAGCCTGACCCAGGACTACGGCTACGACGCGCTGGACCGGCTGACCGGGGTGACGGCCACGGGCGCGAACCAGTCGTTCGGCTACGACGCCAACGGCAATCGGACCAGCCACACCTGGGGCGGGGCGACGGACCTGTACGCGACCGCCACGGCCAACAACCGGCTGAGCTCGATTGGCGGGACGCGCCCAAAGACCTTCATCTACGACGTGCGCGGCAACACGCTCACCGGCGGCGGCAACACCTACAGCTACGACCCGTTCAACCGGATGAACAAGGTGGTGCGCTCAGGCATCACCACCAACTACCGGATCAACGCGCTTGGCCAGCGGGTGCGCAAGGACCAGGGGACGACGGCCACGACCACCGGCTACCTGTACGGACCGAGCGGACAGGTGGAGGTGGAGTACGCGTGGGGCGGGAGCCAGTGGAGCCACTACGTGCGGCTGCCCAACGGCCAGCCCGTGGCGCTGGTGCGAAACAGCCAGCTGACCATGATCCACACCGACCACCTGGGCCGTCCAGAAGTAGCGACCAACACCGCCAAGGCGGTGGTGTGGCGGGCGAGCAACTATGCCTTCGACCGGGCGGTAACGCTCGACACCATCGGCGGGCTGAACCTGGGGTTTCCGGGGCAGTACTGGGACCAGGAGAGTAGGCTCTGGTACAACCATTTCCGGAGCTATGACCCGTCAACGGGACGGTATATCGAGAGTGATCCGATTGGGTTGGCGGGTGGGCTGAATACGTATGCCTATGTCGGGGGGAATCCGATCTCTCTGATCGACCCAGTTGGGTTGCGGGCAACATGTACATGCACCGATTCCGGCGCTGAGATCAACATCAATTTCAAGTTCAGTGGCGAAGGAGCGACATCAGAAGTTGTTTCGGCAATGAGATCGTCAATTGAGACTCATTGGTCTGCGCCTGGCTTCAAGGTTACGACAAGTATTGGAGGCTTTCGCGCGTCAAGGATCAACGTCCCTACCGGCACCGGTCGATCAGTCGTGCGTGGGAACAGTGGCACATGGTATGCGGAGTCGAACCCATGGGTGGCAGCACATGAAGCGGGCCACCTCATGAAGCAGGGCGACCGATATGACGAGCCTGTACGCGGTACAGCCATCCCACATCCTGGCTGGGAAGGAACAATCATGGCCGAGCATCTTGGAGCCGCTACCTCCCGTGATCGTCAGGGAGTCGTTGATGCACTCGGCTGCAACTGTGGGTGTGGAGGTGGCCAATGAAGGTCCTTTGGTACGGTCTGGCCCTAATTGTTTTGATTTGCCCGACTTCTGCTTGCGTCACCCACCGGGGAGGCGATCCTTTAGAAAAACGTGTGTCCACACTGGTTGACGAGACAACGAAATCAGAGCGGTTTGCACAAAGGGCGTTTTTGGAACTGGAGTCACTTGGCGATCAGGTAGTTCCACATCTGATCGGTCACCTTAGTGATGTGCGACCGCTGAAAACGCGAACAATAAGTCTAGAGAACAAGGCTCGGGATGCTTTTGAGGGGGTCAGGCATTACACGCCAGAAACCGTACACGACGCTCTGGCCGCAATCCTGAGTCAGATTACTGGACAGAGCTTTGTCATCGTATACAACGGCGCTACACCGCAGGAGCGTGAAGTGAATCGATGGCAGTGGATCGAGTGGTGCACTTCTTCGCTGCCTATACATGCTGATGTATGTAATGGTAATTGACGTAAGCGACGAACCGGAATGGGTAGTCGATTAGGGCCGTATAAACATGAACTTCACTGCGACGCCCCGGGTCGTCGCCTGAAGGCTACGGCGGATGGGCAGATCCGGACCTTCGTCAGGGAAAGCTGCAGCATCGGCAAGGGCAGGCTGTGCGCGGTGAGCGATCCCACCGGCACCCTGGCCTACAACGGTGTCGGCGAGCCGCTGAGCCAGGCGCAGACCATGGCCGGCAGCGGGATCGCGTTCAACCAGGGCTACGTGTACGACGCCGCGGGCCGGCTGACCCGGATCAACCACCCCGGCAGCGTGAGCGTGCTCTACGACTACACCCGCCACCACGTGACCGGCATCCGCGCCGTTGTGGGCGGGAGCACGCAGAACGTGGCGACCAGCATCGGCTACCAGCCGTTCGGGGCGATGACGGGCTGGACGTATGGCAACGGGCTGGTACGCAACCAGCTGGCACACCAGCGGCCGGCTGACGGAGCTCAACGTCAAGAACGGCAGCGCCAACGTGCAGCGGCTGGTCTATGGCTACAACGCGGCCGATGCGATCACGAAGATCACCAACAGCGTCAACACCAGCCTGACCCAGGACTACGGCTACGACGCGCTGGACCGGCTGACCGGGGTGACGGCCACGGGCGCGAACCAGTCGTTCGGCTACGACGCCAACGGTAACCGCACCAGTCACACCTGGGGCGGGGCGACGGACCTGTACGCGACCGCCACGGCCAACAACCGGCTGAGCTCGATTGGCGGGACGCGCCCAAAGACCTTCACCTACGACGTGCGCGGCAACACGCTCACCGGCGGCGGCAACACCTACAGCTACGACCCGTTCAACCGGATGAACAAGGTGGTGCGGTCAGGCGCAACCACCAACTACCGGATCAACGCGCTTGGCCAGCGGGTGCGCAAGGACCAGGGGACGACGGCCACGACCACCGGCTACCTGTACGGACCGAGCGGACAGGTGGAGGTGGAGTACGCGTGGGGGCCGAACCAATGGAGCCACTACATCCGGCTGCCCAACGGGCAACCAGTGGCCATGGCGCGCGGCGGGCAGCTGACGATGATCCACACCGATCACCTGGGCCGCCCTGAAGTGGCGACCAATAGCGCCAAGGCAGTGGTGTGGCGGGCGAGCAACTACGCCTTCGACCGGACGGTGACACTGGACAACATTGGCGGGCTGAACCTGGGGTTCCCGGGGCAGTACTGGGACCAGGAGAGTGGGCTCTGGTACAACCACTTCCGGAGCTATGACCCGTCGACGGGGCGGTATATCGAGAGTGATCCGATTGGGTTGGCGGGTGGGTTGAACACGTATGCCTATGTCGGGGGGAATCCGATCAGCTTATTCGATCTATGGGGGCTAGCACCGGGCGATTGTTATGTGACAATCGACGCAGCCGGCGCTGCTGCCACAAGCGACGCAAACGAACTAACGAGGCGCACAGGAGATGAGCACGGAGGTCGAATATACGCACTCAAGCGCGGCGGCTACTCATACACTCCAACTGACCTCCTCACCCGAGTCGCTTGACACGTGGCGTAATTTCTTCAGGGCGCGGCCGTCGGCCGCGCATACAGGGGAGCAATGGACATGATCAAGCGCATGGCGCCGTGGGCGCTGGCAGTACTGCTGTGTGTCGTCGCGGCTGCCGCGTACGCCGCGCCCGAGGTGGGCACAGTGCCGCCGGACTACCTGGGCAAGACGCCGGGCGGGGAGGAGGTGCGGATCAGCGAGCGCCGCGGGAAGGTGGTGCTGGTGAGTTTCTGGGCGTCCTGGTGCGGCTATTGCCGCAAGCAGTTTCCGATGCTCGATACATTCCAGCGCAGCGTAGATCGCGATCGTCTGGAGGTGATCGTGGTGAACTACAAGGAGCCGGTTCGCGATTTCCGCAGGGCGGTGCGCCAGGCGCGCTCTTCGCCGGTCACCTGGACCCATGACTACGATGGCTCGATCTCCGAAGCCTTCGGCGTCAATGCCGTGCCCCGGCTGTTCGTGATCGACAAATACGGCGAGCTGGCCTTGACGCGGGCCGGCTATTCGGAGGAGCGCCTGCCGGCGCTGATCGATGCCATCAATGAACTGCTGGCCGAAAAGGGTCCGCAGGATCCTTCCCCCACTGCGCTGCAGGAGGACAGCGGCGCACCCTGAGTCCGGAGGGTGGGATCCCTGCTGGACGGCGGCCAGCGTCTTCGCAAACTGGGGAAAACCCCAGATGGCAGGTGGGTCGGGACTGCCTAGCATTGGGGCCTCCCCATACCTGCACCCAGGACGGACCATGAGCATCCACGCCCTTCGTGACGGCGGCTACCAGCCACCGCCGCCGCCCCCGACCCGCAACGAGGCCCAGCACACGGTGGCGCCGGCCGAGAGCCTCACCGACATCGCCAACCGCCACGGTGTCTCTGTGCAGGACATCATGAAGTCGAATCCGGCTATCCAGAACCCGGACATGGTGTACCCGAACCAGGAGCTGACCATCCCGGCGCGGGTCACGGACGATCCCAGCGTCAGCCTGTCCAGCGATGGCAGCGTCGGTGCCAGCAACACCGCGACGGAGCGGACCACCACCACGTCGGAAAACGGCACCGTGCAGCAGTCGTCCACTTCGGGCACCGTGGGCATCAGCGCCAATGCTGAAGAAGGCACCGTCACCCTCTCCGCGGGCGGCTCCTTCTCCGAGTCGCTGAAGAACGCCAAGGGATACGGGGTCAGCTTCAGCGCCGGTGGCAATGCCTCGGTCACCGAGGGCGGCAAGACCGAAGACGGCGTGACCACTTACCAGCTGTCCACCGACGTATCGGTGTTCCTCAAGGGCGGGGTGAATACGCCGAAGGCCGGGCTGGAGATCGGCCGCACCGAAGGCATCCGCACCTCCTACCAGGTGACCATGCCGGAGGACGCCGATGTCGATCCGAAGGACATCAATCCGTTCGATCCCTACTCGATGCCCGAAGGCACCGTGGTGACCATGAACGGCTCGGACTACAGCACCAACGAGTTCAAGGCCACCTTCCAGAAGCTGGCGGTGCAGACCAAGATCACCGACGAGAGCGGAGTGAGCACCGCGATCGAACGCACCGGTGAGGACACCGTGCGGGTCACCGCTGGGCCGACCGAGGCGATCAAGGCCTACAACGGCGTAGGTGTGGATATCGGCGTGGCCAACGTGATGCTGGGCCGCAATGACAGCCTGTCCGAGGCCACGTTGCAGACCGCCGAGTTCGACCTGTCGACCGAAGAGGGGCTGGCGGCCTACAACGACTTCATCACCACCGGCGCCCTGCCCGAAGACAACGGCGACGGCGTGAGCAACGTGGCCACCATCGAGAAGGTGGATTTCAGCTCCCAGACCCAGCTCACCGGCAAGCTCGGCCCGCTCAAGCTGACCCTCGATGGCGCGCAGAACACCGGCAACATGGTGGTGACGACCTTCCCGGACGGGTCGCTGGAGCGCACGGTTGATCTGCAGTACTCGGGCAACGTGCCGATGAACATCACCCAGCGCTGGGACGCGGACGGCAATGAGATCGCCGCCGATCGCGTCTACAGCTACGACTTCCAGGTGGACGAGCAGAACCAGCAGCTGCTCAACGCGGCACTGACCGGTGACCTGGAACAGGCCGCCAGCGGCCCGGTGGAGGCTGGCCAGACCGTGACCCTGAGCTTCAACCAGAGCCAGATGCAGGCGCTGGCCGGGCAGACCGGCAGCGCAGTGGAGAACGGCGCCCACATGGATCTTGGGCACCTGCTTGGTGGCATGGAAGCGGACGGGTCCTACGCGGCGCCGGAGGCCTGGGATTTCGCCCTGTCGCTGGGCCGGAACATGGGCAACAGCGACTACGGGCTGGCCCAGCGGCTGTTCTCGATCTCCGATGGCAGTACGACGGGCGGGTTCGGTGACCGTGAGTTCGCGGCTATTGATGCCCGGGTCCACGTCCAGTCCTGATCCCGTGGTGGCGTAAACCACAAGGTGGCGGGCGGGTCAGCTGATCCGCTCGCGCACCTGCGTGGCAATGCGTGCGGTCTCGCGCAGCGGCTCGCAGTCGAAGCGGGCCAGCGTGCCGTCCACCGGCCGGATGCGCCCGTGGGCGAGCAGGGCATCGAGAAAGTGGCGTGGCCGGCCTTGCGTACGCGCGGGATCGAACACGAACACCGGCGCGCGGGTGGCGCAGGCCTCCGAGACCATGTTCACCGAGTCGGGCGTGCATACGATCCGGTCGGCCCAGGCCAGCAGGCCGGGGTAGGGGTTGGTGCCGTCATTCTCGCCGGACCAGGCCACGCCGGACCATGCCCCGCTGTCCATCCTTTCGCGCAGGGCTGCGATGACCTCCGCCGGCGTGCGTCGTGACACCGTGGCCAAGACGCTGCCCCCCTCGCTGTCCAGCACCGCCGATATGGATTGGGCCAAGGCTTCGAATGCGGCGCGATCAAAGAGTGCATGGCGGCTGCTGCCGCCCAGCAGCACGGCAATGCGTGGGCGCGGCAGTTCGGCCAGCAGCGGGAAGTCGGCGCGTCCTGCCGCCAGCCACGCATCATCCACCGGGTTGAGGCTGCCAAGCAGGGTCAGCACGTTGGGGCCTTCGAGTCCGTCGTGTTCGGGTGCGATCACCAGGTCCCAGTGAGCGGGGTCCACGCGCGGATCCAGGATCTGCACCGCGCGGGCTCCTGCTTCGCGCAGCAGCCGGGTGGCCAGGGCCGACTGGCGTCCACAGCCGATGGCCAGCGCCGGCGGTGTGGACAGGGCGCGAGTGAATTCGTCGCCAAATGCGTGCCGCGCGCCGGGAAAACGGCGCGGTGCGGCCCAGCGCCACGGCCGTCGCGGCGTCAGGTGCCAGTTGCGGACAGAGTCGTGCCCCATCGCTGCTGCCAGCGAAAGCGCCTGGCGCAGGTTGCCCGCGTGGCCATCGGTAAGCGCCCAGGTTGTTCCATAAGTGTTGTTGTGCGGGTAAATATCCATTTATCGTTCTGTTGTTGCGACCTTATGTTCCGGTCAGCAGGCTCCCCAAACATCCGTGGAACTCTACACTGGGCACCAATTCACATGCGGCACCCGCCGCGGGGGAGACACTTTCCACATGAGCGAAGTCCTGACCGACGCAGCGCTTGACCAGCTGTTCCGCACCGCCCGCACCTACAACCGGTTCAGCGGCGAAATTGATGACGCCACGCTGGCGCGCCTCTACGACCTGATCAAGTGGGGGCCCACCACCGCGAACACTACGCCTGCGCGCTTTGTGTTCGTGCGCTCGGCCGAGGCCAAGGCAAAGCTGGAGCCGGCACTGGATGAGGGCAACCGCGCCAAGACCATGGAGGCGCCGGTGACGGTGATCGTCGGCCATGACCTGGAGTTCCACGAGAAGCTGCCGTACCTGTTCCCCCACACCGATGCCAGGGCGTGGTTCGACGGCCCGCTGGAAAACCGGCGTGAGCATGCATTGCGCAACGGCTCCCTGCAGGGTGCGTACCTGATCCTCGCCGCCCGCGCACTTGGCCTGGACACCGGTCCGATGACCGGATTCGACGCGGCGAAGGTGGATGAGGCGTTCTTCAAGGGCACCTCCATCCGCTCCAATTTCCTGATCAACCTGGGCAAGGGTGATCCGGCCAGCATCTTCGACCGGTCGCCGCGGCTCGGGTTCGATGAGGCCTGCCGCATCGAGTAAGGACGTTTCAACCCCTGCCATCCACTTTTTCTGGAGACATCACCATGAACCATCGCAATTTCCGCCGCCTGGCGCTTGCCGCCGCCCTGTCGTTCGCCGCCACCGCCGCCTTCGCCGCGCCGGTGACCTACACCATGGACCCGGACCACACTACCGTGGCGGCGAAGTGGAACCACTTCGGCTTCTCCAACCCGGTGATCCTGTTCGGCGACGTGGACGGCACCATCGTCTATGACGCCGACGACGTGGCCGCCTCCAGCGTCCAGGTGACCCTGCCGCTGTCGGGCATGGAGTCCAATGTGTCGGCCTTCAACGATCACCTGCGCAGCGATGATTTCTTCGATGCGGAGAACTTCCCGGAGGCCACTTTCCGCAGCACCTCGGTCCAGGCCGCTGGCGAAGGAAAGCTGAAGATCACCGGGGAGCTCACCATCAAGGGCGTCACCAAGGAAGTCGTACTTGACGCCACCATCAACCAGATTGCCGCGCACCCGGCGACTCAGAAGCAGACCGCCGGCTTTGACGCCAGCGCCACCATCAAGCGCAGCGAGTTCGACCTGGGCATGTTCGTGCCCAACGTGGCCGATGAAATCGAGCTGCACATCACCACCGAGGCGCCCGCCGCCGAAGGCGACGAGGCCTGATTCCAAGGCCGGCGGCACCCCCGCCGGCCTTCTTTCGTAGGAGCGCGCCATGCGCGCGAAGCCGCGTGACTTCTGTCGCGGCGCGAAGCTCCGGCCCCCGCGCGTTTTCGCAGCGGGCTTCAGGCAGCGCTGCCGGTCCGAAACCACACCCCGCTGCCAGACTTCACGCGGCTTCGCGCGCATGGCGCGCTCCTAAATGTGATCGGTTCAACACCATGAAAATATTCCGTCCAGCCGGTGAGCGCGGCCACGTCCGTACCGGCTGGCTCGACAGCCGCCACAGCTTTTCCTTCGGCCACTACCACGACCCACAGTGGATGGGCTGGGGACCGCTGCGGGTGATCAACGAGGACCGGGTCGCGCCGGGGGGTGGATTCGCTCCGCACGGCCACGCCAACATGGAGATCATCAGTTACGTGATTTCAGGCGGCCTGGCCCACCGCGACAGCACCGGCAGCGAGGGCGTGCTGCGTCCGGGCGAGCTGCAGTGGATGAGTGCCGGCCACGGCGTCGAGCACAGCGAGTACAACCACTCCGACTCCGAAGCGGTGCATTTCCTGCAGACCTGGATCCAGCCGGACCGGCTCAACGCCGCGCCCGACTATGCGCAGAAGGCCTTCGACCCGGCCACTCGTCGCGGTCAATGGGGCCTGCTGGCCTCGCCGGATGGGGCGGAAGGCAGCCTGGCGATCCGCCAGGACGCGCGCCTTCTTGGCGTGCAGTTGGGGAGCGGAGAGTCAGTCGCCCTGACGCTGGACCCGGCGCGTCGCTATTGGCTGCAGACCGTCCAGGGCGAAGCCCGCGTCGACGACCAGCGCCTGGCCGCCGGCGACGCCATCGGCTACGCCGACGAGTTCGGCGAGCTGCGCATCACCGGCACAGGCGAGGGCAGCCTGGCCGACATCCTTCTGTTCGATCTTCCAGCCTGATTCCAGCCGACTCCAGCTTGAACGCCTTGTAGGAGCGCGCCATGCGCGCGAAGCCGCGTGACACATGATCACGCGGTGTGGTTCTGGTCGTTTCGACAGAGCCGTGCACCGCCGGGATTCACGCGGTTTCGCGCGCATGGCGCGCTCCTACATGGGGCGGCAGTCGGACGCCCGATCCAGGTTGCCTCAGCCTCCGTAGCGCGACTTGAGCATGGCCCACACCGAGCGCAGGCCCTGGGCTTCGCCGCCGACGGGGCGGCCGGCGCGTTCGCTTTCATTCCAGGCGAACACATCAAGATGCGCCCACTGGGTGTCTTCGGGCACGAAGCGCTCCAGGTACAGGGCCGCGGTGACGGAACCGGCCATGCGTGAGCCGGCGTTGGCGATGTCGGCCACGCGGCTGGTCAGGTAGCGCAGGTACGGACGCCAGAGCGGCATGCGCCACACCGGGTCGCGCTGGTCCATGCCGGCCTTGAGCCAGGCGTCGGCCACGGCGTCGTTGTTGCTGTAGAGCGCAGGCAGGTCCGGCCCCAGCGCGATCCGCGCCGCGCCGGTGAGGGTGGCGAAGTCAACCAGCAGGTCGGGTGAGGATTCGCCGGCGTAGGTCAGCGCATCGCCGAGCACCACCCGGCCCTCGGCGTCGGTGTTGTCGATCTCGACGCTGATGCCCTTGCGGGTCGCGACCACTTCGCCAGGACGGAAGGCATCCGGGCCAATCGCGTTCTCCACCGCGGGGATCAGCAAGGACAGGCGCACCGGCAGGCCGCGGGCCATGACCAGCTCGGCCAGTGCCAGCGCGTGGGCGGCGCCGCCCATGTCCTTTTTCATGTTGCGCATGCCATCGGCAGGCTTGATGTCCAGGCCGCCGGTGTCGAAGCACACGCCCTTGCCGACGAGTGACAACAGAGGGTCGCCCTCCTTGCCCCAGGTCAGGTGCAGCAGCCGCGGTGCGCGGTGCGAGGCACGGCCGACCGCGTGGATAGCGGGGAAGTTTTGCTGCAGCAGCTCGTCGCCGATGATGCTCTGCAGCCGGCCGCCGTGTGCATCGGCAATGCCGCGTGCCACGGTTTCCAGCTCTTCCGGGCCCATGTCTTCGGTCGGCGTGTTGACCAGGTCGCGCACGCGGCTGCAGGCGGCGATCACTGCCAGGGTTTCCGCATCAGCCTCCAGTGCCAGCCGGGCCGGTGCGCGCGGGGCTTTCTTGTAGCGGTCGAAGCGGTAACTGCCCAGGCCCCAGCCCAGTATCAGTGCGTCGCGGGCCTCATCTTCCGGCACCTGCATCGGCTGCCAGTCGCCCGATGGCAGGGCGAACGGGGCATGGGCATAGGAGAACGGATCCAGGCGGTCGCCCAGCCCCAGCACGGCGCCGGGGGGGCTGCCATCTTGCGTCGGCAGGCTCAGCCAGGTGCCAGGCGCAGCGTCGAAGCCGTGCGCCTCAAGCCACTGTCGGGTAGCGGAGGGCTGCTGGTCCAGCCATGCGGACAGGGACTCGCGGTCGAGCAGATGCAACGGGCGGGGGGATCCTGCCGCTGCGGAGGTGGTCAGCCCGGGGGGAAGGGTCATTCTGAAACGCTCCTGTGAGGTGCATCCCGGAGTCCTGCGTCCAGCCAGTCGGCCAGACCGGTCAGGCTGTCGAACTCCAGGTCGGGGGTGATGGTGGGGTGTTGCCAGCTGCGGCCGTCGCGGTTGATCCAGCAGCTGCGCAGGCCGGCCCGCGCAGCGCCGGCCACGTCGGTCTCGATGTGATCGCCCACGTGCAGCACCTGACCGCGGTCGCAGCCCAGGCGCACACAGGCGGCGTGGAAGATGCACGGGGAAGGCTTGGCCTTGCCATGCTCCACCGCGCCCAGCTGGAAGACGAAGTGCTGATCGAGCCCGATCCGGCCGAGGTCGGCATTGCCGTTGGTCAGCGCCGCGATCGGCACCCGGGCGGCGATGCGCTCAAGCGCGGGGACGCTGTCGGGATAGCACTCCACCTGGTTGCGGGCGGCAAAGAAAGCCTCGTAGGCCGAATCCACCAGGTCCGGGTTACCGCCGCTCTCGCGCAGCGCCTGTTCAATGGTCAGTCGGCGCAGGGCTGACACGTCGTGTGCCAGATGCGGGTTCTGCTGGTGCACCCGCAGCCGCAGATCGCGCATGGCCCCGGTGGAGAAGCGCTCCGCCGTGCGCGGGCTGTGGGTGCGGAACCACCCGTCCAGCGCTTGCTCGATCCGCTCCCCGATCGGCGCGAACGGCCATACGGTGTCGTCCAGGTCGAGGGTGATGGCGCGGACAGGGAAAAACTGCATGTGCCCATTCTACGCAACGGCCGGCGGGCCTTCCGGCCTGCAACGGATCATTCCAGCAGTCGTGCCCAGGGCTCCATGCCATCAATGCGCGAGAGCACCTTCTTGGCACATACCATCAGCGGAACCGCCAGCAACAGGCCGATGAAGCCCCACAGGAAGCCGAAAAGCATCAGCGCCAGCACCAGCAGCAGCGGTGAAAGCGCCATGCGGTGGCCGACCACGATCGGGGTGAAGATCTGACCTTCCAGCGTCTGCAATACCAGGTAGACGCCGAGGGGAAGCAGGGCCTGGCCAAGGTCGTCCCAGACGATCAGACCCATCAGCAGCAACCCCGTGGCGGCCATGAAGGCACCCACATAGGGTGCGTAGTTGAGCAGCGCCACCAGCGTGCCCCACAGCAGCGCATTGGGAAGGCTCAGGCCGATGAGGTGCAGCGCGACCGCCATCGCAGCGCCGAGCACGGTGTTGATCATGGTGATGGTGAACACGTAGCGGGATACCTCCTGCTCGATCCCCTGCATGATCTCCACGCTCACTTTCTGCTGGTAGCGGTTGGGCAGCAGCGAAATCGCATGTCGCTGCAAGCGCTCGCCGTAGACCATGAAAAAGAACGTGAGCAGCACCACCGCAAGCACCGCCATCACCATCCTCGGCGTGGCCACCAGCCGCTCCCACGGATCCTGCTCGCGCACCGCCACCACCTCGAGCTGGCGCGCATCGGCGCCGTCGGCGGCGCGGGCAACGGTGGCCGCGGCTTCGCTGGCCTGCTGCATCGGCCCGGTCATCTGCTGCAGCTTGGGCGTCAGTAGCTGCAGCTCGCTGGGAAGCTGCTGCATCCACTCCGCCGCAGGCGCCACCAGCTGCCGGCCGAGCAGGGCGGTCAGCACCAGAGCCGTGCCCAACAGCAGCAGGGCGCCGGGGAAGGACGGGATGTGCGCCCGCTTGAGCAGTCGCATGGCCGGATTGCCGATCAGGGCGAAAAACATCGCCAGCAGCACCGGCAGCAGCAGATCGCGCGCGGCCCAGGCGGCGAACAGCACGGCCAGGGTGGCCAGGATCACCACCGGGATTGATGCGCGCGGGCGCGGCTCCGGAGCGGTCGGGGCGGCAGGCGACGGCGCTGGGTGGTCGGCGCTGCCCATTGGCTGGCCTCCTAGCGTTCGGACAGTTCGGTCGCCGCCTCGGCGGGCGACGGCTGGTGGTCCCAGGGAGGCTCGGGTTGGCGACGGTCGGTTCGGGGCTGCGGCCCGGTTGCGGGCCCGGCGGTGTGCATACCGGCAGGCGCGGCGGCTCCGGGTGCCGTGCCGGCATCCGCTTCCGCCGCGGTCTGGGCGGCTTCTTCGGCTGTTTCAGCGGCTCCGTCAGCGGTTTCAGCGGCACTCTTGGCGGTCATTGCCGCGATGGCGGCCTGGATCGAGCCCACCAGCCCGGCCATGGAGCCGACCAGCTGCAGGGTGCGGGGACTTCCGAACTTGCCCAGCTGCTTCAAGGCCTTCTCCGGCTCCGCGCGGCCCATGACGAAGCCGGCCACCAGGCCGGCCACCACGATCCGCAGCGGGGTCCACGCCTCGCGCCATTCGCGGTTCATGCGTTCATGGCTTTCCCGGGTCTGCAGGAAGCGGCCTTCCACAAGGGTTTCGCCGCGTTCGACCCGACGTTTCAGCTGCTGGAAGTTCATGCGGGTGGCCCCTGCGGCACCGGCGCCCCGGCGCCCGGATGTCCGCTGTTGTCCTCGTGCTCGTCCTCGTCCTCATCGTCCTGCAGCAGGCCCAGGCGGTTGAGCTGGCGACGGGTGGCCTGGAGCCCGGTATGCCGGGCGTAAACGACCACGCGCCACGCGGCCAGTGCGGTGATGACGAAATTGAGCGCTGCCGCGATCAGGGCCGAAGCCAGCCAGCTCAGCCCGAAGGAATGCAGCAGGATGACCAGGAAGGTGATGGTCAACAGCCAGGCGGAAGTGCCGAACACGACGGTCAGGGCCAACCACACCGCCGCGCGACCGAGGGCCGCCCGAGCCAGCGCCAGGTCGGCACGGAACAGGCGGCGCAGGGCGCGGGCGGCGTCGCGCCCGGAGGCAAGGGTCTGGCGTCCGGCCGCGGTGACGCGGCGGACGCTTTCGTCCAGATGCGGTGCTTCCCCAGCGGGTCCGGCGGCGTCCTGCGCACCGGCGCTGTCGGGATGATCATCGTTCAAGGCATGCCCCGGCTGCTTGGGTGAAGACGTGAGGGATTACCGGCTGCGCGCCAGTTTGGCGATGATCCAGCCTGCGGCAAATGCCACGCCGAACGAAGCCAGCGGGCGTTCGCGGATCAGGTCGGCAGCGCTGTCCACCAGGTCGCGGCCCTTGTCCATCACCTGGTCAAGCTGTTCCTTGCCGGCTTCGCTCAGGTCTTCCATTGCGGCCTTGCCGGACAGGGCGGTATCAGCCAGGTCGCTCCTGACGTTGGCGCGGCCCTGTTTGAGCTCATCTCCGGCAACGCTGGCGGCGCTGCGGACGGCATCGCCGGCATCGCGGGCGGCCTGCTTGAGGTGGCTGCTGGCCTCGCCAAGGTTGCTCTTGACCGAGTCGCTGGAGGGGTTCACCTTGACCGACTCTGCGGAAGGGTTGGTCTTGACCGAATCGGTGGAGGGGTCGTTCATCGGATGTCTCCTGTGGGTGGTGGTGGGGCGAGTTTGTGAGTCTGTAGCATGCCTTGTGCACGCCATGCGAGCACGGCTGCTATTGCAGACGGACCTGGCCACGCGAGCGGCCGCGCTGCACGATCAGCACCAGATCCTCCGGCGATTCGGACAGCGCAGCGCGGAAGCCGGCCAGGTCCCGGAACGGTCCGCCGGACGAAGCCAGGATCAGGTCGCCGGCGCGCAGGCCATTGCGCTCGGCGCGGCTGCCGGACTCCACGCTTTCAATCCGCACGCCGCCCACGCGGTCACCGGCGCTGCGCCGCAGCGCTTCAGGCAGGTCGGCCAGGGTGGCACCGGCCAGGCGCGGGTCGTAGCTGGCGCCGTCGCGAGGCACTTCCATCAGGCGGGTACTGACGTTGATGGTGCGCCCATTCCGGATGATTTCCAGGGTGACCTCGGTGTCCAGCGGCTGCAGGCCCTGGAAGTTGCGCAGCGATTCGCTGTTGTCGATGCGCTGGCCGTTGGCGGCGATGATCACATCGCCGGCGCGCAGACCACCCTGCGCGCTGGACGACCCCGCATGCACGCGGGTCACCACTGCGCCACGCGGTGTCTCCAGCTCCAGGCCGCGGGCGAGCTGCGCATCCACCGTCTGGGTATCGATGCCCAGCGTGCCGCGGCGGACCTCGCCGGTTGCGTAGAGCTGGCGCATGACGCTGCCGGCCAGGTTGGAAGGAATCGCAAAGCCCAGGCCGATATTGCCGGCCATGCTGCCCTGCACGTTGAAGCTGGCGGTGTTGATGCCGACCAGCTCGCCGCGCAGGTTGACCAGCGCACCGCCGGAATTGCCCGGGTTGATCGAGGCGTCGGTCTGGATGAAGTTCTGATAACCCACCCCTGGCACATTGCTGCGGCCCACCGCCGAGACGATCCCCGAGGTGACCGTCTGGCTGAAGCCGAAGGGATTGCCCACGGCGACCACGAAGTCGCCCACCTGCAGGGTGCCGCTGTCGGCCAGCGGCACCGCGGTCAGATCCTCGGCGGGGATGCGCATCAGGGCGATGTCGGTTTCCGGGTCGGAGCCGATGAACTCTGCTTCCATGGTGCGCCCGTCGCTGAGGGTCACCGACACCGATACCGCTTCGGCGCCGCGCGCCACTTCGATCACATGGTGGTTGGTCAGCACCAGGCCGCGCTCCGCATCCACGATCACCCCCGAGCCCAGTGATTCGTTGATCCGCTCCTGCGCCAGTTCCGGGAACATACGCCGGAAAAACGGGTCATCGCCGAACGGGCTCTGGGTGCGTACCCGCTGGCGGGTGTGCACGCTCAGCACTGCGGGCGTCACCCGCTCGAGCATGGGCGCCAGCGAAGGCAGGGGCTGGCCCTCCACGGCGGTCGGCAGCGCGACAGGCATGGGGCGGGCGAGATCAGGCAGCGTCCGCCCTGTGGGATCAGCCAGTTCGACGGACGCTGGCTGGGCCAGGGCCGGCGGCAGGCCGTCGCGCAATACGGTGGCCACCAGGCCGCCGAACGCGGCGGCAACAACCAGGGCCAGAACGGTGGGAAGCGGGCGCATGATGCTCCTGTTTATCTCGCACGGAGGGTTGCAGATACGTGAAGTGGGGCACGTTCGGCGAGGGTCAAGCGTAGTCCGCCCGGCCCCACGGAAGCCACTCGAGCGGGGCGATGGGCGCACTTTCCATCCCGCCTCGCCAATGCTGAATCGCGACCGTGCCAGTCCCTCGCCGTGCTGACCGGTTTTGTTTGACTTACGATTCCCCGGGGCGTAGTTTTGAGTGCCGCTGGCCACTACATCTTGGGGTTACCGAAGTGGACATGGCACAAGCAATGGGGGTTCGTATGAACAGGACCCATCGTCGCGGGGGACGGCGCCGGAACATGCTTACTGTGACGTGCACCACGCAAATTATTCCATGACCGCTGCGTAGCGCGCTGCGCGGCGTGTATTGCCGTCGGCGCCAACAGGCCGGCGGCGGCCCTACAGAACAACGCGTGTCCGGACAGCTCCGGGCCGGAGAACAGGAGACAACACAGCATGAGCACGGTTCGCCTGGAGGCGGTACCCAAGCGCAAGGCGCTGGAGATCCCGATGCAGCCCGCATCGCTGGACATCTGGGACAAGAAATACCGCCTGATGACCAAGCAGGGTGAAGCCCTGGATGCCGACATCGACGGAACCTGGCAGCGCGTGGCCCGCGCCCTGGCCGATGCCGAGGGCGATGCCGAGAAGCGCAGCTACTGGTACGAGCGCTTTCTGTGGGCGCTGCGCCGCGGGGCCATCCCTGCCGGTCGCATCACCTCCAACGCCGGTGCGCTGGAGCACAAGCCCGCCACCAGCACCATCAACTGCACCGTGTCCGGCACCATCGGCGACTCGATGGACGACATCCTGGAAAAGGTCCACGAAGCGGGCCTGACCCTGAAGGCCGGCTGCGGCATCGGCTACGAGTTCAGCACCCTGCGCCCGCGCGGGGCGTTTGTTGCGGGTGCGGGAGCCTACACCTCGGGTCCGATGTCGTTCATGGATATCTACGACAAGATGTGCTTCACCGTCTCCTCGGCCGGTGGCCGTCGCGGTGCGCAGATGGGCACCTTCGACGTGTCGCATCCCGACGTGCGCGACTTCATCCGCGCCAAGCGCGAGGACGGGCGCCTGCGCCAGTTCAACCTGTCGCTGCTGATCACCGATGGTTTCATGGAGGCGGTGGACACCGACGCCGACTGGCCGCTGGTGTTCCCGGTCAGCAAGAAGGAAGTCGACGACCTGGACTTGAAGGATCCGGAGCAGGTGGTCTGGCGTGACTGGCCGCAGCACGAGGGCTACATCGTCCGCGATGACGGCCTGGTGGCATGCAAGATCTACGGCAAGGTCAAGGCCCGGCACCTGTGGGACATGATCATGGCGTCCACCTATGACTACGCCGAGCCGGGCTTCATCCTGATCGACCGCGTCAATGAGATGAACAACAACTGGTGGTGCGAGGACATCCGCGCCACCAACCCCTGCGGCGAGCAGCCGCTGCCGGCTTACGGTGCCTGCCTGCTGGGTTCGATCAACCTCACCAAGTTCGTAAGCAATCCGTTCACCGACCGGGCGGAATTCGACTGGGACGAGTACCGCGAAGTGGTGCACGTGTTCACCCGCATGCTCGACAACGTGGTGGAGATCAACGGCCTGCCGCTGGAGCAGCAGCGCGCCGAGATCATGCGCAAGCGTCGCCACGGCATGGGCTTCCTCGGCCTGGGCAGCACGGTGACCATGCTGCGGATGAAGTACGGCTCGAAGGAAAGCTGCGAGTTCACCGAGCGCGTGGCCCGTGACATGGCCGTTGCCGGCTGGGAAACCGGCCTGGCGCTGGCAAAGGAAAAAGGCCCCGCGCCGATCATGGAAGAGCGCTTCACCGTGACCGCCGGAATGCTGCGCAAGCGCCCGGAGATGAAGAAGGACGGCTGGAAGGTCGGCCAGGAGATTTCCGGCAAGGTGCTGCATGCCCGCTACTCGCGCTACATGCAGAAGGTGGCCACGGTGGCCCCTGAGCTGGTGGAGGAGCTGGCCGAAGCCGGCGCGCGCTTCACCCACCACAGCTCGATCGCGCCGACCGGCACGATCTCGCTGAGCCTGGCCAACAACGCCTCCAACGGCATCGAGCCTTCGTTCGCGCACCACTACAGCCGCAACGTGATCCGCGAAGGCAAGAAGTCGAAGGAAAAGGTGGACGTGTTCTCCTTCGAACTGCTGGCCTATCGCGAGCTGATCAGCCCCAAGGCGATGCCGTACTCCGAGGATCCGGAAGCGCAGCTGCCGGACTACTTCATCTCCGCCGACGACATCACGCCCAAGGAGCATGTGGACGTGCAGGCCGCGGCGCAGAAGTGGGTGGACTCTTCGATCTCCAAGACCGCCAACGTGCCCACGGACTATCCGTTTGAGGACTTCAAGGACATCTACACCTATGCCCACCGCCAGGGCCTGAAGGGCTGCACCACCTTCCGCTTCAACCCGGCCGCTTTCCAGGGCGTGCTGGTCAAGGAGAAGGACCTGGAGAACACCACCTATCGCTTCGAGCTGGAGGACGGCCAGGTAGTGGAGGCCAAGGGCAATCAGGAGATCGATTACGACGGGGAGACCCATACCGCGGCCAACCTGTTCGACGCCCTGAAGGAAGGCTATTACGGCAAGTTCTGACCTGGCCGCCTCCCGCAGCGCGGCCAGCCAGGCCGGACCCAACGACGCAACGCATTACCGAGAGACCCGCAAATGACCCTCAGGATCGAGAAGAAGATCACCGGATACTCCGTTGTCACCCCGGATGACAAAAAGGAACCCGTGTCCGCGCCGGCAGCCGAAAGCAAGGCGCCGCGGGCTGCCGAAGTGATCCAGATGCACGAGCGCATCGAGCGCCCCGACGTGCTGATCGGCTCCACCTACAAGATCAAGTCGCCGCTGGTGGAGCACGCCATGTACGTGACCATCAACGACATCGTGCTCAACGCCGGCACCGAGCACGAGCAGCGCCGCCCGTTCGAGATCTTCATCAACTCCAAGTCCATGGAGCACTTCCAGTGGATCGTGGCGCTGACCCGGATCATGAGCGCCGTGTTCCGCAAGGGCGGCGACGTGACCTTCCTGGTGGAGGAAATGAAGGCTGTGTTCGACCCCAGTGGCGGCTACTTCAAGGCCGGCGGCGTGTACATGCCCTCGCTGGTGGCCGAGCTGGGCTACATCGTTGAAGAGCACCTGAAGAGCATCGGCCTGCTGCACGATCCGGACATGAGCGACGAGCAGCGCGCGCTGATCGCCGAGAAGCGGCGCCAGTACGAGGACCGCTCAAAAAAAAACGCTGACGCCACCAGCCGCGCCGAAGACGCCGGCCCGGTAGGCGACCTGCTGGGCGAGCAGGGCCGGGACGGCGCCGGTGAGGACATTGCAGTCACCGGCGACGGCACCAGCTTCCCGCCCTCGGCCACCATGTGCCACAAGTGCAGCACCAAGGCCATCGTGATCATGGATGGCTGCGCCACGTGTCTGAATTGCGGCTACAGCAAGTGCGGGTAGGCCGGAGGCCGGCCTGACCCGGGGCAGGGCCCGCCCGCATACGGGCCCAGTCGCTTCCGCCTGCGGGCGGGCACAGGGGGAGTGGATGAAGTACGCGGCATTGTTGGCGCTGTTTGCGCCGCTGTCGGTGGCTGTCGCCGGGGGCGGGCCGGTCACCGGCCCAGAGGTGATGACCCTGCTGGAAGAGGTGGGGCACAGCGCGGAGCTGGACCAGGATGGCGTGGGGGATCCGCTGATCCTCACCGGGGTGGGGGAGCTGGGCTACCGCATCTATTTCTACGACTGCGAGGACGGCGCCTGCGAGGCGTTGCAGTTCCGCCTTGGGCTGGACCTTGCGGACGGTGCCACCGCGGACATGGTCAATGACTTCAACCGCGACTATCGCTATGGGCGCAGCTTTCTGGACGCGGAAAGCGATCCGTTCCTGTTGATGGACGTGGAAATGACCCACGCCGATCACGCCAGCCAGTTGCGCACCCACCTGGGCATCTGGGAGGGACTGGTGGATTCGTTCACCCGGGCGATGGACTTTCATCGCAATGGTGGCAGCTGGGAAGAGGAGCGGATTGCATGGCCGATGGCGCCGCTGCCGGGTGGCTCCCTGCTGTATGACAGCAGCCATGCCTCGGTCAACGCCAGTGATGCGGGACGCGTGGAGATCCGTTCCAGCGGCCTGACCCGTATCTGGCTGGACGGCGACGCAGATGCCGACGGCTACCTGCAGCGCTGGATGTCCAGCCAGACCAGCGTTGACGTGGAGGGGGCCCCGGCGGAGTTGGAGGAGGTCCTCTCCAATGCGATCCGCGCGTTCGACGGGATCGTGCTGGAAGTGGAGCTGGATGACGAGGGCCATTACACCGCGATCGCCAACCTGGAACAGATCCAGCCGCTGTATCGGGAAACCATGCGCGGGATGTTCACCAACCTCGGCGCTGCGCTGATGGAAGGCAACGTGGTCGATGAAGTGTCGGCCGGGATGGCGGGGATGGAGTCAATGCTTGACGCATTGACCGCTCCCCAGGTGCTGGAGGGCCAGCTGGCCGAACTGCTGGTGGCGTACAACTTTCCGGCAGGCGGAGGCCTGCAGCTGGACCGGGAGTATGCCTACCAGGACGAAGGTGCCAGCCCGTTCGGCGGTGAGACCATTCCCATGAACTACACCATGCTGCTGCGCGCTTCCCAGCAGGTGCCCGGGCACTACGAGCTGGTGTGGACCATCGTGCCGGATCCGGAAGCCACCTGGTCTGTAATCGGCGCTGCGGCGCGGCACCTGATCGGCGGCGTTGTGGACGGCCATGAAGGTGCCGACGAGCTGATTGACCGGGAGCTGGAGGCGCTGGGCCGTGATGCCAGCTTCAGTACCACGGTCACTTACCGCATCGACCCGTTCACCGGCGTGGTGCAGCACATGGAGCACGTGGCCACCAAGCGTTTTGGTGGCAAGGAAGAAGTGGAGACAAGCGTGCTGGCCCTGCGCGTGGCGGGGCCGTAGGACCAGGCATTCGCCGCTGCGCTATGCGCGCGCCGCGCCGCTCTCTTGCAGGCCTTCCAGGATCGGACAGTCCGGCCGGTCGTCGCCGGCACAGCAGTCGGCGAGGGTCTGCAGGGTGTCGGCCATCTGCTGCAGTTTGGCGATGCGCTCCTGCAGGTCGGCGATGTGGGTCCTGGCCAGGCGTTTGACGTCGGCGCTGCGGCGCGAGCGGTCGTTCCACAGGTCCAGCAGCTCGCCGATCTCGGCGACTGAAAAGCCAAGGTCGCGGGCGCGGCGGATGAAGCGCAGGCGGTGCACGTCGGCATCGTCGTAGATGCGGTAGCCGGAGGCGCTGCGGCTGGCCGCCGGGATCAGTCCGGCCTGTTCGTAGTAGCGGATCATCTTGGCCGAGACGCCGGAGGCGCTGGACGCTTCGCCGATGTTCATCGCGCGCTCGCCGCCGTGGCGGGCGCCGCCGGCTGGAAGCCGCGCAGCCGCAGCGCGTTGGTGACCACGAACACGCTGGACAGCGCCATCGCGCCGGCCGCGAACATGGGCGAAAGCAGGATCCCGAAGGCCGGATACAGCACGCCGGCCGCCACCGGGATCAGGGCCACGTTGTAGGCGAAGGCCCAGAACAGGTTCTGGCGGATGTTGCGGATCGTGGCCTGCGACAGGGCGATGGCATTGGGCACGCCCTGCAGGCTGCCGGACATCAGCACCACGTCGGCGGCCTCGATGGCGATATCGGTGCCGGTGCCGATGGCAATGCCCACGTCGGCCTCGGCCAGTGCCGGGGCATCGTTGATGCCGTCGCCGACAAAGGCCAGTCGGCCGTGCTGCTCGCGCAGCTTGCGCACCGCGTCCACCTTGCCGTCGGGCAAGACCTCGGCCACAACCTCGTCGATCCCGAGTCGATCGGCGATCGCGCGCGCGGTGCGGGCGTTGTCGCCAGTGACCATGGCCACCTTGATGCCGAGCGCGTGCAGGGCGTCGATGGCGCCGGCGGTATCGGTCTTGACCGGATCGGCGACGGCGAGGATTGCGGCCAGACGGCCATCGATCGCTGCGTACATCGGCGACTTTCCTTCGCTGCCCAGGCGCTCGGCGACCGCGGCGAAGGTGTCCACAGCAAGGCCCAGCGAGCGCATGTGCCGGTCGGCGCCCACTTCCACCGAGCGGCCATCGACGCTGGCGCGCACGCCCATGCCGGTGATTGACTCGAACTCCTCCGGGTCGGGCATCTGAATCCCTTCCTCCGCGGCAGCGTCCACGATGGCCCGCGCAATCGGATGCTCCGAACGCGACTCCACCGCCGCCACCAGACGCAGCACCTCTTCGCGCGCGAAGCCCTCGGCCAGCTCCAGGTCGGTCAGCGACGGGCGCCCCTCGGTCAGCGTGCCGGTCTTGTCCACCGCCACCACCCGCGCCTCGCGCAGCAGCTGCAGCGCCTGGCCGTTGCGGAACAGCACGCCCAGCTCGGCGCCGCGGCCGGTGCCGACCATGATCGAAGTCGGGGTGGCCAGACCCATGGCGCAGGGACAGGCGATGATCAGCACCGCCACCGCGTTGACCACGGCAAAGGTCAGCGCCGGAGAGGGCCCAAACGCCAGCCAGATCAGGAATGTCAGCACGGCCGCGGCCATGACCGCGGGTACGAACCACAGGGTGATCCGGTCCACCGCGGCCTGGATCGGCAGCTTGGCGCCCTGCGCTTCCTGGACCATGCGGATGATCTGCGCCAGCACGGTCTTGCCGCCCACCGCGGTGGCCCGCAGCACCAGCGCGCCCTTCTGGTTGACGGTGCCGCCCACCACGCTGCTGCCGGGTGATTTCTCCACCGGGACCGGTTCACCGGTCACCATGGATTCGTCGATCCAGCTGGTGCCCTCGACCACCTCTCCGTCTACCGGTACGCGCTCGCCGGGGCGTACGTGCACCAGGTCACCGTCTGCCACTTCGTCGATCGGGATCTCCACGATCTGGCCATCGCGCGAGACTCGCGCCTGCCGCGGCTGCAGCCCGACCAGACGCTTGATTGCCTCGGAGGTGCGGCCCTTGGCCCGCGCCTCCAGCCAGCGGCCAAGCAGGATCAGCGCCACGATCACCGCGGCGGCTTCGTAGTACACGTTGACGGTGCCTTCGGGCAGGACGTCCGGCAGGAAGGTGGCCACCACCGAGTAGCCCCAGGCCGCCAGGGTCCCGACCGCGACCAGCGAGTTCATGTCCGGTGCCAGCCGCAGCAGGGCCGGGATGCCGGCCGTATAGAAGCGCCGGCCCGGCCAGGCCAGCACCAGCGAGGTCAGCACGAACTGGAAGTACCAGCTGTTCTGCAGGCCCACGTTGCGCACCACCCAGTCGTGCATCGGCGGCAACAGGTGCGAGCCCATTTCCAGGATGAACACCGGCAGGGCCAGGGCGATGGCCACCAGCAGGTCCCGGCGCAAACTGGTGCGCTCGGCGTCCTGGCGGATCGCCGCTTCGTCGTTGTCAGCGGACGCAAGGGCATCCACGACCCGGGCGCCGTAGCCGGCCTGTGCCACTGCCGCCAGCACCGCTTGCCCCGCCGCAGTGCCGCGGACCGTGGCCCGCTCGGTGGCAAGGTTGACGCTGGCTTCTTCAACGCCGGGGACGGCCAGCAGGGCGCGCTCGATGTTGCCCACGCAGGAGCCGCAGTGCATGCCCTCGATGACCAGCGTGGTGGACGTGGCAGGGACGGGGTAGCCGGCTTTTTCCAGTGCTTCCACCAGGGTGCCGTGGTCCAGCGTGCGTCCCGCCGCGGCCTGCACGGTGACGCGCCCGGCGGCGAGGTTCGCCGCCACGCTGGCCACGCCGTCCACCTTGCCCAGCGCGGCCTCGATCCGGCCCACGCAGGACCCGCAGTTCATGCCCTGGACGGGAAAGCTGATCTTTTCTTGTGTCATGCCGGCAGCATAGACCTTCCCACTATGGGAAGGTCAAGGCCGCGGATTTCCTCGTAGGAGCGCGGCCATGCGCGCGAAGCCGCGTGACACTTGGCGCCGGAACGCGGCTTCGTTTACGACGCGGTAACCGAAGCCGGTCGGCGATGCTTCGATTCACGCGGTTTCGCGCGCGTGGCGCGCTCCTACAGATCGATTGCCGGCTAGATCAGGGCCAGCTTTTCTTCCTTCATGTCGGAGAACTCTTCTTCGTAGAAGAACTTCTCCGCGCCCAGCGCGGGCTTCAGGTCCGGCAGCCAGGTGGCGGTTTCGTCGTACTTGGCGAAGAACGGGCGCTGCACCCAGTCCGGGTTGCGTCCCTGGATCAGGCGCAACACGAACACCTTCTCACCGTTGATCTCGGTCACGCCCTGGATCTCAACCTTGCCCGGGTCCGCCGACATCGACGGGCCGCGCGCAGTGCGGGCCAGGCCGGATACGCGCTGCATGGCCTCGCGGTAGATCTCCCAGGCCTTGACCAGCGGCACCTCGAAATAATGGCGCGCGCCGGTGTCGCGCTCCACGAACATGTAGTACGGCACCATGCCCAGCTGCACCTGGGTACTCCACATCCGCGTCCAGACATCGACATCGTCGTTGATGTGGTGCAGCAGCGGCGCCTGGGTGCGGATCTGCGCGCCGGTGGCGCGGATGCGGCGGATGGCCTCGCGGCAGATCGGCGTTTCCATCTCGCGCCAGTGGTTGAAGTGGGCCATGAAGGCCACGTGCTTGCCGGCTTCCACCAGCTCGCGCAGCAGCGCCAGCACCTCGTCCGCGTCCGGATCGGTCACGAACCGGTACGGCCAGAAGGTCAGGCTCTTCGAGCCGATGCGGATATTGGTGACGTGCGCCAGCTCGGGCTTCATCAGGCCTTCGAGGTAATTGCGCAGGTGCCGGGCCTTCATCACCATGGGGTCGCCGCCGGTCATCAGCAGGTCGCTGACCTCCGGGTGGGCGGCAAGGTAGGCGTGCAGCTGGTCTGCCTCGTTGGAGGCAAAGCGCAGCTCCTTGTCACCCACGAACTGCGCCCAGCGGAAGCAGAAGGTGCAGTAGCTGTGGCACACCTGCCCCTGGCTGGGGAAGAACAGCACCGTCTCGCGGTACTTGTGCTGCATGCCGGGCAGCGGCTCGCCGTCGAGCATGGGCAGGTTGAGGTCCATCTGGCCGGCCGGATGGGGGTTGAGCGCATCGCGCACCCGCTTGATCACCGGCGCCATCTCCGCGCTGGTGGCCTCATTGCGAACGAGCGCGGCCACTTCGTCGAAGTGCTCCGGCAGCAGCATTCCGCGCTGCGGGAACACCAGACGGAAGATCGGATCATCGGGCACGTTGCTCCAGTCGATCAGTTCCTCGAGCACATAGTCGTTGACCCGGAACGGCAGCACCTGGCTGACGACCTTCATCTCGAACCGCATCGCCTCCGGCAGCGCCTGGACCTGCTTGATGCTCTCAAGCTGGCGATGGGTATAGACCTTGAACTGACGCGGGGAGAAGTGTGCGGCGGTGTCTGCTTCTTCCCCGGTCTGGCCCGGCTGATAGGCGTGCGCAAGTGCTTCCATAGAAATCTCCACAGTTGAGGACGCCAGTCGCGGGGCACGGGTGCCCTGCGGAATTGCCGCCTGGAAATCGATTTTTGGGGCCGGGTGGGCAGGAGCGCGGGCGAACGAGTGCCCGCGACAGAGCCGCGAAGTAAAGAAGGTGTCCCCGACCAGCGAAGGGACTGCCAGGGCGCACCCCGTCTTGAGCGGCTCGGCGCGGCAGTCCTCAGTCAGGGTAACAAACGACAGTGGCCGCTGCAGATGCGTGCCCCGGGCCTGCGCAAGTGCCTTGGGTATGATCCGCGCATGAGCGAACGCGACCGGTATCCCGATGCCCTGCGTGCAGGTGCGCTGCTGGTGGTCGTGTTCGGCCACTGGATCGCGACGCTGCCACGGATGGAGCAGGGCCGACTTGCCGGCACCGACCACCTGCTTGGCATCTGGGATGCGGCCGGAGCGATCACCTGGCTGGTGCAGGTGGTGCCGCTGTTCGTCTTCGTGTCGGCCGCGGTCAGCACGCCGGGTGTGCTGCGGCGACTGGACGATGGCGGGTCGCAGCGGAGCTGGTGGGCAGGGCGTGCGCTTGGGCTGGCCCGGCCCACGGTGACCTATCTCGCCGTGCTCGCCGCGCTTGCGCTGATGGCGCTGTTCACCGGCGGGCGGCTGCTGGAAACATTCAATACCTCGCTCACCATCCACCTGTGGTTCCTGCTGATGCTGCTGGCTGTGCAGGCGCTGTTGCCGCTGGCGGTGCGGGCCGATCGGAGGTTCGGACTGGGTGCGGTGGCCGGGCTGGTGGCCCTGGCGGCGGTGGCGGACCTGGTTCGTGCCGGCATACGCGCACCTGCCGATCTGCTTGAACTTGGCGCACGCGTGCGCGAAAGCGCGCCCGGCATCGGCTGGATCAACATGCTTGCGGTGTGGCTGCTGCCCCAGCAGCTGGGCGTTGCCTGGAAGCAGGGCCGCTTTGCCGGCGCGCGTGCCGGTGCTGCCTGGCTGCTGCTTGGCGTGGCATGGCTCGCTGCGGCGATCGCCAGCGGCTATCCGGTGGCAATGGTCGGCGTGGAGCTGGCCGGCAACAACATGCTGCCGCCCACCCTGGCCCTGATCGGGGTGATGTGGGTACAGGTGGGCCTGGTGCTGTTGTTCGAAGCGCCGGCTCGTCGGTTCCTGGCCCGGCACCCGGTGGCGCGGGTGGTGGCGGTGCTGGGTGCGCTGGGGATGCCGCTGTATCTGTGGCACAAGCTGGCCGAGCTGCCGGCGGCGTGGCTGGGCGAGCGCCTGGGCGCGCCGATCGATGCGGGTGATCCGGGCCAGCCGGGGTTCTGGCTGGGTCGGCTGCTGTGGATCGGCCTCTGCGCGCTGGTGGTGGCCCCGGTGATGGCGCTGGTGGTGGGCTTCGAGATGCGCCGCCGACGCGATGTGGAGCAGGCCGGTGGCGACGCGGCGATCATTGCTGGCGGCATTGCCCTGTTCGGCGGACTGGGTGCGGCGCTGGCACTGGGCGTGGTGCCGGGCGCGCTGATCGGCCTGGCGGGCGTGGCGGCGGCCTCATGGTTGCTGCGCGCGCGAGCGCCGCAGCCAGGGGCCTGAGCGGCACGCCGGTTACGGTGCCGGATCGGCCGGCAGGTGCCCGCGGCCGTGCGCGGCATCCAGATCCTCGATCGGCCCCAGCGGCACGATGCCGTTCGGGTTGATGGTGTCGTGGCTGCGGTAGTAGTGCTGCTTGATGTGGTCGAAGTTGACCGTCGCGGCCACACCCGGCCACTGGTACAGCTCGCGCAGGTAGCCGGACAGGTTCGGGTAGTCGGCAATGCGGCGCAGGTTGCACTTGAAGTGGCCGTGATACACCGGATCGAAACGCAGCAGGGTGGTGAACAGCCTCCAGTCGGCCTCGGTGATGCGCTGGCCGAGCAGGTAGCGGCGTTCGGCCAGGCGTCCGTCCATTTCATCCAGCGCCTCGAACAGCTTCGTCACTTCCTCCTCGTACACGTCCTGTTCGGTGGCGAAGCCGGCCTTGTACACGCCGTTGTTGATGGCGTCATAGACCCGCTGGTTGATCGCGTCGATGTCGGCGAGCAGTTCCTGCGGCGCGTAGTCGCCCGGTTTTGCACCCACGTCGTCGAAGGCCGAGTTGAGGATGCGGATGATCTCACCGGACTCGTTGTTGACGATGGTGTTGCGCTGCGTGTCCCACAACACCGGCACGGTGACCCGGCCGCTGTAATCGGACTGCGCCCGCTGGTAAACCTCGTACATGTAGCGCGCGCCGTCCGGGTCGGGGACCACGCCGTCTCCGGGTTCGAACGTCCAGCCCTTTTCGGCCATGTACGGGTTGACCACGAACACCGGGATCATCTCTTCCAGTCCCTTCAGGGTACGGAAGATCAGCGTGCGGTGGGCCCAGGGACAGGCCAGGCACACGTACAACCTGTAGCGGCCGGCTTCGGCCTTGAAGCCACCCTCGCCGCTGGGGCCGGCGCTGCCGTCGGAGGTGATCCAGTTGCGGAACTGGGCATCGGTGCGAACGAAGCGCCCGCCCGTGCTGGAGGTGTCATACCACTGGTCGACCCAGCGGCCGTCGATCAACAGGCCCATGGCCGATCTCCTCAGGTTGCGTCGCCCAAGGATGCACCGTCGCGGGTGGACGCCGCGTTGCGCTGGCAGTCCGTTGCGTTCCAGCGCGGCCGCTCAGTCGACGCCGATGTCCTCGTTCCACACACCGGGATTGGCGGCGATCCAGTCGGCCATCATGCGGATGCAGCCGGCGTCGTCGAGATCGATCACTTCCACCCCGTGCTCGCGCAGCCAGTCATGGCCGCCGTGGAAATTGACCGTATCGCCCATCACCACGGTGCCGATGCCGAACTGGCGCACCAGGCCGCTGCAGTACCAGCACGGCGAGAGGGTGGTGACCATGATGGTGTCGCGGTAGCTGCGCTGGCGGCCGGCCTTGCGGAAAGCGTCGGTCTCGCCGTGCACCGAGGGGTCGTTCTCCTGCACCCGGCGGTTGCGGCCGCGGCCGAGCAGGGTGCCGTCGCGGTGGAACAGGGCGGCGCCGATCGGGATGCCGCCCTCGGCCAGGCCCGCGCGGGCCTCGGCAACGGCGGTTTCAAGCAGGGCGCGGTAGTCGGGCCGGTAATTGGGCGTGGTCATGGCCGGTTCCAGATGAAGGATGACCGAGGATAGGCAGCCACGGCGGCACCGTCACCCCGGAGGGTGCGATAATTCCCCGCATGAGCGCATCCGACAAATCCGGTACCACCCACTTCGGCTTCCGCGACGTGCCGGTGGGCGAGAAGCAGAAACTCGTTGGCCAGGTGTTTTCCTCGGTCGCAGGTAGCTACGACCTGATGAACGACCTGATGAGCCTGGGCATCCACCGGATCTGGAAGCGCTATTTCACCGCTACCGCGCTGGTGAAGCCTGGCGACCGGGTGCTGGACCTGGCGGGCGGCACGGGCGATATCGCCGCGCTGCTGCGTCCGCGCCTGGGCGAGGACGGCGAGGTGGTGCTGGGCGATATCAACGGCGAGATGCTGCGCGTGGGCCGCGATCGCATGACCGACCGCGGGCAGGTGCGTGGCTTCAAGCATGTGCAGTGCAACGCCCAGGCGCTGCCGTTCCCGGATGCAAGCTTTGACCTCGTCACGATCGCCTTCGGCCTGCGCAACGTGACCGACAAGGACGCTGCCCTGCGCGAGATGTACCGGGTGCTGAAAGTGGGCGGCCAGGCCCGGGTGCTGGAATTTTCCGAGGTCACCGTGGACTGGTTCAAGCCGATCTACGACTTCCATTCCTTCAAGGTGCTGCCGCGGCTGGGCAGGCTGTTTGCCAGCGACGCCGACAGCTACCAGTACCTGGCCGAATCGATCCGCCAGCATCCGCCGCAGGAAGAGCTGAAGGCGATGATGGAAGCGGCCGGCTTCGCGCGCTGCGGCTACCGCAACCTGTCGGCCGGCATCGTCGCCATCCACGACGGCTACAAGGTCTGACCGTTGGCAACGCGGGCAGGCCGGTGCAGCGCCCCTGTGCGGAACACGCCGTAAATCCATCCATGGAGGCTTCGCGGCGCCATCCATGGCGCCGAGAGTTCCGCACAGGGGTGCATGACACCTCCTGAGCGGCGGTAGACTTGGGAGTTCCGATCCTCCGAGGACTGGCCCTGCCATGCGTTTTCCCCTGATCCGATCCCGCCTGACCCCCCTGATGGCGTTGCCCCTGTTCGCCCTGCTCGCCGTGGGCTGCCAGCGCGAGCCAACCCCGGAGACCGCCACTCCGGCGCCACGACCGGAGGCCGCCGTGACCACCATCGACCGCGACGAGCATTCCTACGCCGAGCCGCACAAGGTGGTGATTGAAGACCTGGCGCTGGATCTGGCGCTGGATTTCGACACCCGCACCCTCGCCGGTACCGCCAGCTACACCTTGGAATGGAAGGACGGTGAGGCGACCGAGCTGCTGCTCGACACCCGCGATCTGACCATTGAGCAGGTGGAAGGCGAGGCGGGCAGCGGCTGGCAGCCGCTCGAATTCACCCTGGACGACGAGGATCCGGTGTTCGGCAGCCGGCTCATCGTGCAGACCCCGGAGCGCCCGGAACGGGTCCGCGTGACCTACCGCACGGCCCCGGAAGCCTCCGGCCTGCAGTGGCTGGAGCCGTCCATGACCGAGGGCGGCGAGCTGCCCTTCATGTTCAGCCAGTCGCAGGCCATCCACGCCCGCAGCTGGGTGCCGCTGCAGGACACGCCCAGCGTGCGTTACACCTACAGCGCGCGCATCACCACCCGCCCGGACGTGATGGTGCTGATGAGCGCCGACAACGATCCGGACGCCGGGCGCGACGGTGAATACCACTTCACCATGCCGCAGAAGATCCCGTCCTACCTGATGGCGATTGCCGCCGGCGACCTGGTGTTCAAGCCGATCTCCGAACGTGTCGGCGTGTGGGCCGAGCCGGCCACGGTGGACGCGGCGGTGGCCGAGTTCGAAGACACCGAAAAGATGGTCCAGACCGCGGAATCGCTGTACGGCGACTACCGCTGGGGCCGCTACGATCTGCTGATCCTGCCGCCGTCCTTCCCTTACGGAGGTATGGAAAACCCGCGCCTGTCGTTCATCACCCCGACGGTGATCGTGGGCGACAAGTCGCTGGTGTCGCTGATTGCGCATGAGCTGGCCCACAGCTGGTCGGGCAACCTGGTGACCAACGCCAGCTGGAAGGACATGTGGCTCAACGAGGGTTTCACCTCGTACGTGGAGAACCGCATCGTCGAGGAGATCTACGGCAAAGAGTTCGCCGACATGGAGTGGGTGATCTCGCGCCGCGGACTGGAACAGGAGATCGAGGGCGTGCGCCCCGGTCTGCAGGTGCTGGCCGTGCAGCCGGACGATGCCGCAGACCCGGAGGACACCTTCAGCTCGGTGGCCTATGACAAGGGCGCGTGGTTCCTGCAGTTCCTGGAGGAGCGCTTCGGCCGCGAGACCCTGGACGCCTTCCTGCGCCAGTACTTCGACCACTTCGCGTTCCAGAGCATGACCACCCCCCAGTTCGTGGAGTACCTCAAGGCGGAGCTGGTATCGCAGAACCCGACCGCGGTCAGTGAGACAGAACTTAACGAATGGCTGTACCAGCCGGGCATTCCGATGTCGGCGCCGCAGGTGCTGTCGCCGCGCCTGGGCCTGGTGGATTCCGCACGCTTGGCATGGCGCGGCAGCGACCAGCTGCCGCCGCCGCAGCTGACCCTGGAGTGGAGCACCCAGGAATGGATCCACTTTCTGGAAGGCATGCCGGACACGCTGAGCCTGGAGCAGATGGCGCAGCTCGATACCGCCTACATGTTCAGCGACACCCCCAACGGCGAGATCGCCATGCGCTGGTTCCCGCTGGCGGTGCGCAGTGGCTACGCGATTGCGCAGTCGCAAATGGAGGCGTTCCTGGAGCGCATCGGCCGGCGCAAGCTGGTGATGCCGGTGTACGAGGCGCTGGTGCAGACGCCCGAGGGCCTGGCCCTGGCAAAGGACGTGCTGGAACGCGCCCGCCCGGGCTACCACCCGATCACCACGGCTTCGGTGGAGCAGGTCATCGCCCGCGCGCAGCCGGCAGGCGATGCGGCGCCCGCACCGGTGTCGCCGGTGCTGGAAGGCTTGCAGGACGGCGTGCAAGGCGATACGGCTGACGAGGCGGTGGATCCGTCATGAGGGCGGGCGCACGTCTTGCCCTGATGCTGGCAGCCGCGGTGGCGTTGGCCGCCTGTGGCGATCCCGAGGCCGAAGCGCAGGCGCGCGCCGAGGCCCAGGCCGCGGTGAGCGAGCGTGAGGCCACCGAGGCAGAGGCCGGCTTCAATACGGCGGTGTCGGACGAAAACTGGGCGCTGGCCAAGGCCCACGCCGATGTGCTGCTGGCGCGCTGGCCGGACACCGAAGCCGCACAGCGCGTAGGCGGGCAGTTCGATGAGGTCAAGGACAAGGCCGACGCCATCCGCGAGGCCGACCGCACCGCGCGGCTGTGGACCTACAACGTGCAGGAAGTGAAAGGCGGACAGCAGCGCTCGGCGCAGATCCGTTCGAAGGAGCCCGCGGAGATCGGCGGCGCTCGCGGCCAGGTGCAGCTGATCTTCCGCGACCATCCGGACTGGGGCCGCAGCAGCTACCTGGTGCTGCCGGGCGGCGACTTTGCCCGCGCCTGTTACCGCGCCTGCCGGGTCACCGTGACCATCGACGATGGCGAGCCGCGGCGCATGGCCGCCAACCGTCCGGATACCGACGAGGCGATTGCGATGTTCATCGATGACAACCGCGCGCTGTGGCGGGCCATCGATGGTGCGCAGCAGCTGGTGATCGAGTTTCCGGTGCAGCCGGATGGCGCCCGCACCGCTGAATTTGAAGTGGCGGGCCTCGACCGCGCAAGGGTGCCCTGGGACTGACTGGCCGGCGAGTGCGGCCGGACTAGGCGAGCAGGCGGGTCAGCGCCCACCACAGGACCGGCAGCAGCAGTGCTGCCGCGATCAGGGCGGTGGCGCGGCTGCCGCGGCGGGCGGGCCGGAGGACAGGTTGCGCCTGGTCGCCGATCTCCACCTCCACCGGTCCATCTGGCGTTGACTGCTCCCAGTCCAGGACCAGCTCGCGTGCCTGGGTGGCGTGTGCCCCGGCCACCCACACCGTGACCATCCCGCTGGCCGGCACTTCCCCCAGCGCGCCCTGCAGGTACTCGCCGCGCACCTGGGCCGGGATGCCGGCCTGCTCCAACAGATCCCGCACCAGATACGCGTCGAACCCGTGCGCCGCCTGGTAGACCGAGATCATGCCGGCTCGCTGCGCGGGCAGGGTGCGGCCACGGGGGCGGGCGGCTGCGCGGGGATGTCCGCCGGGATCGGCAGCTCTTCCTCTGGCGGCAGCATGGTGGCCTGGCGCCAGCGGCCGAAGCGGTAGTAGGCCAGCGCCAACAGCATCGCGGCCACCGCGCTGACCGGAAAGCTCCACCAGATTGCATCAACGCCGAGCGAAGGCTGCAGCCAGTTGGCGAACGGCACGCGCACGCCCCACAGCGCCAGTCCCAGCATCAGCAGCGGCGGGATCACCGCGGCGGTGGAGCGGACCACGCCGAACAGCACATAGGTGGCACCGAAGAACAGGAACGACCAGATCCCGATGCGGTTGATCTGCCGGCCCAGCTCCAGCGATGCGCTGCCCTCGGGCAGGAACGCGGCCAGGATCCAGCGGTCGAGCAGCAGCAGCGCGGCGATCAGCGTGCCGGTGAGCAGCAGGTTGAAGCCCAGGCCGGTGCGCGCGGTGGCGTCCACCCGCCCCCACTGCCCGGCGCCCACGTTCTGCGCCGCCATCGACGAGCATGCCGCGCCGATGGCCATGGCCGGCATCTGCACATAGGTCCACAGTTGCAGCACCGCGCCATATGCGCCGGTAACGGTGGTGCCGTGCTGGTTGATCATGGTCATCATCGCGATCATCGCCAGCGAGATCACCACCATCTGTGCGCCCATCGGAACGCCCTTGAACACCAGCGTGCGCACCAGGGTCCAGTCCGGTTTGAACAGGTGCCGCTCGTGGCGGCTGATCCACAGCGGATGGCGGCGATGGCGAAGCCACAGCAGCATCGCGGTCAGGCTGACGGCGTTGGCAATCACCGTGGCCACCGCCGCGCCGGTCATGCCCAGTGCCGGCAGCGGGCCCACGCCGAACACCAACAGCGGCACCAGCACCACGTCCAGCGCCACGACCAGCATCAGGAACCGGAACGGCGTGCGCGCATCGCCGGCGCCGCGCAGCACCGCCGAAAGGAAGGTGAACATGTACAAAAATGGCACCGCCAGGAAGATCACCTTCAGGTAGCCATCCGCGTGCGGCAGGGCCTCGGCAGGCGTGCCCATCCACTGCAGCAGCTGGCGCGAGAGTGGCAGCCCGGCCAGCGCGACGACCAGCGACAGTGCAATGAAGAACGTGGCTGCGGTTCCGATTACCCGGCGTGCTTCAGCCGTATCGCGCCGCCCGCTGGCCTGCGCTACCAGGATGGTCGCCGCCATGCCGAGGCCAAACACCGCGCCCAGCAGGAAAAACAGCACGTTGTTGGCGTTGGTGATCGCCGTCAGCGCCGCCTCGCCAAGGAACCGTCCGATCCAGAATGCGTTGACCGAGCCGTTCAACGACTGCAGCACGTTGGCGCCGAGAATCGGCAGTGCGAACAGCAGCAGGGTGCGGCCAATCGGGCCCTCGGTCAGGTCGCGAGTGCGGACCGGAGGGCGGGGCGGACTCACCCCAGTTCGTACCCGAACTGCTCGCGGAACTGCGCCGCGAATTCTTCGTAGCTGAAGCGCTGGTTCTGGGTGCCGTGGTGCTCCACCTTCAGCGCGCCCATCAGGTTGCCCATCCGGCCGATGGTTTCCCAGTCGTGGCCGCGGATGATCCCGTGGATCAGGCCGGCGCGGAAGGCGTCACCGCAGCCGGTCGGGTCGGTCACCTTGCGTTCGCGCGCCGGAGGGGCTTCGTAGGTCTTGCCGTCGGCGCGGATGCAGGCACCCTTGGGGCCGCGGGTAGCCACGTAGGCCTTCACCCGGCTGGCAATCTGCTCTTCGTTCAGCCCGGTGCGTTCCTGCAGCAGGTTGGACTCGTAGTCATTGACGGCGATGTAGTCCGCCAGGTCGATGAACTCGCGCAGCTCTTCGCCGTTGAACAGCGGCATGGCCTGGCCCGGGTCGAAGATGAACGGAATCCCGGCCTCGGCGAATTCGCGCGCGTTCTGCAGCATGCCTTCGCGCCCGTCCGGGCTGACGATGCCGAATTCCACCCCGCGCACGTGCTTCACATGGTTCTCGTGGCTGCGCATCATTGCGCCCGGGTGGAAGGCGGTGATCTGGTTGTTGTCCAGGTCGGTGGTAATGAAGGCCTGGGGCGTGAACATGCCCTCCAGCACCTTCACCTGGTCCAGGCGGATCGCGTTGTCGTCAAACCACTGCCGGTACGGCGCGAAATCCACGCCCACGGTCGCCATCGGCACCGGCTCGCCGCCCAGCATCTTCAGGTTGTAGGCGATGTTGCCGGCACAGCCCCCGAACTCGCGCCGCATCTGCGGCACGTTGAATGAAACGTTCAGGATATGGACCTTGTCCGGCAGGATGTGGTTCTTGAACTGGTCCGGGAACACCATGATGGTGTCGTAGGCAAGGGAACCGCAGATCAGGACCGACATCGCGAAAGGCTCTTGAGTGCACAAAGGGCGCTAGATTAACGGTCCGGCTGCGCGGAGGCCAGTCGGGAAGGCGGCCGCCGGGCCCGGGACGGTTGGCAAAAGCGCCTGGAAATCGCGCCGGGGCGGGGCCTGGAGACCGGATTCGTGATAGTCGGATAACCTCGCGGGGTCGCGATTTTGTTACGCTTGTCCGCCCCTCCGGCCCCCGCCGATCCCCCTATTGTTTTTCCGCGTACCGCGCCCCGGCGCGTGCGCCCTGCACGGACCCTACGCCCGATGTTCAAGAAGTTCCGCGGCATGTTCTCCAACGACCTGTCCATTGACCTGGGCACGGCCAACACCCTCATTTTCGTCCGCGGCCAGGGCATCGTGCTCAACGAGCCGTCCGTGGTCGCAGTCCGCCAGGGCAGCGGCGGCCAGAAGACCGTCGCCGCGGTCGGCGCGGAAGCCAAGCAGATGCTTGGCCGCACCCCGGGCAACATCACCACCCACCGGCCGATGAAGGACGGGGTGATCGCTGACTTCACCTACACCGAGGAAATGCTCAAGCATTTCATCCGCAAGGTGCACAAGAGCCGTTTCCTCCGGCCCAGCCCGCGGGTGCTGATCTGCGTGCCGGCCGGCTCCACCCAGGTGGAAAAGCGCGCGATCAAGGATTCGGCCCTGGAGGCCGGTGCCCGCGACGTTTCGCTGATCGAAGAGCCCATGGCCGCCGCGATCGGCGCCGGGATGCCGGTGACCGAGGCCCGCGGCTCGATGGTGGTGGACGTTGGCGGCGGCACCACCGAGGTCGCAGTGATCGCACTTAACGGCGTGGTGTATTCGCAGTCGGCCAGGGTGGGTGGCGACCGTTTCGACGAGTCGATCATCAACTACGTGCGCCGCAACCACGGCATGCTGATTGGCGATGCCACCGCGGAGCGGATCAAGCTGGAAATCGGCTGCGCCTGCCCGCAGGAGGAGAACCTCGAAACCGAGATCTCCGGCCGCCACCTGGCCGAGGGCGTGCCGAAGGTGATCACCATCAAGGCCAGCGAGGTGCTGGACGCGCTGCGCGAGCCGCTGGCCGGCATCGTCGAGGCCGTGCGCCAGGCGTTGGAGCAGACCCCGCCGGAGCTGAGCGCCGACGTGGCCGAGCGCGGCATCGTGCTCACCGGTGGCGGCGCCCTGCTGAAGGACCTGGACAAGCTGCTGAGCCAGGAAACCGGGTTGCACGTGCAGGTCGCCGAGGACCCGCTGACCTGCGTGGCTCGCGGTGGCGGACGCGCGCTGGAACTGCTGGACATGCACGGCAACGAGTTTTTCTCTTCCGACTGAGTCCGGTGCGGGCGTACCTGCCGTCAGGGGGCGGCAGGGCAGGCGCCGGCCGCGGCGTTGCGCCGGTCGTGAGATAGTTGCCCGCTGTCGCGGGCCACAGTGCCGCGGCACTGACCCCTTGATCCCCTTTTTGTGAACCGACGGCTTCAGCGTGCCTTCTCTCGCCAGTTCCGCCGCTCCCCGGCCCGGTGATGTCTCCGGCACGCTGCGCCTGTTGGCCTTCCTGGCGGTGTCGGTGGCGCTGATCGTGGCCGATCACCGCGGGGGCTGGCTGGACCAGGTCCGCGCCCACGCCAGCGTGGCCATGCAGCCGGTGTGGTGGCTGGCCGGACTGCCGTCGCGGCTGGGCCGCAGCGTGCGCGAAGACGCGGTGACCCGCGCCCTGCTGAGTGAGGACAACCACCGCCTGCGCAACGAGCTGCTGGTGGTCAACGCCAGACTGGCCAGGATCCAGGCGGCGGCTGCGGAGAACGTGCGGCTGCGGGAACTGCTGGGGGCCGCTGGCAGCGGCGGGCTGGACGTGCAGCTGGCCCCGATCCTGAACATTGATCTTGACCCGACCCGGCAACGGCTGATGCTGCGGGCCGGAACCCGCGACGGCGTGCGCGAGGGCCAGACCGTGATCGACGCTGGCGGTGTGGTGGGGCAGGTCATCCAGACCACCCCGTCCACCGCGACGGTCCTGCTGGCGACCGACGTGGACCATGCCGTGCCCGTGCTGGTGGCGCGCACCGGCGTGCGCCTGCTGGCGTACGGGCAGGGCCGCAGTGATCTGTTGCGGCTGCCGAACGTGCCGCTGTCCAGCGATGTTGAAGTGGGCGATGAGCTGGTCACCTCGGGCATGGGCGGGCGCTTCCCGGCCGGCTTCCCGGTCGGCACGATCACCTCGCTGGCTCCTGATGACAGCCGCGCGTTCCTGGTCGGCGAAGTTCAGCCTGCAGCGCAGATCGACCGCGGTCGCGACGTGCTGCTGCTGCGCGAAGTCGAACTTCCGCCGGCCGCGGATCCCCGGAGCGTGGACGACATGGAAGCGGCCGATGCGGCCGGCGGCGACGCCGGAGAGCCCGGTACGCCAGCGACCACGACTGGATCCGGCGACGCCTCCGGCGCCGCGGACACGGAGACGACGCGGTGAAGCGCAGGCCGAGTTCCTGGGTATTGCCGGTCAGCGTGGTGCTGGCCCTGCTGCTGGGGCTGGTGCCCCTGCCGGACGGGCTGCAGCCGCTGCGGCCGTACTGGCTGGCCCTGGTGGTGGCCTACTGGGTGCTTGAAGACAACGAGCGCGTGGGCCTTGGCTTCGCGTTTTCCATGGGGCTGATCGCCGACCTGGCTTTCGGCAGCATTCTCGGCGAGCAGGCGCTGCGGCTGACGGTGATGGCATTCATCCTGCAGCGCTTTCGCAGCCAGCTGCGCTTCTTCCCGTTGGCCCAGCAGGCATTGGCCATCGGCGGCCTGTTGCTGAACGACCGGGTGGTGAGCGCGGCCGTGCACCTGGCGCTGGGCGTGGCCCAGCTGCCCTGGATGTACTGGCTGGCGCCTGCGCTGGGCCTGTTGCTGTGGGTGCCGCTGTGCCTGGTGATGGACGCGCTGCGGTTCCGGCCGCGGACGCGGTAGGCCATGGTGTTCCGGAGCAGGGAAAAATTGCGCAATGCCGCTGCCGAGGCGGCGCAGTTCCGGATTCGCGCGCTCATCGGCTTCATCGGCGTAGCGCTGGTGCTGGCGGTGCTGGCCGGCTGGTATTTTCGCCTGCAGGTGGTGCAGTACAGCGAATTCGCCCGCCAGTCGGAGGCCAATCGCATCACCCCCAGGCCGGTGGTGCCCGGGCGCGGGCTGATCTACGACCGCCAGGGCCGGGTGCTGGCCGACAATGTGCCTGCGTACCGGCTGGACGTGACTCCGGAGGACGCAGCCGGCACGGACGACCTGATCGTCGGGCTGTCGCAGATCTTCGCGCTGGAGCCGGATGATGTGGAGCGCTTTCGCGCCCAGCGCCGGGCGCGCCGGGGGTTTCACCCGCTCACCCTGAAAATGCGCGTGAGCGAGGAAGAGGCGGCCCGGTTCGCGGTGGATCGCTGGCGGTTCCCGGGCGTCGACGTGGTGCCCTATCTCAATCGCCGCTACCCGCACGGCGCGCTGTTCGCCCACGTGGTCGGCTACGTGGGGCGCACCGACGAGAGTGATGTGGAGCGCTATGGCAGCTCCCACCTGCTGTATCCGTACACCGGCCGGACCGGCATCGAGCGCTCGTTCGATGAGGCGCTGCGCGGGCAGGTGGGCTATGAGCGGGTGGAGACCAACGTGGAAGGGCGCGCGCTGCGCACTCTGGGTCGATTGCCGGCCGAAGCCGGTGCCGATCTGCGCCTGAGTGTGGATGTGGACCTGCAGCGGGCGATGGTGGAGGCCTTCGGTGAGCTGCATGGCTCGGCGGTTGCGGTGGAGCCGGCCACTGGCGAGGTGCTGGGCATGGTCAGCCTGCCCAGCTTCGACGCGAACCTGTTCGTCAACGGAATTTCCCACGCCGACTACCGCCAGCTGATGGATGATCCGGCACGGCCGCTGTTCAACCGCAACGTGCTTGGCGGCGGACCGCCGGGCTCCACCATCAAGCCGTTCGTGGCCTTGGCCGGTGTGGACAGCGGGTTGCGCACCCCGGAAACGCGGGTGTTTTCCACCGGCGAGTTCTTCATCCCCGGCCAGAGCCGTGGCTATCGCGATGCGGGGCGCGGTGGGGGCTGGGTGGATCTGCGCGATTCGCTCTCGCGCTCGATCAACTACTACTACTACCAGCTGGCCTACGAGATGGGGATCGACCGCTTCGCCAGCTTCATGCAGCGCTACGGCTTTGGTGAACCCACCGGGATCGAGCTGGTGGGAGAGAACGCCGGCGTGGTGCCTTCCCGGGAGTGGAAGGCCGGGCACAGCAGCGAGCCCTGGTATCCGGGCGAGACCGTGATCGCCGGTATCGGCCAGGGCTACTGGATCGCCACCGCGCTGCAGCTGGCGCGTGGCACTGCGGCCATCGCCAACGGCGGCGATCTGCATCCGCTGAGCCTGCTGGCCGCGCGCCGCGATGGCTATGACCGGCCATGGTCCGAGCCTGCCCGACGCCCAGCCCCGGGCATCACCGATCGGCCCGCGCATCTGCGGGCGGTGCAGGAAGGCATGGAAAACACCATCCACGGGCGTGGCACGGCGACGGCCATGGCCCGTGGCGCTGAATATCGGATGGCCGGCAAGACCGGCACCGCCCAGCGCGTGGGCCGGCGCGGCAATGCCGGCGTGGATCCGCGCAGCCTGCCCTATCACCTGCGTCACCAGGCGCTCTTCCTGGGCTATGCGCCGGCCGACAATCCGACCATTGCGGTTGCGGTGATCGTTGAACACGGCGGTTACGGCGGGGTCACCGCCGCCCCGATCGCCCGCCAGATCTTCGACGCCTGGCTGGTGGAGGAAAGCGTGCCGGAAGACGGCGCGCCTGTCGATGCGGGCGCGCAGCCATGAGGGTGATCGTGCACTGGCTGCTGGACCTGTGGCTGCGTTTCACCCGCACCATCGACTGGCCGCTGCTGGGCGCGCTGGCCGCCCTGATGGTGATCGGTCTGGCAGTGCTGCACAGCGCCAGCGGCCAGGATTCACGGATGGTCACCGCCCAGGCGCTGCGATATGGCGCCGGGCTGGGGGCCATGTGGGCGTTGTCGCGGCTGACTCCGCTGCGGCTGCGGGCGGTCGCACCGCTGGCCTATGGATTGTCGCTGGTGCCACTGGTGCTGGTGCTGTTCATCGGCACGGGGCGTCACGGCCAGCACTGGATCAACCTGGGGCTGTTCTACTTCCAGCCTGCCGAGCTGATGAAGCTGAGCCTGCCGATGATGGCGGCCTGGTACATGAACCAGGTAGGTCCGCCGCCGCGGCCGTGGGCGGTGCTGGTGTGCCTGGCGATCATCGGCCTGCCGACCGGGCTGATCATGCTGCAGCCGGACCTGGGTACGGCCGTGCTGGTGGCGGTGAGCGGACTGTTCGTGCTGTATCTGGCAGGACTGTCGTGGTGGTGGTTCGCGGCGGTGGCGGGCGCGGTGGCGGCAGTTGCCCCGATGGCGTGGCTCTGGCTGCTGCAGCCTTACCAGAAGGACCGTCTGCTCACGTTCCTGGATCCTGAGCGCGACCCGCTTGGCGCCGGTTGGAACATCATCCAGTCAAAGATCGCCATCGGCTCGGGCGGCATGGCCGGGCAGGGCTGGGGTGAAGGCACCCAGTCGCACCTGGATTTCGTGCCCGAGCACACCACCGACTTCATTTTCGCCGTGCTCGCCGAGGAGTTCGGGTGGATCGGGGTGGTGGTGACCCTGTCGCTTTATCTGTTCGTGATCGGGCGCTGCCTGTGGATCGCCAGCGAGGCTCGAGAGGGCTATTCGCGCCTGCTGGCGGGCTCCCTGGGACTGGCGATGTTCGTCTATGTCCTGGTCAACGGCGGCATGGTGTCGGGCTTGCTGCCGGTGGTGGGCGTGCCGATGCCGCTGCTCAGCTACGGCGGTACGGCGGCGGTGTCGCTGCTGGCCGGCATGGGCGTGGTGATGTCGATCGGCAGGCACCGGCCGGCGCGTGGCTGACCGGGGCTGAACGGTGGACCGCAGGGGCGTGCACCCTCGCCCCGGCATGCTAACCTCGCCACCGATGAATCCGCGCACTGTTCTCCGCCTGGCCCCGTGCCTGATCGTGCTCGCATTCGCCGCCTGTGCGACGGATGCGCCTGCCCCTCTTCCACCGCCTGCCGCAGAGGCCCGGGAACCGGTGCCTGAGCCGTTGCCGGAACCCATCGTGGAGCCGGCCGAGCCACAGCTGCTGGCCCCGGTGCCGCCGCCACCGGAGCAGCGCCCCGAGGCGCCGACCGGGGTGACCGATCCTTCCATTCCGCGCCAGCAGCGGGTGGACAACTTCATTGATTACGCGGTGCGCACCCACGGCGCGGATGCCGCACGGGTGCGCACGGTGCTGGCCCAGGCGCAGGTACGCCAGAGCATCCTGGATGCGATGTCACGGCCCGCCGAGCGGACCCGCACCTGGGCCGAATACCGGCCGATTTTCCTCAATGATGCGCGCATCCGCGGCGGCCGGAGCTTCTACGCCACCCATCGCGCGGCCCTGGACCGGGTGGCTGCCGAGTCGGGCGTGCCGGCCGAGTACATCGTGGCGATCATCGGCGTGGAGACCAGCTACGGCGGTTTCACTGGCAACCACCGCATCCTGGATGCGATCTACACCCTGGCCTTCGACCATGCCCCGCGCGCGCCGTTCTTCGCCGCCGAGCTGGGGCATCTGTTCGCGCTTGAGCGCGAGGAGCCGCAGCTGGATGTCCTGGCGCTGCGCGGCAGCTATGCGGGTGCGATGGGCCTGGGGCAGTTCATGCCTTCCAGCTATCGGCTGTGGGCCAAGGACGGTGATGGTGATGGGCACCGCAACCTGATCGACAACCTCGACGACGTGTTCGCCTCGATCGCGAACTATTTCGTGGTCCACGGCTGGGAGCGCGACGCGCCGGTGGTAGCGCGGGCGACGCGCGCTCCGGGCGCCGATGAATTCAAGCCCGACAACTTGGAGCCGGTGTACCCGCTGGCGATGCTGGCCGAGCGTGGCTATGAACCGCGCCCGGGCGAGCCGCTGGCCGAGGGCGCCACGCTGCTGTCGTTTGAAGGCAGTGCCGGGCCGGAATACTGGCTGGGCTACAGGAATTTCTTCGTGATCACCCGCTACAACCGCTCGCCGATGTACGCCATGGCGGTGCATCAGCTGGCGCAGGAAATTGCTGCAGGGTCGGGTGGCGCCGGGCGATGAGGCGGATTGCGGCTGCCGCTGTCGCGCTTGCACTGGCCGCCTGCAGCGGGGCGCCGAAGAAGCCGCAGCCACCTCCGGCCGGGGATGGCGTGGGTGAACCCGCAGCCGGCAGCACGGATGGCAGCCAGCCGCCGCGTCGCTCGCCATATCCTGCCGCGCAGGAAGATCTTTCCAAGCGCGGTGACTACGTTTCCGGCGGTCTGTATGCGCCGCACATCCGCGATACCGCGCCGGACTACATCCCCGATGTAGACGCCATTCCCGAGCCCGAGGTCGTTGACGAGCCCCGCTCGCGCTACGGCAACCGCTCGCCCTATACCGTGCTGGGCAAGCGTTACACGGTGCAGGATGAGCCGGCCGGGTTCGCCGAGCAGGGCATTGCCTCCTACTACGGCAACAAGTTCCACGGCCGCCGGACCTCCAACATGGAGGTGTATGACATGTACGCCTTTACCGCCGCGCACAAATCACTGCCGCTGCCGAGCTTTGCCCGGGTGACCAACCTGGACAACGGTCGTTCGGTGGTGGTGCGGGTGAATGATCGCGGACCCTTCCATGAGGGGCGCGTGGTCGATCTGAGCTGGGCGGCGGCGGTCAAGCTGGACATGCACCGCCAGGGCACGGGCCAGGTGGAGGTGCGTGCGCTCAGCCCGGGGGAAGATGCGCGCCATGTGCACGGCGCAGTGGCGGCGGCTTCGCCTTCCGCGCAGCCCCCGGCCGCGGTGGAGCCGGCAGCACCCAGCGCAATTGATGTACTGGTGGATGCGCTCCCGGTGGCCACGGTTGAGGCCAGCGTGCTTCAGCCAGCAACCGCCTCCGTGTCGGCCGCCCCGGCTGTGGCTGCACCCGCCGTCGCTGCGGCGGTTCCGGAAATCGCCGAGGGGGCGGACCCCGCATACGCCCACGAGCGCCGCTTCAACATGATGCAGGGCGGACGGGTGATGACCGCCGATGATTTCGATGCCTGGCTGGAGGAGCGGCAGATTGATCTGCGCGCAGTGGCCGCGGTGGCTGCAGCCGACACCTCGCCCGCCGTGGCCGCACCTGTGCAGACGGCGGGGGCTGCTGGGCAACCCGAGCCGGCCCCGCCTGCAATGGACGACGGCGTGACCCTCCAGGTGGCCGCCTTTGGTGCCCGGGCCAATGCCGAGCGCGCGCTGGATACCCTGCTGGGTGCCGGCATTGCCGGAGCCCGACTGGTGGATGGTTCCAGTGGCGGCCGGGCAATGTGGCGGTTGCACGTGGGCCCGGTCACCGCGGCCCTGGTGCCGGAACTCAGCGCCCGCTTCAGTGGTCTTGGGTTCGGGCAGCCCCAGGTGGTTCGGGATTAAACTTGTCCTGAGCGTCCGCTTGTCCTTTCCCCAGATTTTCCAGTCCGAATGTCCGCCGCGTCCCGGTGTGGCGTCCAAGGAGCCAGCCCGTTGATGAAGTCCCGATTCGCCCGCCTCGCCGCCACCGCCATGGTGGCCCTGTCCGTGTCCGCAATCGGACTGGCGCTGGCGCAGAGTCCGCAGCCCCAGCCCGCTCCGGCGCCGGCCATGCCGGAGGTGGCCACCCCGCCCCCGCCGTCGATCACCGGGACCGCCTGGGTGCTGATGGACCATGAGACCGGGCAGATCCTGGCCGGCGAGAACTACGACGAGCGGCTCGAGCCGGCCAGCATCACCAAGGTGATGACCAGCTACGTGATCGCCTCGGAGCTGGCGGCAGGACGCATCTCCGAAGACGACCAGGTGATGATGACCGAGAACGCCTGGCGCAAGGGCGGCGCCGCCACCGGCGGCAGCTTCAGCGGTTTCGAGGTCAATCAGACCGCACGTCTGCTGGACATGGAGATCGGCATGGCGGTGCAGTCGGGCAACGACGCATCGATCGCCCTGGCCGAGCACGTGGCCGGCACCGAGGAGGCCTTTGCTTCGCTGATGAATGCACATGCGCAGCGGCTGGGCATGACCGGCAGCCACTTCGTCAACTCCCACGGCCTGAGCGAGGAAAACCACTATTCCACCGCGCGCGACCTGGCCGTGCTGGGCCGGGCGGTCATCGGCGAATATCCCGAAATCTACGCGCACAACAAGATCCGCGAGTTCACCGTCGGGCCGATCACCCAGCGCAACCGCAACGTGTTGCTGTGGCGCGATGACAGCGTGGACGGGATCAAGACCGGCCACCATTCCGGCGCCGGCTACTGCCTGATGGCTTCGGCCCAGCGCGGCGACCAGCGCCTGATTTCGGTTGTCCTGGGCTCGACCAGCGAGAACCAGCGCGCCAATGATTCGATGGCCCTGCTCAACTGGGGCTTCCGCTTCTTCGAGACCCACCGCCTGTACGACGCCGGCGAAGCGCTGACCACCCAGAAGGTGTGGAAGGGTCGCGCCAACGAGGTGCGCCTTGGCCTGGCGGAGCCGCTGCTGGTGAGCACCGGGCGTGGCAAGTACGACCAGCTGCAGCCGTCGATGGACGTGCCGCAGACCCTCGTGGCCCCGGTCGAGGAAGGCCAGGTAATGGGCAAGGTGCGGGTGGAGCTGGATGGCGAAGTGGTCGCCGAGCGGGAGCTGGTGGCGCTGGAAACGGTGGAGCGCGCCGGATTCTTCAAGCGCCTGTGGCACGAGTTCCTGATGTGGTGGCAATCCGACTGAGCGCCCGGCCGGCACGCCGGCAGCTTGACGCGGTGCCTGCCGGTGGCATTATCCTGAGCAAGGATGGCCTCGGGCCAGGGAGCACACCATGCATGGAGCATCTGGTGCGGCGGCGCAGCTTGCCGCGCTTGTCGGTGTTGACGACGCCAACCGGTTGTACCGGTTGGAGCTTGCGGACGCCGACACACCGCTGATTGTCGAACGCTGGGCCGGCCATGAGCAGCTGGCCGGCGAGTTCCAGTGGACGGTGGACGTGCTGTCCACCCGGGCGGACCTGCCACTCGATGACTGGCTGGGCCAGCCGGCCACACTGCATACCCGTCTGGCGGATGGAGGCACTGCGGGCCGCAGCGGCCTGGTGCGCGAGGCTGCCTGCCTGGGCGCTGATGGTGGTCTGGCGCGCTATCGGCTGACCCTGGTGCCATGGACCTGGTTGATGACTCAAGGACTGCATAGCCGGGTATTCCAGAACCGCAGCGTGATCAAAATCGCAGAGACGGTGTTCGCCGACTATGCCCCGCTGTCGGCCTGGCAGATGGATGAAAATGTCGGTCCGTTCCTGGCCCAGTCGCGGATCCGCAGCTATTGCGTGCAGTACCGCGAAACCGATGCCGCGTTCATCCAGCGCCTGCTGGCCGAGGAAGGGCTGGGCTGGCGCCTGGAAGAAGACGCCGAGGCCGCGGCAGGCCATCGGCTGGTGCTGTTTGCCGACAGTGCCGGCCAACCGGAAGACATCACCTCGGCCAGCGATGGCGGACTGCGCTATCACCGCAGCGACGGCACCGAGCGGCGCGACAGCGTGCAGGGGATCGGGCTGCAGCGCAGGATTGGCGCGGATCGAATGACGGTGCTGGGGGACGACTACAAAACCGTACGGTCAATTGCCGAACAGCTGCCGCTGCAGGCTTCCGGCCACGCCTTGGCCATCGAGGATTACGACCCGTCGGGCGCCTACGCGTTTGCCGATACCGGCCAGGCGGCGCGTCATGCGCGGCTGATGGCGCAGGCCGCGGAGGCCGGGCGGGAACAGTGGCTGGGCCACGGCACGGCGCGAACCCTGCGCACCGGCACCTGGTTCCGGCTGACGCAGGCTCCGGCGGCAGGGACCGGTTCGCCGCCGCCCGAGCTGCTGGTGACCCGCCTGCACCATCTGGGTGTGAACAACCTTCCGGTAGATCTGCGCGAGTCCGTGGAGGCGGAGCTGGGTGAAGCGCCTGATTGGGAAGGGAAAGCTTGCGAAGAAGTGGCGGGGCAGAACCTGCTTCCCCAGGCCAAGGCAGTGGGTTACGCCAATGCCTTTGTGGCGGTGGACCGCAGCCGCCCCTGGCGCCCGGTGCTGCATGACGGCACCGGCAAGCGCCTCAATCCACGGCCCACGGCACCGGGCTACCAGACTGCGATTGTGGTCGGGCAGGACGGGCAGTCCAGCCCTTCGGGCCATCAGGAGCTGCACAGTGACGAGCTGGGCCGGGTGCGGGTGAAATTCCACTGGCAGCAGGGCCACGCTGCCGAGGATCGTGACAGCTGCTGGCTGCGCGTGGCCCAGCGCTACGCCGGTCCCGGCGTGGGCAGCCAGTTCCTGCCGCGGATCGGCCAGGAGGTGCTGGTGGCTTTCCTTGAAGGCGATATCGACCGGCCGCTGGTGACTGGCGCCCTGTACAACGGCCGGGGGGAAGCCGGCACTGCAGCCACGCCGGGTGGCGAATCGGCGGAGCAGGACCTGTCGGCATACGCCCTGGCCGGCGACTACGCGCCCAGCGCCCAGGCCAACCTGGCCGGGGGCAACGCCCCGGCATGGCACGGAATGGGCGCGGGCGAGGAAGCGCACCGCAACGCGGGTGCCCTGTGGGGCATCCAGTCGAAGGAGTGGGGCGGCGAGGGCCACAGCCGGCTGGTATTCGACGACAGCGACGGCCAACTGCGCCTGCAGCTGGCGACCACCCAGGCGGCGAGCCAGCTCAACCTCGGGCACTTGATCCACCAGGCCGACAACTATCGGGGCAGCTTTCGTGGCGAGGGCTTCGAACTGCGTACCGATGCATGGGGTGCGGTGCGTGCCGAATCCGGTCTGTGGCTGAGCGCCTACGCCAAGCCCGGTGACACGCCCGCCGGCGATGCCGTGGGCCCGGCCGCGCTGCTGACCCAGCTGCGTAGCCTGGGAGAAGTGTTTTCCAAGGCGGCCACCACCCATCAGACCGTGAAGCTGGCCGCACACGAAGGCGCGGAAAGTGCCGGTTCATCCAGGCTGGTGGATGCCCAGGCCCCCTTGGAAGCCCTGCTTGCCAGTGCCCGGGCCACAGTGCCGGAGGCAGCCTGGGAAGACGCCCAGGCTGCGGTCGAAGAACGCAGCGCCGCGGCCGGGGAAGATCGCGTGCCCCACACCGGCGACGCCCTGCTGGGCCTGGCCGCCCCGGCTGGCATCGGCTTCGTGGCAGGCCAGAGCCTGACCTGGTCGGCGGGCGAAACGCTCACTCTTGCCAGCGGCCAGTCCAGCAACGTGGCCGTTGCTGGAAACCTGCGTCTGCACAGCGGCCAGGCCATCGGAATGCTGGCCGCAGCGGTTGAAGGCCAGACGGAAGAAACAGCCCTCAGCCTCGTGACCGGCGAAGGCGAACTCGACCTGCAATCCCAGAACAACCAGATCCGCATCCGCAGCCGCGACCAGCTCAAGGTGGTCAGCGCCAACGCCGAGGTGGACCTGGCCGCCGGCAAGGTCGTGCACCTGGCAACCAGCGGTGGCGCCAGCCTGACGATCGAAGGCGGAAACATCGTTATTGCCTGTCCGGGGGAGATCAAAGTGCATGCGGGCAAGCACAGTTTCACCGGACCAACTCAGCTGAGCAGGGAAATGAACACTTGGCCGGAAACCAGGTTCGATCAGGGGCATGTCATCCGCTATGAGCATTCGGGCGAGCCAATTCGTAACTGGCCTGTCGAGGTCGTGCGCGCGGATGGCGCGCGTATCCGGCTCATGACTGATGGCGAAGGGCGCCTGCCCGTGCAGAAAGGCCAAGCGCTTGAAAGGCTGCAAGTCAGGGTGCTGCGCAAGAGCGATGGAGGTCAGGGACGATGACCGAGTGGCGGATAGTGATGGGGCAGCAAGATGAAGGGGCTACCACGGCGGCCCAGACCGTAATGAGTCCCGCCTCCACCGCCCAGGAAATGGTGGTCTTGGCAGATCCCAGGCCTGTGATTCCGGTGGTGTTCCTCCCCGGGATCATGGGCACGAACTTACGCAACAAGTACACCGGAAAGCGTGTCTGGCGGCCGTTGAATAAAGACTCTTTCACCTACGGTTCCGGCAACTGGAAGGAGGTGGGCTGGGCGAAGGATTTTTTCCTAGCTACGGCGGCGGAACGTCGCCGATGGCTGGATCCTGAGACTACAGAAGTAGACCCAAGGGGGAAGGTCTACTACCGCGTAGACATGGAAAACATGCCCGGAAAGCTGGAGGAAAAGCGGAGGCTCCGTCTGAGACTCCCGAATCTTCGGGACTTCACGCTCTTCAAGCTGGACTGGAAGCACCTAGCCATCAGCGAGAAAGAGGCCAGGCACCGTGGGTTCGGCGCGTTGATGCAGTCTGCCTACCAGCCGGTAATGGTGAATCTGGAGACGGTGCTCAATCGCATGGTCCAGGGAGGAGAAGTCTCAGAGGCGTGGACCCACGGCAACGATATGTTCGGGATGCTCACTGATCCTGCCGAATATGGCGAGAAAAAGGGCGCGGTCCGGCTCAGTGAGGTAGAGATCAGGCAGGCAGCGAATTATCGGTTCGAATTCTGGGCGGGTGGATATAACTGGATCCGTTCCAACGCTGACAGCGGCGCCGAAATCATCGAATTTATTGAAAGCGAGGTCATGGGGCATTACCGCGAAACGCTGGGCGAGTCCGAAGTTGCCAGCATGAAGGTGTTGCTGATGACGCATTCGATGGGTGGTCTGGTGGCTAGGTCCATCTCCGCTATCCACAACTATGGGCGGGTGGCCGGGAGCGTAATCGGTGCAATGCCGGCAGAAGGGGCTGCTCTGACGTACAAGATGATGCGTACCGGCGCCGACAGCATGGCTATGAAGCTGATTGCCCAAGGCAATACGGCGATCCATCTGGTTGCACAGCTGAGCAATTCCAACGGTGGTCTGGAGCTTCTCCCAACCTCCCGCTACGGAGGCGACGGAAATGGATGGTTGCGTGCACGCAGGCCGGGCGCCGGAAAAAGTAAAAATGACGATTACTTGCCGCGTGATTCGGACCCGTACGCTGAAATTTATCGCAGCCGTGAGTGGTATGGCCTTGTTCCCGAACGAAATGGCGTAGCTCTGGATATGGCTGGCACGCAGAACGCTGCGGGATACGACAGTCGTACCGGTGGGCTGGAACCGTTCGCCGGGTTCGACAGGAAAATCGATGAGGTCGAGAGGTTCCACGGTCAGATCGAAGGAAAATGTCCTTCGCCTGCCTATGTGCACGTAGGCGCTGATGGCGACAAGGACTGTCTGGCCTATGACGAAGTTGCCTGGAGTGTCGGCAGTGCCGAGCCAGTGAGCTTCGGTGGACTCTTCGTTCGCGGTCCACGATTCAAGGCCAAGTTGCACGTCACGAACAGTTTCAAAGAATACTCCTCACCTACGGTATTGGGCTTGGAGCAACAGTTCATTCCCGAGTGGATGCAGGCTTCAAGGACACAGTCCGTGGAGCATCGACGCCATGCCGCGGAGATTCTCAACGTGTTCCGTACCAACCTGAGCAACCAGCTGGGAGCTGGGTTTACCTTGGAGGCAGCCAACCGCAACGGCATCTGGGGGGACAGTCTCAATGGAAAGGTGGTTCTCGGGCTGAAGGCGAATGTGCCAGCCCAGTCTCCCGATCCTGTCTCCTATCTTCCTGACGAGCCGGGTATCCTGCTTGATGAGGTGGTCATTACGTCCTACGCGCCCCCTACGCCAACAGACGTAGTGGCCGCTACAGCAGCAAAGTCCGGAGTGGGGGACGAGACAGTTCCTTATGTCTCGGCGGCTTCACCGCTTGCGTGGACTGGGGTCGAGGCCTTCTTCGCAATTGGTGATGAGGGAGAAAGCGACGCCACGGGGAAGCGTGTCATGGACATCAAGGGGCGCCGGGTCAAAGGCTACGAGCACCAAGATGCCTATAACGATAATCGTGCAAGGTGGGCATCATTGTTCTCTCTTGTGAAGCTGGCCCAGGGTGCAGACTGGGGTTGATCATGGATGACGCTCATCATTCGCATCTGACAGGGAGTCTCCGCCGTGCATCGTTCAGTTAGAACCATCTGCCTTGGGCGTTTCCTCATGGTGGTGCCGCAGGGCGCGCGTGTCCGTGCGAGTTACATCACTGCGGGTACGCGTGTGTTCACCGATGTAGGCGTGAGTCATGAAGGCTTCGAGGCGCGCGTGGGCAAGCGGCATGCGGAACTGCAGTCCGCGTCGCATGCCGAAGGCGGTCCGATGCTCGTTGAACGGTATGCCCTAACGCCACTCCACGAGGTGCTTGTTTCCTGGGCAAGTTCAGCCAGCCGGCGCGTGTACCGGTACGAGGAGTTCCAGCATTTTCCGGATCAGCAGATCCTGTTCCGCTTTGATGGCGAGGGAACGGCCACGCAGCAGGCTAGGGCAACGGCACGCGAGGCTCAGGAGCGCTTCTCGTCATTGATGCGGGTGCGGGGCGTGGATGAGGTGCCGGAACAGACCGGTTTCTGCATCGAAAGGGGCTTCGTGACCGGAAGCAGGCTCAACCGCGAGGAAGTCGAGGCAGGAATTGAGCTGCGGGGAGCGCCCGGGACGCAGCTGGCCTTCACCAGTTTTGTGACCCGCAATCCCGAGCCGTCCCTGTTGGAGCGCTCCCGGTCAATTTCGGAGGTCAGGCCGGAGTCGGTGGGCGAGGGCAGTTTTGCGTTGCGGCGGGCGGAGCGGGCGGCAGCGGGGTTGCAGGGGGCTGAGCTGTTAATGCTGGGGAACGATGGCGGAGAGCACAGCTACGAGTTCATGTGGGAGTTCCGGGGCACGCCCGATTCTCTGGCCGCTCCTTTCCTCAAGCTTGCGTTGTCACTGGAGCCGGGCGCCGTTGGCCTCGGGAGAGACTTTGCCGACCTGAAGGCTGCCACCACTTTCTGGGATCAGCTGGTCGATTCGCTACGTTTGCGACCTGGCGCGATTTAAAAGCACGCACGCGCCAATTGACCGGACGAAGCGCGCGGGTCCGGGCCGGAAGCAACGGCCCGGGCCTGCTTGCTCAGCGTGACAGCCCAAATAGCGTCGAGTTGACCCAGCCCCGGTTACCAAGCTCGTCGTCGACTTCCCACATCAGTTCGGCGCGGTTGCCGGTGGGGTAGAGCATCATGCCAACGTCCAGGTCGCGCACCGCGCCGCCGCTGCCATCGGCACTGCGGAGCAGGCGACCGGGCTTTTGCATGGTCACGGCCTGCTGGTGGTTGGCGGCCGAGGCGTCGCCGGGCAGGCCGCCAAGCTGGGCGACCAGGTCGGTATAGGCCTGCAGGTAGGCGAGGGTGATGACCTGGCCGATCTCGGTGTCGGCGTAGCCCGTGGCGCCGCCGCCGGCCAGCCCGCCGCGGAACACTGCAGCGCCGCCGCTCCAGCCCAGGTCGGTATGGGTGGAATGGCCCTCGGCCATGGCCACCTGCTCGGACGAGCGCATGTCGGTGACGGTCAGCAGCACGTCGGCGGTCCTGCGCTTGATGTCGATACCGCCGAGCACCGCGGCTGCTGTGCGGTTGCCGATCATTCCGCCGAGCAGGCCGCCGATGCGGTTGCCGCTGGAATTGGCGTTCTGCGAAATCAGGTCCGGAACGAGCACGTAGTCAGCCGCACGTACCTGACCCCGGCCGATGTTGGAGCCGCCGCGCAGGTCGCCCGAGGAGGCCAGGTTGCGTTCGGCCTGCATGCGCTCCATGCCGCGCCCGCGGTCCACCAGGGTAAAGCAGCGCGAGCGGTTGACGAACAGCTTGATCAGCGCCGATGGGGAGGACAGCTGCTGCCCGGTCCACCAGTTGCGGCCGGGCGGTTCGTCCACGGCTATGGCGCCGAGATTGCGGCTGCACATGGGGATCTCCGCCGTGCGTTGGGCACGTTCAGCCTGGGCGCGCTGTGCTTCCGCGGGGCCCGTGCACAGAAGGCCACCAAGCAGGGCCAGCGGAAGGGAAACTTTGAGCAGTGTTGTCATGGCGAGCAGTTTCGGTGGCGAAGGGATACCCCCTATAACGCCGTTCGACCCCTTTGAGGGACAGGCTCTGCTGCACAGCATTACCGGGCAGGCACGCGCCGGTCCGCTGCCTCGCTCACACCCACCAGTAGCGGACCAGGTGGAAAAACACCGGAGCGGCAAAGCACACCGAATCCAGGCGGTCGAGCATGCCGCCGTGCCCCTCGATCATGTGGCCCCAGTCCTTGATGCCGCGGTCGCGCTTGATGGCCGACATCACCAGTCCGCCAAAGAAGCCCATGAGGTTGATCGCCAGGGCCAGCAGGGCCGCCTGCCACGGCGCGAAGGGCGTGATCCACCACAGCCCCGCTCCCAGTACCGAGGCGGATGCCACGCCGCCGATGAATCCTTCCACCGTCTTGGAAGGCGACAGGTTGGGGGCGATCAAGCGGCGCCCGAACAGCTTGCCCCACACGTACTGGAGCACATCGGAGGACTGCACCACGATCACCAGGAAGGCGATCAACAGCAGGTTGCGGCCCTCGTAGCCGGCGATCTGCAGGTTGAGCAGTGCCGGCACGTGCGAAATACAGAACACGCTCACCATCAGTCCCCACTGCACCTTGGCCGAACGTTCCAGATAGCGGGTGGTGTCCCCGCCAATGGTCGACAGGATCGGCAGGAACAGGAACGCGTACACCGGGATCAGCAGTGTGTACATGCCATACCAGTCGCTGTAGACCAGCCAGTACTGGTAGGGAAGCACCACGTAGAACGCCACCACCAGGGCCCAGTAGTCGCCGCGCCGGGTCGGGGTGAGGGTGATGAACTCGCGCAGGGCAAACAGCGAGATCAGCGCGAACAGCACCGTCACCCCGGTGCGTCCGCCCAGGAAGGCCAGACCCACTACTGCCGCCATCACCCACCACGCGCGGATGCGCGCCACCAGGTTGTCCAGCACCGCGCTGGGACCGGCGGCACGCCAGCGCAGGATTTCGGCGATGGCGGTCGCCAGCAGGAGCACTCCGCCGATCCCCACGAACAGCAGGGTGGTATCCGGAATGTCGCGCAACACTTCCTTCATTGTTTCGCCTCCAGTGCCGCCGTTTCGTCGCCGGCCAGTGCAAGCAGCGACGCGCCGGCGCGTTCCAGGAAGGCCTGCTTGTCTTCACCGGGCCCCAGGCGCAGGGGAGTGCCGAACCGGGCGGTGCACAGCAGCGGCAAGGGCAGCAGCCGGCCCTTGGGCATCACCCGGTGCAGGTTGTCCAGCCACACCGGCACGAACTCGAGCTCCGGCCGCTGCCGGGCCAGGTGATAGATGCCGCTCTTGAAGGGCAGCAATCCATCGCCGGTGTTGCGGGTGCCCTCGGGGAAAAGGATCAGCGAGGCGCCGGCATCGGTTGCCTCGCACAGGGTCTGGATGGGGTCGCTGGTGCGGGCGGTCGGGTTCCGTTCAATCAGCACGCCCTGGAACACGCGGTGGATCAGGTAGCGGCGCAGCCTTCCCCGGTTCCAGTAGTCGGCCCCGGCCACCGGGCGCACCTGCCGCCGCAGCGCAGCGGGCAGTGCAGACCAGATCATCACGAAGTCGCCGTGGCTGGCATGGTTGCCGAAATACACCCGCCGCTCCGCCGATGGCGTGCAGCCTTCCCACAGCGCACGCGCGCCGGTCAAGGCGCGGATAGCGCCGCTGAAGCCCCGGGCAATCAATCCATCCAGCATCTTTCTCCCCTGCAAAGGCCAGCAAATCGAATGTGAAGCTTCGGCTCCCTCCGGATCCGTTGCTTCTTCCCCGGTGATCAGGGAGCCAGGCGCGCCTCCGCCACCCCCGCGCGGACCCGCCGCACCACGGTCAGGGCACACAGCGCGGTCACGCCGATCGCCACTGCATTCACTGCGCTTCCCCCGATCCAGTCTCCGGCCAGCAGCATGCCCACGGCGCCGACGGTGAACGCCCGGTCGCTCTTGCCCATTGGCCCGTCATACCGGCGGTTGGCCCCAACCATCAGCCCCAGCACGCCCGCATATTCGGTCAGCAGGGCGAACAGCACCATCGCCCAGAGCCAGAGGGGCGCGGCGCCCGGCACACCCAGCAGGGCCAGATACAGGGCGGCGTCGGATACCGCGTCACACAGTTCGTTGAGGTAGGCGCCCAGCGGGGACTTCTGCCCGAATTCACGCGCCAGCATTCCATCAACGGCGTTGAGCGCCATGCGGGCCAACATCCACGCCGGCAGCAGCAGGTAGAGCAGCGGGCGGGCGGGGGCCCAGGCAAACACCATCGCGGCGACCGCCAGTGAAAGCAGCCCTGCGGCAACGGTGACCTGGTTGGCGGTGGCGCCCATGCGCTCGAGCGCGCGTACGCCCGGCCGCAGCAGGTCCTGGAACCGTCCTTTGAGCAGGTAGATCGACACCGCGGTGGCTCCTTGCCGGCGAGAGCAATGGAGGGTACCCGGCGATCCACCCCTTGGGAATGATGCCAGCGGCCCTCATAATCGGTCGATGGAAATCAAATCCGACAACCCCGATCACGGGTTCCAGTTCCCCGGTGAGTTCGAGATCACCGCCATGGGGCCGGCGGAAGCGGCCCTGGACACCGAAATACCGAAGCTGCTGATCGCTGCCGGCATCACGGTGCTGCACGAGACCGTGGCCACGCGCGGCTCCAGCGGCGGCAAGTACGTGTCCGTCCGGCTGAGCTTCCGCGCCGCATCGCGCGAGGAATATGAAACCGCGCATACCGCCCTGCGTGAGCACCCGCAGGTGAAGTGGACGCTGTGATTCCGGAAGCCGGTTCTGGAAGCATGTCCCCAAGCGGCCTGGCCGCCCTGGTGAGGGAGCTTGGCCGCCAGCCGTATGAGCCGGTCTGGCGGGCCATGCAGCAGTTCACCGATGTGCGCGATGCCGGCACCGCCGATGAAATCTGGCTGGTGGAGCACGATCCCGTGTTCACCCTGGGCCAGGCGGGCAAGGTTGAGCACGTGCTCGGTGCCGGTGACATCCCGGTGCTGCAGGTGGATCGCGGGGGGCAGGTGACCTACCACGGCCCGGGCCAGATCGTGGCCTACCCGCTGCTGGACCTGCGCCGGCTGAAGCTGGGCGTGCGCGAGTACGTGGAGCGGATGGAGCAGGCCGTGATCGACACCCTGGCCGAATGGAACATCGGCGCTGGACGCCGCGAGGGCGCGCCCGGAGTGTACGTTGCCGGAGCCAAGGTGGCGGCGCTGGGCATCCGCGTGCGGCGCGGATGCACCTTCCACGGACTGGCCTTCAACATCGCCATGGACCTGGAGCCGTTCTCGCGCATCAATCCCTGTGGCTACGCGGGCATGCAGGTCACCTCGGTGGGTGACGTGGGCGGGCCGTCGGGCATGGCGGCGGTGAGCGCCGTGCTGGTGGAAGAGATGGCCCGGCAGTTCGGCCTGGCGCTGGAGCCTGCCGGCGGACTGCCGGAGCAGCTGGCTGCGGCGTGAGGCGGCCGGACGCCTGATACCAGCGCGTCGCGGCCGTGCGGGAGCGTTGTTGCCGTGCGCCGCAGCGTTCCGCCCGGCGCCGGAACGCGCCATCCCCGTGGTCTACAATGCTTGGCCCGTGCAACAGCCTTCCGGTACGCCATGAGTTCTGCAGACAAGTCGATCCCGATGCAGGTGGTTACGCCGCCCCCGGCCCAGGGTTCCCTGCGCCCGGGTGAGCGCCAAGTGGCTGGTGACAAGATCGGCCGTTCGCCGGTGGAATTCGTGGAAGCCCCGGTGCTGCGCAAGCCGTCCTGGATCCGCGTACGCATCCCGTCCAACGGCGCCGTCGCCGCGCTCAAGTCGAAGCTGCGCGAGAACCGCCTGGTGACCGTGTGCGAGGACGCGAGCTGCCCCAACATCCACGAATGCTTCGGCCACGGCACCGCCACCTTCATGATCCTGGGCGACGTGTGCACCCGGCGCTGCAGCTTCTGCGATGTGGCTCACGGCCGGCCCAAGCCCCCGGATGCCGATGAGCCCCGGCGCCTGGCGGAAACCGTCGCCGACATGGGCCTGAAGTACGTCGTGGTCACCAGCGTGGACCGCGACGACCTGCGCGACGGCGGCGCCCAGCATTTCGTCGACTGCATCACCGCCATCCGCGAGCAGACCCCGAACACCAAGGTCGAGATCCTGACCCCGGATTTCCGCGGCCGCGGCCGCATGGACCGCGCGCTGGAGATCCTGGCCGTCAACCCGCCGGACGTGTTCAACCACAACGTGGAAACCGTGCCCGACCTGTACCGCAATGTGCGTCCGGGTGCGGATTACCAGTGGTCACTGACCCTGCTGCAGAAGTTCAAGGCGCAGCATCCGCACCTGCCGACCAAGTCCGGGATCATGCTCGGCCTGGGCGAGACGATGGAACAGGTACAGGCCACCCTGCGCGACATGCGTGCCCACGACGTGGACATGGTCACCATCGGCCAGTATCTGCAGCCCAGTGCGCACCACCACCCGGTGCTGCGCTACTGGACGCCGGAGGAGTTCAAGGCGCTGGAGGAATACGGCATGGAACTGGGCTTCACTCACGTGGCCTCCGGCCCGCTGGTGCGCTCGTCCTACCACGCCGACCGCCAGGCGATGGAAGCCGGCGTCGCTGCCTGACCGGTCCAGGCGGATCCCGGCCTGTCCTGAGCGGGGCGCAAGTCCCGTTCACTCCAAGGCCACGAGCGGCGGTTAGAGTGGAAACCACGACCAGCAGGGCGCATCCGGGCCGGGTGAAACTTTCGGCACTGTGACCGCGTCCAAGTCCACTCCCATATTCAATCTGCCAGCCTGCACGCTGGCTCCCACGAGGTAATGAGTCGCCGCATGAAAGCCTCCCGCCTGATCTCCACCGCGCTGATCGCGCTGACCCTGTCGGTGCCGCTGGCCCTGATGGCGCGCGCCGACGGCGAAGCGATTCCCGATTCGGCCAGCCTGGACCAGGTGCGTACTTCCAGGCTGGTATATGGCCTGCTCTCCGACAGCCGCTTCGTCTACCGGCCACGGGCGATGGACGCGGAGATGTCCTCGGACATCTTCGATGGCTACCTGAAGTCGCTGGACGGCAACAGGATGTTCCTCACCGCGGACGACGTGGAGCAGTTCGAGCCCTACCGCCCGCAGATGGGCGCCGCCGTGCGCATGGGCAAGCTTGAGCCGGCCTACGCCATCTTCGCCCTGTACAAGGAGCGGGTGAACGAGCGGGTGGAGTACGCGCGCAGCCTGCTGGAGCAGGACATCTTCGACTTCACCGGCGACGATCGCTGGGAATACGACCGCAAGGACGCCGAGTGGGCCACCACTGAGGAACTGGAAGAGGTGTGGCGCCAGTCGGTGCGCAACGACTGGCTGCGGCTGGTGCTGGCCGGACGCGAGGGTGACGAGATCCGCACGACGCTGGACCGCCGCTACCAGAACCTGGCCAACAACGTGGCCCAGCTGGGGGGCGAGGACGCGTTCCAGACCTTCCTCAACGCCTACACCGCGTCGATTGATCCGCACACCGATTACTTCAATCCGCGCAGCACGGACCTGTTCAACCAGAGCATGTCGCTGTCGTTGGAGGGCATCGGCGCCCAGTTGCAGAAGCAGGACGACGTGGTCGTGATCCGCGAGCTGATTGCTGGTGGCCCCGCGGCGATGAGCGGCAAGTTCCGCCCCGGCGACCGGATCACCGGCGTGGGTCAGGGCACTGACGGCCCGGTTGAGGACGTGGTGGGCTGGCGCATCGACGACGTGGTCGAGAAGATCAAGGGTCCCAAGGACACCCAGGTGCGCCTGGAGGTGATTCCGGCGGGTTCGGGCCTGGACAGCGAGCCGGTGTATATCGTGCTGACCCGCGCGCGGGTGCAGCTGGAGGAGCAGGCGGCCAAGTCCGAAGTGATCGAGGTCAACGGCGCCGACGGCGAGGCCGACAAGCGGATCGGCGTGATCGAGCTGCCGGCGTTCTACCAGGACTTCCAGGGCCGCCGTAATCGCGACGGTGACTACACCTCGGCCACCCGTGACGTGGGCCGTATCCTGGAAACGTTCAAGGGTGACGGCGTCGACGGCGTGGTGCTCGACCTGCGCGGCAACGGTGGCGGATCGCTCAATGAGGCGGTCGAACTGACCGGGCTGTTCATCGACACCGGCCCGGTGGTCCAGGTGCGCGAATCCGGCGGGCGGGTGAACGTTGAAGGCGTGCGTACGCCTGGCGTGGCGTGGGAAGGGCCGCTGGCGGTGCTGATCAACCGCGGTTCGGCATCGGCCTCGGAGATCGTGGCCGGCGCCATCCAGGATTACGGTCGTGGCCTGGTGATTGGTGAGACCACCTTCGGCAAGGGCACGGTGCAGAACCTGATCGACCTGGACCGGATGCCTTCTGGCGAGGACCAGCGTTATGGCTCGGTCAAGCTGACCGTCGCCCAGTTCTACCTTCCCGGGGGCAGCAGCACCCAGAACCGCGGCGTGGTGCCGGACATCCTGTTCCCGGTGACGGTGGACGCGACCGAATTCGGTGAGAGCACCTACGACAACGCGCTGCCGTGGAATCGGATCGCGGAGGTGCCACACACCCGCTACGGTGACTTCAAGCCGATCCTGCCGCGCCTGACCGCGCTGCATGAGGCGCGGGTGGAGGAGCACCATGAGTTCCAGTGGTTCCTGGAAGACGTGGCCGAGTCGCGCGCCGAGCGGGAAAAGAAGTACGTGGTGCTCAACGAGGCCGAGCGCCGAGCCGAGCGTGACCGTCAGGACCGCAAGCGCCGCGAGCGCCAGGAGATCCGTCGCGAACTGGGCCTGCCGCTGGATCCGCTGGCCGAGGATCGCGATGACGGCCTGCACGCCAACGAACGCGACATCCTGGTCGACACCGCCCGGGTGAAGGCCGCGGAGGAGCGTCCGGATCCGCAGCGGGACGAAGCCGCGGCGATCCTGGCCGATGCCATGCGCCTGCTGGACAGCGATCGCGTGATCTCGGCGCAGGTACTGCCCGAATCGACCCGCCCTGGAAGCTGGGCCCGCTGAGCAGGCCCGGCTGACCGTCACCCGAAGGAACAGTTCCCGTGAATTCCGGATCGGCCGGCGGCGTTGATCGCCGCGGCCTGTGGACCGCCGTGGCGGCGTTCGTCCTGTGGGGACTGATGCCGCTGTACTGGCACCTGCTCAAGGCGGTGCCCTCGCTGCAGATCGTGCTGCACCGCGTCCTGTGGGGTGCGGTGCTGGTGGCCGCATGGCTGTTCTACAAATACGGCCGCGGCTGGCTGCGGGAGACGCTGTCCCAGCCCCGCGCGGCCTGGATGCTGGCCCTGAGCGGGGTGCTGATCGCGTTCAACTGGGGGCTGTACATCTGGGCGGTCAACGCCGGGCACGTGGTCGAAAGCAGCCTGGGCTACTTCGTCAATCCCCTGTTCAACGTGCTGATCGGCGTGGTGCTGCTGCGCGAGCGCTTGAACCGGGTGCAGTGGATCTCGGTGGCCATCGCAGGGGGTGGCGTGCTGTGGCTGACCTTCAACTACGGCAGCTTCCCGTGGATTGCGCTGGCCCTGGCGGGCTCGTTTTCCCTGTACGGGTTGATCCGCCGCCAGCTCAGCGTCGGGCCGGTGCGCGGGCTGGGAGTGGAGAGCCTGTACATGCTGCCGGTGGCGCTGGTGCTGCTGGCTTTGACGGCAGGTGCCCCGGGAGGCGGGGGACTGTTCGCATGGGGCGCGCCGGTGGCGCTGATGCTGGTGCTGGCAGGCGCGCTGAGCGCCTTGCCGCTGATCGGCTTCGCCTACGCGGTGCGGCGGATCCCGTTCACGCTGATCGGGCTGATCCAGTACATCGCCCCGACCCTGCAGCTGCTGTGCGGCGTGCTGATTCTGGGCGAACCGTTTGGCCGCGACCGGGCCATCGGCTTCGGCTTCATCTGGATCGCGCTGGCAATCTTCGCCACCGACGGCCTGCTGCGCGCCCGCCGCCGCGCGGTCGCCCCCGTCGTGTAGGAGCCTGTGGTGTAGGAGCGCGCCATGCGCGCGAAGCCGCGGGCGCTTCAGCGCACGGCGAGCCAGGCGATCACCGCGCTTCCGGCCACTGCCACGGCCACGGTGGCGATCCACCAGCGCCGCGCCTTCAGCCGCAGCCGGCGCACGCGTTCGGCATGCACTGCCCGGGCCTGGTCGATCAGCGGTTCGGCCAGGTTCCGGGCGCGCACCTGCGCGGCCCCCCGCTTGGCCTCGGGCAGGTCGTCGATGCCGTCGTAGAAGGCAAACACCCGGCGATGGAATTGTTCGTAGAGCGCGTCCAGTTCGCTGCCGGAAAGGCGCCGCAGCGCTGCCGACGAAGTGTCCGTAACTGCGCGCTTGCCGCTCATGCCGCCCTCAGCGCCGTCGTTACCGGGAGCTGCGCGGCACGCACCGCCGGAAACAGGCCGCCGACGAAGCCGATCGCCAATGCCCACTTCAGGCCGTTCCACAGCAGCTGCGGCGTGACCCTGAACTCGAAGGTCAGCTGGCCCACGCCGCCGGCCAGGGTGGAGGCGGTATAGCCGTTGAACACCAGCCATGCAATCAGCCCGCCAAGCGCGCCGCCAATGGCCGCAAGCAGCATGGTCTCAAGCATCACCGCCACCACCACCGGCAGGCCGCGGAAGCCGATCGCGCGCAGGGTGGCGATCTCGCGTGCCCGCGCGGCGACGGTGGCGAACATGGTGTTGAGCGCGCCGAACACCGCGCCGATGGCCATGATCGAGCCGACCACGAGCCCGATAATGCGCAGCACCAGGGTCATGCCCTCGGACTGGCGCGCAAAATAATCCGCGGTGGTTTCCACTTTCACCTCCACCCGTGGGTCAGCCTCGAGCGCGGCCGCGAACGCCGCGAACGCGTCAGGACCGGTCAGGCGCGCGGTCAACGAATTGCGGCTGCTGCCGCGCCGGTAGGTGGTAGCAACGATTCCCGCGTCGCCCCAGATTTCCGATTCCATCGCGTCGCCGGATTCGAACACGCCCACGATCCGCCACAGGTCGGGCCCCAGACGGATCTCGCCGCCGGGATCCAGGCCGGCGAACTGCTGCCTCGCGCCGCGCCCGACCACCAGCTCGCGGCGCCCGGACTCCAGCGCGCGGCCTTCGATGATGCGCATCGCCGGGCGCACTTCCCAAGCCACCGGATCCACGCCGCGCAGCTGCACGCTGCCGTCCTCCGCGGCGGCGCCGCGCCGGGTGAGGCTGGCGGCCACGACCAGTTCGGCCGAAGCCAGCGGCACGTTGTCGGCATTGCGCGCGACCTGCGGCGCCTGTGCGATGGTGACCAGATTTTCGCGCGAGAGCACCGAAAGAACCTCCGCCCCGGACCCTCCGCGCAGCACGATGGCGGTGCCTTCGTCGCCGGTCGAAGCAACCGTCTGCCGATAGCCCTCGGCCATTGCCAGCAGCGCCACCAGCACCGCCACCACGCCGGCGATGCCGACCACTACCACCGAGGATGCGCCCAGCCGCTGGGGCAGCGTGCTCACGCCCACCCGGGTGACGGAACCGGCCTGGCGGCCGCTGCGGGTGCCCAGCATCCAGCCGGAAAACGCGATTGCCAGGGCCAGCAGCACCGGCCAGGGCAGGGCAATCCACGCGACCAGGCCGACCAACACGACCGCGCCCAGTGCAAGACCCTGGAGCATGGAGCGGAGTTTCATCCCGGTCTCTCCCTCAGCGCCCGGCCAGCGCGTCAACGATGGACAGGCGCATGCCGCGCACCGCCGGCAGCACGCCGATCACCACGCCGATGGTGACCATCAGCGCCAGCCCAAGCAGCCAGCTCTGCAGGCCCACCGGGGGCAGGGTGATCATGCCGCCGCTGGCCTGGCCGACCGCGGGACCGGCCAGCATCGCCAGCCCCAGGCCGGCCACCCCGCCGATCAGCACCAGCAGCACCGACTCGGCCAGGATCATCAGCAGCACGCTGGTGCTGGTGAAGCCGAGCGTCTTCAGCACGCCGATCTCCGAGGTCCGCTCACGCACCGCCTGGGCCATGGTGTTGCCGGTCAGCAGCAGCAGGGTGAAGAACACCGCGCCCATGATCGAGCCCACGATCAGCCCGACGTCGGCCATCTGCCGCACTTGGGAGGCCATCGCCGCCTGCTCGCTCATGCTGCGGGTTTCGTGGCGCGAGTTGGCCGACAGGGCATCGATGTCGCGGGCGATCCGGTCTGACTGGTGCACGTCGGCCACCCTTGCGATGTACCAGCCCACGTCGCCGTTGACGTAGGGCGTGGACTCTTCGAAGTAGTCGTAGCGCATCAGGATGACCACGTTGGCCAGCGGATAGTCGTTGTTGCCGGCTTCGCTGAGGATGCCGACCACGTCGAACTCCCAGTCCATGCTGCCGTCGCTGTTGGGATAGATCGATGACAGCAACGGAATGCGGTCACCCACCTTCCAGTCGAACCGGTCCGCGGTTTCCTGGCCGACCAGGATCCCGCTGCGGGTGCGTGCGAACCCCTCACGGGCTTCCCGCGAGGCCTCGTATTCGGGGTAGAGGTCCAGGTAGTTGCCGGCCACCGCGAAGGCGAATATCTGGTTGCGCGGGCTCTGGTAGGTGGCCAGGAACCAGTTGGCCCAGGACACGTCAGCCACGCCGTCCACCTGCGCGATGCGCGGGCGCAGCGCCAGCGGCAGGGTGTCCATGAACGACAGCCGCGAGCTGGTCTGCAGGCGCTGGGCGCCCTGGGCGCTCTGTCCGATCTGCACGAATGCGGTGCGGATGCCGTCGAGCAGGCCGAACAGCAGGAACGCGGCCATGATCGAGGCCAGGGTCAGGAACGTCCGCGCCTTGCGCCGGAACAGGGCGGCCCAGATCAGGTGCATGTACTTCATGCCCGCGCCCCGGTCACACCGCTTGCGCGGGCTGTTCGACCAGCACGCCCTTGTCCAGGTGCAGGGTGTGCGAGGCGTGCTCGGCGGCCTTGGGATCGTGGGTGACCATCACGATGGTCTTGCCGTATTCGCGGTTGAGTTCCTGCAGCAGGCCGAGGATCTCCTCCGCGGACTGCCGGTCCAGGTCGCCGGTGGGCTCGTCGCAGATCAGCAGGGTGGGGTCGGAAACGATGGCCCGGGCGATTGCCACCCGTTGCTGCTGGCCACCGGACAGCTCGTTGGGCTTGTGCCGGGTGCGATCGGCCAGATCCACCAGGGCGAGGGCGATTTCCGCGTTGCGCCGGCGCCGGGCGGCGCTGAGGTTGGTCAGCAGCAGCGGCAGCTCCACGTTCTTCTGCGCGCTCAGCGCGGGCATCAGGTTGTAGAACTGGAAGATGTAGCCGACGTGGCGGCTGCGCCAGGTGGCGAGCTGGCCGGGTCCCATCTGGTCGATGCGCTCGCCGGCCACCTCGATCTCGCCGGCACTGGGCGTGTCGAGTCCGCCGATCAGGTTCAGCAGGGTCGATTTGCCGGAGCCGGACGGACCCATCAGCGCGACGAAATCGCCCTCGGCGATCTCCAGGTCCAGGCCCTGGAGCACTTCGACCTTCTCCGGACCGCGCTGGTAGGACTTGCCCAGGTTGCGGACCGAGACAAGCGGCGGCGGAGTGCGGTTCACTGCAGCACCTGCACCCGGTCGCCGTCGGCCAGGCCTGAGGGTGGATCGAGGACGACGCGGTCGCCGGCTGAAAGTCCCGAGTTGACCTCGCGCTGAGCGCCAACGGTGTCCCCCAGCTCAAGCGCCTGCTGCTGCACGCGGCCTTCAGTGTCGACCGTGAATGCAACCGTGGCGCCATCGCGATCGACCACCGCTTCGGCGGGGATCCGCAGGCTCGGCGCCTCGCCGTCCTCCAGCTCGGGCGCCTGCTCCAGGAAGCTCACCGATGCGCCCATGTCCGGCACGATCCGCGCGTCTTTTTCCAGCAATGCGATGCGCACCTTGACCGTGGCCTTGCCGCGATCTGCGGCGGGAATGATGGCAATCACCTCGGCCGGGATCTTCCAGTCCGGGTAGGCATTGAGAGTGGCTTGGACCGGCATCTTCGGCTGCACCCGGCCGATGTAGGCCTCGCCCACGTCGACCTCCACCTCCAGCGAGTCCATGTCCACCACCGTGCCGATGCCGGTGCGGGTGAAGCCGCCGCCGGCAGACAGCGGCGAAACGATTTCGCCAGGCTGCGCCGCCTTGGCGATGACCACGCCGGCGAACGGCGCGCGCACGATGGTGTTGTCCACGCCGAGGTCGGCGATGTGCAGCTGGTCGGCAGCCACGTCGACCTGGCGCTGTGTGGAAGCCAGCTGGGCGCGCAGTGAATCGCGCTGGGCCACGGCCTGTTCGTACTGCGCGCGGGACACCAGCTGCTGGTCCACCAGGGACAGCAGCCGTCCGGCGTTGGCCTCGGCTTCCTTGAGCTGGGCCTCGACGTTCGCCACCTGGGTACGTACGGCGGCGAGCTGCGCGGCGGAGAGATTGCGCTGGGCGTCGGCATCGATCGGGTCGAGGGTGGCCATCACCTGGCCTTCTTCGACCGCCATGCCTTCCTCGATCAGCACCTCGCGCACCCGGCCGGTGATCTTTGCTGACACCGTGGCCATGCGCCGTGCGACCACGTAGCCGCTGGCATCCAGCACCGATGTCGGGGCCGCACCGGCACCGCCCACGACCACCGGCGCCACCCGCACCTCTACCGGCGCGTCGCGGCCGAGCAGCGCCGATGCGGCCAGTATCAGCACCAGTGCGGCGACTACGGCAAGCACGATCCACTTCCATCGGCGCGATGGCGGTGGAGCAGGCGTGCGGTCGATACGGAGTTCCCTGAGCAGGTCTGCTTTGGTGTTCATCGGCTCTGCCGTTGGTGCGGATGTCCCGATTGTCGCCTAAACGTCGCGTGGGGCCGAGTCACGTGACACCTGTCATCTCCGCTGGCTGACCGTTGCGACTGTCGCCGCCGGCTGCAGGCGTGGACGATGGGCGCCATGGACATGATCACCCACCACCACCCGCTTCCCCTTGCCCGGCTGCAGGCCGCCCGCAAACGCTACGGCGACGTCATCGCACTGGACGGCGTCGATCTCCAGGTGCACGCGGGGGAGGTCGTTTCGGTGCTTGGCGCCAACGGCGCCGGCAAGAGCACCGCGATCGGATTGCTGCTGGGCCTGCTCAGGGCCGACGCCGGCGAAGTGGCGTTGTTCGACGGCCCGCCGGGATCCATGCAGGCGCGCAGGCGCACCGGGGTGATGCTGCAGGAGGGCGGGGTCCACGGCGATCTCAAGGTGCAGGAGCTGCTGCGGCTGACCTGCAGCTACTATCCGCAGCCGCGCAGCATTGACGACTGCGCGGCCCTTGCCGGACTGCAGGGACTGCTCGACCGTCGCTACGACAAGCTGTCGGGAGGGCAGCAGCGCCGGGTCCAGTTCGCGCTGGCCGTGTGCGGTAACCCGCGGCTGCTGTTCCTGGACGAGCCGACCACGGGACTGGATATCCAGGCCCGCCAGCAGCTGTGGCAGGCGGTGCGCGCGCTCGTCGCCGAAGGCTGCGGCGTGCTGCTGACCACCCATTACCTGGAAGAAGCCGAGGCGCTGTCCGACCGGGTGGTGGTGCTTGATCGCGGTCGGGTCGTGGCCGCGGGCAGCGTGGGCGAGATCCGCTCGCACGTTGCCCAGCGGCGCATCCGCTGCGTCTCGACGCTCGATGCAGCGCTGATATCCACCTGGCCGCAGGTGCTGTCTGCCAGCCGTGACAGCGACCGGCTGGAGATCGTGGCCGCTACGGCCGAGCCGGTGGTCCGCCGCCTGCTCGAGGCCGATCCGGCACTGCAGGACCTGGAAGTGCTGCGCGCCGGCCTCGCCGATGCATTCATCCACCTCACCCGTGAACAGGAAGCCGCATGATGGCCGCCATCGCCCACTCCCGATCTTTTTCGCCCTGGCGCTGCTACCTGCTTGAAGCCAGGTACGAGCTGCTGCGGCAGCTGCGCGAGCCGGCTTTCGTGCTTCCCACGCTGCTGTTTCCCACCGCCTTCTACCTGCTGTTCGGGGTCATGTTGTCGCGCAGCGCGGCCAACGCGGAATACATGCTGGCCGGCTACGGCGTGTTCGGGATCATGGGCGCGGCCCTGTTCGGGTTTGGCGCGGGTATCGCGCATGAGCGCGAGCGGGGATTGTTGCGGCTCAAGCGCGCGCTGCCGGCCCCGCCAGGTGCATGGCTGCTGGCGAAGATGGCAGCGGCGATGGCGTTCGCGGCGGTGATCTCGCTGCTGCTGGCGGTGCTTGCAGCCACCCTGGGCGGCGTGGTGCTGGCGCCCTGGCAATGGCTGTTGCTGTTTGTGGTCAACGTGCTGGGTGTGCTGCCGTTCTGCGCGCTTGGGCTGTATATCGGCAGTCTGGTGGGTGGCAACGCCGCCGTGGCCGTGGTCAATATCCTGTTCCTGCCGATGGCGTTCCTGTCCGGCCTGTGGATGCCGCTGTCGGTGCTGCCGGAGGTCTTCAACCGCCTGGCACCGGTGTGGCCGGCGTACCATCTGGGCCAGGCTGCGATGAAGGTCGTGGGCCACGATGCCGGTGGCAGCCTGTGGCTGCATCTGGGCGTGCTGGGGGTGGTCACCGGCGTGTTCTTCATCCTTGCGCAGCGCCGGTTGGCGGCCGCCGTCTGAGTGTCCTGTCCACAGTGTCCCAGGAGAATCGACCCATGAAACGACTTCCGGAAATCCTGGCCTTCGCGGCCCTGGCGGGGGTGCTCGGCCTCGCGGTGGCGCTGCAGGGCAACGCCGGTGATCGCACTGGCAGCGATGGAGAAGCAGAGGCAGAGGCGCCGGGCAACAGCTTCGCGATCCGCGATGCGCGCGTGTTCGACGGCGAGGGTGACATCGGCATTGCCACCGTGGTGGTGCGCGACGGATTGATCGAGTCGGTAGGTGCCGATATCGCAGTGCCTGAGGGGCTGCCGGTGATCGATGGCACCGGCAGGACCCTGCTCCCCGGACTGATCGATGCCCACGTGCATGCCTGGGGAGACGCGCGGCGCGACGCGGTGCGGTTTGGCGTCACCACCGCCTTCGACATGCACGGGATGGTCGATCGCCTGCCGCAACTTCGCCAGCAGCGCGAATCGCTGGCCGATACCGGCCTGGCTGACCTGTGGGCGTCCGGCTACGCGGTCACCGCGCCGGGCGGGCACGGCACCCAGTACGGATTCCCGGTGCCTGCGATCGATGCCAATACCAACGTTGAGGCCTTCATCGGCGAGCGGCTGGATGAGGGTGTCGATTTCATCAAGCTGATCGTGGAAGACATGAGCGCCTATCCGGGCGCGCCGTCGCTGCCGACACTCACACCGGACCAGGTGACGGCGGTGATCGGCGCGGCCCACGCCGCGGACCGTCTCGCCGTGGTGCATGCCTCGACGCTGCGTGACTCCCGCCATGCAATCGACGCCGGGGCGGACGGGCTGGTGCATATCTTCGCTGACCAGCCGGTCGACCAGGGTTTCATCGATGCAGCCCTGGCAGGCGATGCATTCGTGGTGCCAACGCTGTCGGTCCTGGCCTCGTTCTCCGGGGCGGGCGAGGGCGCCGCGCTGGCAGCGGACCCCCGCCTTGGTCCGACGCTGACTGGCGAGCAACGTGCGACGCTTGGCGCGGTGATCCCGGGCGTTCCACGCAGTGACCGGCTTGAGCAGGCGCTTGCCAGCGTGCGCGCCCTGCATGCTGCGGGGGTCACCATCCTGGCCGGCACCGACGCTCCCAACCCCGGCACCGCGCATGGGGTGAGCATGCATGGCGAGCTCGAGCTGCTGGTCCGCGCCGGTCTGGAGCCGGCGCAGGCACTGGCCGCCGCCACGGCGCTCCCGGCCCGACGCTTCGGGATCGGGGACCGCGGTCGCATTGCGCCCGGCATGCGCGCCGACCTGCTGCTGGTGGACGGCGATCCGCGGACCGACATCACCGCAACTCGCGCGATCGTGGGGGTCTGGAAGAACGGCTATCGGATCGGGCGCGATCCATCGGCCGCGGCGCCTGCCGCGCAGGCGGCTCCGGAGCAGACCCTGATCAGCGACTTCGATTCAGACTCTGTCAGCGCAGCGTTCGGGAGCTGGCAGCCCACCACGGACCAGATGGCCGGTGGCGCTTCGACGGTCGAGCACCGGCTGGTGCCAGGCGGTGCCAATAGTTCACCAGGCGCGCTTGAGGTGACCGGTGAAATCCGCCCGGGTTTCCCGTTCCCGTGGGCCGGAGTGATGTTCTTCCCAGCCGCCGAGCCGATGCAGCCGGTGGACCTGTCCACCCGCAGCGAGCTGGTGTTCCAGGTCCGCGGCGATGGCCGCAGCTACAACGCCATGCTGTTCTCCGGCCCGTCCGTGCAGGGCATGCCGAGCACGCTGACCTTCCAGGCCGGTTCGGAGTGGGCTGAGGTGCGGCTGGCGCTGGCCGACTTCCCGGGGGCAGACCTGTCGCTGGTTCGTGGCATCGCCTTCACCGCCGGCCAGCCGGCCGGGTCATTTGAATTTTCCCTCGATCATGTCGAGCTGCCCTGACGCCGCGCTGTGCGCCGCCGCGCGGACCTGCGGCCCCGGGGAGGGCGGCTGATGTCCGGCACCGGTGTCATCGCGCGCTGGTTCGCGCCGGCCCCGGATTCGCTGGTCGGCTGTGCCATGCGTCAGGACAGGGCGGCCTGGACCGAGCTGGTGCATCTGATGTGGACGGCGTGGGTATTCATCACCCCGGCGTTCACCCCGGGCGGCTACAACTCGCAATGGCTGGCCCTGACGCTGGTGTCATATCCGCTGTTCCTGGTCCTGTTCGGGCGGGCGGTGACGGTACCCGAACGCAACGCGTGGCGACCGGCAGTGGCCATGATCGTGCTGTGCCTGGTGCTGCTGCGGTGGTACCCGGCAGGCATGAGCTACTTCGTGTTCGGCTGCGTGTACCTGCACGTCCACGGCAATCGTTCCCTGCCCGCGACGTTGGCGCGGCTGTTGCTGCTCGGCGCGGGCTTTGTCGGCTACGCGCTGTGGCTCGGTTACCCATGGCAGGCGGTGGTGTGGATGCCGCTGGTGGTGCTGATCGTCGGGCCCCTGATCCATGTCGAACGCGCCAACCAGCGCAAGGATGCCGCGCTCAAGCTGTCCCATGAAGAGATCCGGCGGCTGGCATCAACCGCCGAGCGCGAGCGCATCGGCCGTGACCTGCATGATCTGCTCGGCCAGACCCTGTCGATGGTGGCGCTGAAATCGGACCTGGCCGCGCGCCTGATCAGGCGCGATCCCTCTGCAGCCCAACGCGAGATAGAGGAGGTCGCTGCCGGCGCGCGGCAGGCGCTGGACCAGGTGCGTCGCGCGGTCAGTGGCATCCGCGCCGCGGAACTGGCCGGCGAGCTTGCCTCCGCCCGGCTGCTGCTGGAGACCGATGGGGTGGATTTCGGCTACGAGTTCGACGCGGGCGGGGAGGGGCTCGCACTGCCGCCGGGCGTCGAGTCGATCCTTGCGCTGACGGTGCGCGAAGCGGTGACCAACATCCAGCGCCATGCCCGGGCTGGCATAGCGAATGTGAGGTTCTCGGTGGAGGGCGGGGATGCGGTGCTGCTGATCGAGGACGATGGCCGCGGAGGCGCGATCGTTCCCGGCAACGGACTGGCGGGCATGCGCGAGCGGCTGGAGGGCGCGCGCGGCAGCCTGCGCATCGGGCCGGGCACGCGCGGCGGCACCCGCCTCGAGGCCCGCCTCCCGCTCGCCGCCAACGTTGGGCCGTAGGAGCGCGCCATGCGCGCGAAGCCGCGTGGGTCTGGTAGCGTGCGCGGATGATCAGGATCCTGCTGGCCGAGGACCAGGCCATGGTGCGCGGCGCGCTTTCCGCACTGCTGGGCCTTGAGCCCGATATCGAAGTGCTTGGCGCCTGCGCCGACGGCGAAAGCGCATGGCGCGAGCTGCAGCGGCTGCAGCCAGATCTGCTGGTGACCGATATCGAGATGCCGGGCCTGACCGGGCTGGAGCTTGCCCAGCGGATCCGGCGCCATGAGCTGCCGATCAAGGTGGTCATCGTCACCACTTTTGCGCGCTCCGGCTATCTGCGCCGGGCGCTGGATGCGGGCGTGTCCGGCTACCTGCTCAAGGACGCGCCGGCCGAGGAGCTGGCCGCGGCGCTGCGCAAGGTGCACGGCGGCGGGCGCGCGATCGACCCGCAGCTGGCGCTGGAAGCCTGGTCCGAGGCCGACCCGCTCAGCGACCGCGAACGCCAGGTGCTGCGCCTGGCCGGCGAAGGACGGTCCGCCGGGGACATCGCGGCGCAGCTGCACCTGTCGCAGGGCACGGTGCGCAACTACCTCTCCGAGGCGATCGGCAAGCTGGGCGTGGGCAACCGCATCGAGGCCTATCGCCTGGCACGACAGAAGGGCTGGCTGTAGTCGGCGACGTGCCGGCATACACTGCTGCCAGACCACAGGGGACAGACCCATGAGCAATTTGAAAGTATCCGCCAGCCTGCGGGTGATCGGCTGGCTTGCCCTGTTCTGGAACATCGTCGGGGTGGTGATGTTCATCATGCAGACCGGCATCACCCCGGAGCAGGTTGAAGCCATGGCGCCAGGACGCCGGCTGGTGTACGAGGCCATGCCGGATTGGCTGACGATTGCTTACGCTGTGGCCGTATTTGCCGGTGTCGCCGGATCGTTCGGGCTGCTGCTGCGGCGGGCCTGGGCGGTGCCGGCCTTCGCTCTTTCGCTGCTGGCGGTGACCCTGCAGATGGCCGGGGTTTACATATTCACGCCGGCCTGGCAGGTCTCCGGTGCGGCCGGGCTGCCCATGGCGGTGCTGCTGATCGGGATCGCCACAGCCCTGGTCTGGTACGCGCGGCGGGCGGCGAAACGCGGTTGGATCAGCTGAGCCGGTGCCTGCCGCGGTCGCCCACGCGGGGACAGGTTAAACTGGGCGCCGGTCCATTTGATGCATTCCATTTGCCATGACAGCAGCCACCACATCTTCCGAACAGGCCAATGCGCGGCAGACCTATGAGGTCCGTCGCAGCGAGCTGCCGCTGAGCTGCCCCCTTCCGTCCATGGCCGTGTGGAATTCGCATCCGCGCGTATATCTGCCGATCGAGGACGACGGTGGCGAGACCAACTGCCCGTACTGCAGCGCACACTTCGTGCTGGTTGACTGAGGCCGCGGCCGCAGGCACGCCGCCCCCGTGTCCGCTCGAAAACGCCTGACGGTAGTCCAACTGCTGCCGGCGCTTGAGTCCGGTGGCGTCGAGCGCTCCACTATTGAAATTGCCCAGGCGCTGGTGCGCGCCGGACACCGTGCGCTGGTGGTTTCCGCAGGCGGACGCCTTGTGCCCGCGCTCGAAGCCGTGGGAGCGGTGCACCTGCAACTGGATATCGGCCGCAAATCACTGCTGACCCTGCGCCACGTTCCAGCGCTGCGGCGGATGCTGCAGGATGCGGGCGCCGATATCGTCCATGCGCGGTCCCGGCTGCCGGCCTGGCTGGGCTGGCGCGCGCTGCGCGGCCTGCCTCCCGAGCTGCGGCCGCGCTGGGTCACTACCGTCCACGGGCTCAACTCTCCCTCGCGCTACAGCGCGATCATGGCCAGCGGCGAGCGGGTGATCTGCGTATCGCACACGGTGCGTGATTATGTGTGCCGCCACTACCCGCAGATCGGACCGGAGAAGCTGCGGGTGATTCCGCGCGGAATCGATCCGGCAGCCTTCCCGCGGCGCCGGTCTCCCGATCGGGGCGCCCGGGCCGAAGTGGCGGCGGAGTTCCCGGCCCTGACCGGGGATGGTCCGCTGCTGCTGCTGCCGGGGCGCGGCACACGGCTGAAGGGGCATGCCGATGCGCTGGCGCTCCTGGCCGGACTGCGTGCCGGGGGAATGGATGCGCGGCTGTGGATGCCGGGTATGCGTGAGCCCGGGCGTGAGCGTTATCTGGCCGAGCTGGAGCGCGAAGCCGTCGCACTCGGCATCGGGGATGCGGTGGCGATGACGCCGCCCACATCCGCCATTGCCCAAGCCTACGCTGCCAGCGACCTGGTCCTGCAGCTCTCGCGCAAGCCGGAGGCGTTCGGGCGCACCGTGCTGGAGGCGCTGTCGGTGGGTCGTCCGGTGCTGGGGTGGGAGCACGGCGGCGTGGGCGAGGTGCTGCGCGAGCTGGCGCCGGACGGAGCCGTGGCGCCGTTCGACATCCAGGCCCTGATCGCGAGTGCCTGCACACTGCTTGATGCGCCACCCGACCCTCCGGGTACCATCCCGTATACCCTGTCCGCGATGCAGGACGCCACGCTTTCCGTGTATGACGAACTCTACGACCGCTGACCAGGCTGCGGCCGCGCCGGGATGGCGCTGGTCGCCCCATTTCGTCCTCGCCTTCGTGGCCCTGTGGCCCGCACCCGGCTATGCCGAGGGTGTGATGGTGCTGGGCGCGCTGGTGGCGATCTCACGGCTGCTGATGGCGCGTTTCGCCCACGGCACCGCGCTGCTGAGTCCGCAGGCCTGGGCGTTGACCAGTGTGCTGTTCTGCGCCTACTGGGTGCCTGAGCTGATCTCCGCGATCGATGCGGTGGATGTGCAGCGATCCCTGCGCGAGGCGCTGGTGGACCTGCGCTACCTGCCGTTCCTGTGGCTGGTGGCATCGGCAGTGGCCAATGGCCGCGGCCGTAAGATCACCTTCGGCGGCCTGGCGGTGATCGTTGCGCTGTGGAGCGTGGACGGTTTGGTGGAAGCATTCTTTGGTACCAGCCCGCTGTTCTTCGGCATCGATGGCATCAAGCAGCTGCTCAGCGACCGGCCCATGTGCACGGCGGAGCAGGTGATGGCCGCCGACCGGCTGGGCGGCGTGCTGGGTCCATGCAACCTGAAGCTGGGCCTGGTGCTGGCCAGCCTGGCTCCGTTCCTGCTGTTCCCGGCGGCGCAGCGGTTCGGCATCGGCGGCTGGGTCGTGGCGGCCGTTGCGCTGGGGCTGGTGGTGTTGCTGGCCGGGGCGCGTGCCTCGTGGATCACCTATGCGCTGGTGCTGGTCTTTTCCGGCTGGAACCTGCTGGGCTGGAAGCGGATGCTGGTGGTGTTTGCCGGCGGGGCGGCGACGCTTGTTGCCCTGGCGCTGGTGTCCCCGCAGGTGCAGGAGCGGGTGGAGCGCACGGCGCAGCTGGCCACCGCTGATGAGTCCGGGGTGGACGTGGCGCTGTCGGGGCGGCTGCGCATCTGGAGCGCGGCGCTGTGCATGGTTCGCCAGAGTCCGTTCAATGGCGTGGGCGTGCGCGGCTTCCGCGCCGCCTATCCGGATTGCGATCCTGATCCGGAACACCTGGCGGCCTGGGGTGACGGGCCTGCCTTCCATGCCCACCAGATCGTGCTGGAGGTGCTCAGTGAAACCGGGATCATCGGCCTGCTGCTGTGGCTGGCCGGGGCGGCCCTGGCCTGGCGTGCGTGGCGCTATGCCGATGGTGATGCGCGCAACCGGGCGCGCCCCGCCATGCTTGCGCTGGCGGTCACCGTGTTTCCGCTCAACACCCATCTGGCGTTCTATTCGACCTTCTGGGGTGGGCTGACCCTGATGCTGGCGGCCCTCTATGCCGGCAGCCTGCTTGGCAGCGACGAGCCGCCGGCCGGGTCCGAAGAAGCCCGCTGAATCCGCCGGAGTCAGTTGGAATAGACGTCTTTGCCGTCCGGACGGCGCTTGAAGCGGCGATGGATCCACAGGTACTGCGCCGGTGCCGCGCGGGCCATCTCTTCGATCCCGCCAATGATCCGGGCGGTGTCCGCCGTCGCGTCCCGGGAGGGAAAGTCATCGACCGGCCGCAGGCGCAGCGTGTAGCCGCCATCGCTGCGGCGCTCATGCTGGAACAGCAGCACCGCCGCCCCCGACATCCGCGCCAGCTGATGGGTGGAGGTCAGGCTGTGGGCAGGCTGGCCGAAGAACGGAACGTAAACCGCATCGCCGCGGCTGGGATCCTGGTCGGGTGCGTACCAGAGCAGGCCGCCACGCTTGAGGTGGCGCAACGTGCCGCGGACATCCTGCTTGGGGAACATGGCCGCCGCATAGCGCGCACGCCCGCGGCGCACCGCCCACTCCATCACCGGCTGCGCGTGCGGGCGATACATTCCCGCCAGCGGCGCGTACTCACACATCAGGCGTCCGCAGACCTCCAGCGTGGTGAAGTGGCCCGACACCACGATCACCCCGCGACCCTGCGCGCGTGCGGCGTCCATGTGCTCCAGGCCTTCCACCACCAGACCGCGACGCAGCGGGGCGACCGAGCCCCACCATGCGCGCGCGAATTCAAACAGGGCGATGCCGAGTGAAGCGAAGTGTTCGCGCAGCAGGCGTTCGCGCGCGCTGGCATCCAGCTCGGGGAAGCACAGTTCCAGGTTGCGGGCAGCCACCGCGCGGCGGCTGCGCAGGGCCAGGCGCAGCGTTGCCCCGAGCGCCCGGCCGAGCGCGCGCTGCAGCGACCATGGCAAGCGGGCCAGCGCAGCCGCCAGGCCAATTCCAAGCCAGGTGGGCCAGTGGCGGGGAGACAGTGGCGGGCGGGGCAGGGGGTCTTTGTTCGACATATGCAGATTGTAGGGCTCCATGCCTTTGATGAACGGCTATCCTTGTTCAATGCGCGAAACCATCGTTGAACGCCTGCTGCGCGCCCTGTATTCGGCCATGTTGTATGTGCTGGTGCCGGTGACGGTGTACCACCTGATCTGGCGGGGCTTCCGCCAGGCGGAATATTTCCAGCGCTGGGGCGAGCGCTATGCGTCCTATTCGGACGAACCACACCGGGCCACGCTGTGGGTGCATGCCGTATCGGTGGGCGAGGTCAATGCCGCCGCGCCGCTGGTGGACGCGCTGCTTGAGCTGCGCCCGGGCATGCGCCTGCTGGTGACCACCATCACCCCGACCGGCTCGGCGCGGGTGGGCAAGCTGTGGGGTGAGCGGGTTGAACACGTGTATCTGCCCTATGACCTGTCCGGGGCGGTGCATCGGTTCCTGGATCACTTCCAGCCACAGCTGGGCCTGATCGTGGAGACCGAGCTGTGGCCGAACCTGCTGTTCTGCTGCCGTGACTACGGCGTGCCGCTGTACATCGTCAATGCGCGTCTGTCAGCGCGTTCGCTGCGGGGCTATCGGACCCTGCGGCCGCTGGTCTCGCGTGCGTTGCGCACGGTGCGCGTGATCGCTGCGCAGTCGGTGGAGGACGGGCGCCGCTTCCGCCGCCTCGGCGCGCTGGAGCAGCAGGTGACCGTGACCGGCAACCTGAAATACGACATGGAGGTTGATCCCGGACTGGCCGAGTTCGCCCGCCAGTTCCGCCAGCGGGCCGGTGAGCGGCCGACATGGATCGCCGCCAGTACCCATGTGGATGAAGAGGCCGCGGTGCTGGCCATCCACGCCCGGCTGAGCAAGCGCTGGCCGGATCTGCTGCTGCTGTGGGCGCCGCGGCATCCGGAGCGCTTCCGTGCGGTCACCCAGCAGGCCGTTGAAGCCGGGATGCGCACCGCCACCCGCACCCTCACCCGCGAGCCGGACTCCGCCGATGCGGTGTTCGTGATCGATACCCTGGGTGAACTGACCAGCTTCTATGCCTGCGCCGACGTGGCGTTTGTCGGCGGCAGCCTGCAGGACGTGGGAGGACACAATCTGTTGGAGCCGGCCTCCACCGGCACCGCGATAGTCACCGGTCCGCACCTGCACAACTTTGCCGACATCGCCCGTCGGCTCAGGGAGGTGGACGCGCTGTGCGTCGGCCGCGATGCCGAGGCGGTTGGCGCCGAGCTTGAGAGGCTGCTGGAGGATCCGCAGCGGCGCAGCCAGATGGCCGGGGCCGCCGCCCAGCTGGTGGAGGACGGGCGCGGGGCGGTGCAGCGCACGCTGGAAGTGATCAGGGCGGACATGCCCCCAGCTGCGGGGCCGCCAGCCGCGGGGCAGGGCGGGCCCTGAGCAGGCCCGCCGGAATACGTTGCCGGGTTACTCGACCGAGGACGGAAGCTGGGCTTCAGCGGACACGGTCAGCAGGGCATTGATTTCCCGCAGGTCGGAAATGTCCAGGGTGCCGGCGGCCTGGGCCAGCAGCAGACGGCTCTGCAGGAAGCGGTAGCGCGCGTCCGCCAGGTTGCTTTCGGCGTTGAACAGGTTCTGCTGGTTGATCAGCACGTCCACCACCGTACGGGTCCCGACTTCCAGGCCCACCTGCGATGCTTCGTACGCGCTGCGCGCCGAGACCACCGCCTGGCGCCTGGCCTCGACTTCGCTCACTCCGGCCACTACCGCGTTGTAGGCGGCGCGGGTGCTGCGCTCCAGCGCCCGGCGGGTCAGTTCCAGGTTGTCGTGGGAGATGTCGCGGCGCGAGATCGCCTCGCGCACGCCGGAACGGATGGCGCCGCCGGCGAACAGCGGCACGGTCAGGTTGAGACCCACGCCGTAACCTTCGTTTTCACTGTTGCGCGGCTGGCCCGGCACGTCCGGGTTGCCGAAATCACCCCAGCCGGCGCGGTTGCTGTAGTCGGCGCCCAGGGTGACCCGCGGAAGGTGCTGGGAACGGGCGGCAGTCACGCCGTGTTCGGCAGCGCGCGCGTCATATTCGGCGGCCTGCAGGTTGGGGTTCTGCGCAAAGGCGCTGGCAACCCACTGCTCTACGCCGCCATCGGTGGGCAAGGACGGCTGGAAGTCCTCCGGCAGCGCACGCAGGTCGCGCACCGGTACGCCGGTGATCTCGGCCAGGGCCTGGTAGGCGTCTTCCAGCGCATTGCGGGCCAGCAGGACATTCGCACGGGCGGTGTCGTACTGGGCGCGGGCTTCGTGCACGTCGGTGATCGGTGCCAGACCGACCTCAAGGCGCCGGTCGGCGAAGTCGTACTGCTTCTGCAGCGCTTCTTCCGCGGCAATGGCGGCTGCCAGGGTTTCGATCGCCACCAGCACGTCGAAGTACGAGGCCGAGGTGCGGGTGATCAGTTCGCTGTTGGCGGCGTTCAGATCGAACCCTGCGGCGGTGTCCAGCTCTTTTTGCGCACGGTAATTGGCGATCTGGCCGAGGTCGAACACGGTCTGCTGCAGGCCGATGCCCCAGGTGCGGCTGCGGTTGTCACCGGACTGGCCGGCCACGTAGTTGCGGCCGATCGACCCACTGCCGCTGACCGATGGCAGCAGGTTGGCCCGGGCCTGGACGCGTCCCTCGCGGGCGATATCGCGGCTGGACTCGGAGATGGACAGCTGGCGGTCGCCGGTGCGGGCCATCTCATAGGTGGTCATCAGGTCCGCGGCCTGGGCGGCGGCCGGGAGCAGGGCGAGGGACAGGGCTAGGGCGAGAGGACGCAGCATGTAGAAATCCTTGTGGGTTCCGGAGGGCCGTGCGGGGGCATGGCCCGGGTACGGTCCGCGGTTACAGGTGGAACGCAGGCACCGGTTCGGCGCCTGCCAGATAGTCGAGCTCGGTATCAAACAACGATTCGGTGCGCGTGGCGTTGACATCGTCGCCATCACGATGGATCACCACCGCTTCCATCACCGGGGCGCGCCCGTGGACAATGAACATGCGTCCACCCGGACGCAGCCACTGGATGAAACGGGCGGGGACCTCGGCGACGGCTGCGTTCACGCAGATCACGTCAAAGCGGCGTTCCGTGTTCCAGCTGAAAACGTCGGCCTGTTCCACCGACACGTTGCTGGCGCCAAGGGTCACCAGGCGCTGGCGGGCGGCGTCGGCCAGGGTGGCCTCGCGCTCCAGGCTCAGCACTTCGCGGGCCATGAGACCCAGGCCGGCAGTGACGTAGCCGCTGCCGGTGCCGATCTCCAGCACTTCTTCGCCCGGCTGCGGGCGCAGCGCCTGCAGCGCACGTCCGGCAAGCACCGGCTTGAGCATCCGCTGGCCATGGCCGAGTGGGATCTCAAGATCTCCGTAGGCCACCGAACGGTAGGGCGCGGGCACGAACTCCTCGCGCGGCAACGTGCCCAACACCTCGAGCACGCGCGCATCCAGCACATCCCAGGGACGAACCTGCTGTTCGACCATGGCATCGCGGGTTTGGGCGTAATCAATTGTCATCTTTGGCGGTCTCGATCGCGGGGAACGCAAGTTTACCGGGGGATGGGCGCAATTGCGCTGGAAACAGCATCGCTGCAGCGGTTGTCCGGCACTGAGTGCCGAAAGTCACCGGGCCGCTGGGCAGGGCAACCTGGTACGGCGGGCTCAAGCCCGGGCCTTCGAAGTGCCGTAGGCGCGCAAGAACATGTCCGCGCAAGCCTCAAGATGGGCGCGCTCCTGTTCGGCCTGGGCCATTTCGGGGTGGTGGTGACAGTCAAACACCATGCGCATGTGCAGTTCTCCGCGAACCAGCGCAAAAAACTGGGCCGACGCACGGGTAACGTCGTCGATCTCCAGGTCGCCAGCCGAAATGCGGCGCCTCAGGAAATGCGCGAACTCTTTCTGCACCCGTCCGGGGCCGGCTTCCCAGAACAGCTCGGCCAGCCGCTTTTCCACCATCTGCGGCGAACACAGCAGGCGATGCCCGGCCACCGCCTCGGGCGCGCTGATCATGGAGAAAAAACTGCGGGCAATATCCAGCAGGCGCTCGCGCACCGGCACCCCGGGCGCAGGTTCGAACACCGAGCCTGGCATCTGCTGTTCGCAATAGGCCTTTGCAGCTTCGGTGAACAGGGTGTCCTTGTCGCCGAAATGGCTGTAGACGGTGAGCTTGGAAACGTCCGCCGTGGCGGCGATCTGGTCCATGCTCACGCCTTCAAAGCCATGCTGCAGGAACAGCCGTTCAGCCGCCTCGAGAATGGCGGCGCGCTTGGCCAGGTCTTTGGGGCGCCCCGGGCTGGCAGTGGGCCGGGCGGCTTTCTTGGTGCTGGAGGGCATCATCACCGGCAATATGATACCTGTCAGTTCTGTAAATATGCTGAACCGGGAGGTTCAGTAATGCTGGAGGTCAGGGCGCAGCTGTGAGTCAGTAGCGCTGGCTCGCTGCATCCTTCACGCCGCTGCGTTGCGCACGCTTCAACCACAGCTCCCGGGCGTAGACGCGCAGGTCGGGGATGGTGTCCAGCTCATCCACGATCTCGAAACCGAATACCGTTTCCACCACGTCTTCCAGGGTCACGATGCCTACGGCGGTGCCGTATTCGTCCACTACCAGCAGGATGTGATGGCCTTCGCTGATGAAGTGCCGGAATAATCGGTCAACCGGCATCTTGTCCAGTGTGGAAGCAAGGGGGCGGGCGAGATCGGCCAGGGTCGTCGGGGCGGGGTTGTCGCGGGTCTGGATATGGCGCATCAGCGCTTCGCTCTTGAGCACGAAGCCGGTGATGTCCGCCCGATCGTCGCCTTCGTAGACCGGAATGCGGGTGAACGGCGACTCTTCCACCGCGGCCACGAACTCCTGCAGCGGTGTGTCCTGGGGCAGGGCGAAGACGACGGTGCGCGGGGTCATGATGTCGCCGGCTTTCACCGCGTCCAGCTGCAGCACGTTGCGCAGCACGCGGCTTTCGCCGGGCAGCAGCTGTCCCGAATCCTCGCCCATGCGCGCCACCGTCAGAAGTTCATCGCGATGCTTGGGCAGTGGGGCCGGACGGCCGCGGGTGATCACGCGGGTCAGCTGCTGGGAGAACCACACCAGCGGCGCCAGCCCCACCACCAGCACGGGCAGCACCCGGGCCACGAACGGCGCCACGCCGACCGCGTAGCGGGCGCCGATGGTCTTGGGGATGATCTCGGTCAGGATCAGCACCGCCGCGGTCAGGGCCACGGCGAACAGGGCTTCGCTGCCGTAGCCGAATACCCGCGCGTACTGCGCCCCGGCCCCAGCCGCGCCCATGGTATGGGCCACGGTGTTGAGGGTGAGGATCGCGGCCAGCGGCCGGTCAACGTCCGCCTTCATTTCCCCGTACACCTGCGCCCAGCGCTGGTTGTCGTTCTTGCCGGCCTCGATCTGGGTGGGGGTGATGGTCAGCAGCGACGCCTCCAGGATCGAGCACAGGAAGGACACGCCCAGCGCAGTGGCAACGTAGATGATGAGCAGGGTCATGGGCGGGGGATCTGCGAAGTGGGGGAAAGGAGCCGGGCACCGGTGGCGGCCACGGGCGAGACCCAGGCCGTGGCGTCGAAGCCGGCATCGATGAAGCCCGTGCGCATGGCGGGCGCTGCAGTTTCCGCCGCCGTGCGCGAATCAAACCAGGCAAACACTGCGGGCCCGGCGCCGGAAATGCTGGCGCCCAGCGCGCCGCCATCCAGGGCGGCAGCTTTCACCCGGTCAAAGCCGGGGATCAGCGCGGCGCGGCGCGGCTCCACCAGCACGTCATGCAGTCCGGCCCGAATCAGTCCGGGATCAGCGCGCTCCAGCCCAAGCAGGAGCTGGGCCAGGTGGGCGCTGTGGGCAACGATGGTGGCCAGCGGGTAGGGATCGGCAAGTACTTCGCGTGCGCGCCGGGTTTCCAGCACCTGGTCGGGATGGACCAGCACGCAATGCAGCCAGTCGGGAGCCGAGAGGCGGATCATGCGCTCGGCCGTGGCCAGCACCACTCCACCGAGCAGCATCGGCGCGACGTTGTCGCCCTGGCGGCTGTTGCTGGCCACCGATTCCCCGTCCAGTGCGAATGGATACAGCGCGTCGCGGTCGAGTGGCGTTTCCAGCAGCGCGTTGGCGGCGACCAGCGCGGCCACGCAGGAAGCGGCTGAGCCGCCCATGCCGGAGCCAAGCGGGATCCCTTTTTCCAGCTCCACTTCAAACCCGAACGGCAGGGCCAACGCCTCACGCAGTGCGATCAGGGCGCTTCCTGCAGTATTGGCGCGCGCTTCCAGTGGAATTGATCCGATGCCCGGTGCCTGGCCGGTCACCCGCGCCACGCGCACGAGCGGTTCCTGCAGGCGTCGTACCGTGGCGGTGTCGCCCGGTCCTTCGACCACATGGCCGAGCAGGTCGAAGCCGACGCCGATGTTGCCGACGCTGGCCGGGGCGAATGCGGTGGCGGTGCGGGAGGGGGTGGCGTGCATGAGCGACGATCATAGCGGCCTGTTGGCCCGCGCCGCGGCTTCATGCTCCAATGGCCGCTGAAGCGGGGGTACCGCGCGCTGCTGGCGCGGTTGAGACAGACCCTTCGAACCTGATCCGGTTAATACCGGCGTAGGGAAGCTTCGCAGAAGTGCCGTATCGCCCGCGGTTTGCCGGGGGCGATGCGTGCACAGCATGCGCCGCCGCTTCGTCCCCTCCATTCCAGGACGATGCCGATGAACGCAAGCGCCATTCCCACCCTGTTGCAGCAGGCCGGAGAACTCTCCGGATCCGTCACCCGCCCGATTCCGGGATCGCAGAAAATCCACGTACCGGGGTCGCGCCCGGACCTGCGCGTGCCCATGCGCGAGATCGCGCTGACCCCGACGCCCACGCTGTTTGGAGGCGAGGACAATCCTCCGCTGACCGTCTACGACACCTCGGGTCCCTATACCGATCCGGACGCGACGATCGACCTCGCCCGGGGCCTTCCTCCACTGCGCGCCGGCTGGATCGAGGAGCGCGGCGACACCGGGGTGCTGCCGGGGGTGAGTTCGCGGTTCGGTCGTGACCGCGAGACGGATGCCAGGCTCGACTCCGTGCGCTTCCCCAGCCGCCGTCCGCCGCGTCGCGCGCTGGCCGGCGGCAACGTCACCCAGATGCATTACGCGCGCCGGGGCATCATCACGCCGGAGATGGAATTCGTGGCGATCCGGGAGAACCAGCGGCTGGAAGCGGTGCGCGATGCCGGCTTGCTGGCGCAGCACCCGGGCGAATCGTTCGGGGCCGCGATACCCCAGGTCGTCAGCCCGGAATTCGTGCGCGACGAAATTGCCCGCGGCCGCGCCATCCTGCCCTGCAACATCAACCATCCTGAGAGCGAGCCGATGATCATCGGCCGCAACTTCCTCACCAAGGTCAATGCCAACATCGGCAACAGCGCAGTGAGTTCCGGCATCGCCGAGGAGGTCGAGAAACTGGTGTGGGCGATCCGCTGGGGCGCGGACAACGTGATGGACCTGTCCACCGGCAAACACATCCATGAAACCCGCGAGTGGATCATCCGCAATTCGCCGGTGCCGATCGGCACCGTGCCGATCTACCAGGCGCTGGAAAAGGTGGACGGCCGGGCGGAGGAGCTGACTTGGGACATCTTCCGCGACACCCTCATCGAACAGGCCGAGCAGGGCGTGGACTACTTCACCATCCATGCCGGCGTGCGGTTGCAGCACGTGCCGCTGACCGCCCTGCGCGTGACCGGGATCGTCAGCCGTGGCGGCTCGATCATGGCCAAGTGGTGCCTGGCCCATCACCGCGAGAGCTTCCTGTACGAGCACTTCGAGGACATCTGCGAAATCATGAAGGCCTACGACGTGGCCTTCAGCCTCGGCGACGGGCTGCGCCCGGGCTCCATCGCAGACGCCAATGACGCAGCCCAGTTTGCCGAGCTGGACACCCTGGGCGAGCTGACCAGGATCGCCTGGAAGCACGACGTGCAGACGATGATCGAGGGGCCCGGCCACGTGCCCATGCAGCTGATCAGGGAGAACGTGGACCGCCAGCTGGCTGCCTGCGGCGAGGCGCCGTTCTACACCCTGGGCCCGCTGACCACGGATATCGCTCCCGGCTACGATCACATCACCAGTGCCATCGGCGCGGCCATGATCGGCTGGTTCGGCACCGCCATGCTGTGCTACGTGACGCCCAAGGAGCATCTGGGCCTGCCCAACCGCGAGGATGTACGCGACGGGATCATGGCCTACCGCATCGCCGCCCACGCCGCGGACCTGGCCAAGGGCCATCCGGGTGCCCAGGTGCGCGACAACGCGCTGAGCAAGGCGCGCTTCGAGTTCCGCTGGCAGGACCAGTTCCACCTCGGCCTGGACCCGGAAAAAGCGCAGTCGATGCATGATGAAACCATGCCGAAGGAGGCGCACAAGCTCGCCCACTTCTGTTCCATGTGCGGACCACACTTCTGCAGCATGAAGATCACCCAGGACGTGCGCGACTACGCCGCGGGCCGGCAGATGGACGGCACTGCGGCGCTGGAGGCCGGGTTGGCGGAAAAGGCGGAGCAGTTCCGCGCCGGCGGGGGGCTGCTCTACCAGCGTGAATAAATGCTTCATGCGGTCGTCGCGCCGGTTCGACGCCGTCGGGCGTATATGGATATCAGCGGGCGTGCCAAGCACGCCCTTGGCACGCCCCTCCGGAGAACCGCCATGCACGCCATCCGCCGAACGACAGTCTGGAGTACCGCTTGGGTTGCAACCCTGTGTGCGGTGCTGATGCTTGCCGGCTGCGCCACCGGCCCCCGCATCAGCACCGAAGCTGATCCGCGCGCCGACTTCTCTTCGTACCGGACCTGGGCCTTCTATGAGCCGTTGGCGGTGGAAGCCTATGGCTATGAAACCGCTACCAGCGAGATCGTCAAGCGCTCGGTCGAACGCGAGATGCAGGCGCGCGGCTATGTTTTTGATCAGGCCAATCCGGACCTGCGGGTCAACGTCAACGCCTATATGCAGCGGCGCACCGATGTGAGTTCCATTCCCACGGTGGATTACGGCTACTACTACCACTACCGTGCGCGCCGCTATGTAGCGGTGCCGTACTGGCACGATCGTACCCACGTCAGCCGTTACACCGAGGGCACCATGAACGTGGACCTGGTGGATTCGGCCCAGAACCGGCTGGTCTGGGAAGGAATTGCGGTGGGCAGGGTCGCCAACGTCAATGCGGAGAACCGCGAGGCGCGGATCAGCCAGACGATCGGGGAGATCTTTTCCCGCTACCCGCATCGTGCGGGAATGGCCGCGCCGCCGATGTAGGCGCGGCCCGGCTCCACGCCGGGGTCAGGGGTGCAGCCGCCGCTGGACGGAGGTCAACCAGTCGCGCCAGCCGCCATCAGTGCGGGACCCGTCGCGGGTCGGGTCATACTCGCTGCCCAGCGCCCGCACGGCGGCGCCCAGGGCAGCGTCGTCCAGATCGCGTGCCAGCAGACGGTCCAGCTCTTCCCGGGCACGGGCGATGTATTCATCGCCCTCGCCCTCGCGCCAGGCGTCCACGACTGCATCGGCGCTGTCATGCTCAAGCGACCAGTCCTGGTGGAAGTAGGCGGAAAACAGGTTCTGCAGGGTGGGGAAATCGCTCATGCGTAATCATCCAGCCGATCAGGGTGCGGAAGGGTAACCGGTGATGATTCTATAGCCGATGTCCAGTCGGTCCGAGCGCTCCAGCACTACCCTGACCGAGAACACGTCCTCGGCATGGTCCTGACCGCGGGCCACGGAAATGCCCGTGGTGGCATCAAAGCGTGCATCCACCACCAGACGGTTGCCACCCTTGCCGTCCAGCCAGGCTTCGATATCCCCGGAGTGCTCACCCAGGGTCTGGGCCACGAAGTATTCCGCCTCGGGCAGGTCGCGAAAGCTGGAGGCAGCGCTGATGTTGTCATTGCGCACCCGGTCCACCAGCCACTGCTCGCTCTTGCCCACATGACGGTCGATCAGGTGGCCGCCAGCGTCTTCATGCGCCTGCAGCCCGCCTCCGGGCACCTGGATGCCGGTGTCGATGTCCGTGTTTTCCAGATGGGCGTCGAGCAGGGCCAGGGTGTCAGCCACCGCATCGCGCCCGGTGCGCGGCAGGTCGCTGGTGTCCAGCCCGGCCAGCGCATCACGGATGACGGTCAGGGCAGGGTCAAGCCGCTCGGCAAGAAATGGGGTCTGGTCAGCCAGGCCGACTGCGGCCCGGGTCTGGTCCAGGAATTCGCCCAGCGTGCCCTCGGCTGCGAGGTCGGCCAGGTGACCGGCAAGGTCCGGCCCGGCGCTTGCGGCATGCAACGCAAACGCGTGGGCGTCAAGGCGGGAATGGGGGAGCGCAGAGGCCGCATCCAGCAGCGGGAGCGGTGAAGACGCGTTGATGGGGTTCATGGCAGGCCGGCATCAAGGAAGATGGCGCCAAGCCTAAGGCGCCATCCCCGCGAGGCCTATCTGGTGCCGACCCTAGGGGCTCAGCCCGCCTTGTAGCGTTCCATGGCGTCAACCAGCAGGCGCTTGGCTTCCTCGGCGTCGCCCCAGCCTTCCAGCTTCACCCACTTTTCTTCTTCCAGGTCCTTGTAGTGCTGGAAGAAGTGGCCGATACGTTCAAGCCAGTGCGGGGAGACGTGCCCGATGTCGGTGACGTGGGCATAGCCGGCGAACACCTCGGGTACCGGCACGGCCAGCAGCTTCTCATCGGCGCCTGCCTCGTCAGACATCTTCAGCACGCCCACCGGACGGCAGCGGATTACGGAAGCGGGAACCAGCGGCAGCGGCAGGATCACCATCACGTCGGCCGGGTCGCCGTCGCCGCAGATGGTGTTGGGCACATAGCCGTAGTTGCAGGGATAGCGCATCGGCGTGGACAACACGCGGTCGACGAAGATCGCGCCGCTGTCCTTGTCGACTTCGTACTTCACCGGCTCCGAGTCCTTGGGGATCTCGATGACGACGTTGATTTCATCCGGCGGGTTGTCGCCGGTCCGGATCAGGTGCAGGGGGGCCATAAAAGGTCTCCGACATGCGCGCGGCAGCGCACAGGGGGTTTGGAAAGGGCCCCTATTTTAACGGGTTTCTGCTGCGACGCAGCATGCCGTGCCTGGCGGGGCATTGTGCACCCCGCCGACCACCTCGGGAAAACCCCAGCTGGGGAACGCCCCAGCTTGGACAGGTCCATACGGGGGCGTATCTATGTCCCCATCGTATCCACGGAGGCACCCGAAATGTCCGTCCAACTCCCGTCGCAGACCCCGATCGATACAGCCCAGCGCGGCCAGATGGAGGTTTGGAATCCGTCGACCGACCATCTCACCCGGGTCAGCCCCCAGGAAGTGGCGAATGCACCGCGTGCCGATGAAGCGGGCCAGGTGCGCGAGCCGCAGAGTCGCAGCGCGGAGTTCGGCGCGACCCGGATCGATGGCAATGCCACCAACTCCGGCGCCCAGACGCAGGCCGAAACCACCACCGGCAACCCGATCCTGAGCGATCCGCTGCACCAGACCGCCGGAGTGTCCATCAGCCGCGAACGGACGCTGACCGAAGGGCAGGACGAGGATGGCAACCAAGTCTGGTACATCATCAGTGACCAGCTGGTGTTTACCGCCGGTGACGGTGACGACAACATCCAGGTCACCCAGGGCGCCAATGGCGCGGTCAACTTCGACGTCAACGGCGAGACCTTCGAAACCAGTCTGGCCCGGGGCCAGGAGATCACCATCCGCGCCCAGGGTGGGGATGATGTGATCAAGGTGGATTCCGGGGTGACGGTGAATTTCGTCATCGAGGGCGGCGAGGGCAACGACACCATCGAGGCCCTGGGCAGCGGTGACAACCGCATCTTCGGCAACGAGGGTGACGACACCATCCAGGTCGGCACCGGCAACAACTATGTCTACGGCGGCGCCGGCGACGACAGCATCAGCGTGCTGGGCGAGGGCCGCAACGTGCTCTACGGCGGCGATGGCAATGACAACATCAGCGGCGGCCAGGGCATCGATTACATCGACGCAGGTGCCGGTGACGACAGGATCGATGGCGTGGCCGGGCAGAACATCCTGGTCGGCAGCCTGGGCAGCAACGTGATCCACACCGGGACCGGTGATTCACGCGTGTATGCCGGCAATGACACCAGCGTGGTCAACAATGGTGGCGCCGACGTGATCTACGCACCGGATGCGATTTCAGATCGCATCAGCGCGGATGACGGCGCCAGCAATACCGTGGTCAACGTGGTCCTGGATCCGGCGCTGGGCCAGAGCCTGGTGATCGAGGGCTCGGAGGAGTTCGTCAGCCGCGTGCAGGCCGACATCGCCATGATGCAGAACTCGCCATACGGACAGCAGATGCTGGCCGAGTTCGATGCGGCCCATGGCAACGGCAAGAGCGTGACCATCATGGAGCTGCAGAACGAGCAGAACGGCTACGCCAGCATGCAGATCGGTTACATCCGCAATGGTGAAGCCGCCCCCGGTTCAAACGTGACCATCGCCTACAACCCGTCGTTCTTCGTGGAAGGGCTGCCGGCACCGTCGGTGATCCTGTATCACGAGATGGCGCACGGCTTCAACGCGGTCACCGGCACCTTCATGCCGGGTGAGTACGACGGCGGGGAGCAGGGCATGAGCCATCCCGATTTCGGGCTGATCCATCCTGAGCGCCAGGCCGTCGGTCTGCCCACGAGCCATCCCGATTTCGACTTTGGCAACGGCCGGATCACCAACACCAACCCGTTCCCGCTGACCGAGAACGGGATCCGCGAGGAAATGGGGCTGGACCTGCGCCCGAGCTACAACGATTTCTGACAGGCGTTTTATCGCGTGATCTGACCCGGAGCGGACTGTGCAGCCGTTCCCAGGGTCGGCCCCAGCTTGGCCCGCGCCGGCTGTTGAGCCCCAATACCTCCCCCGTACAACACTGACCAGGACGGTCCCATGTCGCTGAATCTTGATCCCACAGCCAGTTCCGCTTCCCTTGTGCAGGCCCAGCAGCAGTACTGGGATACCTCCGTGGGCGGTGGTGAAAAGTTTGCAGAGGCACCGCTGCGCAGCGACATGAGCGCGCCGGTCGAGACTTCCAATGACAGTGCCACGGACGGCGCCGTCACCATCAGCGGCACCGACGCGGGCAGCAGCCTGCCCGGCAAGCAGACCCCCGACGGCAAGAACATCCGCAACGCCCAGCTGCACCAGGGTGAGCAGGCCACGGTGACCCGTGAGCAGACCCAGGCCGGGCTTTTTTCCACCAGCATTACCAGCGACCAGGTGGTCTTCACAACCAACACCCAGGGCGACGCGCATGTGCGGGTCAGCCAGCGCGATGACGGCACCCTGGACATCGACGTCAACGGTGAGTCGTACGAAGTGCGCCTGACCGAGCGCCAGGAGCTGACCATCCGCACCGGCGCCGGTAACGACGTCATCGAGGCCGCGCCCAACGTGACCGTGAACATGGTGGTGGACGCCGGTGCCGGCGATGACCACATCGTGACCGGCATGGGTGACGACCGCATTCTCGGCGGTGATGGCAATGACTTCATCCAGACCATCGGCGGGCGCAACGACATCGACGGCGGCAGCGGTGACGACGTGATCCACACCGGCGACGGCGCCGACGTGGTCTATGGCGGACGCGGCAACGACCAGGTCCACGCCGGTGGCGGATTCAACTACATCGACGGCGGCCGCGGTGATGACGTCATCCACGGCGGTGGCGGTCAGAACATCATTTCCGCCGGCGGCGGCAATGACGAAATCAACCTCGTGGGCGGAGACGCCAACACCGTTTACGCTGGCGCGGGTACGAGTACGGTGAACGGGGCCGGGGCGGGGGATACCGTCTACGCCAAGGCCAGCGACCTGATCAACACCGCGGGCATGGCTGCGCCGACTGTGATCAACGTGGAGATCGATCCGGAGCTGGGCCGCAGTATCGAAGTGACGGGTTCGGATACCTTCCGCGAGCGCATGGAGGCAGAGCTTGATTTCCTGCGCGCCTCGCCGGCAGGCCAGCAGATGCTGGCCGAACTGGATGCCGCGGCCGAAAAGGGCAACGTGGTGACCATCCGCGAACTGGCCAATGAGCAGAATGGCTTCGCCCAGACCATGGATCGCCGCAATGCCGAGATCCGCAACGGTGAGGCCGGCAGCGGCTCCGACGTGCTGGTGAGCTACAACCCCTCATTCCACATGGACGCGTTTCCCTCCTCCAACGTGGTCCTGTTCCACGAGCTCTCGCACGCATTCAACGGTGTGACCGGCACGTTCCAGCCGGGCAACTACACCGGTGGTGGACCCGATAACGGCATCTCCAATGCCGAGCGCCAGGCGGTGGGTCTGGAAACCTCCAACGATCCCTTTGATTACGACGGTGATCCGTCCACCCCGCCCACCACCCACAATCCGATCCATCTGACGGAGAACGGAATCCGTCGGGAAATGGGGCTGCCCGATCGCCCCAGCTACAGGCTGTAACCTTCTGCCGGAAGGCAGTGGTTGCTTCTCCAGGGACGGAGAGGGCGGGCAGTCTGTTCAACAGACTGCCCGCTTTTTTTATGCTCCGGTAGATCGTTCCGAACCCCGAGGTGACATCGCATGACATCCAGTTTTTCCACCGCTGCAGCAGCCCGCACAGTGCTTGCCCTGGCGATTGCAGCAGGAGCCAGCACTGCTTGTGCGCAGGGCCAGTCTGCCGGTTACGATCAGGCCAACGAAGCGACGGAGACAGCAGCAATGCCCAGCGCCACCACCACGGTTGAAGGTAACGACGTTCGTCTGGAGGTTGCGTTTGAAGCCGCGGCCGGAGGGCCGCTTCAGGTGCGTTACCGGGTGCACAACACCGGCAGCGCGGACCTGGCGGTGTTCGACCGCGGCAACCGCCATGCAGTGCTGACCAGGCGCCTGCCGGTTGGTGAAGTGGGCGACCCCGTGTTCCATGAGGAAGACGGCGGCCTGACGCTCAGCCACAAGGCCCTGCCGCTGCCGGAGCCCAGCCCCACTCTGCCGCCGGTTCCGCTGGCGGCCCGGCTTGCTGCCGATGGCGTGCTGGAGGGTGACTTCAGCTTCGCACCGCTGGTGGGCGACCAGCCGGACCGGGTCCGCTGGTGCCTCGGGGTTGCCCCGTTTGATGACGAGCTGTTCCGCTCCCCGGAGCAGGGTGCGGGCATCGAGGTCTGGCAGGCATCGTTCACGCTTGCCGGCAGCCAGCAGCTGCTGTGCACGCCGTGGTTTGATACCCGCAGCGGGGCATTTGCGGACTGATCGGCGCTGCCCGGTTTTTCCGCTGCGCCGCAGGGTCCATCGCGGACGGGTGTGACAGAAACGGCGGCCCTGGGGCCGCCGCTTTGTATGGTCAGGCTGTAGCCGGTGCGCTCAGAGCAGCGGCACCATCAGCAGCGCGACGATGTTGATGATCTTGATCAGCGGGTTGATCGCCGGGCCGGCGGTGTCCTTGTAGGGATCGCCCACGGTGTCGCCGGTGACCGCGGCCTTGTGGGCCTCGCTGCCCTTGCCGCCGTGGTTGCCGTCCTCGATGTACTTCTTGGCGTTGTCCCACGCCCCGCCGCCGGCGGTCATCGAGATCGCCACGAACACGCCGGTGACGATCGTGCCGATCAGCAGCCCGCCCAGCGCCTGCGGACCGAGCAGCAGGCCGACCACGATCGGCACCGCCACGGGCAACAGCGACGGGATGATCATTTCCTTGATCGCCGATTTGGTCAGCATGTCCACGGCGCGGCTGTAGTCCGGCTTGGCGGTCCCCTGCATGATTCCGGGGATCTCGCGGAACTGGCGCCGCACCTCTTCCACCACCGAGCCCGCGGCGCGGCCCACGGCCTCCATCGCCATCGCCCCGAACAGATACGGGATCAGGCCGCCGATCAGCAGGCCGATGATCACCATGTGGTTGGACAGGTCGAACGTGGTCTCCACGCCCAGGTGCGTCTCAAGGTTGTGGGTGTAGTCGGAGAACAGCACCAGCGCCGCCAGCGCGGCTGAGCCGATCGCATAGCCCTTGGTGACGGCCTTGGTGGTGTTGCCGACCGCGTCCAGCGGGTCGGTGACCGCGCGCACCTCCGGCGGCATGTCCGCCATCTCGGCGATGCCGCCGGCGTTGTCGGTGATCGGGCCGTAGGCGTCCAGGGCCACGATCATGCCGGTCATCGACAGCATCGCGGTGGCCGCGATCGCAATCCCGTACAGCCCGCCGAGCTCGAAGCACGCCCAGATCGCGATACACACCGCGATGACCGGCAGCGCCGTGGCCTTCATCGAGATCCCGAGGCCGGCGATGATGTTGGTGCCGTGGCCGGTGGTGGAGGCAGCCGCGATGTGCTGCACCGGCTTGTACTGGGTGCCGGTGTAGTACTCGGTCACCCATACGATCGCCCCGGTCAGCACCAGGCCGATGATGGCGCAGGCGAAGATGGCGTTGGCACCGTGGACGTTGTCGGCCATCAGCGCGGTGGTGATCGGGTAGAAGGCCACCGCAGCCAGCACGCCGGACACGATCACGCCCTTGTACAGCGCGCCCATGATCGAGCCGCCCGGCTTCACCTTGACGAACATCGCGCCGATGATCGAAGCGATGATCGAGGCGCCGCCCAGCACCAGCGGGTACAGCACGCCGTTGCTGCCGACCTCGGCCACCATCAGGAAGCCCAGCAGCATGGTCGCGATCACGGTAACCGCGTAGGTTTCGAACAGGTCGGCGGCCATGCCGGCGCAGTCACCAACGTTGTCGCCCACGTTGTCGGCGATCACCGCGGGATTGCGCGGGTCGTCTTCCGGAATGCCGGCCTCGACCTTGCCCACCAGATCCGCGCCCACGTCGGCGCCCTTGGTGAAAATGCCGCCGCCCAGGCGGGCGAAGATGGAGATCAGCGAGGAGCCGAACGCCAGGCCCAGCAGCGCGTGCAACACGTCCTCGGTCGGCATGCCCATGAGGTTGAGCACCGCCCAGTATCCGGCCACGCCAAGCAGGCCCAAGCCGACCACCAGCATGCCGGTGATCGCACCGCCCTTGAAGGCCACCTCCATCGCCGCGCTGATGCCGTTGCGGGCCGCTTCGGCGGTGCGCACGTTGGCGCGTACCGATACGTTCATGCCGATATAGCCGGCCGCGCCGGACAGCACTGCACCCAGCAGGAAGCCGATGGCCGTGGGCCAGTTCAGGAACAGTCCAACCAGCACGAAAAGCACCGCGCCGACAATCGAGATTGTCAGGTATTGCCGGTTCAGATAGGCACGCGCGCCTTCCTGGATCGCCCCGGCGATCTCCTGCATGCGTTCGTTGCCGGCCGGTTGCCGGTTGATCCACTGCGCCGCGATGACGCCATAGAGAATCGCGATGATGGCGCATCCAAGCGCCAGCCAAAGACCATATTGCTCGAGCATGAAACCCCTCCCAGAGTGATGCATCGAAAATGCGCCCGATAATTGGCAGCCTGCCGACTATGGCACAGGGCCTGGGGTGCGCCAATGGCGCAAACACGGGGTTGGCAGGCGCCCACCCTGGCCCAAAGGCGCGGGGTTTTATGAGCACGGGCCGGGACTGCTGATATAAGGAATCCCCGCCGCCAGCCACCTGCTTGCCGATGAAACTCGCCATCCTGTCCCGCAACAGCCGGCTGTATTCCACCCGGCGCCTGATCGAGGCCGCGCGCGTGCGTGGTCACAGCGTGCGGGTGCTGGATCCATTGCGGTGCTATATGCGGATCGCCCGCGAAGGGTTTGCCATGCATTACAAGGGCAAGCCGCTGACCGGCTATGACGCGGTCATCCCCCGCATCGGCACGTCCATTTCCCGCTATGGCAATGCAGTGCTGCACCAGTTTGAGCTGATGGGTTGCCACACGCCCAACCCTTCGGCGGCCATCGTGCGGGCGCGCGACAAGCTGCGCTGTCACCAGCTGCTGGCCGCCGAGGGCATCGACATGCCGGCGACGGTGTTTGGCGACAACCCCGACGACACCAGCGACCTGCTGTCGATGCTGGGTCCGGCGCCGCATGTGATCAAGCTCAACGAAGGCGCCCAGGGGTCAGGTGTGATGCTGACCGAGAAACTGTCTTCCTCACGCAGCGTGGTGGAAGCGCTGCGCGGTCTGCACGCCACTTTCCTGGTGCAGGAGTACGTGGCCGAATCCCAGGGCCGCGACCTGCGGTGCCTGGTGGTGGGCGACCGGGTGGTGGCGGCGATGCAGCGTGAGGCCCCGGAAGGCGACTTCCGCGCCAACCTGCACCGTGGTGGCAGCGGCAGCCGTGCCGAACCCACTGCCGATGAGCTGGAGCTGGCGGTGCGTGCGGCCCAGGTGCTGGGTCTCGGGGTGGCGGGGGTGGACCTGGTCCATTCCGGGCGTGGCCCGCTGGTGCTTGAGGTCAATGCCTCGCCCGGGCTGGAGGGCGTGGAAGCAGTGTCCGGGGTGGACATTGCCGGGGCCATCGTCGATCACGTCCACGCCGGGGTGGGTGAGCGGTCCAGGCGAGCGCGGCGCGTTCGTGTTTAACAGGGCCCTACGCACTACTTAACAGACGTTTAATCGCTACGGGCGTAGGGTGATCACACCGCAGGAATCTCTCTCCTTGATCAGGTTGCGGCAAATGGGGTGGTTGATCTCTTGGCCCGGGCATAGCCCGGGTCTTTTGTGTCTGCTCCCTCAACTTGTGGGCACGCGTTGAGGCCACGCGGCTTTACACGGGGATGTGCCAGAATCCGGAGTCGACTACCGAGATGGATCACCGCCGATGCGCATACTCGTCATAGAGGACAATCAGGATATCGCCGCCAACCTGGGCGATTATCTTGAAGATCGTGGCCACACCGTAGACTTCGCCGCCGATGGCGTGACCGGGCTGCATCTTGCGGTGGTGCACGATTTCGATGCCATCGTGCTGGATCTCAACCTGCCGGGCATGGACGGGCTGGAGGTCTGCCGCAAGCTGCGCACCGAGGCGCGCAAGCAGACCCCGGTGCTCATGCTCACTGCACGCGACAGCCTGGACAACAAGCTGGCCGGGTTTGATTCCGGCGCCGATGACTACCTGATCAAGCCCTTTGCCCTGCAGGAGGTGGAGGTGCGGCTCAACGCGCTGCAGCGCCGCGGCCGCGGGGTGCAGACCCGGGTGCTGGAAGTGGGCGACCTGGAGTACAACCTCGATACGCTGGAAGTGCGCCGCGAAGGCAAGCTGCTGCAGCTCAATCCCACCGCGCTGAAAATCCTGCAGTCGCTGATGGAGGCATCGCCGGCCGTGGTCACCCGCCAGGAGCTGGAAACCCGGGTCTGGGGTGAGGAACTGCCGGATTCGGATTCGCTGCGGGTGCATATCCACGGCCTGCGCGCGATGGTGGACAAGCCGTTCCCCACGCCGATGATCCAGACCAGACACGGCATCGGATACCGGATCGCCCAGCCAGATGGCGGCAGCTGACCTGGAAAGCACGCCTGCGCGCAGGCGCAGGCGGTACCGGCGGCGCCTGCGCAGCCGCATCATCGTGTCCTTCGTCCTGCTCGGCTTCGGGTTGACGGTGCTGTTCGCCTTCCTCGCCCAGGAAGCGCGCAACCGGGTCGAGAACGACCTGGTGGAGGACGTGATGAACCAGAACATCGACGAGTACGCACGCCGGTACTACACCGATCCCAGCCAGAATCCCGACCTGCCGGTGCAGCAGATGGTCGGCCGGGTGGTCAAGAGCGGGCGGTTCGAGGCCCTGAGGGCGGAAGAGCCGGACTGGTACGACCTGCCCAATGGCAACCACACCCTCAGCGGCGTGGACGAGTATGGCGAGCCGTTCGCCTACAAGTTGGCCGTGCGCAAGACCCCGGACGAGTGGTTTTTCCTGGCCTATGACATGACCCAGGCCACGCGCGGTGAAGCCCAGTTCCAGCGCGCCATCCTGGGCGTGGTGCTGGTGGTGGCCCTGATGTCGGTGCTGCTGGGATGGTGGTCGGCGTCCCGGGTGATGAGCCCTGTCTCCGAGCTTGCCAACCGGTTGCGCCAGTCGGGCGGTGACCGGCCCGAAGAGCTCGCGGTGCACTTTCCCGACGACGAAGTGGGGCAGCTGGCTGGTGCCCTGGACGACTACGCCGCCCGGCTCACCGAGGTGGTGCAGCGCGACCGGGAGTTCAACGCCGACGTCAGCCATGAGTTGCGCACGCCGCTGGCGGTGATCCGCGGGGCTGTCGAGCTGCTGCTCTCGCACCCGGAGCTTGATGAGCGGACCCGTACCAGGCTGCTGCGGATCCAGCGCGCAGAGCAGCAATGCACCGACCTCATCAGCGCCCTGTTGCTGCTCTCACGCAGCGAACGTGGCCACGGCAATACCGACGTGGGAAAGGTGGCCGAACAGCTGCTCGACGCGCACCGCGCGCAGGTAGGCAACAAGCCGCTGGAGCTGCGGATGGAAACCGGGGCCGAGCTCGTGGTCGATGCGCCGGAGTCGGCGGTCTCGGTCGCGCTGGGCAACCTGATCGGCAATGCGGTCAAGTACACCAGCGCGGGCGAGGTGATTGTGCGGATCCTGCCCGGCGCGGCCGAAGTGATCGATTCAGGGCCGGGCCTGGGGGGCGAAGAGGCGGCCAAGCTGTTCGAGCGCGGCTACCGTGGTACCCACGCCGAGCATTCGCAGGGCGGCGGAATCGGCCTGTCGATCGTACGGCGGCTGTGCGACCTGTACGGCTGGAACGTGCGGGTGGTGCCGGGTGAGAGCCAGGGCGTGGTGGCCACGCTGTTCTTTTCGCGCCCTGATCCGGAATGATCCGGAAGCGGGGCCGGGCTAGGGCAGGGGTGCGTCCGCCCTTTGTGCATCGGCCTGGCCGCTGGACAGAGTCCAGCCCACCAGGTCGGTGCTGATCGCAGCAAGGGCCTGTTCGAACGCGGTGACCACCTCCGGCACGGCCGTGCCGGGGGAAGGCACGGCTTCAAGGAAGGTGCGCGAAGCCACCACCCGCTGGTCGCGGTTGTAGAGCAGCTTGGCAGCTACTTCGATGGTGGCGCTGGGGGTCGCCTGGCCGGCGTAGTCCGCTTCGAACCGGCGGATGTCCATCACCAGCTTGTAGTCAGGGCGGATGCCCACTTCGCTGCGGGCAACCGCGTCGATCCGGCCGGAATCCTCGAACGCACGCAGCACCGTGGTTTCCAGCAGGTCGGTTGACGGCTGTGCCCAGGAAGCGCCGGCATAGACCTGCAGCTGCGACGGGGCAGGGCGGACCGAGATACGCGGGCTGTCGACCATGCGTGCGGCGGTGGCGCTTCCGATTGACAGCTGCCAGTCCACCTTGGGCCAGGAAGGATCGGCCTGCACGCGCACGTCGGGTGAATAGATTGCACCGCGCTCGCGCGGACCGCTGTCACCGAGCAGGCTGCAGCCGGCAAGCAGCAGGGCCAGACCGCCGATGGCAGCGACGCGGAAGCCGGGGATGTGATGGATGCTCATTCGGGTTCGAACTCCGTGGGCGTGTCGCGGCCCAGCAGATAGCGGACGGGATTGTTGTCGAGACGGTCGCTGATCCGGCGAAGATCACGCACCAGACCGCGCAGTTCGCCCAGGGTCGGGCCGAGCTGGGACAGCCCTTCGTTGGCAAAGCTGTTGATCGCGGCGCGGTTCTCGTTGAGGATCGCGTCGGCGCCGTCGGCGGCCGAGTCGAGCCGGACCATGGTGCCGTCCAGCCGCTCCATCAGCGGCGGTAGCTCCTGCACGAAGTTGCGGTCGAAATCTTTGATCGTGCTGTTGGCAGTGGCCAGGGTCTGTTCGAGCTGATCGCTGGCATCACGTGCGCTGCGCAGCAGGGCGGAGATGTCCTCGCGCCGGTCGCCAAACGCTGCGGTGGCGTTCTCGATGTTGGCCAGGGTACTTTCGATGCTGGCGATGTTTTCCTCGCTGAGCAGGCCGTCGAGCCGTTCGACGAGGCGGTTGGCAGTGTCGGTGATGTTCTGCAGGGCCGAAGGTGCGGTCGGGATGATCGGCACGTCGCGGGTAGTGGTGTCGACCAGACGTGGAGCTTCGGGACTGCCGCCGGTGAGCTGGATGATCGGCGGACCGGTCAGGCTGGTCATCGACAGGCGGGCCTGGGTATCCGACTTGACCGGCGCGCGGGCGTCGATGCGCAACCTGGCCACCACCTGGCGGGGGTCGTCGGGCGACAGCTGCAGGCCCTGCACGGTGCCCACCGCGATGCCGTTGTACTGCACGCTGCTGCCTTCGGACAGGCCGGTGACCGGCTCGTTGAACACCACCGCGTAGGTTTGCCAGCTGCGATCGGAGGCGAACTTGGCAGCCCACAAGGCGAACAGCAGGCCGAAGACCGCCACCGCAATGGTGAAGGCGCCGATCAGGACGTAGTTGGCTCTGGTTTCCATGGTCAGGCTTCCAGCGGTGTGTCGTGTGGGGGGGTGCCGTCGCGCGCGGTGCGTGCAGCGCGTGCGCGCGGACCGTGGAAATATTCCTGCACCCACGGATGGTCGATCTGCTCCGCTTCCTGGATCGGCGCGGTGGCCAATACCTTGCACTCGGCCAGGACGGCGACCCGATCGCAGATGGTGTACAGCGTATCCAGATCATGGGTGATCAGAAACACGGTCAGGCCCAGGGCCTGCTGCAGGGTGCGGATCAGCTGGTCGAACGCCGCCGCGCCGATCGGGTCGAGTCCGGCGGTGGGTTCATCCAGGAACATCAGCGGCGGATCCAGCGCCAGCGCACGTGCCACGCCCGCGCGCTTGCGCATGCCGCCCGACAGCTGCGAGGGCAGCTTGTCGATCGCATCGGCGGGCAGGCCGGCCAGCTTCACCTTGAGCAGCGACAGCTCATAGCGCAGCGAGTCGCCCAGGTCCGGGTAGTACTCCTTGAGGGGCACCTGCACGTTCTCGCCCACGGTCAGCGAGGAGAACAGCGCGCCGTCCTGGAACAGCACGCCGATGTTGCGCTCGATGTGGTGGCGCGCGCGGCGGTCATCGCTGAGCGCATCCTGGCCCAGCACCTGGATGCTGCCGGCATTGGGCCGGCGCAGGCCGATGATGGTGCGCATCAGCACCGACTTGCCGCTGCCCGAGCCGCCGACCACGCCGAGGATCTCGCCCCGGCGCACGTCCAGGTCCAGGTCCTCATGCACCACCTGCTCGCCGAAGCGACTCTCAAGCCCGCGGATGCGGATGATCGGCTCGTCCCTGTCTTCTGAAGCCATCGTCATCACCAGCCCATGTGCATGAACCAGATCGCCGCAAATGCGTCGATCACGATCACCAGCGAGATCGCCTGCACCACGCTGGATGTAGTGCGCTCGCCCACCGACTGGGCGGTGCCGGTGACCCGCAGGCCCTCCAGACAGCCGATGAGCCCGATCAGCAGGGCAAACAGCGGAGCCTTCGACAGGCCGATCACCATGTGCTGCATCTCGAAGGTGTCCTGCATCCGCGCCAGATAGGCCTGCGGCGGCACGTCCAGACTGAATACGCCAACGCTCAGACCGCCGGCCAGGCCCGCGATCATCGCCAGGAAAGTCAGCAGCGGCAGCATCACCAACAGGGCCAGCAGTCGCGGCAGCACCAGCAGATCGATCGGATCCAGGCCCAGGGTGCGGATGGCATCGACTTCCTCGCGGCTGACCATGGCGCCGATCTGGGCAGTGAACGCGCTCGCAGTGCGTCCGGCCAGGATGATTGCGGTCAGTAGCACGCCGAACTCGCGCAGGAAGGCGATGCTGACCAGTTCGACCACGAAGATCTCTGCGCCGAAGTCCGCAAGGATGGTCGCGCCCAGGAAAGCGATCACCGCGCCCACCAGGTAGGAGAGCAGGATCACCAGCGGTGCCGCGTCCAGTCCCACCTGCTCCATGTGGTGCACCGTGGAGGTGAGCCGGAAGCGCGTGGGCTCCTTGACCAGGCGCACCAGCTTGACCAGGTTCTCGCCCAGGAAGCTGACCAGCGAGGTGGCTTCCTTCAGATTGTTGTGGACTGCGTAACCCAGCCTGCCCAGTGCGGCCCCGAAGCCGTATTCGCGCTGGCGTTCCGGCCGGTCGTCCTGCACATCCTCGATGGCGGCGACCAGGGCGTGGTGGTCCTGGTGGAAGTCGATCGCGGAGAAGTCCAGCTCGTGCCTACGTGCGAAACGGATGAGCTGCAGCACGCCCAGGGTATCCAGCCGCTCCACCCCGGTGGCGTCGATGCTCGCCACATGATCCGGCGCCTCGGCCAGCACCTCGCCGATCAGTCCGGTGTGACGCAGGGTCCATCGGCCTTCCAGACGCAGGCGGGCCGGGTCATTGGAATCGCTGTGGGCGGTCGGCGGAGCGGGAGGAAGCGGCATGCAGCTGTCTGGAGTGCCAGGGGCCTGGGGAGGCAATAGAGTACGAGATCGTGTCGCAAGGGAGTGAAATGCGCCTCGCCACGGGGCACCGGTGCGTCGGGCCTGTCCGTCCGGCGGGCCCCATGCCATGCTGTTGTGATGACCCGATTGCCTCCCCTTACCTACAGCTATGCAGCCCGGATCGCCTTCGTGGTGGAACTGGCCGAGCACCTGCACGCCTATGGCACCACCGCGCAGCGGCTTGAGGGCGCGGTGATCGGCGTGGCCCAGCAGCTTGGACTGGATTGCGAGCCCAGGGTGTCGCCCACGGGCATGCTGTTTTCTTTCAGTGATCCCCAATGTCCCCCGGGTGAAAGCGATACCACCCGGGTGCTGCGCATGGGCCTGGGCGAGGTGGATCTCTACAAGCTGAGCGAGGCGGACCGGATCGCCGAAGAAGTCCTGGCGGGCACGCTGGATCTGTCCGAAGGCCATGCGGCCCTGCTTGATCTGGACCGGCGCAGGCCCAGCCGCGGCGGAAAGATCCTGCACGCGTTGGGCTTTGTGCTGATCGCCGCGGGCGTTGCCAGCCTGTGGCGGCTGCCATGGCTGGATATCGCCACCGCCGCGGGCATCGGCCTGCTGGTGGGCCTGCTGGACATGGTGACCCGCAACGGCGACCGCCTGAAGGAGGCGTTCGAGGCGATCGCCGGCATGGTGGCGGCCGCGGCCGCGATCGCGGTGGCCAGCACGGTGGGCCCGCTCAACCTCAACACGGTGATGATCGCCTCCCTGCTGGTGCTGCTGCCCGGTATGGCGCTCACCAATGCGGTGAATGAGCTCACCAGCCAGCACCTGGTGTCAGGCACGGCGCGGTTTTCCGGTGCCATTGCCACCGTACTCAAGCTCACCGTGGGCACCATGATCGCCCTGACCCTGGCCCAGATGATGGGCATCGAGCCCCAGGTGCGTGCCTGGCGCCCCCAGCCCGACTGGGTGGAGTGGGCGGGTCTGGTGGTGGCTGCGGCGGCGTTCGCGGTGCTGTTCCGTGCCCGCCTGCGGGATGTGCCGCTGGTGATGGCGGCCGCGGCAACCGGCTACCTGATCTCCCGCTACGCAGGCCTGGCCTGGGGTGTATCGGTCGGGCTGTTCCTGGCGGCACTGGTGGTGACCGCGGCCGGCAACGGGTACGCGCGCTGGGCCAACCGTCCCGGCGCGATCGTGCGGGTGCCGGGGATCATCATGCTGGTGCCTGGAACGGCCAGCCTGCGCGGATTGATGGACCTGATCCAGCAGCAGAACATGGCTGTGGGCCAGGAGGCCATGATGGCAGTGATGAACATCATTCTCGCCCTGATCGCCGGGCTGCTGTTCGGCAACCTGATATTGCCGGCGCGCAAGAATCTCTGAGCGGGTTTGCCTGAAATGGAAACGCCGGCGGATAGCCGGCGTTTCACAGGCAGGGTGGGGCCCGATCACTTGATCAGGAAATCCTCCACCTGCTTGCCGGTTCCGATTTCCCTCACCATCCAGCGCGGCTGCTTGCCACGACCGGTCCAGGTTTCCTCCGGGTTTTCCGGGTTGCGGTATTTCGGCGGCACCTTGCGGCCCTTGGTGGTGGTTTTGGTCGTCTTGCGGGTCGCGGTCTTCTTCGTTGCCACGACGCCAAACAGGTCTTCGATCGTGTAACCCTCGGCTTCCGCCTGGGTGATGAGCCTGTTGCGAACGGTCGCGATGGGCTTGCGCTTCTTCAGGATGACCTGGCGCCGCTTGGCCCGCGTGATCAGGCTGCCGAGTTCTTTCGGGGTCAGTTCATTGAGGTCGATTGCCATTGAAGCGCTCCTTGTTATTGGAGGATTATGCGGAAGGCGCGAGGGCGCCCGCCGCTGGAACCGCGATGGTAATCGATCGGGTTAATGACTTACAAACCCCGGCGGCGTATTGCACGCCGCACGGACCCGTGGATACCGACGCGCTGTTCAGCCGATGCGTGCCAGCAGGGCCTCGCGGTCCAGGTTTTCGGAGGCTTCGGAGGTCCGGGCGCGGTATTCATAGGTCTGTGCGGCCAGGCCGCGTTCCGATACCACCACCCGATGGGGAATGCCGATCAGCTCCATATCGGCAAACATCGGCCCGGGCCGCAGGCCACGGTCGTCCAGGAGCACATCGATGCCGGCAGCGGCCAGCTCCGCGTAAAGCTCCGCGGCGGCGGTATCCACCTCGGGATTCTTCTTCGGGTTGATGATGCACACCGCCACCCGCCACGGCGCCAGCCGCTCGGGCCAGATGATTCCCGCCTCGTCGTGGTTCTGCTCGACTGCCGCGGCAACAATGCGCGATACGCCGATGCCGTAACAGCCCATCCACGGATGGGCCGAGCTGCCATTCTCGTCCAGCACGGTGAAATCCATCGATTCGCTGTATTTGCGGCCCAGCTGGAAAATGTGGCCCACTTCGATACCGCGGGCGATCTGCAGGACGCCGCCGTCGGCGGCACGGTCGCCCGCAAGCACGCTGCGCACATCGGCCACGATGTCGGGCTCGGGCAGGTCGCGGCCCCAATTGACTCCGGTGAGGTGATAACCGGCCTCGTTGGCGCCCACCACGAAATCCGCCATGGCGGCGACTTCGCGGTCGGCGATCACCCGGATCGCCGCGCGTGGATTGACCGGGCCGATGAAGCCAGGCTCGCTGCCCAGGTGTTCGATGATTTCGTCTTCGGTGGCCATGCGGTAATCGGCCATTCCGGCGGCCTTGGCCAGTTTCACCGGGTTTGCCTCGTGATCGCCGCGGACCAGCACCAGCACGAAACCGTTGTCGGTCATCGTCGCCACCGATTTGACGGTGCGCTGCAGGGGAATATCCAGCAGTTCCGCCACCGCCGCGCAGGTTTTCTGTGACGGGGTTTCCACTTTTCGCATTTCTTCGGCTGCGGCCGGGCGCGGGCCCGGTTCCGCCGCCGTCGCGGTTTCCACGTTGGCCGCGTAATCGGAGCCATCGGAGAAAGCGATGGCGTCCTCGCCCGATTCGGCCATCACATGGAATTCCTGCGAGGAATCCCCGCCAATGGCCCCGGAATCGGCCTGCACGGCGCGGAAGTCCAAGCCCAGGCGGGTAAAGATGCGGGTATAGGCCGCGTGCATATTGGCGTATTCGTCCGCCAGGCCACTGGCATCGATATGGAACGAATACGCATCCTTCATCAGGAATTCGCGCGAACGCATGACCCCGAAGCGCGGCCGGATCTCGTCACGGAACTTGGTCTGGATCTGGTAAAAATTGACCGGCAGATGTTTGTAGCTGGACAGTTCGTTGCGGGCGAAGTCGGTAATCACTTCCTCGTGGGTCGGGCCGACGCAATACCAGGCCTGCTTGCGGTCCTGCAGCTTCAGCAGCTGGCCGCCGAATTCCTCCCAGCGGCCGCTTTCCTCCCACAGCTCGCGCGGCTGCACGGCCGGCATCAGCAGTTCGATTGCGCCGGCGGCATCCATTTCCTCGCGCACCACGGCCTCCACCTTGCGCAGCACGCGCAGGCCGAGCGGCGACCAGGTGTACAGGCCCGCGGCCAGGCGCCGGATCAGACCGGAGCGCAGCATCAGCCGGTGGCTGGCGATCTCGGCGTCGGCGGGGACTTCACGGGTGGTGTGCAGGTGGAATCGCGACAGGCGCATGGATCAGGCTTCGGCAAAGGAGAGCCGGGCATTGTGCCATGTGCCGTGCGGGTGGCCGCGGGCCGCCATGGTCCGTGCCGGCGGGCCGGCTGGGCGGCTGCTGAAACTCAGCTGGCGCTGCTGCAGTAGGCCCGTACCGCGGCCTGGGCCAATTCCAGCTGGCGGCTGCGGTCGTCGTCGCTCAGGGCAACGCGTTCGCCGCTGTCATCCTCCTGGAACACCGGGCCCTCGCTCTGCAGGACCTCGATATTGGCCTGCGCGGCGGTGCACTGGGGATTGACTTCGGGTGCGGCGCTGGCGGGCTGCTCGGTGCGCAGACCGGCGCCGGAATCGGTGATCCGGCGCACCTGGTACTGGGTGCCAGCCGGGGGAGGGCTTTCGGAGTAGTGGGTAACGCCACGGACGTCGGTCCACTGGTAGATGTCGCTGGCACCTGCGGTGGCTGCGGCCAAGAAAAGAACTGCACAGACAATCGCGAGGCGCATGGAGACTCCGGCTGGACTGGGAATGGCAGCGATTGCAGCACTCCCTTGCCGGGGGCGCAAGTCGCCGCATCGGGATGCAAAGAAGGAAAACTGCGGATTCCGCTCCGGGGCCGTAAACTGCGGGCATGGATGATCAGCAAACCCCGGCCGCCCGCACCCGACCCCGCGGCATCTACCTGCTACCGAACCTGTTCACCACAGGGGGGCTGTTCGCAGGATTTTTTGCCATCATCGCCGCCTCCCAGGGAAGGTTTGGTCCGGCTTGCGCGGCCATTTTCGTGGCTGCGATCCTGGACGGGATCGACGGGCGCGTAGCGCGCCTGACCAACACCCAGAGCGAGTTCGGCGTGCAGTACGACTCCCTGGCCGACCTGATCAGTTTCGGCATGGCGCCTGCCCTGGTGATGTATCACTGGGCACTGCTGGAGCTGCGGCTGGATGGCGTCACCCTGGGCCGGGTGGGTTGGCTGGCGGCGTTCCTGTATGCCGCCTGCGCCGCGCTGCGGCTGGCGCGGTTCAACAGCCAGGTGTCGCAGGTGGACAAGCGCTGGTTCGTGGGCCTGGCCAGCCCGGCCGCGGCGGGGCTGATGGCCAGCTTCGTGTGGACCGCGCACTCGCTGGGCATGGGCGGCTATGAAATGCGCTTCGCGGCGATCGCGGTGACCGTGGTTTCCGGATTGTTGATGGTCAGCCGCATCCGTTATTCCAGCTTCAAGGGCAGTGGCAGCGGACCGCGTTCGGACCGGGTGCCGTTCGTGGCGCTGCTGATTGCCGTCGGGCTGCTGATCGCGCTGTGGATCGATCCCCCCAAAACCCTGCTTGCCGCTTCGCTGCTGTACGCCCTGTCCGGGCCGGCGACCTGGCTCTGGCGCCGCTGGAGGCCGGCAGAGGCAGCCGCATGAGCTGGGACGGGTTGCAGCGCGAAACGCTGGAAGCGCTGGGCTATCCGCTGTGGCAGCGGATTGATCCGCAGGCAGTTGAACTGCCGGACGATCCGCTGCTTGACGCACTGCTGCAGGCTGCCGGGCGTGACCGGAATTCGGCCGATGCCGGCGCGCTGTATCGTTCCTGGTCGCCACTGACCCAGCTGCGCGATCCGGCGGCAAAACGTGCCCTTTGGCCGCGGCTGCGGGCGATGCGCGGACAGCCGCCGGCGTGAACGCCCCGGCCGCCGGGCTGCCGGCATCGCGCCCGGCAATGCGGCCGATGCGCGAGGCGGACGTCGAGTCCGTCATGGAGATCGAGCTTCGCGCCTATCCCTTCCCCTGGGCCGCGGGCATCTTCCGCGACTGCCTGCGGGCGGGCTACCAGGCGTGGGTGCTGCACCAAGAGGAGGGACTGTGCGGATACGGGGTGGTGAGCGTGGCGGCGGGCGAGGCGCACCTGCTCAACATCTGCGTGGATCCGCGACTGCAGAGTCACGGGCACGGCCGCCGTCTGCTGCACGCGCTGCTGAAGATCGCCCACCAGCAAGGCGCGGAGCGGATGTACCTGGAGGTCCGGCCTTCGAATGAGCACGCGGTGGCGCTCTATCACGACGAAGGCTTCAACGAGATCGGCCGGCGTCCGCGCTACTACCCGGACCACGAAGGTCGCGAAGACGCGCTGGTGATGGCGCGGGAGCTGTTCGGCGATTGAGGCGCTGCCACCGAGGCTGTCTGCAACAGCCCCGGCAAGCCTTACAGGCGCGCGCGCTGCGCGCTGAGGTTGTCCAACTGGGCAGTCCAGTCAGCCAGGCGCTTGCGCTCCTGCTCGACCACGGCGGCCGGCACTTTGTCACTGAACTTCGCCAGCTTGGCGCTGCTCTTGTCCTTCTCGGCAGAGACCCGGGTGATCTCCTTGTCCAGACGCGCGCGTTCGGCGTCCAGGTCCACCAGGCCTTCCAGCGGCACGAACAGCTTCAGCTCCCCGGCCAGGCCGGTGGCGGAAGGCGGCGGATCGCCTTCGACGGCTTCTATCCCGTCCAGGCGCAGCAGGAAGCGCAGCTGTGAATCAAAGCGCTGCAGTCGGGCGGTGTCGTCGGCGCTGCCGCCCTGCACCAGCAGGGGAACCTTCCGGTTCGGGGAAACGCCGAGCTCGCTGCGGATCCGGCGCAGGGCGGACACCATCTGCTTGAGCCACTCCACGTCCGACTCGGCCTGTGCATAGGCGCCGCTGTCGAAGTCGGTGGCCTGCGGATAGCGCTGCAGGCTGATGGTGTCTGCCTGCATGCCAAGGCGCGGAGCCACATGGCGCCACAGCTCCTCGGTCACGAACGGGATCAGCGGATGCAGCATTCGCAGTAGCGCCTCCAGCACGTGCAGCAGGGTGCGGCGGGTGCTGTCGGCGGCCGCGGTGTCGGTGCCGTTGAGCGCGGGCTTGGCCAGCTCCAGGAACCAGTCGCAGAACTCGTCCCAGGTGAACTCGTACAGCGTCTGCGCGAGCAGGTCGAAACGGTAGCTGGCGAAATGGGCCTCTGCCTCGGCGGCGGTGGCCGCCAGGCGCGCCAGGATCCACTTCTCGGCGTCGGTCACCGGCTCGTAGGCACCGCTGGCATCCACCCCTTCAGTGTTCATCAGCACAAAACGGGTGGCGTTCCACAGCTTGTTGCAGAAATTCTTGTAGCCCTCGGCGCGCCCCAGGTCGAACTTGATGTCGCGGCCCGGGCCGGCCAGCGCGGCCATGGTGAAGCGCAGCGGATCGGCGCCGTGCGCATCGATGCCGTCGGGAAATTCCCTGCGGGTGGCCTTGTCGATCCGTGCCTCCATCTGCGGCTGCATCAGGCCGGTGGTGCGCTTGGCCACCAGCTCGTCCAGACCAATGCCGTCGATGATGTCCAGCGGGTCGAGGATGTTGCCCTTGGACTTGGACATCTTCTGCCCGTCGCGGTCGCGCACCAGGCCGGTGATGTAGACATCGCGGAACGGCACCTGGCCGGTCAGCTGCTCGGTCATCATGATCATCCGGGCTACCCAGAAGAAAATGATGTCAAAGCCGGTCACCAGCACGCTTGAAGGCAGGAAGTCGCCAAAGCCGCGCTCGGCCATGGCGGCCTCGTCCGGCCAGCCCATGGTGCTGAACGGCCACAACGCGGAGGAGAACCAGGTTTCCAGCACGTCGCTGTCCTGACGCAGTGGCACATCGGTGCCCAGACCGGCGCGCGCCCGCGCATCGGCCTCGTCGCGACCTACATAGGCGTTGCCCTGATCGTCGAACCAGGCCGGAATGCGGTGGCCCCACCACAGCTGGCGGCTGATGGTCCAGTCCTGGATGTTGCCCAGCCAGTGGCGATAGGTGTTGATCCAGTTCGGCGGTACGAACTTGACCGCGCCCGGCTTGCCATCAGCGCCTTCAACCAGCTCCAGGCCGCGCTTGCCCATCCCGTCCATGCGCACGAACCACTGGTCGGTCAGGTACGGCTCGATCACCTGGCCGCTGCGGTCGCCGCGGGGCACCTGCAGCTTGTGGGGTTTGGTTTCAACCAGCAGGCCCTCGGCCTCCAGGTCCGCCAGCACCGCCTTGCGGGCGTCGAAACGGTCCAGGCCGCGGTACTGCTCCGGCGCTTCGTCGTTGATGCAGGCGGTGGCGGTGAAGATGTTGATCAGCGGCAGGTTGTGGCGCTGGCCCACCGCGTTGTCGTTGAAATCGTGCGCGGGAGTGACCTTGACCACGCCGGTGCCGAAGTCGCGGTCGACGTAGTCGTCGGCGATCACCGGGATCTCGCGCCCGGTGAGCGGCAGCGTCACTGCCTTGCCAATCAGGCCGGCATAGCGCGCGTCTTCCGGATGCACCATCACCGCGCTGTCGCCGAGCATGGTTTCCGGCCGGGTGGTGGCCACTACCAGGTAGTCGCGGGTCTCGCGCAGCTCGTTGCCGTCGGCGTCCTGTTCGATGTGTTCGTAGGTGGCGTCGCCGGCCAGCGGATAGCGGATCGACCACAGATGGCCGTTCTCTTCCTCGCTGACCACTTCCAGGTCGGACACCGCGGTCTGCAGCACCGGATCCCAGTTGACCAGGCGCTTGCCGCGGTAGATCAGCCCCTGCTCGTGCAAGCGCACGAAGGCTTCCACCACGGCAGCCGAGGGGCCGTCATCCATGGTGAAGACCTTGCGCGACCAGTCCCCGGACACGCCCATGCGGCGCATCTGGCGCTCGATGGTGTCGCCGGACTGCTGCTTCCACTCCCAGACCTTGGCGATAAAGCCGTCGCGGCCCAGCGAGTCGCGGGTCTCGCCATTGCCTTCGGCAGCCAGGTTGCGGGTCACCACCATCTCGGTGGCGATGCCGGCGTGGTCGCTGCCCATCTGCCACAGGGTGCGGTAGCCGCGCATGCGGTGGTAGCGCACCAGCGCATCCTGCAGGGTGTGCTGGAACGCGTGGCCCATGTGCAGGGTGCCGGTGACGTTGGGCGGCGGCAGCAGGATGGTGTAGGCGGGGCCGTCACCGCGCGGCGCGAACGCGCCCGATGACTCCCACTCGGCGTACAGGCGGGATTCGAAGCTGCCGGGGTTGTAACTGGGGGCCAGGGACATGGTCTGCTGCTCTCACATATCGTGCTTGGTTACCTGCAGCCCGCGGGCCCGGTATTGCTTCCAGCGCTCGCGCAGGGGATCGCGCGCCGCAGGGTCGGCGGGTACCACTTCCAGCACCCGCTCAAAGCCGCCTTCCACCGCCGCATCGCGCAGGTTGATCACCAGCGGGCGCATTGGCGCGTCGTACTCCGGGCCGGCGATCAGCACCGGCGTTTCGCCGTCTTCATCCGGGTCAAGCCCGGCGATCTGGTGCGGGATGAAGGCGTCGTCGCCCATGTCCCACAGCAGGTCGTCCAGCAGCTCGGCCTGGGTGCGGTCGCGCGCCAGCACCAGGGTGGGCAGGTTGGCGGCGTGCGCCTTGCGCACCAGCTCACACACCAGGCGCAGCGGTTCGTCGCGGAACCGCGGCTTGGCGATCAGGTAGAAGTCGGCGCGCACTGCCAGGCCTCAGACGCGGTCCAGCAGCCACTGGCTGAGCAGGCCCACCGGGCGTCCGGAAGCCATGCCCATCTTGCCGTCGCCGCTGGCGCTGCCGGCGATGTCGATGTGCGCCCAGCGCTGGCCCTCGGTGAAGCGCGAGAGGAAGCAGCCTGCGGTGATCGCGCCCGCCCAGCGTCCGCCGATGTTGTAGATGTCGGCGAAGTTGGAATCGAGCATCGACTGGTATTCATCCCACAGCGGCAGGCGCCATGCGCGGTCGAACACGGTCTCGCCGGCGGCCAGCAGCTCGTTGGCCAGGTCGTCGTGCTTGCTCATCAGGCCCGAAGCCTGGCGGCCAAGCGCGACCATGCAGGCACCGGTGAGGGTGGCCACGTCCACCAGCGCCTCGGGCTCGAAGCGCTCGGCATAGGTGAGCGCATCGCACAGGATCAGGCGGCCTTCGGCGTCGGTGTTGCCCACTTCAATCGTCTTGCCGGACATGCTGGTGATGACGTCGGACGGGCGGTAGCTGTCGCCGTCGATGGCGTTCTCCACCGCCGGTACCACCACGCGCAGGTTGATCGGCAGTTCCAGGCCCACCGCGGACACGAACGTGCCCAGCACCGTGGCGGCGCCGCACATGTCGTACTTCATCTCCTCGATGCCGCCCTGGGTCTTGAGGTTGATCCCGCCGGTATCAAAGGTGATGCCCTTGCCGACCAGCACGTAGGGCTTGGCATCGCCACCGTTGTTCCACTCCAGCACGATCAGCCGCGGGCGGTTGGCCGAGCCGCGCGCCACCGACAGCAGCGAGCCCATGCCGAGCTCTTCCATCTGTTCTTCTTCGAGCACCGTGCAGCCGGCTTTTTCAAAGCGGCTGGCAAAATCGCGGGCCTGGTCGGCCAGGTAGGCCGGGTTGCAGATGTTCGGCGGCAGGTTGCCCAGCTCGCGGGCGAACTTCACGCCTGCGGCGATCGCCCTGCCCTGGGCCAGGGCCTGGGCATCGTCGCCGGCCACGGCCACCGAGGTCAGGCCGGTGTGCTCGCGCTTCTTGTTCTTCTCGCCCAGGGTGGCGGTATAGCGGTAGGTCGCGTGGTCGGTGGTGATCACCGCCTGGCGGATGTTCCAGGCCGCGTCGCGGTCCTTCACCAGCACCTCGGTCAGGGTCAGCAGCGCGGAATCCGTGGCTCCGGTCTTGAGCGTACGCGCCGCGGTGGCCACCGCCTGCTGGTAGCGCGCGGCGTCAAACCGGTCGCGCTCGCCCAGGCCAACCACCAGCACCCGTGGCGCGGTGATACCTTCCAGTTCGTGCAGCAGCACGGCGCTGCCGGGCTTGCCGGGCAGGTCGCCACGCGCGACAAGGCGCGACAGACGGCCACCGCTGGCCTCGTCCAGCACCGCAGCGGCGGGGGTCAGGGCCTTGTCGGCGAAGAGGCCCACCACAACGCAGCCGGTGTCGGCGGTCGCGGCGGGAGCATGATTCAGGGTGAATTCCAGGGTCATCAACGAGATTCCGTGTCCAGTTCCTTACAATCGGACAATCCACGCCCGGATCCGGCTCTGCGGATCGGCCAGCCTGCGCCTTCGCGGGCGGCGTGAAAGCATGCTGTAAAGAACAAAAGTGAATCCCCAAGTCTAAAGCAAGCACCCTTTTGATGCCCAAACTCGACAGCTATCTGTTCCGCGAATTCGCCCAGGCCACCTTTGCCGTGATGGTCGTGCTGATGGTGGTCAGCCTTGGCGGCGTGTTCGCCGACGTGCTGGGCAATATCGCCCGCGGCCGGGTGCCGGCGGGGATGATGCTGTCCCAGCTCGGCCTGCAGGTGCTCAACTACCTGCCGCTGATCCTGCCGCTGGGCCTGCTGCTGGGCCTGCTGCTGTCGGTGGGCCGGCTGTACCGGGATTCGGAGATGCCGGTGCTCACCGCCACCGGCGTGGGGCCGCGGCGGCTGCTGCGGCCGGTGCTGATGCTGATCGTGCCGATGGTACTGCTGGTGGCGGTGTGCTCGATATGGCTGGGGCCCTGGGCGCGCGACTATTCCGCGCGCATGGTGGAAGCCGGCAGCCGCAGCATGATGGTGGCCGGGCTGGAGGCGGGCCGGTTCGTGGAGATTCCAGGCGGTGGCGGGGTGGTCTACGTGGGCGGCATGTCGGGGGATGGCACCCAGATGACGCGGGTGTTCGTCTACCAGCAGGAAGGTGCGCGCATGGACGTGACCACCTCGACGACCGGGCGGCTGAACGTGGAGCCCGACGGCGAGCGCTACCTGGTCCTTGATGATGGTTTCCGCGTGGAAGGGCCGCAGGAAGACGGGCTGGATTTCCGCCTGATGCGGTTTGCCAGCAATGAGCTGCGCCTGCCCCCGGCTGACCACAGCCGGGACGAGGAAGACCCGGAGCTGATGCCCACCCTGGCGCTGCTGGGCGATGAGCGCCCGGAGGCGCGGGCCGAGTTGCACTTCCGCCTGGCGCCGCCGCTGCTGGCGCTGGGTTTCGGGCTGCTGGCAGTGCCGCTGGCGCGCAGCCCGCCCCGGCAATCGCGCTACGGCCGCACCATGCTTGCTTTCCTCGGGTACTTCGTCAGCGTCAACCTGATGATCCTGGGCCAGGACTGGCTGGCCGAAGGCACCATTCCGCTGGGATTGGGGCTGTGGTGGCTGGTGCTGCCGGTCCTGGCGCTCGGGCTATGGATGTATTTTGACGACGGCCGCTTGCGCCGCGCTCCGTGGAGGCGACGGGCATGAAGATGTTGCCAAAAATCCACGACCTGTACGTGGCGCGCGTGGTATTGACCAGCGTGCTGTTGACCTGGGCGGTGCTCACCGGGCTGGACCTGATGATCAGCGGCCTGCTGGCGGAGATCGATGATATCGGCGAGGGCGATTACGGCTTCGTCCCGGCGCTCACCTATGTCATCTACACCCTCCCGCGCCGGGCCTACATGATGTTCCCGACCGGGGCGGTGATCGGCACGCTGATGGGGCTGGGCGTGCTGGCCGCCAGCTCGGAGCTGACCGCGCTGCGGGCGGTGGGGCTGTCGCGCAAGAGGCTGAGCGCGTCGGTGGCAGTGCCGCTGCTGCTGATCACCGTGGTCATGATCCTCAACGCCGAAACCCTGGCGCCGTGGGCCCAGCGCAGCGCGGACAACATGAAGGCTGCGGCCAAATCCAGCGACCTGATCGTGGCCCGCTATTCGGGCCTGTGGGCGCGCGAGGGCGATACCTTCCTCAACGCCCAGGGCGGCGAAGAGCGGCGCGAGGGCGATCGGCAATGGCTGGAACTGAGCGACGTGCGCCTGTTCGAATTCGACGAAGAGGGCCGCCTGGCGTCGGTGGCCAGGGCGGCCAGCGCCGCGCATGACGGTGATGGCTGGCTGCTGCAGGGGGTGCGCCGGGTGTGGTTCGAGGAGCGCTCGGTCTCCGAGACCGAGGTGATGGAGGAGCGCTGGACCTCGCAGCTGGATGCGGCCGCGTTGGCCACCGCCGGCAACCTGTGGCGGCCCCGTTACCAGACCACGTCGGACCTGCGCCGGGGCATCGATTACCGCCAGCGCAACGGACTGGATGCCAGCGAGTACGAGGAGCATTACTGGGGCCGCTGGTTCTATCCGCTCAACGTGCTGGCGCTGTGCCTGGCGGCGATCCCGTTCGCCTTCGGCAGCCTGCGCAGCGGCGGGCAGGGCCGCAGGTTGTTCATCGGGGTGGTGTTCGGACTCGGGTTCTGGCTGCTGCAGAACCAGTTCGTGCGCCTGGCGGGCGTGTACCAGTTCGACTTCCGCATCGCCTACCTGTTGCCACCGGTGCTGATGCTGACGATCTCGTTCCTGCTGTTCCGGCGCCGCAGCGGCTGACGTGCCGCGCTGGCCCGCCCGGGTGGCGGTTCAGTCGATACCGAGCTTCTTGAGCTTGTAGCGCAGGGCGCGGAAGGTGATGCCCAGCGCGGCGGCGGTCCTGGTCTTGTTGTAGCGGTTTTCCTGCAGCGCCTGCTGGATGGCGGCGCGCTCGATTTCCTCGATGTACGAAGGCAGGGCGCTGGAGGCGGTGTCATAGGGGCTGAGGCGGGAGGGGTCCACGCCCTGCCCGGCGGCGGGCGACTGCGGGGGGCGCGGCTCGTGCCGGGGCAGCTGCAGGTCCTCGACCTCGATGGCGTCGCCGTCGGCCAGGGCCATGGCGCGCTCGAGGATGTTCTCCAGCTCGCGTACGTTGCCGGGGAAGCCGTATTCCTCCAGCGCAGCGGATGCCTGGGGCGAGAGCTGGGGCACGCTGCGGTTCATGGCCGGGGCCAGGCGCTGCAGGATGGCCGTGGACAGCAGCGGCAGGTCGCCGGTGCGCTCGCGCAGCGGCGGCACGTGCAGGCCGATCACGTTGATGCGGTAGTACAGGTCGTGGCGGAAGCTGCCGTCCTCGACCAGCGCAGCCAGGTCCTTGTGGGTGGCCGAGAGGATGCGCACATCCACGTCCACCTCGGTCTGCGCGCCGACCGGCCGCACCTTTTTTTCCTGGATCGCACGCAGCAGCTTGACCTGCATCGACAGCGGCAGCTCGGCCACTTCGTCCAGGAACAGGGTGCCGTCATCGGCGCTCTGGAACAGTCCGGGTTTGTCGGCATGGGCGCCGGTGAAGCTGCCCTTCCTGTGGCCGAAGAACTCGCTTTCCATCAGTTCGTTGGGAATCGCGCCGCAGTTGACCGGCACGAAGGGGCCGGCTGAGCGCGCGCCCTGGGCATGGATGGTGCGCGCCACCAGCTCCTTGCCGGTGCCGGATTCGCCGCTGATGTGCACCGGTGCCTGGCTGCGCGCGACTTTGGAAATGGTCCGGCGCAGGGTGATCATCGCTTCGGATTCGCCAAACAGGCGATTGGCCTCTTCCGGCTGCTGCTGGCTGTTCTGCGACAGGTCCAGCGCCTGGCGCACCAGGCCGCGGAGCATGTGTACGTCCACCGGCTTGCTGACAAAGTCGAACGCGCCGGCCTTGAGTGCCTCCACGGCGGCTTCGACGTTGCCGTAGGCCGTGATCATTGCAACCGGCGTGTCGGGGAAATGGGTGGCGATCTCGGTCACCAGCTCCAGCCCCGAGCCGTCCGGCAGGCGCATGTCGGTCAGGCACAGGTCGTACGTATTGGCGCTGAGCAGCTGCCGGGCGGCGGTGAGGTTGGCAGCGGTATCGGTGCGCAGACCCATGCGTCCCAGGGTCAGGACCAGCAGCTCGCGGATGTCATGCTCGTCATCGACGATCAGAACGCTGCTGTTTTCACTCATGGACGGGCCTGGCAGTGCGGATTCGGCATCCATTGTGCCTTGGGGCAGGACCAAAGTAACGATATGGGGCGGGAGGTGCCCTTTTTCAGCGCTTTTATGCCCCTGTCAGGGCAGCTGCGTGGCCAGCAGCGGATTGCGTCCGGCGAGGACGATGCGGAAGCAGGCACCGCCGCCCGGCACCGATACGTAATCCAGGCTGGCGCCGTTGGAGCGGCTCAGCTCACGGGCGATATAGAGGCCAAGGCCGGTGCCGTGTTCGGAGGTGGTGAAGAACGGACGCCCCAGCTGCGCGGCGATCGCGTCCGGCACGCCGGGCCCACGGTCCAGCACTTCGATCACCGGCCGTCCGTCCAGTTCACTCACCGCGATGGTGACCCGGGCGGCTTCGCCCGGCAGGCGGCCGTAGTTGATCGCGTTCTGCACCAGGATGGTGAGGATCTGCTGCAGGTGGCCGGGATCGAACACTCCGATCAGCGGCTTCTGGCGGTCGTTGACCTGCAGGACGCCGTTTTCCGGTGTCATGGTGCGGGAGAATTCGTCGACGAAGCGGCGTGAGAAGGCCACCAGCTCCAGCTGCTCGCCCATGGCCCGCTCGCGCCGCGCCAGACCCAGTACGCTTTCCACAATGCCGTTGGTACGTTGGCACTGCTGGTGGATGATCTCGAGCAGGCGACGGTCGGTGTCCGGCAGGCTGGTGGATTCCTCCAGCAGCTGGACTGCGTAGTTGATCGCCGCCAGCGGGTTGCGGATTTCATGGGCCAGGCTGGCGGAAAAGCGGCCCATTGCAGACAGGGTCAGCGATTCCGCCCGGCGCGAGACCAGCGAGGCGTCGTCGAGGAACACAAGGACGGTGTCACTGTCGTTGAGCAGGCGGGTGAAGCGCGGCTGCACTTCCAGCCGCTCGCTGCCGTAACCCATCGGGGTGTCGTCCAGCGCGCCCGTGCGCAGCCATTCCTTGAGCCGGTCGGTCAGCTCGGGCGACAGATCCGACAGCGCGCGCCCCTCCAGGCCCTGTTCGGTTTCGCCATACAGCTGCGTCGCCGCTTCATTGGCCAGGCGCACGCGCCGGGTGGCGTCGACCATCAGCACCCCGGTGCGCATGCGGCGGATGATCAGCTCGTTGATCCCGGCCAGGTTCTCGGCCTCGGCGCCGCGCCGGTCCGCCAGGTCCTGGCTGGTGCGCAGGCGCTGTCCCAGCAGGAAAGTCAGCGTCACCATGGCAAAGAAGCTGAAGGTGAACATCAGCAGCTCGGCCAGCGGGCGATCGCCTGCGCTGCCATCCAGCCTGCTCCACACGAACTCCACCACCAGCGCCGCCGCGGCGAAGGCGGCCATGGCCAGTCCAGCCTGCAGGCGCAGGAACAGCGCCGCCGCGCCCAGGTTGAACACCAGCATCAGGGCCACGCCCGGTCCTGCCTGGGGAATGGCATGGGTGACCAGCGCGGCAACGATGATGTCGGTGCATACCCCCACCAGCGCTACTTCCGACATCCGCGTGTCGGTGCGGCGCGACCAGAAGAACAGCAGCATCGCGGCCGGCAGGTAGGCCAGGCACGCGGCGGTGGCCAGCGCGATATTGCGCGGCTCGCCGCTCAAAAACTCCCAAGGCCCAAATACCATCAGGGCGAGCAGGCTGGCTTCAAGCAGGCGGTAGAGCGCGAACAGGTACAGCTCGCGCCGCAGGACGCGCTGGGTATAGGCGGGTGGAGCGAAAATCGAGGGCAAGTGATGCGGCCGTCAGGATCCAGGGGCCGAGTATAGGCTCGCCGGTGAGGGCTCCGGCGACGCCCCGGCGAGGGGTGTTTTGCCCGCGCCAGCCGCATCGGCGAGAATATGTGGACCGGCCGCGCGCGGCATGCGCGGTGCGGCGCCCCGGGTCCGTGCGGACCTCCGGGGCGCATTTGACCCCTCCCACGCATGGATCCCACATGAATTTCCACGAATACCAGGCAAAACAACTGTTTGCCGATTACGGCATCGCAGTTCCCGCGGGGCGCATCGCGCGCTCTCCCGAAGAGGCCGTCGAGGCCGCCAAGGCTATCCCCGGCAATCTGTGGGTGGTCAAGGCGCAGATCCACGCGGGTGGCCGCGGCAAGGCAGGCGGCGTGAAGCTGGCCAAGACCCACGATGAAGTGCGCGAATACGCCAAGGCGATGCTCGGCACGAAGATGGCGACCTACCAGACCGCCGGCGTCGAGCTGCCGATCGATTCGGTGCTGATCTCCGAAGGCACCGATATCGCCAAGGAGCTGTACCTGTCGGTGCTGGTGGACCGTTCGACCCAGTCGATCACCTTCATCGCTTCCAGCGAAGGCGGCATGGACATCGAGCAGGTGGCCGCCGAGACGCCGGAGAAGATCCAGACCCTCAACGTCAACTACATCCAGGGTTTGCAGCCGTACCAATGCCGCGACCTGGGCTTCGCGCTCGGCCTGAACGCCAAGCAGGTCGGCCAGCTGTCGAAGATCATGATGGGGCTGTACAAGCTGTTCAACGAGAAGGACCTGGCGCTGGTTGAACTGAACCCGCTGGCCATCCTCACCGACGGCAGCCTGGCGGTGCTCGACGGCAAGGTCGACTCTGACGACAACGCCGCCTACCGCCACCCGGACCTGGTGGCCATGCGCGACATCCGCCAGGAAGACGAGACCGAGGTCGCCGCCAGCCAGCACGACCTGAACTACGTGACCATGGACGGCAACATCGGCTGCATGGTCAACGGCGCAGGCCTGGCCATGGCCACCATGGACGTGATCCAGCTGGAGGGCGGCTCGCCGGCCAACTTCCTCGATGTCGGCGGCGGCGCCACCAAGGAGCGGGTGACCGAGGCGTTCAAGCTGATCCTGTCGTCCGACGATGTGAAGGCGATCTTCGTCAACATCTTCGGCGGCATCGTGCGCTGCGACATGATCGCCGAGGGCATCATTGCCGCGGTCAAGGAAGTGGACGTCAAGGTGCCGGTGATCGTGCGCCTGGAGGGGACCAACGTGGACGCGGGCAAGGAGATGTTGAAGAACTCCGGCCTGGCGATCACCCCGGCCGACGACATCAACGACGGTGCCCGCAAGGCCGTCGCCGCAGCCAAGGCTGCCTGACCCCACTTCCAAGGATCCAATCGCAATGAGCGTTCTCGTCAATAAAAACACCAAGGTGATCGTGCAGGGCTTTACCGGCCAGCAGGGCACCTTCCACGCTGAGCAGATGCTCGAGTACGGCACCAAGGTTGTCGGCGGCGTGACCCCGGGCAAGGGCGGCAGCGAGCACCTGGGCCTGCCCGTGTTCAACACCGTGATCGATGCGGTCGAGGAAACCGGCGCCAACGCTTCGGTGATCTACGTGCCGCCGCCGTTCGCGGCCGACGCCATCCTGGAGGCCGCTGAAGCCGGCATCCAGGTGATCGTGTGCATCACCGAAGGCATCCCGGTGCTGGACATGCTGCGGGTCAAGCAGACCCTGAACCTGACCTACCCGGACACCGTGCTGGTGGGGCCGAACTGCCCCGGCATCATCACTCCGGGCGAGTGCAAGATCGGCATCATGCCGGGCCACATCCACCAGGCCGGCAAGGTGGCCATCGTGTCGCGTTCGGGCACGCTGACCTATGAAGCCGTGAAGCAGACCACCGACGCGGGCCTGGGCCAGTCGACGGTGATCGGCATCGGCGGCGACCCGATCCACGGCCTGAGCTTCATCGACTGCCTGAAGCTGTTCCAGGACGACGAGCAGACCGAAGGCATCATCATGGTCGGCGAGATCGGCGGCAGTGCCGAGGAAGAAGCGGCCGAGTACATCGCCGAGCACGTGACCAAGCCGGTGGTCGGCTTCATCGCCGGCGCCAGCGCCCCTCCGGGCAAGCGCATGGGCCACGCCGGTGCGATCGCATCGGGCGGTTCGGGCACGGCCGAAGGCAAGTTCGCCGCGCTGGAAAAGGCCGGCGTGACCACGGTCAAGTCGCCTGGCGACCTCGGCCCGGCGATCGCCAAGCTGCTCAACGGCTGATCTTCCAGCCAGCTGTGCAGATACAGGAAGGCCGCCCACTGGGCGGCCTTTTTTCATGCATGAATCCGCGTTGTTGTAGGAGCGGGCCACGCCCGCGAAGCCGCGTGACACATGGCATCACAACGTGGCATCGGTCACCGGATCGTGACCGACGCCACACCGCACGGTCCGGATTCACGCGGCTTCGCGCGCATGGCGCGCTCCTATGGACGGCGGAATCAACCGGACGAGGGGCCGAACGGACGTAACCGCCGGGCGGCCCGATCCGGTTATTTCAGCTTCGCGGCCTTGCGCAGCTCCTCGGCGCGGTCGGTCTTCTCCCAGGAGAAGGCGGTCGCGGTCGAGGAATGCTTTTCCACCTTGCCGTTCACCGTCTCTTCCCAGCGATAGGTGTGCTGGTACGGCTTGCGGCCGAAGTGGCCGTAGGCGGCGGTGGGCTGGTAGATCGGGTGGATCAGGTCGAGCATCTTGATGATGCCGTAGGGACGCAGGTCGAAGTGGGCGCGGATCAGCTTTTCGATCTGCTCATCCGGGATCCTGCCGGTGCCAAAGGTGGTGACCGAGATGGAGGTGGGCTCGGCCACGCCGATGGCATAGCTCACCTGCACCTCGCACCTGTCGGCCAGGCCGGCGGCGACCACGTTCTTGGCCACGTAGCGGGCGGCGTAGGCAGCCGAACGGTCAACCTTGGACGGGTCCTTGCCCGAGAACGCGCCGCCACCGTGGCGGGCCATGCCGCCGTAGGTGTCGACGATGATCTTGCGTCCGGTCAGGCCGGCGTCGCCCACCGGCCCGCCGATCTCGAACTTGCCGGTCGGGTTGATGTGCAGCGCCTTCTTCGGCAGCGCATCCAGCCACGCTTTGGGCAGCACCGGCTTGAGGATGTGCTCGCGCACGGCCTCCACCAGGTCCTTCTGCTTCACGCCCGGGGCGTGCTGGGTGGAGAGCACCACCGCATCCAGACCCACGATCTCGTTGCCGTCGTAGCGCAGGGTCACCTGGCTCTTGGCGTCCGGGCGCAGCCACGGCAGCGGCGAATTGCGCTTCTTGCGCACCTTGGCCTGCTGTTCGACCAGCCGGTGGCTGTAGTAGATCGGCGCGGGCATGTACTCGGGCGCCTCGTTGCAGGCATAGCCGAACATCAGGCCCTGGTCGCCGGCGCCCTGCATTTCCGGGTCCTTGCGGTCCACGCCCTGGGCGATGTGCTGGGACTGCTTGCCGATCAGGTTGAGTACGCCGCAGGTGTCGCCATCGAAGCCGACGTCGGAGCTGTCATAGCCGATATCGGTGATGACCTTGCGCACCAGCGCCTCCAGGTCCACCCAGGCCGAGGTCGTGACCTCGCCGGCGACGATTGCCACGCCGGTCTTGATCAGGGTCTCGCAGGCCACGCGGGCGCCCTTGTCCTGGGCCAGCATGGCGTCCAGAACGGCGTCGGAAATCTGGTCGGCGACCTTGTCCGGGTGGCCTTCAGATACCGACTCAGAGGTGAAGAGGTAGCTCGACATCGGCTGTATCCCTGTATTCGGATGGAAAGATGGCCGCGAATGATACTCTTCGCGTCCCTGCTTTGCATGATTGCCTGCTGATTGGACGGCGGCGTTAAACTGCGGCTCAACTGATCAGGCAAAAACAACGATGGCACAGATGGAAGACGGTTGCGTACCGATCGAAGAGGAAGACCTGGCGGCGCTGGAAACGCTTGCCGAAAGCTGGGCCATGGACCATGGCGGCATGCCGCTGGAGGCGCTGGACGGCTTGTTCTCCGCGCTCATGGTCGGCCCCGCTCCGGCCGCGGGGCCGGGAGACTACCTGCCGCTGGCGATGGGCGATGCGCGCCTGGGCGCCGAAGCCCTGCAGCAGGCACATGCGCTGCTGGCCCAGCTGTGGAGCCATGTGAAGTGGCGGGTAGCGCAGCCGCTTGCCGATGAGGACGACGAGTCGGAAGAGGCGATGCAGCGGGATTTCGAGCTGCTGCCCTTCCTCGGGCTTCCCGCGCCGGAACATGGCGAACTGGGGCCTGACGATGACCCGCTGGCCTCGGTGCCGCAGGATTTTCCGCTCGGTGCGCTGTGGGCGTCCGGTTTCCTCCAGGGCGTTGCCCTGCGCGCGGAAGGCTGGTCGGCGTGGGCCGCGGACGATGAGGATCTGGCCCGCGATCTTGAAGACCTGGCCCGCCTGACCCTGATCGATCCGGTCCAGGCCGGCGAGCTGGGCCTGGATTGGGAAGACCGTTTCGACTTCGATGAGCGCTGGGACCTGCTTTCTTCCGTCCCCGCCCTGCTGCAGGACCTCCATCTTGCGCAATTGCAGGAAGCACAGGTGCCAGTGCAGGGCAAGGCGCAGCCCGGCCGCAACGATCCCTGCCCCTGCGGCAGCGGACAGAAGTGGAAGAAGTGCTGCGGCGCCAGCGTGCATTGAGCCGGCCCCGGCGGGTGCCGTCCTACAATTAGGGCATGGATTCCCTGACCCAGATATTGCTTGGCGCATCGGTTGCCGCCGCGGTGGTGCCGGCGGCGCACCGCAGGGTGGCGATGACCGCAGGCGCGGTGCTCGGCACGCTGCCCGATCTGGATTCACTGCCGCTGCTGCTGTTGACCGACAACCCGGTCGCGCTGATGACATTGCATCGCGGCGCCAGCCATTCGCTGCTGGTGCTGCCGTTCGTGGCCTGGGCGATCTGGTGGTTCTTCCGGCGTCGCGGCGGTCGCGTTGCACAGGCGCCGCAGCGCTGGTTCTGGGCCATCCAGCTGGCGCTGGTAACCCATCCACTGTTGGATGCCTTCACCGTCTACGGCACCCAGCTGTGGTGGCCGCTGCCGGCACGCCCGGTGATGTGGTCGACGCTGTTCATCATCGATCCCGCTTACACGCTCTGGCTGCTGCTCGGCGCCGTGGTGGCCCTGTACGTCGGACCGCGCGCGCTGGGGCAGCGGGCGCTGGTGTTGGGCCTGGCCCTGAGTACGGTCTACCTGGGCTGGTCGCTGCTGGCCAAGAGCCTGGTGGAGCGCGAAGCCGAGCGCTCACTGGCGGCGATCGGCCTGCAGGACGCGCCCCGGTTCTCCGTGCCGATGCCACTCAATACGTTGCTGTGGCGGGTGGTTGCACTGACCCCGGACGGTTTCGTTGAAGGCGAGCGCTCGCTGGTGGCTGACAGCGGCCCGATCAGGTTCCACCATTACCCTTCCGACAACCGCGAGCTGGCGACCGCTGCCGGGCTGCCGGCCGTGCAGCGGCTGGCGTGGTTCAACCATGGCTTCATGAAGGCGCGGATCGAAGATGACCGGCTGCTATTGAGCGACCTGCGCATGGGAGCCGAGCCGGACTACAGCTTCACCTTCGTCGTTGCCGAACGGGATGGCGGAAACTGGCGTGCGATCCACCCCGAACAGCTGCCCATGCAGCTGCCGCAGGGAGGCCTCTCCGGACTCTGGGAGCGGATCTGGAATGATCCGGCTCGGTCGGATCCCGTGATGGCGCGGGACGGGGAGGCGCCGCGGGAAGCTCAGGCAACCGCTGACAACCCCGGAGCGACCCCGGCGGCCAGCGCGTCGAAATAGTCGCGGGTCAGGCGGATCTGAGCCTCCGCGGTTTCAGCCTGGTTGACCACTGCGCGGAAGGCGCGGTTCTCCGGACGGTCCTTGGCATACCAGCCCAGGTGCTTGCGGGCGATCCGGACCCCGGAATGTTCTCCGTAGAAGGCGTGCAGGGCCTGCAGATGCCCGATCAGCACGTCGCGCACTTCCTGCAGCGATGGCTCGGGCAGGCGCTCTCCGGTGGCCAGGTAGTGGGCGATCTCGCGGAAGATCCACGGGCGGCCCTGGGCCGCGCGGCCGATCATCAGCGCGTCGGTGCCGGTGCTCCGAAGTACCAGCGCCGCTTTCTCCGGCGAGTCGATGTCGCCGTTGGCGATCACCGGGATTGAAAGGTCCTGCCTGATCGCAGCGATGGTGTCGTATTCGGCCTCGCCTTTGTAGTGCTGGTCGCGGGTGCGCCCGTGCACTGCCAGCGCGGCAATGCCACTGTCCTGCGCGATTCGCGCAATCTGCGGCGCGTTGCGATGTTCCGTGTCCCAGCCGGTGCGGATCTTCAGCGTCACCGGCACATCAACCGCGCCCACCACGGCCTCCAGAATGCCGGCCACCAGCGCCTCATCGCGCATCAGCGCCGATCCGGCCCAGGCGCTGCACACCTTCTTGGCCGGACAGCCCATGTTGATATCGATGATCTGCGCGCCCTGACCGGCGTTGTGCCGCGCTGCCTCGGCCATCACCTGGGGCTGGGTGCCGGCGATCTGCACGCTCACCGGATCCGGCTCGCCGGCGTGGTCCATGCGCCGCAGGGATTTTTCCGTATGCCAGAGGCGCGGATCGCTGGTGGTCATTTCCGACACCGCCAACCCGGCCCCCAGCTGCTTGCACAGCTGCCGGAACGGCTTGTCGGTGACCCCCGCCATCGGGGCGAGGATCAGCCGGGGTGCAATGCGGTGGCTTCCGATCTGCATGGTGGAATTGTCGCCGATCCGGCCGCGGGCCGTGGCCAGGTTGGAGAGGGTCCGGTCAGGCGGCGTGCGTGGGGAAGCGCTGTCGTACCTGCTCGGCCGCAGGCATGGCAGCGGCGGCTCCGGCACGCTCGGTGGACAGGGCGGCGAAGCACGCGGCAAAGCGCACGTGGACGGCGAAAGGCTGCCCGTCGCTGCTGGCCAGCCCCGCGGCCAGCGACCCGTTGAAGGCGTCGCCGGCACCGGTGGTGTCCACGGTGGCGACGCGCTGGGCCGGCACCAGGTAGTGGCTGTCCACGTCGCCGTGCAGGCGGCCCGGCGGGTGTGAAACGAAGGCGCCCATCTCGCCCAGGGTCACCACCACGCTGCCGTGCGGCAGCAGGGCCCGGCACAGGGCATGTAGAGCCGCGGGCTGCAGCCCGGCGATGCTGTCCGGCTCGACAGCGCCATGGCCGTGCGCCTGCAGCAACGCGGAGAACTCGGTTTCGTTGGGGGTGATGAGGTCGGAGGCGGCCAACAGCTCTGCGCTCACCGGGGCGTTGGCGGGCGCGGGGTTGAGCATCGCCAAGCCGCCGCCTGCACGGACGCCCAGCAGGGCCGCAAGGATCGACGCGGGGGGGGATTCGAGCTGGGCAAGTACCACGCGCGCGGAGCGCAGGATCGCATCCTGTGCGCGCACGAACGAAACATCCAGCGCGGCGTTGGCGCCGGGGCCCATCACGATCGAGTTGCGACCCGCGACATCGGTATAGATCCCGGCCGTACCGGTGGGCGCGTCGGCCTGCAGCACGTGCAGGTCGATCCCGTCGGTCGCCGCCAGGTCCCTGGCCATGGTCCCGCCGGCATCGTCGCCCAGGGCGCAGATGAAGCTGGTGGCAGCGCCCGCACGCCGCGCTGCCACGGCCTGGTTGAAGCCCTTGCCGCCTGGCCCGGTGGTGTATTCACCCGCCAGGGTCTCGCCCGGCCGCGGCAGGCGCGGCGCATGCCAGACGTGATCGACGTTGAAGGAACCGACGACGGTGACGCGGGCGCTGCTCATGCAATCCCCAGGCTCAGGCCAGGTTGGTCAGAACGCCGGCAATGGTGGCGGTCATCATGGTCACGATGGAACCGCCGAGTACCGCGCGCAGTCCCAACTTGGCCAGTTCGGCGCGGCGGGTCGGTGCGATGCCGCCGATGCCTCCGATCTGGATCGCGATCGAGCTGAAGTTGGCAAAGCCGCACAGCGCGTAGGTGGCGATCAGGGTTCCCTGCGGTCCCAGGCTCACGCCATCCACGTTGCCGCGCAGGATCTCGCTCAGCTGCACATAGGCGACGAATTCGTTGAGCACCACTTTCGTGCCGATCAGTCCGCCAACCGTCGAGGCCTCGTGCCACGGCACGCCGATGATCCAGGCCAGCGGCGAGAGGAGGACGCCCAGCAGGGCGGACAGGTCGGTCGGTCGGCCCATCACCTGTTCAAGGCCGGTGGCCTGTCCCAGCCACACCAGCGGCGCGTTGAGCAGGGCAATCAGGGCAATGAAGGCCAGCAGCATTGCGCCCACGTTCAAGGCGAGCTTCAGGCCCTCGGCGGCGCCGGTGGCAGCGGCGTCGATCACGTTGGCAGTCGTGTGCTCCACCTCGATTCGTACCGAGCCCATGGTCAGCGGAGTTTCGGTCTCGGGCTTGAGGATCTTGGCGATCACGATGGTGGCCGGCGCCGCCATCACGCTGGCGGTGATCAGGTGACGGGCGAAATAGGCCTGCTGCACCGGATCGTCACCGCCGAGCAGGATCACGAAGGCGCCCAGCACCCCGCCGGCAATGGTGGCCATGCCCGACACCATCACGGTGAGCAGCTCGGACTGGGTCATCTGCGGCACGTAGGGGCGGATCACCAGCGGCGCTTCGGTCTGGCCGACGAATGTATTGGCACTGACCGCCAGGGTTTCCGCACCCGACACCCGCATCAGCCTGGTCATGCCCCAGGACATGGCCTCCACGATTTTCTGCATGACCCCGACGTGGTAGAGCACGCTCATCAGGCTGGCAAAGAAGATGATGGTCGGCAGCACCTGGAAGGCGAAGATGAAGCCGAAGCGCGAGGTGTCGGTGAAATCGCCGAAAATAAAGCTCGCGCCCTCGCCGGTGAAAGCCAACAAGCCGACGAAACCGCGGGAAATCGCCCCGATCACCGCGCCGAAGTAGGGCGCAGACAGGACCGTGGCGACCGCTGCCACCGGCAGCGCGGTCCGGCCGATGCGGACCACGCTGTCGGGCGCACCACCGGTACGGCGGGTGATGGATGCTGCCAGGATCAGCGCCGCGGTGATGACCCAGGCCGCAACCGCCAGCCGCGGCAGCCACAGCAACAGCGCGGGGCTGACCGAACCGAGCCAGCCGAGGAACCTGTCGCCCAGCAGCACCAGGGTGGCGAACACGATCTGCAGCACCAGCCCGGTGCCCACCAGCGACCACGACACCCGGCGCTTGTTGTCGGAGAACAGCCAGGTGATTCCCACCAGCACAGCCAGCCCCACCAGGCCGAAGCCGACCCGCATCAAACCTTCCATCGTTGCCCCTGGGCACGCAGTCAATCGGGCAGGTTAGGCGAGGGAGGGCAGCACGGCAATATCGACCATTGCCGGAAAGACTGGAATTCAGCCGTCGCGGGCCAGTACCCGGTTGCGTCCGGCCAGCTTGGCCTGCTGCAGTCGCCGATCCGCCGAACGCAGCAGGGCCGAGGTGGAGGCCCCGTCCTGGGGCCAGGCCGCCAGCCCCGCGCTGAACGAGAGCCAATGCGGATCCGTGCCGCGTCCAGACAGGAATGGACGTTCATTGAGCTGAAGCCGCATGCGGTCCAGCCGCTCCCATGCGCTGCCGATCGGCGAGGCGAGCAGCAGCACGAACTCCTGGCCTCCGATCCGGGCCAGGTGCTCGTTTTCCTCCAGCATCTGCTCAAGCTGGGCGGCGACCTGGCGGATCGCGCGGTCGCCGCTCTGGTGCCCGGCTTCGTCGTTGATGCGGCGGAAGCTGTCCAGGTCCAGCAGGGCCAGGCTAAGCGAAGCGCCGCTGCCGCGGGCCGATTCGAAGATCCGCGGCATGCTCTGCAACAGCCACGCGCGGTTGGGCAGTCCGGTCAGCCCGTCACGGCCGGACATCTCCACCAGCCGCTGCATGCGGTAGACGATGGTGGCGATGACCACGGTCACCAGCAGCAGCAGGACCACCCGCTGCATCTGACCGCCGATGGATGCGGTGCCGTAGTCCACCGACACCAGCAGCTCGGCCGGGGTCACGGCAAAGATCAGCCCGGCCAGCAGCGCGTACTGCACCGTGGCCAGGGCGCCGATGTACAGCGTCAGGCGGCCGTCATGGCGCAGCGCGGTGAGCAGGATCGCAATGACATAGAAGCACCACACCACCAGACTGCCCGTGCCAGCCACCGGATCGCGGAACGCGAGGGCGGCCAGGACGCAGCTGGTGGCGGTGACATCCCAGATGCTGCTGGCCAGGGGCAGCCAGCGGTGCCGGCGCGCGTTGCGGGCCAGGGCCAGCCACACCTGGGCAAAAATGTTGGCCACTACGGCCGCGGCCAAGCCGATCATCGCTTCGTGCACGGTGCCGCCGCCAAGCAGCAGCAGCGCAGGCAGCAGCAGCGCAATCGCACAGCCGATCGCCCGCACCCGGGCCACCAGCAGTTCCCCGTCGGCGCCCATTTCCAGCGCGAGCTGGTCCGGTCGTGCCAGCAGCTCGCTGATGATCCTGGATGGCGCTTTGGCCATATCGCGCATGCCGATGCAGCTCCCTTTCCCCCGCGGAGCATAGCGCGACAAGATTCGGCGTCAGCACACGGGTTGACAGGCAAATGAGAATCATTACCATCACTTGCCCCAGCCCACTGGAACTGTCCGATGCTTTCCGTCCCCTCATGTGACGAAAACCCGGGTTCCGGCTCCACCGGAGCCGACGCGCGCAGCCCCTCCCACGCCGCCCCGGGCGCGTCCGAGCTCGACAGCGCCCGTCTGCTGCAGGGCCAGCGCGAAGTGCTCATCCGCCATGGCGGCGAGTGCTACCGCTTGCGCCATACCCGTAACGACAAGTTGATCCTGACCAAGTAACCGCGGGGCACCGCTCCGGTGCCCCGATTCCAAGGCCCGCCCGCCCTCCGGTTTCCCCGGACGCCAGCTGCCGCCCGCGATTGATCCATGCGAGCCTGCAATGCGTCCGAGTCGTCTGTTCCTTGCCTTTTGCGCGGTCCTGTCCGCGTCTGCCGCCGCCGTTGAGCCCGAAGGCGGGGCCGACGCGGCCGCGGCCGCCGTGGCCACCGATTTCCACCGGGTGGTGGTAACCGCTACCCGCACCGCGCGCGCAATCGCCGACGTGCCCAATACCGTTGACGTGATCGATCGCGAACGCATGGACGCGCAGATGGTGCGCGACCTGAGGGATCTGTTCCGCTACGAACCCGGGGTGACGGTGACCGGTTCATACGGCCGCTTCGGCATCGGTGACATCCGCATCCGCGGCCTGGGAGGAAACCGGGTCCGGATCCTCACCGACGGCGTGCCGGTGCCAGACGCGTTCGAGATCGGCAGTTTTTCCAACGCCAACCGCAACTTCGTCGACATGGACACGCTCAAGCGGGTCGAAGTGGTGCGTGGGCCGGGCAGTTCGCTGTACGGCTCGGATGCGCTGGGCGGGGTGGTGGCATTCGTGACCCGGGACCCAGCTGATTACCTGCAGCCAGGCAGGGATGCACACCTTGGTTTCAGGCTCGGGGCGGAGAGCGACTGGGATGGCTTCTCTGCCGGCGCCACCGCCGCACTGGGAGGAGAGCGCTGGTCCGGACTGTTGGTGATGGGCCACCGCCAGGGTCGGGAGACGGACAACATGGGCGAGGACGAGAGCAGTGGCCCTGCCCGCACCGCGCCCAATCCGCAGCATCGCGATGGGCGCAGCGTGCTTGGCAAGCTGGTGTTCGAGCCGGGTGCAGGCCAGCGTTTCCGGCTCACCGTGGAAGGCAATGAAGACGCTGCCGACACCAACATGCTCAGCATGCAGGGAGTGCAGGGCCTCACCGGCGCGGACAACGTTGCCGTTCGTGCCAATGACCACCAGACCCGCGCCCGGGTCGCCCTGGCACACGAGGTGGACCTGCCCGGTGCGGCGTTCGCCGACGCGCTGGATTGGCAGATCTACCGCCAGGACAGCGAAACCACCCAGGACACCGTGGAGGAGCGGATCACGGCCGGCGGGGTGTCGGAACGGCGGGATCGCAGCTTCAATTTCGACCAGCGGGCGTACGGGCTGCAGGCCAATTTCAGGAAATCGGTTGCAGGCGTCGGCTCGAGTCACGAGCTGGCCTGGGGCATCGAAGTGTCGCGTACCCACACCCGGCAGAAACGCGACGGCCTGGTGACCAACCTCGCCACCGGGAGCACCAGCAACGCCATGTTGCCGGACGTGTTTCCGGTGCGTGACTTCCCGCCCAGCACCACGACCACGTACGCGCTGTACGCCCAGGATGAAATCATCTTCGGCGCCGGTGGATTCCGCCTGGTGCCCGGGCTGCGGGTTGACCACTACGAACTGCGCCCGGAAGTCGACGCGATCTTTGCCGGTGACAACCCCGGGGTGCAGGTCAGCGGTCTGACGCGTACCCAGGTGTCACCCAAGCTGGGCGCCGTATGGAAGCCGGCGGCTGGCTGGTCGCTCTTTGCCAGCTATGCGGGGGGCTTTCGGGCGCCGCCCTACAGCGACGTCAATATCGGCTTCACCAACGTCATGTTCGGCTACACCGCGATCGCCAACCCGGACCTGAGGCCGGAGACCAGCGATGGTTTCGAGGCCGGTGTCCGCTATGCGGGCCAGGCCGTCTACGCCGGATTGACCGGCTATCACAACCGCTATGAGGACTTCATCGAATCGTTCCGCTTCGTCGGCTTCAACGACGAGGGCCTGATGGTGTTCCAGTCGCAGAATGTATCCGAGGCGCGGATACGCGGCGTGGAAATCAAGGCCGGCGTGGACTTCGGTGCGCTGTCGCCGGCGTGGCAGGGCTGGACCCTGCGCGGTGCGGCGGCCTGGTCGCGCGGCGAGGACCGCACCGCCGGCGTGCCGCTGGATTCGATAGATCCCGCCACCGCCTCCGTCGGTGTCGGGTATGAGCGCGAGCCGTGGGGTGCGGAACTGGCAGCGCGGATGGTGGCCCGCAAGGACCGCGTCTCCGACCCACAGCTGTACCGAACCCCGGGCCACGCCGTGCTCGACCTCTACGCCCATTGGAATTTCGCCCCCGGCCTGCGCGTGGACGCCGGTGTGCGCAACCTGGCCGACCGCAGGTACTGGTCGACCGGAGACCTGCCGCTGGCCCTGGCGACCAGCGGCGTACTCGATCGCTTCACCTCACCGGGCCGCAGTTTTGCGGTCAGCGTATCGGTGGAGCTTTGACCTCATGCCATCCAACCCCACGAGGAATTTTTCAATGAGACCCGAATCCATGTTCAAACTGGCGCTGCTGCCGCTGCTTTTCTGCGGCATGGCCGTTGCCTCCGAACCCCTGCCGCCTGATCCGGTGCGCGACCACGAAGCGATCGTCGCCATGCAGGGCGAATACAAGGTGAGCTTCGCCTTTGACGAAACGGTGCTGCTGGCCGACGGCTACGAACGCATGGAGCCGCAGCGCAGCGGCGGCAGCGAAGTGGTGTATGTGATCGAAGACACGCCAGGGAAAGTAATGCTGCAGCACCTGCTGGTTGATCCGCGCAGCGGCCACGTCACCAAGCATTGGCGCCAGGACTGGATCTACGAGGCGCCGCAACGCTTCGAGTTCACCGCTGACCAGACCTGGGAAGTCCGGGACATCCCGGCGGAGGCCACCGATGGCGCCTGGACCCAGTGCGTGTACGAGGTCAACGACGCGCCGCGCTACTGCGGCACCGGGCGCTGGAACCACCGCTACGGCGTATCCACCTGGACCTCGGACCGGACCTGGCGTCCGCTGCCGCGGCGCGAGTACACCAAACGCGATGACTACAACGCGCTCAACGTCGAGAACCGCCACACCATCGTGCCCGGCGGCTGGACCCATGAGCAGGACAACACCAAGGTGGTGCGCGCGGCCGACGGCAGCACGCGCACGCTGGCGCGCGAGGTGGGATTCAATGATTACCGCTCGACGGAGGAGGTCGATTTCAGTCCGGCACGCGAATACTGGGACGCCACCAGCGGCTACTGGGCCCGGGTGCGCGCGCGCTGGGACGCGCTGCTGTCGCAGCCGCCGGGATTGCGGATGAAGACCGGGGTGGACGGCATGGAGATGATCATCCCGCTGTTCGAGCAGGCCGAGCGCGTCGTTGCAGGCGAGCGGATCGACGACGGCCAGATCGACGCCGAGTTCTCCGAATGGGTGGAGCCGGCCAGCGCGCCCGCCGGCGATCAGTCGGCTGCGCGGTGACGGGCCGTCGACTCGCCCTATACTCCGACGACCGCCAGCGGGGCGGAAACAAGGGGAGAAGAATCGATGGGGGCAACCGGATTCTTGGCGGTCGTGCTGTTGGTGGCCGGCGTCATTGTGCTGTTCAAGACCGTGCGCATGGTGCCGCAGGGCTATGAGTGGACCGTCGAGCGCTTCGGCAAATACACCCACACCATGGACCCGGGGCTGCACTTCCTGATCCCGGTCGTGTACGGAGTCGGCCGCAAGATCAACATGATGGAGCAGGTGCTGGACGTTCCCAGCCAGGACGTGATCACCAAGGACAACGCGGTGGTGCGGGTGGACGGGGTGGTATTTTTCCAGGTGCTGGACGCAGCCAAGGCCGCCTACGAGGTGGCCAACCTGGAAATAGCCACGATCGCCCTGGTGCAGACCAACATCCGTACGGTGATCGGCTCAATGGATCTGGACGAGTCGCTCTCCAACCGCGAAAAGATCAACGCCCAGCTGCTGGACGTGGTGGACCACGCCACCAACCCCTGGGGCATCAAGGTCACCCGCATCGAAATCCGGGACATCCAGCCGCCGCGCGACCTTGTGGATTCGATGGCCAGGCAGATGAAGGCCGAGCGCGAGCGCCGCGCGGTGATCCTGGAGGCCGAAGGCCACCGCCAGTCCGAAATCCTGCGCGCCGAGGGTGAGAAGCAGGCCGCGATCCTGGAGGCTGAAGGCCAGAAGGAATCCTCGTTCCGCGAAGCCGAGGCGCGCGAGCGGCTGGCGGAAGCGGAAGCCAGGGCGACGCAGCTGGTTTCCGACGCGATCGCCCAGGGCGATGTACAGGCGATCAACTATTTCATTGCCCAGAAATACGTGGAAGCTTTCGAGAAGCTGGCCACTGCGCCCAACCAGAAATTCGTGCTGATGCCGATGGAGGCCTCCGGAATCATCGGCTCGATCGCCGGTATCGCCGAGATTGCGCGCGAGGCGCTGGGCAAGCAGCAGGACGCGACCCAGGCGCGGGTTGCCACGCGGCGGGAAGGCTGACCGTGCGCTGGGAGGTGATGGTCTGGGGCGCGGTGGCCCTGCTGCTGTTTGCCGCCGAGGCCCTGGCGCCGGGCGCCTTCATGCTGTGGATGGGGTTCGCCGCCGCTGCGGTATTCGTAGCGGTGCTGGTGGTGCCAGGCATTCCCCTGCTGGCCCAGGTGGCTGCCTTCGTGGTGCTGAGCTTCGTTTCGATCCAGATCTACCGGAAGTGGTTCCGGCACCGGGCGCGCGAGAGCGATCGGCCCACGCTCAACCGGCGTGCCGCCCAGCACGTGGGCCGGGTGGTAGCGCTGGAGACGGGCATCGTGGCCGGCCGCGGCAGGGTCAAGATCGGCGATGCATTCTGGGTGGTGGAAGGCCCGGATCTGCCCGCGGGCGTGGCCGTGCGCGTAGTGGGCACCGATGGAGTGGGCCTGCAGGTGGAGCCGGCGGAACACGCGGCCGGGTAAAGGCCCCCGATGGGGGCCAGGGCCGCCCGGCGGCGGCGTATCTGGGATAATGCCGGGCTCCGCCCACACAACAACAGGTGCGCCATGCTCCGCAAGACCGTCCTCAACCAAACCCACCGCGCCCTCGGCGCGAAAATGGTCGACTTCGGCGGTTGGGACATGCCGCTCAACTACGGCTCGCAGATCGAGGAGCACCACCAGGTGCGCCGCGCGGCCGGCATGTTCGATGTCAGCCACATGGCGGTGATCGACCTGTTCGGGCCGCAGGCGCGCGAATTCCTGGAACGCCTGTTTGCCAACTCGATCAACAAGCTGAAGAAGTCGGGCCGCGCGCTGTACACCTGCATGCTCAACGAGCAGGGCGGGGTGATCGACGACGTGATCGTGTACCTGCTGGACGACAACCGCTACCGGATGGTGGCCAACGCCAGCACCCGCGACAAGGACCTGGCCTGGATCGGCAAGCAGGTGCAGGGCCTGGACGTGGAGGTGCGCGAGCGTACCGAGCTGGCGGTGATCGCCGTGCAGGGTCCGCAGGCACGTGATGCCGTTATCGGCCTGCTGGCCGAGGCCGACCGTGAGGCCATCACCGGGCTCGGCCGTTTCGCGGCGCTTGAGGCCACCGCGCTCAGCGGTGCGCGGTTGTTCATCGCCCGCACCGGTTACACCGGCGAGGACGGCTTTGAAGTGATGCTGCCCGAGGACGACGCAGTGGCGTTCTGGAGCGCACTGGTGGAAGCCGGGGTGAAGCCGGCCGGCCTGGCTGCCCGCGACACGCTGCGCCTGGAAGCTGGCATGAACCTCTACGGCCAGGACATGGACGAGGAAGTGACCCCGTACGTGGCCGGGCTCGGCTGGACCGTCTCGCTGGATGAAGGGCGTGACTTCATCGGCCGCAAGGCGCTCGAGGAGCAGCAGTCGCAGGGCGTGCCGCAGCAGCTGATCGGCTTGGTGATGGACGATCGCGGCGTACTGCGCCACGGACAGCGCGTGCTGACCGAAGCGGGCGAGGGACTGATCCTGTCCGGGACGTTCTCTCCCACCATCGGCAAGGCCATTGCGTTCGCGCGCGTGCCCGCCGGCGAGCCGGGCCAGGTGCACGTCGACCTGCGCGGACGTGAAGTCCCGGTGCGCACCGTCCGTTTTCCATTCGTCCGGGAAGGCAAAGTCCAGCCCGGCATCGAGCAGTAATGCGCACGGCCCCGCTGCCCGGCAGGGCGGCTCGGGGCTACACTAGACCCGTTCCTTTTCCCACACACAAACCGATCCGGAGCCAACCATGAGCGAGATCCCAGGCGATCTGAAATTCCTCAAGTCCCACGAGTGGGCACGCGTCGAAGAAGGCGGCAAGGTCACGGTTGGCATTTCAGAGCACGCGCAGGAGTCGCTGGGTGATCTGGTGTACGTCGACCTGCCCGAAGTTGGTGACACCGTCGAGGCCGGCGGCGCCGTAGCCGTTGTGGAGTCGGTCAAGGCCGCCTCCGACATCTACACGCCGGTGTCCGGCACCATCGTGGCGGTCAACGAAGACCTCTCCGACAAGCCCGAGACCATCAACGAGGACGCCTTTGGCAATGGCTGGATCTTCGTGGTCCAGGCGGACAGCCTGGACCCGATCAAAGAGATGCTTGATCCGGATGCCTACACTGCTCAGCTGGACGACTGAGCAGCAGTCTTCCATATCAGGCAGCTGCCAAGGCAGCCAGCCAAAGTTCCTGCGAATGCCGGCCAAGTGCCGGCATTCGCGTCTTCGGGGTTCGCGCAATTGCGGCGCAAACCGGCTTGTGCAATGCAGGAACCGGCCGTTGAACGTGACCGCATGGCAACCGCCAATGCGTGCCCATGTCACCGATGCACACACGCGTCCATGGCCTGGGCAGGCAGCGACCAGGGTTGGCGATGGCGAAGGCGGGTGTCTTCAAAAACACCTTGTAAACAAGGCTTTTGTGATGTGACGTCGTTGATGCTGCAGGTGCCGTGCTCAAGTGGAATGAGCAGCATGCATCCCTTGCTGAGGCCTTGTGCACTCCTTTGCCGCCTGCCTTTCATCATCGTTGATGCTTGCAGGTGTTGACAGTCGAAATGGCCGTGATTAGGTTTCGCCCAAGCAGGCAATGGCTGCAACAGACGAGTGACAGGCATCAACGCGAACGGAGCCGGGACAGTCAGACCTTCCGCCATCAGCTTCAAATCGGTGGGAGCGGGCTTCGTCTCCCTCAAGGACCATTTCCTGATCTGCATCACACCCGTGGCGTATTGCGCTGCGGGTGTTTTTCATTCTGCATCCGCATGCCGGATTGTCGGCAGTCAGTTCCAAGGCACCCAGCAACTGGGCCGCAGGTAGCAAGGCGAAGTTCAACGACGAGGAGAGCCATCACATGGCCACGAAGAAAGCTGCAAAGAAGCGCGCCGCCACCAAAAAGGCGGCCAAGAAAGTAACGGCGAAGAGTGCGGTCGCCAAGAAGGCGGCCAGCAAGGTTGCCAGGAAGGTGGCGAAGAAGACTGCAGCCAAAAAAGTGGCCAAGAAGGCCGTAGCCAAGAAGGCTGTCGCCAAGAAGGCTGTCGCCAAGAAGAGCACTGCCAAGAAAGCGGCGAAGAAAGTAGCCAGGAAGGTGGCAACCAAGAAGGTCGCAGCCAAGAAGGTCGCGGCCAAGAAAGCAACGAAGAAGGTCGCCAAAAAGGTTGCTGCAAAGAAGGTCGTGAAGAAGGTCGCCAAGAAGGCAGCGGCAAAGAAGGTCGCCAAGAAGGCAGCGGCAAAGAAGGTCGCAAAAAAGGTCGCAAAGAAAGCGACGAAGAAGGTAGCCAAGAAGGTCGCGAAGAAGGTCGCGAAGAAGGCTGCAACCAGGAAGGTCGCCAAGAAGGCAGCTGCCAAGAAGGCCACCAAAAAAGTCGCCAGGAAGGCTGCGACGAAAAAGGTAGCCAAGAAGGCGGCGAAGAAGGCGGCCAGCAAAGCCGTGAGCAAGGTTGCCAAGAAGGCCGCGGCCAAGAAGGCGACGACAAAGGTTGCGAAGAAAGTCGCTAAAAAGGCAGTGAAGAAAGCCGGACCGGCCCGCGCTGCCAAGAAGGCGGTTTCGCCGCCGCGCGTAATCCAGGACGCGCCCAAGCCCTTGATGTAAGGGCTGCGGTCGGGCGGGACGCGCTCAAGCTCCCTCTCCGCATACCCAGGCGGAGAGGGAGCTTTTTTATGGGTGCGGGATGGGCAGCATCACCAGACGAAGCCGGTGAACAGCCGGATGATCAGTAAGGCTCGGCGTGTGAGACCGTGGCGGAAGCGCCGCCACCCGACTGCGGATCTTCGCTGCCGTAGCGGGTATCCGTATCGGCGTCAGCGTCGGGATCGTAGTCGTAGTCGATCGCCAGCCAGCGCTGGTTGGACAGGCCGATGGCGCGATCCAGGATGGTTGGCATCAGGCCCGAGGGCAGCGAGCTGCCGCTGTTCCACAGGATCACCACCCCGATGTCGCGCTCCGGCAGGATCGCCATCGCCCCGCGGTAACCCTGCACCGCACCGCCGTGGAACACCATGCGATGGCCGGAGTAATCGTAGATCCGCCAGCCCAGGCCGTAGCCGGCGGCGTTGAGCCGCTGCTGGCGCCAGGAACCGCTGCGCCCGCGCATTTCACCCGGGGTGCCAACGATGGGCGCATGCAGGGTGGACAGCAGCGGGGCCGGGAGTACGTCGGGCCGGTAGCCCATGTGGGCGATCAGCCACTGGGCCATGTCTGAAATGCTGGCGTTGACACCCGCCGCCGGAGCCACCCGGTAATAGGTGGGTTTGGGCGTGAGTGAGGTCCAGCCGCGGCCTGCACGCACGTGAGGCTTGGCCCAGCGCGGACTGTTCTGGATCCCGTCCAGGCCATAGCTGGCATCGTGCATGCCGAGCGGCTTGAACAGCCGGCGCGAAACCGCTTCGCTGAAGAACTGGCCCGAGGTGGCAAACACCACATCGCCCACCAGGCTGAAGGCGACGTTCTGATAGCCATAGCAGTCGCCGGGCTCGCAGGTCATCGGAGCCTGCGACAGCTTCTGTACCAGGGCGTTGTATTCGGCGCCGCGTTCGATGTCGCGATCATAGGTATGCCGGCCGAGGCCGACCCGGTGGCTGAGCACATCGGCCACGGTGATCTTCTCGGCCGCGCCGGGGTTGGACATGCGCAGGCCGGGCAGGTAGTCCACCACCCGGCTGTCCCAGCGCATCGCGCCCTCGGACACCAGCATGCCGGCGATGGTGCCGGCAAAGGACTTGGACAGCGAAGCCAGGCGGAATACGGTGTGTGAATCCACAGGCTCGGCCGCCTTGACATCGGTAATGCCGTAGCCGCGCGCGCTCAATACTTGCCCGTTGTGGACGATGGCCATCGCCAGACCGGGTACGCGCTGGCCCTCGACCAGGGCGTCGGCCATGGCTTCGAACTCGCGTACGTCGAAACCTTCCGCCAGTGGCAGGCGCTCTTCAGGCGGCGGCATCTGCGCGGGCCGGCCATCGGTCGGAGCCGGGAAGGCCGACATGGTTTCCGGAAATGGCGCGACGCTCTCCACCGGCGTCTGCGCGGCGGTGCCAAGCGCGAGCGGCATCAACATGCCGATCAGTCCCAGCTGCCAGGCCGAATGGGCGGACCAGCGGTTCCGGCGTGTCTTCACTTTCATCGGGTCTATCCCCTGCGTATGCTTGCCTGCAGAACGATCATAAGCGCGTCAAAATCCATTTGCATGAATAAGGGGAGCTTTGATGGGTAGCACATTGATTATCCTGGTATTACTTGGCGCGATCGCAGTGGTTGTCCTGTGGGGTGTGGGCATCTACAACGGCCTGGTGACCGCCCGCAACGCATTTAAGAACGCCTTCGCCCAGATTGATGTGCAGCTGCAGCGCCGGTTTGACCTGATCCCCAACCTGGTGGAAACCGCGCGCGCCTACATGGGTCATGAGCGCGAGACGCTGGAGGCGGTGACCGCCGCCCGCACCGCGGCGCAGTCGGGCCTGGCCGCAGCCAAGGCGAACCCGGGCGATCCGGAAGCCATGGCTACCCTGGCCGCCACCCAGGGCCAGCTCAACGGCGTGCTTGGCCGGCTGATGATGGTGGCCGAGGCCTACCCGGACCTGAAGGCCAACCAGAACATGATGCAGCTGACCGAAGAGCTGACCAGCACCGAGAACCGGGTCGCGTTTGCGCGTCAGGCCTATAACGATTCGGTGATGGCCTACAACAACAAGCGCGAAGTGTTTCCCTCCAGTGTGGTCGCCGGTATGTTCAATTTCGCCGCGGCGGCGTTGCTTGATATCCCGGCCGATCGCGCCGAGGTGCGTGAGGCGCCCAAGGTGCAGTTCTGACGAGCCGGGGTCGTGGCTCACCCATGAACTTCTTCGAACGCCAGAACCAGGCACGCCGCAACACCACGCGGCTGATCGTGCTGTTCGCACTGGCAGTGGTCGGAATGGTGGTGGCGGCCTGCGTGGCCGTTGCCATAGTCGTTGGGCCCGATCCGGGCGTACTGGCCGGCACGGCGATCATCACCGGCGGCATCATCGGGCTGGGATCGCTGTACCGGATCTCCTCGCTCGGCAGCGGCGGTGGCGCGGTGGCCACCCAGATGGGCGGCGTGCTGGTACCCGAGGACACGCTGGATCCGCACCTGCGGCGGCTGCGCAACGTGGTGGAGGAGATGTCGATCGCCTCCGGCGTACCCGTGCCACAGATCTACGTGATGGAAAACGAGGCGGCGATCAACGCCTTCGCCGCCGGCTACTCGCCTTCGGACGCGGCGGTGGCGGTAACCCGCGGTGCGCTGGACAAGCTCAACCGCGATGAGCTGCAGGGCGTGATCGCCCACGAGTACAGCCATATCCTCAACGGCGACATGCGCCTGAATATCCGTCTGATGGGCGTGTTGTTCGGCATCCTCATGCTGGGCCTGATCGGCCGCAAGATCATGCTGTACGGCGGTCGCTCGCGCGAGCGCGGTGCCGCAGCGATCCTGGTCGCGGCGCTGGCGGCCATCGTGATCGGCTACATCGGGATCTTCTTCGGGCGCATGATCAAGGCCGGGGTGAGCCGCTCGCGCGAGGTGCTGGCCGACGCTTCGGCGGTGCAGTTCACCCGCCAGACCAGCGGCATCGCCGGCGCGCTGAAGAAGATTGCCGGCGTGCAGGAAGGTTCGCAGTTCGCCCAGCGGGGCGAGGTGGAGGAAGTCAGTCACATGCTGTTCGGCGACGGCGTGGGGCTGTCCGGGCTGTTCGCCACCCATCCGCCGATCCTGCAGCGCATCCAGGTGCTGGAGCCCGGGTTCCGTTCCGAGCAGCTGGAGCGGCTGCAGAAGCAGTGGCTCAGCGCGCCGCCCAACGGCCTGCAGGAAGACCTGCAGATGGGCCTGGCCCCGACCGGGGAATCGCTGCTGCCGGATGCACGTATCGAGCTCGACGTGACCCCGCCGATGGTCGCGGCCCAGGTAGCCAACCCGCGCGATGACGACTACCGGCGGGCGGACACCATCGTTTCGACCATGCCCACCGAGCTGCGTGAGCTGGCCCGGCACCGTGATTCGGTGATGGCGCTGCTGCTGGGCCTGCTGCTGGACGATGAGGACGCCACGGTGCGCGGCCATCAGCACGATGAAATCGGGGCCCGGCTAGGCGCGCCCATGGCCGACGCGGCCGAGTCGCTGCGCGCCGGCCCATTGTTGGCCCTGCACCCGATGCACCGGCTGCCGCTGGCTTCGCTGGCCTTCCCGGTGCTGCGCCTGCGGCCGCGGCCGGAGCTGGAGTCGTTCCTAGATACGGTGCACGCGGTGGTCCACACCGATAACCACGTGTCCCTGTTCGAGTACTGCCTGGGGCAGCTGCTGGAAACCCAGGTGCGTGAATCGCTCAACCCCGCCGCGCATGCGCGCTTCGGCCGGCGCAAGCCTGTGGCGGTGAAGCGCGAGTTCTCGATCCTGCTGGCGGTGGTGGCCCAGGCCGGCCACCGCGATCCGGACGAGGCCCGGCGCGCCTACCTTGCCGGCCTGCAGCGGGTGCTGCCGCGCGATCACATGCCCTACGAGCCCCCGGTGCGCGGCGTGCTGGCGCTGGACGAGGTGTGGGGTCCGCTGGACCGGCTGGATCCACTGGCCAAGCAGCTGATGGTGGAGGCGCTCACCGCCGCCGCCATGCACGACGGCCGGGTCACGGTGGCCGAAGCCGAGCTGCTGCGCATGATCTGCGGCGTACTGCACTGCCCGCTGCCGCCCATGCTCGAACAGCAATGACGGTACTTTGAGCCCGGCCGCCCTTGCGGCATACTCGGCTGTCCGCGCGTTTGATGATGGATCATCAAGGAGCACGACATGGACGTACTCGCCATCGCGATGGCGGCGCTGGCCGCCCCGGGCCAGCATGACCGGCTGTTGCGGCTGCACACCCCGCTGGGCGGCGACGTTCTGGTTGCCGAGACCCTGGGGGCACGCGAATCTTTCGATCAGGGCGGCTTCCGCCTTGAGCTGACCGCGCTGTCGGTTGATGCGCACCTGTCTCTTGACGACCTGATCGGCCAGCCGGTGCTGGTGGAGTTGCTGACGGCTGATTCCGGCGTCGATCTACGCCCCTTCCACGGCCACGTCACCGACTGCGAACTGCTTGGCGGCAACGGCGGCCTGGCGCGCTACCGGCTGGTGGTCGAGCCGTGGCTGGCGTTCCTTGGCCAGCGCTTTGACAGCTACGCCTTCCAGGACATGACGGTCATCGAGATCGTCGAGGACCTGTTCGCTGACTATGCGCAGGCCGGTGCGCTCGCCCCAGCGTGGCGCTGGGAACTGGCCGACCGCGCGCTGTATCGCAAGCGCAGCCTGACCACCCAGTACGAAGAGAGCGACTTCGCTTTCCTGCACCGGCTGCTGGCGGACGAAGGAATTTTCTACTGGTTCGAACACGCCGGTGCCGCGGATGACGCCACGCTGGGCGGCCACACCCTGGTGCTGTGTGATCACTCCGATTCGTTTGCCGATGGCGGGGCGGTGCGTTTCCACCGTGCCGACGCCACCGAGCGCGAGGATTCTATCCAGCAGTGGATGCGCACGCGCCGGTTGCAGACCGGACGCATTGAGCGGGCGAGTTGGGATTACCGCAGCCGTGGACTGCGCCCGGCTTCGGCCGAGGGCCAGGCACACGGAAACGTGGTGCCCGGCGACCAGGATGCCGCCGGCCCCTGTGCCTGGGTGGACGGCGCGCAGGGCGAACTGCGCGCGCGGCGGCAGATGGAGGCGCTGCAGGTGCGGTCGCACGTAGTCAGCGGACAGGGCACGTGGCGCCGGCTGGCCCCGGGGCTGGCGTTCGAACTGACCCAGCATCACGCCTTGCGTGACAGCGACGACCGGGAGTTCGTGTGCCTGGAAGTCATCCACCAGGCCCGCAACAACCTAGGCGCCGAAGTGCTTGATGCGCTGGAGCAGACGTTGGGTCCGGCAGCCAAGGCCGGGGCCGAGCTTCCGGCGGAGCTGTCAGCGGACAGCATGGATCCTGTGCGTCGACGGTTGGAAGCAGGGGTGGATACGGATTTCTATCGCAACCGCTTCACGGTGATTCCGGCTGAGGTGTCCTACCGGCCCACCACCGCTGACGGTCATGGCATCCGGCTGCATCCAAAACCCACCGTGCATGGCACCCAGAGCGCCGTCGTGGTGAGCGACGGCGGTCCGCTACTGACTGATCGCGACCACCGGATCAAGGTGCAGTTCCCCTGGCAGCGCGGTGCGGATGCGAGCAGCGGCACCGCACATCCGGGCGGGGACGACAACGCGCCCGGAGATGGCGGCGCATGGACCTGGGTCCGGGTAGCCACGCCATGGGCCGGCGACAACTGGGGTGGCGTGGCGGTTCCGCGGCGGGGACAGGAAGTAATGGTGGCCTTCCTTGAAGGCGATATCGACCGGCCGGTGGTGATCGGCACCGTCTACAACGGTCGCGGGCAGGACGATGCCCAGCACAACCAGGTGGCCGGCGGCGGAGTGGGTGCGACCGGCAACGCAGCGGCCTGGTTCGACGGCAACGACCATGCCGCGGTCTACACCGGCTTCAAGAGCCAGGCACTCGCCAACAGTCAGGACGGCAGCGGCGGCTACCAGCTGCTGCGGCTGGACGACACGCCGGGACAGGGACGCGCCCAGGCCGCTACAACCCAACACGCCACCACCCTGACCCTGGGGCACCTGAAGGGTGGACAGGACAACGTGCGCGGTGCCGAGCGCGGCTTTGGTGCGGAACTGGGTACCCAGGCCAGCGGCGCCATCCGCGCCGGCAGCGGCCTGTTCTTGACCACTGAACATGGCCAGCAACAGCTGGAGGCGGGCGGGGCGCTGTCCCAGCTGGTCGAGGGTGAGCAGCTGCTGCAGGTCTTGGCGGATACCGCAAGGAGTCAAGAGGCCGCCTTGCCCGCCGATCCCGAAACCCTGCCTGCCCAGCAGTCTCTGCAGCAGGTGCAAGAGCATTTGAAGGCGACCCGACAGGGCAGCGCAGCCGGGGGCGGTGGTGAAGCGGCCATCGGCGGCGGTGAGGGTGAAGTGTCTGCTTGGAGCGCCCCGCATCTGGTGGCCTCCAGTCCCGACGGTTTGATGAGCCTGACCCCGGCCGACCAGACATGGGTATCCGGCACGCAGACCAGCCTGCTGGCCGGCGCGGACCTGGACTGGGCGAGTCAGGGCGAGACGGTGATTGCCGCCGGCGGCGGCATCGCCCTGTTCACCCAGGGCAGCGACGGCCCGGCGGGCAAGCCGAACCAGGAGACGGGCATCGCCCTGCACGCGGCGCAGGGCAAGGTGAGCGCGCGGGCGCACAGGAACGAGGCGAAGGTTGCTGCCAAACAGAGCGTCACCATTGCCAGCACCCAGGCGGATGTGGAAATCGCGGCGCCGAGCAAGCATGTGCTGCTGACGGCGCAGGGTGCTTATCTGAAGTTGGAGGGTGGGGATATCGAGCTGGGGGCGCCGGGGACGATCGAGTTCAAGGCTGCGAGGCGGGAGTTGACGACGCCGGTCACGGCCAACGGACAGGCGTCAGCATTCGGTGAGGCGGAGCCCAAGTTCTGTGACTACACCGCCCGTCAGGCCGAGGCTGACGGCGCCGCCACTGTGCCGATGAATTGATTATGGCGCTGGAGCAACTCCACGATCTGGGTCACCGAGAGCTGTTCGATCACGACTTCGCACTGATCAATCCAATGCGGGTGCGCCAGGACTGGTGGCGGGATCTGCCGGTCCTGCCGCTGCGAGAACCGAAATTCGACGCTCAGCCACACCTTGTGCCCCGACTGCTGCCGCTGGCAGCAGTCGACGATAAGCAACAGGTTGAACTGCTCGAGCGCAACGATTGCCAGTCCGTGGAAACCGGGCAGCCGATGTTCGCAGCGCTGCTTAAGAGCCAGGCGAGTGCCCCCTCACTGGCATGCCATCTTGGTGCCAAAATGCTGCTTGCCAAGCGCAGAGGGGAAACCGTGTGGCTTCGTTTTCACGACCCGAGGGTATTCAGCGCGCTGGCGTGGTGGCTGGACCCGGATCAGCGTGCGTGCCTGCTGGGACACGTTCAGAGCTGGGCGTGGTACGAATCCAGAGATGCAAGCTGGCACGTGCTGGAATGTCCGCTCGTGATGGAACCGCGGCGGCTTACGCTGAGCGCGAGTCAGTGGGGTCGTCTTGATCGCCAGCTGTTGGTCAACCGTTGCATGAAGGAGCTGGATCTTCGTCCGCCGCTGGATGATCCATTGAAAAATCTGGTTGAACGTATTGACGCCCACCTGTGTCGGGCAGCTGCCGCCGGCCTGACTGACTCCGCCGACCTGTCCCGGTTTGCGGTGATGGCCGAGCGCCATGGTGATGCCTGGGTCAGGCACCCGCTCGCCATACGAGCGGTGAGCGCCGCGGCGGAGGGTATTCAGACACTGGCTGCCGGGCTGAAGGAATTGGAGGACGCCGGATTGCAACAACGTATGCGCGCCGGCGCAGAGCACATGGAGGAGCACGCATGAACACTTCGTCAGAACAGTCCGAAGGGTCGGAGAAGCAACATCGCTGTCCTGTCTGCACAGTAATCGGATTGCCCATCATGCCGCTGCGCTACGGTGTGGCGTGGGCAGAAGACGATGTGCCGGAAAGCGAGCGTGCTCCGCAGATCGTGGCCCCTTTTGACGCATCGAGTTATCCAGAGCTGGGGACCAATAATGCGTCTTACACACTTCGTAGATTGCGAGGTGGTTATCTGTACGTATACGAAGAGGCGAGCCAGCAGTGGTCGGCGTACATGGTCAATGGAGCTGGCCGGCTTGATCGATTCGACATCGACGACGGTCCGCTGGACAGCGAAAGCCCGGATGCTCCGGCCATGTGCAGCCGCAATGCACCGCTCTCACTGGCCAATTGCATCCAGATCCGAAATGCGGGGAGCGCAACCCGGGTCTGGATAGCGTTCAGTGACACCCGATGGACGCGTGCGGTCAAGGCTCGACATGACAACGAAATATACCGGCGCAAACATATGCGCTGCATTGATGTCTCCGACTGGGTGCAGAGCAGCGGCAAGACAGCGCAGGCCCATGTGCGTCCACTCACCGATATTCTGAGCCAGCTGCCGGAGTATTCGCTGAAGGCACCGGAGGCGCACTATCGTGACCATGAAGCGGCCCAAGTAGCCAAAACCTGGATAGGGTCGGGTGCGATGGCCGCCGTGCGGGCGGTGCGAGCTTCCATTGCGTTCGAATTTACTCCTTACAGCCTGGAGTACGGGGCGCGCTCAGACTTCACTGGCGTGCTCTGGGGCAGGGGCCCGGATGATCCGGTGCCGGTGCCGGTGTCGGGTCCGCCGCCGCTGATGGTGGCGCTGGATGACCCGGTGGGCGTCACGGCTGAACTCACTGCAATGATGAACTGGCGCTTGGAAGATTTCCTGCACGAGCCGGATCGCATTCGCCCGATGGCGGTTTCTGCGGCGATTCAACAGCTTCGTGACACCGTTGAGCATCAGGCGGCCCTGGCTGCCTCGGATGCGGCGAGCCGCACCAGTGACAGAATTTCGGCTTATGCGGACATGCGCGGGGGGGCCGGGGCAGGCGCTCTTGCGACAGCTGGGCTGGAGTTGACGCCTGCCGACCTGGATCGGGTGCGGCAGGATGCGTGGGAGAACGGCGGGTACCTTGCGAAATATGACGAAGATCAGCGCAAGAAATGGCAACAGACAAACGAGAGCGAGCTCAGGGCGCTGGACCAGGCAGTGATCAAGCCTTTGGCGGACGCCCATGTCGCCCTGCTGAAGAGCGAAAAACTGCAGGTTCATCTGAACTGCAACTACGATCCTGATGACATTCAAAGTGGTGCCGGGTATCTGGGGGCAGTGTTGTCATGCATCGTCAGCACCACGGACAAGGAGCCGCAGGCGAAGCTGTACGAGGAATGGTTCGAAGGGACGCCTAAAAATCGCAACAATATGCTGCTACGGGCACTCTCTCTCAATCAGGACAGGATCGCAGACGAGGTGGCTGCGGCGGCTGAAACCACCGGCAATCTGAAAGCCGCGACGCTGCCGTGGGACAAGCTGTTCTCGTTGTACAGAGAGGCATCCAAGCAGCTTGGTGCAGATACGCTGGACGCGTTCATGGCGGTCCTGGTGCGGGAGACGTTGGCGCCGGCCGCGAAAGCGATGTCCAAGGTCGTCGATGGCCAGCCCAGGCTGTACGGCCTTGCAGCTTGGGGGATGGCGGCAGACTTGCCGCTGGAGTGGGTACCGATAGAGGGAACGAGCGACAAGATCGTGCGCTCGGTGATGCTCGCATTTCAGCGCGAACTTGGTTTTCGGCAAGGGTCCAGTGCGGTGCGCTCCGAGCTGCGTCGGCTGCAGATCTACGGGGTCGACTCCAGACAGAAGATCACTACGGGATTCATTGGCCTGCAGACAGATGGGACGCTGATCACTCGTGCCCAATTGAGCGCCAAACGGAGTAATTTCTTGGAGGCAAAGCTGCTCAATTGGCGCACTACGATGGATACCAGCGTGAGGACCGGTGTCGGCGCAAGCCTGTTGTCATCGATGGCTCTGTTTCAGCTGTACCGGGATGCCACGACCGGCATGCGACATCAGCGGGTGGAGTCATGGGCTCGCCTTGCTGCCACTGCGACCGGCTCAGTGGCGGCGGCGGTTGAGGCCGCCGGGACCGCGCTTGATAACTTGAGTGATCTCAGTCCGCGGTACGCGAGGCACTCTACTCTGTGGAGGTTTATGAAAATAGGCGGAAGGGCTGTGGGTGTGGTGGCGGGTGTGGTGATGGCAATGTTTGATTTTATTAGAGGCTGGAGTGAGTTTAAGGAGAAGAACCACTCCATCTCGGCCGCCTACACTGTCTCGGGTTTTTCTGGGCTCGTCCTAGCTTTTGCCATCGTCGCGAGTGCGATCTTCATCGGAATCATTGCATTTGTATTTCTAATATTGGCATCCGTATTTATTCTCTGGCACCAGGACACTCCGGGCCATGATTGGCTCGAGCGTTGTTTGTGGGGTGGGCTTGAGCGTCAGCGCTATCTAGACATCGGCGTTGAGATGGAAAATTATGAAATCGCGCTGAGGGCTGTTTGATGTCTGGGTACACCGGGTTGATAAAGAAGTTCGCCGTCAATCGGCCGCTGAACAATCAGGATCGTAATTTTCATCTGGATCAGGACAGACGCTTGGATGTAAAGCCCTATCCGGACCTGATGGTGATCAAGCTCAACTCGACCTATGTAGAAGTTGTGGACAAGTATTTTCAGGGAAAAGGATTTCTATCTTTGATGGTGTTGGCGTTCTCTATCATGGTCTTTGTGTTTGGGGGGGCGGTTTTTTCAACTGTGGTGGACGAGATCGTCCAGATTGAGCCAGATCAGGCTCATATTAATTTTGGGGTCGGCATGGGGGGGGCGTCGATTTTGTTCGGAATAGGGGTAATCTGGTTTGGCCGTGTCGAATGGCGTGGCTACACGCATTACCCCATTCGTCTCAATTACAAGACCCAGATGGTGCACGTATTCCGCAAGGACGGCAGCGTGTTGAGCGTGCCTTGGGCCGATCTTTATTTCACCCTTGATTACGATTTCAGCTATTTCCGTTTCTGGCATATTCACGGCCACGTCTTGGCCGAGGATCGGGAAACGGTGCTGGAGACGTTCGCGCTCGGCATGAGCGGGGATGTGAGTGCCGGTGGACTCCGCCTGCTTCATGCGCACTGGGAGTTCTTCCGCCGCTACATGGCCGAAGGTCCTGAGTCGGTGGCGGGCTATGTTCGCCACGCGATGCCGGTGGACGGGAAGCGTGAGTCGTTCCGGTCCGGGTACGAGGTGATCATGTCGGAGCTCCGTTATGACCATCCGGTCGCCGATATGTTCAGAGCCATCCTGTGGCCCTTCTTCTTCCTGCAATCGCTGGTCCGCTGGGTGGTCATGCGCACCAGCAGGATGCCGCGCTGGCCAGCGGAGATCGAGGACGTCAACAAAGTTTCCCCTGACGATCCCTACAGCATCGACTCGTGGATCAACCCCCCCGAGCTGCGCTGAGGAGCGTTTGGGCTGGTTGGCTGAGATGCGCAACCGCAACCGCAACCGCAACCTCAGCCGTCCCAACCCTCCAGCCTCTTCTCCACCAGCACATTCTTCAGCTCCACGTACTTCGGCACCCCATCTCGCCCATACGGCGGATACGCCTCCCCCCGTATCAGCGGCTCGAGATACCTGCGCGCAGCCGCGGTAATGCCGTACCCGTCCTTGCTCACAAACCGCGCAGGCACCTTTTTCTCACGGTTGGCGATCCGGCTGAGCGGCGCCGCTTCGATCTTCCAGCGATAGGGGCTGTCGGAGGTGCGCTTGATCACCGGCATGGCGGCATTCTGGCCAGCCAGCGCCATCTCCACCGCAGCCTTGCCGACTGCCATGGCCTGATCCAGGTCGGTCTGCGAGGCGATGTGGCGGGCGGAGCGCTGCAGGTAGTCGGGCATGGCCCAGTGGACTTTCAACCCCAGCTTGTTTTGGACCCGGCCGGCAAGGTACGGAGCGACGCCGCCGAGCTGCGTGTGGCCGAAGGAATCCTTGCCACCGCCGGCATCGGCGACGAAGCTGCCGTCGGCGGTGCGGATACCTTCGCTGGCTACCACGACGCACCAGCCCACGCGGTCCACCACCTGCTGCACGCGGGCGAGGAAGTCGGCTTCGTCGTAGGTACGTTCGGGGAAAAGGATGATGTGCGGGGCCTGGTCGGGGCCGTTGCCGGCCAGGCCGGCGGCGGCGGCCAGCCAGCCGGCGTGTCGGCCCATGGCTTCGTATACGAATACCTTGGTGGAGGTGTCGGCCATGGCGGCGACGTCCAGGGCGGCTTCGCGCACGGAGACGGCGGTGTATTTGGCGGCGGAGCCGAAGCCGGGGCAGCAGTCGGTCAGCGCCAGGTCGTTGTCGACGGTCTTGGGCACGCCAACACAGGTGAGCGGATAGTCGAATTCGGCGGCCAGCTGCGACAGCTTGAGTGCGGTATCTGCCGAGTCGTTGCCGCCGTTGTAGAGGAACCAGCGCACGTCATGGGCGCGCAGCACGTCGATCAGACGCTCGTAATTCGCGCGGTGGTCTTCCAGGCTGCCGAGCTTGTAGCGACAGGATCCGAACGCACCGCCCGGGGTATGAGCCAGGGCGCGGATCGCCGCTGCGCTTTCACGCCCGGTATCGATCAGTTCCTCACGCAGCACGCCCAGGATGCCGTTGCGGCCGGCGAGCACCTTGATCCGGTGTGAGCGGGCCGTGGAAATGACGGCCGAGGCAGTGGCGTTGATGACGGCGGTGACGCCGCCCGATTGGGCGTAAAGCAGCGTTCCCTTGGGCATATGAAGTCAGTATCCATGGTGAGAGCGGCCGGAGAGGTCCGGCCGATGCAGTAAACTGGCGCCCGCAGGCGCCCGGAAGCAGTTTATCGCTACCGTCGTGCCGTCGGAATTCACGCATTCGAACAGATCGAGGAGCGACAAGATGCGACTGGTACTTTTGGGAGCCCCGGGGTCGGGCAAGGGAACGCAGGCTGCGCGCCTCAAGGAGCAGCTGGGTGTTCCGCACATCTCCACTGGCGACCTGCTGCGGGCCGAAGTAGCCGCCGGCAGCACGCTGGGACTGCAGGCCAAGGAGGTGATGGCCCGGGGCGATCTGGTGTCTGATGACATCCTGCTGGGCATGCTGGAAGACCGCCTGGCGCGCGACGATGTGCGCAACGGCTTCATCCTGGATGGCTACCCGCGCAATCTGGCCCAGGCCGCGGCGCTGGGCGACCTGCTGGAGCGGCTGGGCCAGCCGTTTGATGCCGCCGTGCAGCTGGAAGTGGACAACGAACTGCTGATCGATCGCCTGGCCGGCCGGGCCAAGGCCGAGGGTCGTTCTGACGACAATCCCGAATCGGTGCGCAAGCGCCTGACGGTGTATGACGAGCAGACCGCGCCGGTGATCGAGTTCTACCGCGAGCACGGGCAGCTGACCGTGGTCGATGGCGTGGGCGGGCTGGATGAGGTGTTCGACCGCATCATGGCCGCGATCGGCGCCGGCAAGACCGCCGCCTGAGTCGTGCCGGGCCCGGTGGCCAGTCGCTGGTGGCGCTGGCTGCGGGGGGCTGGACCGCTTGAAATCCTGCCGGGCCGGTCGCTTCCTGCGGTGCTGGCCTGGCTGTTTGCGCTGGGCCTGACCTGGAGCGTGTCGGTAGGCGTACCGCCTGGCCAGGCGCCGGCTGCGTTCGTGTCCGCTCTGGCGATAGAGGCGCTACTGGTAGCTGCGGTCATGCTGGTTGCCCGAAGGCGCCACCTGCTGTCCCAGGCACTGCAGGCAACCGGCGTATTGGCCGGGCTGCGCAACCTGGTGCTGGCCCCCGTGGTGGCACTGCTTTTTCTGAGCGGGGAACGGGCAGGGGCCGGCATGATCCTGGCGCTGTTTGTTCCGTTGGGGCTCGCTACGGTGGTGGCCATGGCCTGGCTGGTGCGGTGTTACCTTGCCCTGTGGCAACAGGCGCTTCGGACCACGCCTGCCGTGGCAGGCGCCCTGCTCCTTGGCCTGGCGCTGGCGCTGCTGCTGGCCGAAGCCGTGCTGGCGCGGGCCGTCGCGGACTCCCCTCCGGTGGCTGAGGTAAACAGTGGCGCCGATGCCACGATACGTCTCGGGTAGAGTGAATTCCGGCTCCCAAGTTCCAAGGAAACCTAATCTCTTGAAGATCCACATCCTCGGCATTGCCGGGACTTTCATGGGTGGCGTTGCCGCGCTGGCGCGCGAATCCGGCACTGAAGTCGAAGGCAGTGACCAGGCGGTCTATCCGCCCATGTCCACCCAGCTCGAACGCCTGGGCATCGCCCTGCGCCAGGGCTACCGGTCGGAACACATCAGCGCCGATGCCGACCAGGTAATCGTCGGCAACGCCCTGTCGCGCGGCAATCCGGCGGTGGAGGCCCTGCTTGATTCCGGCCGCGACTACACCTCCGGCGCGCAGTGGCTGGCCGAGCACGTGCTGCCCGGTCGCACCACCATCGCGGTGGCCGGCACCCACGGCAAGACCACCACCAGCACCATCCTGGCATGGCTGCTGCAGGCAGCCGGGCGCGATGCGGGGTTCCTGATCGGTGGCGTTCCGGATGACTTCGGGGTCTCCGCCCGTCTGGGCAGCGACCCGGTGTTTGTGGTGGAAGCCGATGAATACGACACGGCCTTCTTCGACAAGCGCAGCAAGTTCGTGCATTACCGGCCCAGGGTGGCGGTGCTGAACAACCTGGAATTCGACCACGCCGATATCTTTCCGGACCTGGCCGCGATCGAACGCCAGTTCCACCATCTGGTGCGGACCGTCCCCGGCGGCGGCCGGCTGGTGGTCAACGGTGAAGACGCCAACCTCGCGCGGGTGCTGGACATGGGCTGCTGGACGCCGGTGGAGCGGTTCGGGATAGACGGCGGGTTCGACTGGAATGCGCGCCTGGTGGAAGCCGATGGCAGCGTGTTTGAGGTCCTGCGCGATGGTGTCCCGCAGGGCACGGTGCGCTGGCCGCTGCTTGGGCGGCACAACGTCATGAACGCGCTCGGCGCGATCGCCGCGTGTGCGGCCGTGGGCGTGGAGCCGGCCCTGGTGATCCCCGCGCTGGCTCGCTTCAACAGCGTCAAGCGGCGCATGGAGCGGATTGGCGAAGTAGACGACATCGTGGTGTACGACGACTTCGCCCATCACCCGACGGCGATCGCCACCACCCTCGCCGGGCTGCGGGCCAGTGCTCCCGCGGGACGGATCGTGGTGGCGATGGAGCCGCGCAGCAATTCGATGCGCCTGGGGGCGCACGCCGATGCCTTGGCCCCCGCATTTGATGATGCCGACGCGGTGGTGTTCCTGCACCGGCCGGAACTGGCCTGGGATGCCGCCAGGGTAGTGGCGGCCGTGCGCGGGCAGGCTGTCGCAGTGGCCGATGTGGATGCGCTGATCGCCAACCTGCTGGATCTGGTGGGCCCGGGCGACCGTGTGGTGTTCATGTCCAACGGTGGTTTTGACGATGCGCCCCGGCGGTTCTTCACCGTCCTGCAGGGGGCCCGTGCAGGAACTGGATGATGGATACCGGGATTCTCGAGCGCGATGACATGTTTGTTTCAACCGGCAATCTGCCGCCGGTTGATCGCGTCACCCATCTGCTGCAGCAGGCGCACCGGCGTTTCTCACGGGTTGATCGCGGCGGGATGTCCCAGGTCTATCCCGCCTTGGCGCAGATGCCGCATGACCTGTTCGGGATTTGCGTGGTGAGCGCGAACGGGCGGGTGATTGCGGTGGGGGATGCGGAACGCCCGTTCACCGCCATGAGCGTGTCCAAGCCGTTCGTGTTTGCACTGATCTGCGATCTGATCGGCCCCAAGGCCGCGCGCAGGAGACTGGGGGCAAACGCCACCGGACAGGCATTTGACTCGCTTGCACCGATAGAGCGCGGTGTGGACGGTCGCTCCAATCCCATGGTCAACGCCGGCGCGATTGCCACCACCAGCCTGGTGCCGGGCGGCGGCATCGAGGAGAAGTGGCGCTTCATCCAGCAGGGGATGTCGCGCTTTGCGGGCCGCGAGCTGACGCTGAACCAGGAAGTCTATGCATCTGCCAGCGACACCAATTACCGCAATCGCAGCATTGCCTGGCTGCTGCGCAGCAAGGGCGCTATCTATTGCGACCCGACAGAGGCGGTGGAGCTGTATACCCGCCAATGCTGCCTGGACGTGACCGCTCGCGATATGGCCGTGATGGGCGCCACCCTGGCCGCCGGCGGCATGAATCCGTTGACCAACGAGCAGGTGGTCAAGCCGCGCACCTGCCACTACGCGCTGGCGGTGATGGTGACCGCCGGGCTGTACGAAACCTCGGGCGACTGGTTCTACGAAGTCGGGCTGCCGGGCAAGAGCGGCATCGGTGGCGGCATCGTGACCATTTCGCCAGGCAAGGGTGGCATGGGCACTTTCGCCCCGCCGCTGGATGAGGCGGGCAACAGCGTGCGCGGACAGCTGGCCACCCAGTTCCTGTCGCGGCGGCTGGGCCTGGACCTGTTGATGTCGGCGCCCGTGTCCGGCGCGGCGGCGCCGCCGGAGTACCGCAGCGGCGGATCCGGAGGTTGGTGATGACGACACAGGCAAGCCTGCCGTTGTTTCCGCTGCATACGGTGCTGGTGCCGGGCGCGGCGCTGGGGATACGGGTGTTTGAACCCCGCTACCTGGACCTGGTGCGCGAGGTCGGGCGCAGCGGTGGCGGTTTCGGTGTGTGCATGATCGTGGAGGGTAGCGAGGCCGGCGTCGCGGCCACGCCAGCGGCATGGGGCACCGAGGCGCTGATCGAAGATTTCGACCAGGGGCCGGACGGCCTGCTGGCGCTGCGGGTCCGCGGGGCGCGGCGGTTTCAGGTGCAACGTACCCGGGTGCGCGACAACGGTCTGGTCATGGCCGACATCGCCTGGGTCGAAGAGGACGCGTCGGCCCCCTTGCGCCCCGAGCACGCATTGCTGGGCGAATTGCTGGTGCGGATCCTGGAGCAGATAGGCTCCGATCTGAACGCCATCGCCAAGCCGCGGCTGCAGGAAGCCGCATGGATCGGCTGGCGACTGGCTGAGTTGCTGCCGCTGGTTGACGACCAGCGGCAGGGTCTTCTGCAGGAGCGGGACCCGCACGCGCGGCTGCAGTGGATCCTGGAGTTCGTCTCCGAAGCCGAGCCCTGATCAGTCCGGGGCAATCCGGATACGCAGCACCGGCAGCTGTGATTGCGGGTGCGGTTCCACCCGGGTGTCGAGACCTTCCACCGCTTCGCGCAGTTGATCCCAGGCGCCATGTTCATCAGCACGGGGCTGCCACAGTCCGAACAGGTTGAAAGGGCGCGTGTAGTGCAGCGTCTGCACCGTGCCCACCCAAAGCGGCGTGCCATCGGTCAGCGCGGCCGGAGCACGCCAGAGGCGCAACACCTGGGCCCGATCCGGGCCGGCGTCCCTGCGCAGAAGCAGGGTTTCGGCTTCGGTATCCAGGGTGGCGGGCAGGACCGGCTGTTCGGCCGGGGCCAGATCATCGTCAAGCAGGCCGAGCGTCGCGATCCAGTCCGCCTGTGGCTGGGCCACCCAGCCCCGGGTTTCCAGCTCTGCCTGCAATGGCTGCAGTGGCCCGGCTATCTGCACGTCCAAGGGCCAGCGGAGCTCATGGTCACGCTCGTTGCGCTGCGGCGGAAGCGTACGCCAACCTTCCTGCCACCACTGTTGCGCGGACATCGTCGCGGCCGGCGGTGGTGGGGACAGGCTGGCCAACATCGGGTCGATGGCGCGCGGGGCGTGCCAGAGCGCGGCCACGGCGAAGGTCATATAGAAGATGGCCGCCAGCGGGCGCATCCAGAACGAGCGGTTCACATGGCTGCGATAGGCCAGGCCCAGCACCAGCAGCCACACGATTCCCAGCAGCATCCCGCCGACAACGTCACTCAACCAGTGCGCGCCCAGGTAGATGCGGGCGAAGCCAAGCAGCGTGGCGACGATTCCCGAGACCAGGTAGGGCCACACCCGTGAACGCCCCGGCAGTTCCCGCGCAATGAGCACGGCGAAGAAGCCGAAGGTGATGGTGGTCATGGTCACGCTCATGGACGGAAAGCCGAAGCTGCCGTGGGCCCTTGGCGGTGGCGGCATGCTGATGGCCGCCTCCAACAGCCCGGTCAATACAACGCCGAAGCCGATGGCCGCCGTCCAGTGCGCCATCGCCATCCAGCGCCGCCGCCATGCCAGCCAGATCATGGCCAGCGCCGCCGCGGGCACCAGTACTTCTGCATTTCCGATCGAGGCCAGGCCGGCCATCAGGCGGTCGGCCAACGGGTTGCGCAGCGTGGTCATGAAGGCGTGCACGCTCTGGTCGATCGCCAGCGGCTCGCCCTTCATCAACACGGTGGTGAGCAGTGCGAACCACGCCCAGCCGATGCCGATCAGCAGCACCGCCAGGATCGCCAGCGAGGGTGATTCTGGCCGGCGCGGGTCGATCAAGGCCTCGGCGTAGCGGCCCAGCCGCGGGCGCGAACGGCTCCAGCGCAGCGCACGCGCCAGCAGTTCACTGGTGCGGCCATCGAACCAGCGCCAGGTGTAGAGCACGCAGGCCCATACCAGCGCCAACGCTGCCAGCAGGGCCACCAGTACCAGCGCCAGGCGGTCTGCGACTGCGGCCACGGCCTCGTAGGAAGCCCCAAAGATCCAGCCCGGCGCCAGGAACACCGCTGCCCATGCCACCGCGGCAAGCGCGCTGAATGGAACAAAGCGCCGCAGCTGCATCCGCAGCATGCCGGCAATGGCCGGAACGAACGGCCGCACCGCACCCACGAACCGCGCCACCAGGATGCTTTTGACATCGTGGCGGCGGAACAGGTTCTCACCGCGGTCGAGCAGCTGCGGGTAGCGTCGGAATGCCCACAGCTCCCGCATCTGCGGTCCCCAGCGGCGACCGACCCAGTAGCTGAGTGCGTCGGCACTGAACGCCCCGGCCGCGGCGCAGGCGATCGCGTAGGAGCCATCGATATGGCCGAGCCCGATCAACGTGCCCACCGCAAACAGCAGCGGCATGGCCGGCACCACGATGCCCACGATCACCAGTGAATCCAGGAAGGCGATGAGGAAGATCACCGCGCCTGCAGCCACGGGGTGGGCGCTGATCCAGGTCAGCAGGCTGTCGAGCCAGGCTTCATTCATCGCGCAATTATGGCAGCGCTACTTGCAACGCCGCGCTACCCGCAGCGCGACCTTACAATGATTGGATGAAGGAAGAAGCCGCGATCGAAATCCAGGCGCTCAAAGCCGACAGCTTCGGCCGTATTTCGCTGATGCGCGGATCGCACGGCGTATTCGTGCGGCGCGACCTGCGTCACGTGCCGCTGTGGCTGCGGCTGCCCGCGTGGTGGCTGGCCCGGCGCGAGGCGCGCGGGCTGGAGCAGGTGCGCGGCATGGCTGATGTGCCCCAGCTGCTGGAATGGGATGGACGGCGGTTGGACCGCAGCTACATGGCCGGTGCGGCCATGTACCAACGCCCGCCGCGTGGCGACCTGGCATATTTCCGCGCTGCCCGCCGCAAGCTGCAGGAGCTGCACCGCCGCGGCTTGGCCCACAACGACCTGGCCAAGGAGGCCAACTGGCTGGTGCTGGAAGACGGCGGTCCGGGGATCATCGACTTCCAGCTGGCGGTGGTCGGCAAACCGCGCTCGCGCTGGATGCGGCTGCTGGCCCGCGAAGACCTGCGCCATCTGCTCAAGCACAAACGCATGTATTGCCGCGAGCACCTGACGCCGGTGGAGAAGCGCGTACTCAAGCGGCATTCCTGGGTGCGTGACCTGTGGTTCCGCACCGGCAAGCCGGTGTACCGCTTCATCACCCGCCGGATCCTCAAGTGGGAAGACAACGAGGGCCAGGGCCCCAAGCCATGACCGTCTGCCATGACAGCCCGCAGCGGGCAGGAGAACGCAACATGACCACGCTCAAGGGCAAAACGCTGTTCATCACCGGCGCCTCGCGCGGCATCGGCCGGGCCATTGCCCTGCGCGCCGCGCGCGATGGCGCCAACGTCGCCATCGTGGCCAAGTCCGGGGTGCCCAATCCCAAGCTGCCCGGCACCATTCATACCGTGGCTGCGGAAGTGCAGGCCGTGGGCGGCCGCGCGCTGGCGATCCAGTGCGATATCCGCGAGGAAGACCAGGTCCGCGAGGCGGTTGCAGCCACCGTGGCCGAATTCGGCGGGCTGGACGTCCTGGTCAACAACGCCAGCGCGATCTGGCTGCGCGGCACGCTGGATACACCGATGAAGCGGTTCGACCTGATGCAACAGGTCAACTCGCGAGGCACCTTCCTGTGCGCCCAGGCCTGCCTGCCGCACCTGCTGGAGGCCGCCAATCCGCACATCCTCACCTTGGCCCCGCCGCCATCGCTGGACCCCAAGTGGTGGGGTCCGCACACCGGCTACACCCTGGCCAAGATGGGCATGAGCTTCGTGACCATCGGGCTGGCGGCCGAATTCGGTCAGCGCGGCGTGGCAGTCAACGCGCTGTGGCCGCGCACGGTGATCGCTACCGATGCCATCCGCATGATTCCGGGCGTGGATGCGGCCCGCTGCCGCACTCCCGACATTCTTGCCGACGCTGCACACGCGGTGCTGGTGCGCGAAGCCGCAGGATTCTCAGGACGGTTCCTGATCGATGACGAGGTGTTGGCCGAAGCCGGCGTGACGGACCTCTCCGGCTACGCGGTTGACCCGACCCAGCCGTTGCTGCCGGACCTCTTCCTCGACCCCTGAACCGCTGGCACCAACCGGTGCGGGATGGGCGAGAATGTGGCCAGTTCCCACCTGCCCGATCGCGCCATGAACCAGACCCCTGATGATCTGCTGCCCCTGTCCAGCTACTACCTGCCGGTGTATCGCCAGCGCGAAGTGGTGCTTGAGCGGGGGCAGGGAGCCAGGCTGTGGGACAACGCGGGGCGTGACTATGTCGACCTGGCCGCCGGCATCGCCGTGTGCAGCCTGGGCCACGGTGATCCTGACCTGCTTGGGGCGCTGACCGAACAGGCCGGCAAACTCTGGCATACCAGCAATGTGTTCCACAGTGAGCCGCCGTTGCGGCTGGCGCAGGAACTGGTCGAGGCTTCCCGTTTCGCCTCCCGGGTGTTCCTGTGCAACTCCGGCGCAGAGGCCAACGAAGCTGCGATCAAGCTCGTACGCAAATGGGCCGCGGGCGAAGGCCGTCCACCGGAGCGGCGGGTCATCCTCACCTTCCGCGGTGGTTTCCATGGCCGCACGCTGGCCACGGTGACTGCTACCGCCCAGCCCGCCTACCAGGCCGGTTTCGAGCCCCTGCCGGGAGGCTTCCGCTACGTTGATTTCAATGACCTGGTGCAGGCGGAGATCGCCATGGCCGCCGGCGACGTGGCCGCGGTGCTGGTGGAGCCGGTGCAGGGCGAAGGTGGAGTCACGCCGGCCGCGCCCGGGTACCTGCGCGGACTGCGCGAGCTGTGCGACCACCACCGCGCGCTGCTGGTGCTGGATGAAATCCAGTGCGGGATGGGGCGCACCGGCACCCTGTTCGCCCACTGGCATGACCAGGTGGTGCCCGACGTTGTCACCCTGGCCAAGGCGCTGGGTGGCGGCTTCCCGGTGGGCGCGATGCTGGCCGGCCCAAAAGTGGCCGAGGCGATGCAGTTCGGTGCCCATGGCAGCACGTTCGGTGGCAACCCGCTGGCGGCCGCGGTGGCCAGGGTGGCGTTGCGCAAGCTGGCCTCGCGTGAGATCGCCAGCAACGTATCGCGCCAGTCGGCGGCGCTGCGCGCGGGACTGGAAGCGATCAACGCGGATCTCGGGCTGTTCTCGCAGGTTCGTGGGCGCGGGCTGATGCTCGGCGCCCAGCTGACCCCGGCCCATGCCGGCCGCGCGGGCGAAATCCTGGATCTGGCAGCTGCCAGCGGCGTGCTGCTGCTGCAGGCCGGGCCGGACGTGCTGCGCTTCGTGCCGGCCCTGACCATCAACGACGGCGAGTTGGCCGATGGCCTGGCGCGGCTGCGCCAGGCGTTGGTCGCCCTCGCCTGAAGGGGTGCTTCACCCGGCCGCGACCACCTTGAAGGCCTCGCGTGCGGCGTCCAGCGTGGCCTCCACTACGGCCGCATCGTGGGCGCTCGAGATAAAGCCGGCCTCGTACGCCGAAGGCGCCACAAATACGCCGCGCTCCAGCATGGCGTGGAAGAAGCGCTTGAACGCATCGATGTCACACGCGGTCGCACCGGCGTAGGTGTCCACCTTTTCGCTGCTGAAGAACAGGCCGTACATCGCGCCAACGCGGGTGGTGGTCAGCGGCACGCCGGCCTCGCGCGCGGCGGCTTCAAAACCGTCGCACAGCGCGTTGGCAGTGGCTTCCAGGCGGTCGTGGAAACCCGGCTCCTGCACCAGTTCCAGCATCGCCAGCCCTGCGGCCATCGCCACCGGATTGCCGCTGAGCGTACCCGCCTGGTAGATCGGCCCGGCCGGTGAGATCTGCTCCATCAGGTCGCGGCGGCCGCCATAGGCGCCCACCGGCATGCCGCCGCCGATGATCTTGCCGAAGGTCGACAGGTCCGGGGTCACCCCATAACGCGCTTGTGCGCCCCCCAGCGCCACCCGGAAACCGGTCATCACCTCGTCGAAAATCAGCAGTGCGCCGTGCTTGGTGCACAGCTCGCGCAGGTGCTGCAGGTAGCCTTCCCGCGGCGGCAGGCAGTTGGCGTTGCCCACGACCGGCTCAATGATCACCGCGGCCACCTCGCTGCCAATTTCATCGAACAGCTTCGTCGCGCCTTCAAAATCGTTGTAACTGATGGTCGAGGTCAGTTCGCTCAGTCCCGCAGGCACGCCCGGTGAAGTGGGTACGCCCAGGGTCAGCATGCCGCTGCCGGCCTTGACCAGGAATGAGTCGCCGTGGCCGTGGTAGCAGCCTTCGAACTTGACGATGCGCTGGCGCCCGGTGGCCCCGCGCGCCAGGCGGATCGCCGACAGGGTGGCCTCGGTGCCGGAGTTGACCATCCGCACCATCTCGCAGGACGGCACCAGCCGGGTGATGGTCTCGGCCATGGTCACCTCGGCCGGGCAGGGCGTGCCGAAGGAAAGGCCGTTGCCGATCGCTTCCGCCACCGCCTCGCGCACCTTCGGGTGGTTGTGGCCAACGATCATCGGCCCCCACGAGCCTACGTAGTCGATGTAGCGGTTGCCGTCCACGTCATACAGGTAGGCACCGTCGGCACGTTCCACGAAGAATGGTTCGCCGCCCACCGAGTTGAATGCGCGCACCGGCGAGTTGACGCCGCCCGGGAGCAGGCGCTTGGCACGGGAGAACAGGGCCTGGGATTTGTCGTGCTTCATGGAGAGGGTTCCTGGGTAATGGGGGAGGGCGCCTTGCGGCGGAATCGGGTGGCCGGCAGCGGCGAGTGGTCAGGCACCGAATGCCTGGCGTAGGGACTGCGCGGAAGCGCGCGGGTCGGGGGCGTCAAAAACCGCGCCGATCACCGCAATCAGGTCCGCACCGGCGGCCACCAGTGCTGGAGCATTGTCGGCGTTGATCCCGCCGATCGCCACTCGCGGCAGGCCCAGCGCGCCGGCTTCACGCAGCAGCTCCGGGGTGGCGCGGCGGCTGGTGGTCTTGCTGGTGCTGAGGAAAAATGCGCCAAATGCCACGTAATCGGCGCCCGTAGTGGCCATGCGCTGCGCCCGCTCCAGGTCGTCGTAGCAGGAGATGCCGATGATGGACGAGTCCCCCAACAGAGCCCGCGCGGCCGCGATTCCGCCATCGTCTTCACCCAGGTGCACACCGTCGGCGCCGCACGCCCGGGCGAGTTCGGGGTCATCGTTGATGATCAGCGGAACGCCCGCTTCGGTGCACAGCACTCTCAGCGCAGCGGCCTGGGTACCGCGCAACCCGGCATCGGCTGCCTTGTTGCGGTACTGCAGCCAAGTGGCCAGGTCGATCACCTCGCGGACGCGCTCCAGCAGTCGCGGGGTATCGCATTCATCCGGCGTGATCAGGTAAAGGCCGCGCGCGGCGGCTGACTTGTCATTCATGTGGCGGTTTCCGTGGCGCGGCAAGCGGTGGGACAATGTCCGCTTCTCCAGCCGCAACAGGACCCATTATCAGATGAACGCCACCGCCACGCAGACTGCCTACCAGACCTGGATGTGCGTGGTTTGCGGATTCATCTATGACGAGGCCGTCGGCATGCCCGAAGAAGGCATCGCAGCAGGAACGCGCTGGGAGGACGTGCCCGAGGACTGGACCTGCCCCGACTGCGGCGTGACCAAGGACGATTTCGAGATGATGGCGGTCTGACGCGCCAATCTTCCCGCGGCCGCCCGGTGGCTCAATTCAGCCGGGCGCTGCCGCTGCTGGCCTCGGCCAGCGATTCATATACCTGGCGGGCATCGTCCGCGTTCGGGTCCAGCAGCAGATAGCGGCCCAGGTCCGCACGCGCACCGTGGCGATGGCCCAGGTGCAGGTATCCCATGCCGCGATCGCGCAGCGCCGGGGGATTGTCCGGAGTCAGCTTCAGTATCCGATCGGCGCTTCGGACCGCGCGCGCCCAGTCGCCATCCTGCGCATACAGGCCATGCAGGTTGCGCAGCATGCGGACCAGGATGCTCCTGTGCGATGCCGGGTTCAGGACCTGGTGCAGGGCCTGGTCGTCGATCTGCATTCCGGCAAGATGAGGCTGGATCCGTTCGCGCAGCTCCTCCGCGTCCAGGGGGCGACCCCGGTTGAAGGGGTCCATGACCAGCATGCCGTCATCAACCGGCAAGCGGACCAGGAAGTGACCGGGGAAGGAGATGCCCTCCAGCGGCATGTCCAGCCGCCGCGCCACTTCGATCTGCACCACTGCCAGAGAGATCGGAATGCCCAGTCGGCGCTCGAACACTTCGTTGAGGTAGCTGTTGCGCGGGTCGTAGTACTCGTCGTGGTTGCCGCTGTAGCCAAGCTCGTCGAACAGGTACGCGTTGATGGCCAGCATCCGCATCGGCCAGGGTTCGACCGGCTCGATCCGTGGACGCAGCTGCTCCACGTGGTGCGCCAGCATCTGTTCGTAATACTGCGGCTCAAGATCCGGATACTCGTCGCGCGCAATCAGCAGCGCCGTGCCCAACAGGGGGATGTCGGCGTCATCCAGCGTGGCCAGCGCGTTCCAGCCCGGCAGGAGAAGGTCAGTACTCATGCATCAAAGACTGGGACCGCGGCTGGGCGCGCACAAGGATGCGAGGTGCAACGGTTCAGTCCGCAACCGGGATGCCCGGCCCAAAGCGCATGTGCGCACCCTCCTCCAGCTGCAGCCGTGCGGCTTCGCCGGCGTTGAGTTCAAGCACATAGAGCGCGGGCGCCCGGCTGGGGTAGGACGGGCAGCGCAAGTCGGCCGAGCACGGCGGTACATCGCGCTGCTGCGACACCAGCCGGCGGTCGCGATCGAAATACAGGATGTCCAGCGCGATCAGCGTGTTCCTCATCCAGTACGCCTGGGGCTCTTCCCGGTCATGGATGAACAGCATTCCGGCGCCAGCCGGGAGCTGGTCGCGAAACATCAGTCCCCGTGCGCGCTCTTCATCGTTGGCGGCAATCTCCACCGTGAAGCGCTTGCCGCCAACCTCCACCCAGTTGCCCCCGCTCGCACAGCCGCTGGAAAGCAGGAGTGCCAGTACAGGCAGAAGCCTGGTGAACAGGGAGCGCGGTGAAAACATGGGGGGTACTCCTTCATGGTGAGTCGGGAACGATCAACCATGGCTGCAACGGGGGTCAAGCGCGGGGCCGCCCGACAGCGGGAGATCGGCAACAGCCCCTTCCTTCTTCCGGCGAACTTGGGCACAATGCGCGGCCCGCAACGGAGAGCGGCCGGCCTAGCCCGGCGGACCTGAGCGGGAGAGGAACCGAGATATCCCACGAGGTGTTGACGTTCTTCAATTCGGCGCTAGAATGTGCGGCTCGCTCCCCGGACGGTCACCGACTGAATGGGAAGCGAAACGGAAAAAGTCACCCTCACGAGGTGTTGACAGAAACCAAATCCGCGCTATCATGTGCGGCTCCCCTCGAGAAGTTGCGAGGGGTCGGGA
>NZ_JBSVRF010000004.1:0-340708 GCF_054052025.1 Luteimonas sp. A478 | reverse complement strand
CTTGTCGGCGCCGTCCATGGCGCCGACAGTCCCGCCCAGGGCAGCCCCGCCGGCCCCTCACGTTTGGTGGCGCCCGAAGCATCGTGCTGGACCAGGATTCACGCGGCTTCGCGCGCATGGCGCGCTCCTACGGTCTCCGGATTGTGCGTTACAGGATCTGGAACTGGATGCGGCGGTTGCGCGCGCGGCCGTCGTCGGTGTCGTTGTCGGCCACCGGCTCGTCCGGTCCCTTGCCCAGCACCGCCAGGTTCGCGCGCGGCACGCCCAGCGACTCCAGGTGGTCACGTACCGATTCGGCCCTGGCATGGCTGAGCGCCAGGTTGGCCTGGCGATTGCCCACGTCGTCGGTATGGCCTACCACCTGCACCCGGGCATCACCGATCTCGATCATGCTGGCGGCCATTTCAGCGAGGATGTCCTCGCCCAGCTGGGTCAACCGTGCGCTGCCACTTTCAAACTCGATGATGCGATCACCCAGCGTCGCGTCCAGAAGTCCCTGCCCCGAGCCGCCGGTCTGCAGTGCATTGGTGACCGTGTAGGTGCTGTTGCTGGCCAGGCTCAACTCGCTGGCCACCTGCTGGCGCTGCGCCTCGTTCACCACCTGCCCGCTGACCCGCACGCTCTGGCCGTTGATTTCCAACTGGCCGGTCGAGATGCGCTGCAGGCCCGGGGTGATCATGCCGGCCACGTAACTGCCCCAGTTGGGTGGAGTCGGAATCGATTCCACCTGGATCCGGTCAACCACCCGGTCCCGGCCATAGACCTCACGCAGCTGGTCGAGGATCTGTGCCTTGGTGGCCTGGTCAGGCACCACGCCTTCGGCAACGACCGGTTGCTGGTCCACCTGCGCGGTCGCCGCGAAAGCGGTCAGCAGTAGCGCGGCAAGGATTGGAACTCGCATGGCTCAGGCTCCCAGGAAGGTTTCGCCGAAGACCGCTCGCGCCGCCTTCAGGGACAGATCATCGCGATCCACGTAGCTGGCCAGCTTGTTGAGCGCGTAATCGGCTGCAAGCTGGTCCTCCACCCAGTCGGCCGCGTCGATCCGGATCAGGTGTTCATCGGCCGCCTGCGGATCAATCAGCGCGCGTAGTGATTCATGATCGGCACCGTTGAACCCGAGCACCATCCGCGGCGCAGCGGCGGCGCTGACCAGAACGGCCAGCTCAAAGTCCCCGCGCGACACGAATCCGGACACGATATCCAGCCAGAAGGCCGCTACCAGCGGCTGGTACAGCGGATCCCGCGGCAAAGGAAGTTCCAGGCCTTTGTCGATGCTGACCCCGCCCCCGGTCAGCACCGGCTGCAGCAACAGGCCCAGCGCCGGCATCGCATGGCGCAATTGCAGCTGGGGATGGCCTGATTCGCGCAGCAGCTGCTGCAGCGATCCGATGGTCTGCGTTTCCAGGAAGTCGTTGAAAGGGGCCGCATAGGCAGCCGGATCCGAACTCAGCTCATAGCGGGCTTCACCCAGCGCCTGCAGCGGCGCGGACGGATCTTCCGCCGTGGCTGCTTGCTGCGAAAGCCGCGACAGCCCGCTCCATACCCGGTTCAGGGCCATCGGGCTGCGGCCGATGAACCCGAGCGGGTTGGCCACCTCCATGCGGATCGCCGAAAGCAGCGGGAAACGCCGCTCCGAAGCATCCCGGCTGGGCCGCAGGTGGCCACAAACCACCAGCCGGCTGCGCGAGCCCAGGAACGAAAAATGCACCGGGGCCGCTCCGTCATACAGCCGCTTCCAGTCCGGATTGCGGCTCAGCAGCTCGATCCCGCCGCCCGCCCAGCGGTCCAGCAACGCCATGAGCTGGTGGTTGCCCGCCGCGCGCACGAAGTCCCCTCGCGCGGGCACCTTGCCGAAATAGCCGACCTCTGCCGTCATCGTCTGCGTCATGCACCGTCCTCCGCTTCCTGCGTCCCTTCCCCTGCCACTGACGACACCGCCGCCTGCTGCCCCACCACAACCGCGGGCAGGCGCAGCCCCCCCTGCCAGTCCCCACCGCCGCCCGAGTGTCCCTGGGTGCGCATATCAACCGTGACCGACACGTTCTGCACGTTCCAGGTCAACGTGCTGCTGTCCTCACGCTGCTGCACCTGGGCCAGCTGCATCATCCTGGCGAAACCGTTGGCCCCCGGGGCATCCACCACGTCCACGGTGCGCCCGTCACTGGTCACCGCGGTGACCTTCGCCCCCGGTATCGCGCCCGGATTGGGCCACTGGAAGCTTTCCCACACCGGCGGCGTGTTGCGATAACGCAGGCTCTGGCCATCGATCACCAAGGTGTATTCGATCGCCCCCGTTGCCGGTTCGGGCCGGATCTGGAAGACGGTGATCTCCTGCCCCTCGGCCCCGGCCGCCTGGCCGCTGACCCAGTCGCCGTAGCCGGCCACCAGCTGTGGCGCCAGGGCAACGCCAAGACCCGCCCACCGGCGCGGCTCAAGCAGGTTCCCGCGCTGGATCACCAGTGAGCCCAGCGCATCCCGGTTGAATTCGGCCACGGCGCCCGACGGACCAAAAATACGGGCGATATCCGCCGCCGCCGCATCGACATCGGCGTTCTGGTCAAACGGATAGCGACGCCCGATGCCGGTGCTGTATGGCTCATGCACCTGCGCCGCCCAGATGCGGTTGATCTCCGCTTCCGTCACCGGCACAAGCGCCGCGAAGGTCTCGGTCAGCGGGCGCAGCAACAGGCTGCGCAGCGCCGCACGCTGGGCCTCGTCCAGCCCCGACAGCAGCTGCTCATCCACCAGCGCCAGCGCGGTGTTCAGCTCGGAGCCTTCATTGCTGAGCGTGTCGCGCATCAGCCGGGCCGCGCCCGGACCCGGCTCACCTTCGGTCTGGATGGCATTGAGCCTGCTGCGCAGACCGCCCAGAGTCTGGAAGTAGTTGTCGATCAGCGGCGCGTTGCCGTCACGCGGCGCCACCAGCCGGGCGAAGCCTTCGAACGCCTTGCCGATTGGCCCCATAGGCGCCGGCCCCGACTCGCCATCCGGGCCGGTCTGGGCGCCGGGCGAGGGCGATCGGCGCAGGATCACCCGCTGGAACCAGGCCACGAAACCGCCCTCCTTGCCGCCCTGGGAGCGCATGGCGCCCGGGTTGTCCCAGATGGTCTGTTCGTTGACCGCCTCAAGCAGCGCCCGCAGCGGCGAGTTGCGCGGATCGCCGATCGCGTTCATCCGCGCAATGGCCACATCGAAGTTGGCAAACCCCGACATGCCCACGCCCTGCAGGAACTTCCTCCATTCCTGCGCGTATTCCTGCTTGTACAGGGCCACCATTTCTCGGGCGATGTGCTCGGGACTGCCCGCCAGCGAGAGGTCGCTGCGCTCGGTCGTGTCCAGCACCCAGTCTGTGGTGCTCAACTCGGTATTGGCGGCCTCGTTGATCGCACCGCGGATGTAGTCCTCCCAGGCCTTGCGGGTGAAGGCGCCGGAAATGGCATAGCTGCCGGTAATGATGTCGTTGTTGGCTTCCTCACCGATCAGGGTATTGACCGTCACCGTCGGGAACCGCGTGGCCGCCCGCGCCTTCACCTGTGTATACACCCGACTGATGGCCGGCTCGCCGCGGGTAGCCTGGGTCAGGGCGGCGCGTGCGTCGGACACCAGCGACACCTTGCTGTCGATCTGCGGCCAGCCAGGTGCATCGGCGCGGGCCACATGGAAACTCATCAGGCGCTCGGCGGCGCGGGCCACGTCCTCGCGCGACATCTGTCCGCGATTGGCTTCCAGCCATCCGCGCCAGAAGCGGGTCAGCTGGTGCGCAAGGTGGGCCTGCTCCACGCGATCGCTGTTGCCCAGCATCAGGTAGGTCTTGAGCGCGTTGTAGGCATCATCCGCGTCGGTCGGGGACGGCTCCTGATACAGCCCCTGGCCGCGCTCATCGTCACCGGGGCCGGCCTGGGAAAGGTCTGCCCCATGCGCCACCACCTGTCCAAGATAGGCCTCCAGGCGGGCATTGGTGGGCGCCAGCATCACCTGGCGCATGCCATTGAAATATTCGTGCTGGAGCTTGGTCTCGATCCGGTCACCCTGGTACAGACCCAAGCGCGCGATGACTCCCCGCTGCTGGCGGTGGCGGGACAGCTGTTCCAACCGGTCCTGCAGCAACAGCAGCGCGTCGATCCGCGATTCCAGGTCCACCCGTTCGTCCTGCAGCCTCACTGCCTGCTCCAGGTCGCGGGTGGCATTGGCCACCAGTTGGCGGTTGGTGGTGTAGGACCAGGTCCACAGGCCGACCACCAGCGCCAGCGCGGCCACCGCACCCAGGAACACCGCATAGCGCAGCCGCGTCCTGTGCGGACTGGAGTACTGGCGCACCAGGTCGCGGTCGGCAAAGACCACCTTGCGGAACAGGTCCTTGAGGAAGTGCGCGGTCTGCCCGGCAGGTTCGCTCGCCTCCCGTCCGGGCTTGGCCTGCAGGCTGAACTCGCGCCCCACCCGCTCGGAGGCGTAGTGCACCGAATGGCCTTCCTGCAGCGCGCTGGTGAAGTAGAAGCCGCGGAACACCGGCTGGTACTGGTAGGGGTTGTCCTCGAACAGGGTCGCGATGAAGGTGCGCAGCGCCGGCTTGATACCGGTGAACTCCAGCGGCAGGGTCAGCAGGCCGGGCGACACCTCCCGCCCGCGCGCCATGGCCATCTGCGCCAGGCTCATCTCGCGCAGCCCCTCGGCCAGTTCATCAAAGTGCTTGTCGAAGCTTGCCAGCGCGTCGGTTGCCGCACCTGGCTCGAACGGCAGCGTCGCACCCCAGACGTTCTCGCGTTCGGACGGATCCAGCCCGCGGAAGAATTCGGTGAAGCCGGCGATCAGGTCGGCCTTGGTGAACACCACGTACACCGGTGCGAACACTTCCAGCCGCTCGGTGACCTCCTGCACCCGCTGGCGCAGGTTCTTGGCCAGTTCGATGGCGAACTCCGGCTTGCTGCCCGACAGTTCGGCGATGCTGGCCGCAATGATGATGCCGTTGACCGGCGCACGCGGCCGGTTCTTCTTCAGCAGGTCCAGGAAGGTCAGCCACTCCAGCCGGTCCTCGACGCTGACCGAGTAGCGGCCGGCGGTGTCGAGCACGATGCCCTCGGTGGTGAAGTACCAGTCGCAGTTGCGGGTGCCGCCAATACCCTGGATGACGTTGCTGCGATTGTCCTCGAACGGGAACTTGAGCCCGGAATTGAGGATCGCCGAGCTCTTGCCTGCGGCGGGGTTGCCGATGATCACGTACCAGGGCAGCTCGTACAGGGCGGCTTTTCCCTTGAGCACGCCGATGCGCGAGGATTTGATGGCCTTGACCGCCTCCAGCATGCGTTCGCGCAGCGCCTCGGTATCGGCACGCGCGGCAGGCGCCGCGGCAGCGACGGCACGGCCGGTCTCTTCCTCGACCATGTCATCAAGCTTGCCGGCTGCCCGCCGGCCCTGGACCCTGCGCACGATCCACACCAATGCCCAGACCAGGGCGAGGAGCACGATCAGGGCGACGACCCACACGCCCAAAGTCGCGAGCCCATCGCTGCCGAAATACATCAGCGCGGCGGCGGAAACGATCCCGGCCACCGCCAGCACGCGGTAGTCGGTGAGGTAGTACCTGAGTCTGTAGAACATCGAGAACATCGGCGGCAACTTCCGTATCAGGCGGCAGGGTCCGGCTTGGGGCCGGCATCACTGGACAGGGGTTCATTGGCTACCGCAGCGCTGCCAAGCAGCGCCGCGTAGCGCATATGTGCAGGCTCGACCGACAGCGCCACCACCGGGGCATCGGCCTCGCGGGCAGCGGCAGCAGCGAGGGCAAGCAGCACCAGCGGCCCTGCGTGGCCCAGGTAACCGCTGGCATTACCCAGCGCCGGGCATTGGGCGACGGGATCAAGTTCGGGACATGCACGGGCTGCAGCCACGGCGGCCTCGACCGAGCGGCTTGGCCGCTGGTCGGCATCGGTGAGCACCATGGCAACCGACTCAGCGGGGAGCGCGGCCGAATCCAGCAATTCCTGCAGCAGCCGGGCGGTGGCATTCGCGGCCTGGCGCGGGGTCCCCCCCTCCGCGGCCGCCTGCTTTCGCAGGGCAAGCAGTTCAATTCCGGTCTGGCCGCTGTCCTGCAGCAGCGCGGCACCGGCCGGGCGCAACAGCACGCCCGCCGCGCCTTCCCCGGGCACCATGCCTTCGACATTGCGGCCTGATGCCAGCCCGCCCCCGGCAGCCAGGGCCTGCACTCCGCGCTCCCCGATCAGCGAGGCCGAAGTCAGCAGCAGGTGCCAGTCGCCCTGGTTGGTAGCCTGTCCAGCAAGCAACGACCGGATCCGTTCCCATACCGCCGCCGCGTCCGCCACGGCGACTGCTTCGAACGTGCTCCGGCGCGGGTCCAGCCCGGCATCTGCGGCCAGACCGTGCAGCCAGCCCACGCTAGCATCGCGCAGCGTGGATGTCATGTCCTGCGGCAGCAGCGCCAGCACATGCACGCTGCCGCTGTTGCGTGGTGCGGATTCCACCCGGCGCCGCAGCCCTGCCACCACCCGCTCTTCCACTTCGGGAAGCGGCGGCAGCAGGCGTTGGGCTGCTGCAAACAGGTCCAGGGCCACCGGCTCAAGTAGCGCGAGCGCGCGCAGGTGTTCTTCCGGCGAGCGCCGATCCGAACCGCTGCGCACCTGGTCTTCGATCAGCGTGGTATCCAGCTCCTTGCAGAAAGCCGCCAGCACGGGCAGACCATCCCGGTCGCGCAGTGTGGGATGCAGGCCCGGGCGGCGAAGCTCCCCCAGGCGCGGAGCCAGCACGGCGGCATCATCGCCACAGGGAAGGTTGATCGCCTGGGCCAGGACGCCCCGTGGGGGCGTGTCTGGAAGGGTTTCCTCATCTGCCGGCAGTGCTTCGACAGACGGTTCGGCATCGGAGCCTGCCCTCGCGCGGCGGCGCAGTCGCACTGCAAGCCAGAGGGTGGCCAGGACCGCCAGCGGCACCAGCACCAGCCAGCCGAACATCGCAGCGCCGCCGGGCGCGGCACCGCTGGAACGCCACCACAGGATCGCGCACGCCCAAGCCGCTGCGAACACCGCCAGCACCACCAGACCCACACGCAAGATCCCCGACACCCTCACATCCCGCTCCCTGCGCATACCGCTTCCGCGGTTTTCCCTGCGTCGCGCCGAAGCGCGCAATCCATGGCATCCATCTTTGCCGTTCCCGGCCGCCATCAGCGACCGGTCCGGAAAGATAGCAGGACTTGGGGCTGGATATCACCCGGCGCGGCGGCGCGCTTCGCGTGCAGCCAGGCAGGCCTGGCGCATCTCCACGTGGCCGAAGTCCCCCCAGCTCCAGCTGCCGCCCCAGACCAGGCCGGCCTCCTCGGCCAGTTCGCCATAGAGGAAATACGCGCGCTTGGTCCACGGATCCCCCATGTCCCACTGCAGCTTTCCGTCGCGCATGGGCGCGCTGTCCAGGGCCAGGCCGTACTGGTGGCAGCTCTGCCATGCGCCGGCCCGGGTCACCCGGCCTTCGCGGTACAGCTCGGCCTGGCGCTCAGGACTGCGATAGCCCTGCACCAGCACCATGCGGATGCCGTGCTCCTGGGCCAGCACCCGGTAGATCGCCAGCACGCGCTGCTGCAGATCCGGATCCAGGCGTTCCCAGCGGCGATCGGCGGTGGCGATCTCCGGCATCGCCCGCTGCGCTTCGGCGGTGGTGAACACTTCCGGCGGCGGCGCGGGCGGCGGCACCAGCCGCTCCCCCCGCATCAGCACGGCAATCGTGGATCGCGATACAGACAGGTCCTCGCCGGCAAAGCCTTCCAGCACCACCTGCTGGCGCAACACGAGGATCAGCACCGGCGGCACGCACAACACCAGTGCCGCGACCACCAGCACCACGCGGTGGCGCCGCATCGCCGCTGCCGTGCCGGAACCGCCAGAGCGTACTGCCCTTCCTGATTCGCCTACCCGGCGCGCTACCCGGCCGCTTCCGGCGGCAGCCCTTCCCGCCAGTGCCCGCCAGGCGCGTGCCGCCATCGCTGCCAGTCGTCCCCCCGCTTCCGGAAACACCAGCAACCAGGTCACCACGCACACGCCAAGGAACCCCAGCGCGATCCATGCCAGGATCATTCCCGCGGCTCCCGTCGGGTCGACCACGTTGACGCGCACGGGGCCACGGCTAGAATGCGGAAAAGGACTTTCTCCGGCGCCTGCCGGTCAAGAGCGGGATTGCACTTGAATATCGAAGGATCGAACCGTCCAAGTCTGGTCGCGGGGAACAGCGCCAGCGCATCGAACCAGGGATCCGCCAGCCGGATCCTTGCCGACATGGAAAATCGCAAACCAGGCACCGGCGACGCCGTACCCCGGGGCGGCACGCATCGTCTGCGATGGCTGCTGGCTGGTGCTGTCCTTGTCATCGTTCTCATCCTTGTTGCCGCCGCGCGCCTGTCCGGTTCCACCGGGGCTGACCCCTGGCGGGCCGACGGGGCAGGAACTGTCGGCCAAGCAACCCCCGCGGTGCAAGCACCTGGCAAAGATGCAGCCGCCAGGACCGCCTCGCAGCCGGCGCGGATCGTGGATGAGCGCGCTGATATCCCGGATCCGGAGTTGCGCCAGAATCCGCTCAGCCGCCTGCAGGTGCCCTCCTCGGATAGAAGCGCCACGGATGGAAGCGTGGCGGCCGGTCCGCAGGGTCAAGCAGCGTCTGCTGACGACAGGATTGCCGCGCCAGCTGTTGCGACGCGTGCCGCCTCCGCGCAAGGGCGACCCACTGGTTCGGCCCGGTCATCCCGACCCGGCCCCGAGACGAGCACCCAATCAGGCAACGACCTGCTCTCGACCCTGCTCGGCATCATCAGACAGGACAGCCCTGCCACTGCCACGAGCAGCCCGATGGATGACCTCATCGCCCAGGTGCTCACCGAGAACGAGCGGACCTACAACGAAACCAGCGCCGCGCTTGCTTCGCTGGGCCAGCCGCAGTCCGCTCAGACCGAGTCAAAGCCCGTCCGCCTGAGTCGTGCCCAGCGGGCCCTGCAGTCCTGCCCGGCCGCCAACACCGTCCAGGGCATCAACTGCCGCGACCGCGTCTGCGCGCGATGGGCCGGCCGCGACCCCGCCTGCCCGGGGCGCTGACTACTACTGGTCCAAGTGCTGCTCCAACGCCTGCTCCAGGCGCGCGAACGCGGGGCCAAGCTGGCGGCGGGCAGCGTCCGGCAGGTGTCGCAACGCAGCGCCCGGCTCCAGTTCCCCGGGCCGCAGATCGTCGAGCCACGCGAACGCCACCCGGTTGCTCATCTTCGGCTCCTCCAGCATCACCACGCGGTCGCCAAAGCTTTGTTCCAGCAGATCCGCATGCCCCGCCGCATCGGTACTGAACAGGTTCACCGCCATCACCCCGCCTGGGGCCAGTGCGGCGCGACAGTCCTCATAGAAAGCCAGGGTGGATAACGCCTGCGGGATCCCGCGCTCGTCGTATCCGTCCACCAGCAGAACGTCGTAACAACCCTGCCGCGTGCGAAGGAACTGGGCGCCATCGCCGAGATGCACCTGCAGGTGCTCGTCATCGTCGGGAATCGAAAACTCGCGGCGCAGGGCAATCACCGCCGGGTTGTTCTCCACTACTTCCACCCGCGACTGCGGCAGGTGGCGATGGCAGAATTTCGCCTGGGAGCCCCCACCCAGCCCAACCATGCCGATGCGGGCCGGCTCCGGCTGCAACAGCAGGGCCGCCATCATGGTCCGGGTGTAGTCGATCAGCAGAGCATCAGGATCTGCACTGAGCATCCGGCTCTGGGTCTGGGAACGGCTGAACTGCAGCGAGGTATAGCGGCCGTGCCTGCGCACGAACGGCCGCGGCAAGTCGCCGGGCTTACGGCCACCGAACAGGAGCGCCAGGCGTGCGGCCAGGCCAACGCCGGCCTTCTTCCCGTCCTCTCCACCCATCGTCGATACACACCGCGCAGCTGCCAGCAGGCCAGCGTAACGCACCGGCAAGGGCCGCGTCACCGTTGCCGCGCGTCCAGCGGCCGGGCCGCTGCGCCCGGCCTGCCATCCGCGTTAAGCTGATTGATTACCCGAACCACAGTGATTTCAACATGCGTCTTCAACTTTGCACCTGGCCGGAAGTCGAGGCCCGCCTGGCCCGCTCGACCGGCATCATCGTCCCGATCGGCTCCACCGAGCAGCACGGTCCCAACGGCCTGATCGGCACCGACGCGATCTGTCCGGAAGTGGTGGCGGAGGCCGCGGCCGAACGCATCGATGCACTCGTGGCACCGACCATTTCCATCGGCATGGCCCAGCACCACCTGGCCTTCCCCGGCACGATCTCTCTGCGCCCGGAGACGCTGATCGCGGTAGTCCGTGACGTGGTGCAATCGCTTGCCCGTCATGGTTTCCGCGAGATCTACTTCCTCAATGGCCACGGCGGCAACGTAGCCACGGTGCAGGCCGCCTTCGCCCAGTTCCATGCCGAAGCCAGCTTTGCCGGCACGGACGGTCCCGCGCCGCGGCTGAAGATCGCCAACTGGTTTGCCGGCCGCCGGGTGGCCGCGCTGTCGCAGGAGCTGTTCGGCGAGGCTGAAGGCAGCCATGCAACACCGTCGGAAATCTCACTCACCTGGCATGCCTACCCCGATCGCGCCCGGCCCATGCAGATGGAACCCAAGCTCGCACCCAAGGGCGCGTTCGGTGACGCCTTCGATTACCGGCGCAGGTTCCCGGATGGACGCATCGGTTCGGACCCGTCGCTGTCCAGCGTGGAAGCCGGCACCCGCCTGTTCGAAGCAAGCGTCGACGACACGATCGAGGATTACGGCGCCTTCGCCGCCGGCCACTGAACCTCATCCGTGACATCCCCCCGCCCGTGCCATTGGGGGGATGTCACCCCGGCGACGACATTGCTAAGGTGCAGGCCGTTGCGGCAGCCGCCCGGCAGCCAGTCAAACTTGGGGAACCGCGTCGATGGAGCAACTGCAAGCCACCCTGGACCAGATCAGCTCATTCGTCTGGGGGCCGTTTCTCCTCATCCCGCTGCTGCTGCTGACCGGCCTGTACCTGACCATCCGCCTGCGCGGCCTGCAGTTCCGCGTGCTCGGCCACGCCCTGTGGCTGGCGCTGGTGCGGCGCAAGGAATCCGCCGCGTGCGCCGGTGACGTTTCCCATTACCAGGCGCTGGCCACCGCCATGGCGGCGACCATTGGCGTGGGCAACATTGCCGGCGTGGCCACCGCCATCGGAATCGGCGGCCCGGGCGCGCTGTTCTGGATGTGGATGACCGGTCTGGTCGGCATGGCCACCAAATACGCCGAAGGCCTGCTGGGCGTGAAGTACCGGCAGTTGGACGCCAAGGGTGAACAAAGTGGCGGCCCGATGTACTACCTGACCAACGGTATTGGCGGTTTCTGGGGCAAGAGCCTGGGGGTCGCCTTTGCCCTGTTTGGCGCCATCGCCGCTTTCGGCATCGGCAACATGGTCCAGGCCAACACCGCCGCTGGCCAGCTGCAGGCCACGTGGGACATCCCGCCAGCCTGGAGCGGCATGGCCATGGCGGTCTGCGCCGCGGCGGTGATCCTGGGCGGGATCAAGAGCATCGCCCGGGTCGCGGCCGGCGTGGTGCCGCTGATGTGCGTGATGTTCATCGGCGCCAACCTGCTGGTGCTGGTGGTGTTCGCCGACCAGCTGCCCGCCGCGATCGCGCTGATATTCACCGATGCGTTCAGCGGCAGCGCGGCTGCGGGCGGCTTCGCCGGCTCTGCCGTGATCCTGGCGATACAGATGGGCGTGGCACGCGGCATCTTCTCCAATGAATCGGGCCTGGGCACCGGCGCCATCGCCGCCGCCTCGGCGATCACCGATCAGCCGGTGCGGCAGGCGATGGTGTCCATGACCCAGACCTTCATCGACACCCTGATCATGGTCACCCTGACCGCGCTCTCGATCATCGTCACCGGCGCCTGGATGCAGGAAGGCCTGACCGGCGCGCCGATGACCGCCTGGGCACTGGAGCAGGCCATGGGAGGTGGCTGGGGCAACGTGACGATTGCGCTCGGGGTGCTGGTGTTCTCGTTCACCACCATCCTGGGCTGGTGCTACTACGGCGAACGCTGCATCGAGCGCCTGGTCGGCCGCCGCGGGGTGATTCCCTACCGGCTGGTGTTCTCGGTGGTGGTGTACTTCGGCGCGGTGTTGTCACTGGAACTGGTGTGGACGTTCTCCGATATCGCCAACGGCCTGATGGCCCTGCCCAACCTCGTCGGTTTGCTGCTGCTGTCGGGCGTGGTGGTGAACGAGACCCGCAAGTACTTCGCCAATCCAGATTGGCGCGACGCCTCGTAGGTCGGCCCTGCGTGGCCGACGTGCGCGGTGGCCGGAGCCACGATGTCGGGGGCGTAGCCCCGACCTACCGCAGCTGGCTGTCCTTGCTGCCGCGGCGGTTGTAGCCGCTGTCCAGGGCTTCGCGCGCGTCTTCCTGCTCCTGGCAGGCCACGCACAGCCGCACCCCTGGCACCGCCTGACGGCGCGCCTCGGGGATCGGGGCTTCACAGTCTTCACAGTGGGTCAGCCCCGGACCCTGGCGGAGCTGGCTGCGGGCACGATCGATACCGTCCTTCACCGTGGCGTCGATCTGATCCTGGACAGCCCCATCACCTGCCCATCCGGTTGCCATTGCGTTACCTCCACAAAAAATGCCACCGCAGCACAGTGCCACGGCATGACTGAATATCGGGTCGATGGCGCGCCCGGACAAGTGTCACCAATCGGGATGGGTTAGGCTTGCAACCGGCCTGCGCTGATGCAGCGCGGCCCCCTGCCCATAGCACCTGCCGGACACCCTCATGCTGCGACTGTTTCTTACCTGCACCCTGCTTGCCCTTGCCACTGCTCCGGCCATGGCCAGCAGCTTCGCCGGCACCACCGCGGGCTCCGCGGCTGGCGGCTCTTCAGCGTCCAGCGGGGCGACCTCGGGCTCCACTTCAGGCAATGACAAGGTAGTGCTGCAGGCGCGTGAGGATGCCGCCGGGTTCGTGGCCAGCGAAGGCCGCATCCGCGGCGCCTATCTGGAAGCCGCCCTGCGTCACCTGCGTGAGCGCAGCGACGAGCCTCAGGTGCTGCAGGCCAGCGACATGGCCCTGGCAAAGGCCATCCTGGCCCTGTGAACCAGCCGTTGTGAACCAGCGGCGCCGCTGGCGCCCGCTGCGCTGGCTTGCCACCTGCCTGCTTGCCTGCGCGGCAGGCGCTGCGTCAGCAGACCCCACACCATTCGAGCTGGACACCTCCAGCCTGCGCGCCGAAGAAATCCAGGCCACCCGACGCCTGCTCGATGACGCCTGGTCGCGGCTGCCTGCAGCCTGGTCGCGCTCGCTGGAATCGCCCATCCGGGTGCAGTGGCGCAGCGACCTGCCCAGTCACGTGCAGGGGCGCATTCGTGGCCAATCCATGCGCCTGCAGCGCACCCTGCTTGACGACTGGATGCGCGACGACGACCCTGCCGCGCTTTCGGCAGTCATCCATGAATTGGCACACCTGCATGACCGGTCCGCCGCGGGCGGGCTGTCACGCGATCCCCGCCTGCTTGACCTCGCCGGCTGGCAGGTGCGCCCGTTCCGGCTGCTGCCCCGGCTGGGCCGGAATTCTTTCGGCGATCGCAGCCCCGATTCTTACGAACTGGAGAGCCCGGCCGAATTCGTTGCGGTGAACCTGGAGCACTTCGTGCTCGACGCCAGCTACGCCTGCCGGCGACCGGCACTTGCCGACCACTTCGCCCGCCACTTTGAAGTCACGCCCGATACAGAGAACTGCGCATCCGGCCTGCCTTTCCTGGCGCCCGGCGAGACCGGCGCCGCCCAGTCACTGCTGCAACTGGATCCGGACCGGGTGTACCAGGTCGACTACCTGCTGGCCGAGGGCAACGAGCGCCTGATGAGCCACTGGGGTCACAGCATGCTGAGGCTGGTGGTCTGCGCTCCCGACCGCCCGCTGGGGCCTGATTGCCGGCTGGATCTGGACCATCACTTGGTGCTCTCATTCCGCGCATTCGTGGACGACGTTCAGATTTCCAACTGGCGCGGGCTCACCGGCTCATATCCATCGCGGCTGTTCGTGTTGCCGCTTGACCAGGTAGTGGAGGAGTACGCGCGGACCGAGCTGCGCGGACTGCTCTCATTGCCCCTTCAACTGGAACCGGGGGAAGTCTCTTCGCTGCTGCAACGCGCCGCGCAGCTGCACTGGAGCTACGACGGCCGCTACCGCTTCATCGGCAACAACTGCGCGGTCGAAACCTTCAAGCTGCTCCACGATGGCGTGCCCCGACTGGGCGCGGAAGATCTGGCCAGCATCACCCCGACCGGCCTGCAACGGCGGCTGGAGCGCGCCGGGATGCTCGATGTTTCCGTGCTGAAAAACACGGATGAAGCGACCCGTCTGGGCTACTACTTCCCGCCGCTGAGTGCGCACTACGCCGAACTGTTTGACACCGCGCGCGACGCTCTTGGCCTGCCCTACCAGCATCTTGAGCATTGGCTGGACCTTGCTCCAGAAGAGCGCGCAGGCTGGCTCACCCAGACCAGCCTGCGCGCCGGTGCAGCCCTGCTGCTGCTGGAACAGGCTGCCCTGCGCCGGGAAGAACTGATGGCCCGGGATGAGCTCAAGCGCCGCTTCCTCAACCCGTCCAGCGTTGACGGGACAGCGGCCGTGGAAGCGCGTGCGGCACTGGATGAACTGCTGCAGCTGGAAGACTTCCTGACCCGCCCGGCGTCACTGCTGCCCGATTCGGGCTACGGGCTGCCACAGCAGGCGGAGCGGACTGCGCTGGAACACGCGGCACAAGAGCACATGGAGCGGCTGAGCGAGGGTGGTCTGCAGCTGCGGAACCAGGCCCGGCGCTGGCTGCCGCCACAGCGGCGCGCCACGTTGGAGGGCATCGAAGCCAACCTCGGCCAGCTAGGCGAGCATCTGCGCAGCCTGCACCGGACGCAGGATGGCCTGCGCCTGTGACGCTGCATCGCCGCCCGGCGCGCCGTCCTGTGTAAGATTCCCACCTCAATCGACAACCCGAGTACCCGCCATGCTGGAACTGGATGACCTGCTGGCCCCGATCTCCCCAGATCACCCCGCAGGCGAAGATCTTTCTTTCTCCGCCGAATTCGACGCGATCCAGGAAGCCCGTCGCGCCGACGATCCAACCCTCGACCAGGGGGAGTGGATCACCGATATCAAGTACGCCGACTGGCCGACCGTTGCCCGGATCTGCGAGGAACTGCTGCGTGCCCGTACCAAGGATCTGCGCGTGGCGGCCTGGCACACCGAGGCCAGCGCCCAGCTGCGCGGATTCCCCGGGCTGGCCGCCGGCCTGCGCGCGATGGCCGGCCTGTGTGAACACCACTGGGATCATGTGCACCCTCAGGACCACGATGCTGGCCACGAAGAGCGCATCGGCAATCTCGGCTGGCTGCTGGCCAATGCCGGGCAGTGGGTACGGACGCTGCCGATCACCCAGGCGCCGCAGGGCAGCTTCGGCGTGGGCGACTTCGAAGCCGCCCACGCCCGCGGCGGCGACGGCGGGGACAACCCCGACGGCCAGCCCGGTCTGGAAGTGCTGGAAGCCGCCCGGCGCGGGACTTCGCACGGGTTCTACACCCAGTTGCTGGCCGACCTGCCCGACTGCAGGGCAGCGCTGGAACAGCTCCGCGACGCGGTTGATGTGCGCCTGGGCGCCGACGGCCCCAGCTTCAGCGCGCTTTTCGACCAGCTCGAACACCTGCAGCACACCGTGGCCCGCTCGGCGCGCGAGGCGGGACTGCTGGTTGACGGCACCGAAGCAGCCGACGACACACCGGCAACCGCCGGCGCGACGGAAAGCGGCGCCCCTTCACCCGGCAATGGCGGCCCCATCGCCTCACGCCGGCAGGCGCTTGCCCAACTGCGCGAAGTAGCCGAATTCTTCCGCCGCACCGAGCCGCACAGCCCGGTGGCCTACCTCGCCGACAAGGCCGCCAGCTGGGGAGAAATGCCCCTGCACGTATGGCTCAAGCGGGTGATCAAGGACGACAGCACGCTCTCCCAGGTGCAGGAGCTGCTGGACGTAGCCGAGAACCAGGAGTCACTTGGCGGCTGAGGACGCCGGGCTCATGGCAGCCGCAGCTGGCACCACCGCTGCGGCGATGCAACATCGCCCTCCTCCAGGGCGACGTAGAATGCCGCCATGAGCACTCCCAATCTGCCGGACATTCCTTTCCAGGGCCGCGACAAGCTGATCGCCGCGGTGGACGAAGCTGTCGCCGGTGAAGATGTGCACGCCATTACCGCGGCGCTGCGCGGCGCCATGTGCGAGCTGATCCGCGATCCCGCGGTACAGCTGCCCGATTGCGTGCATCAGCCCATCCAGCACCACTACGCCCGCCGCGAGCTGTACCGCAGCCCGGAGCATGGCTACAGCATCGTCGCGATGACCTGGGGCCCCGGCCAAGGCACACCGATCCACGATCATTGCGGCCTGTGGTGCGTGGAGGGCGTCTGGGACGGCGAGCTGGAAATCACCCAGTACGAACTGCTGGAAAGCCTCGGCGAGCGCTGCCGTTTCCGCCCCGCTGGCGGCCTGCGCGCGGGCCCCGGCAGCGCCGGCAGCCTGATTCCGCCGCACGAATACCACACCATCCGCAATGCCAGCGACGATCGCGTGGCCATCTCCCTTCATGTCTACAAAGGGCCGATGGACCGCTGCTGCACCTACCAGCCCGAGGAGGGCGAGTGGTACCGGCGCGCCGATGCGGCGCTCAGCCTGGACGGCGTCGCCTGATCCGCTGCGGGTCCGTTATAATCCACGACCGCGCCGGAATGGCGGAATCGGTAGACGCAACGGATTCAAAATCCGTCGCCCTTAAAAGCGTGAGGGTTCGAGTCCCTCTTCCGGCACCAAACGGCCTGTCCCAGGCCAGGTCACGGCCTACGCTCCGGCATCCCCGGACAGCTTGGCCGGCAGCTCAAAGCACTCCACGAACCGGCGCGCCAGCCGGCGGTCGCCTCCCAGCCGCAGCGCGCCCTCCTCTTCGGCCTGCTTGAACGGCCGCTTGCCGTAGATCAGGGTCACGAAGGTGGTGGTGTCGGTGTCGAATGTCGCATCGGCTTCCTCCGCCTCGCCGCGCTCGATCTCCAGCCCCTCCGCCGTAAGCCGGCCCACGAACGCGTTGCCGGGGAAGCGGAACGCCACGCTCATCGACAGCGGCTTGCGATCAGCACGCAGCGTGGTCCGCAGCGAGAGCATGGCCGAGACCGCCGACAACGGCCGCATCGGGTCGTGCAGCGGCGAGCGCATCGCCCAGCGACCCAGCGTCTGGAAGATCGGCTCAGCCTCCAGGCCCCATTCAGTCAGCTCGTAGACCTGCACGCTGGCCGGCGGAGGCAGCTTGCGCCTGCGCACGATCCCCGATCGCTCCAGTCCCGCCAGCCGCTGGGTCAGGACGTTGGCACTGATTCCAGTGAGATCGGCCCTGAGCTCGGAGAAGCGGCGCGGGCCCAGCATCAGCTCGCGCATGACCAGCAGCGACCAGCGCTCGCCGACGAATTCAAGCGCGAGCGCGGTCCCACAGGCGTCGTCGTACCAGCGCCTGGAAACGGGCCCATCACCTTCACTAATTTTTTCTAACTTCATAGTTGTTTTTTATAACTCATAGGCGCAGGATCTTCAACGAGTCCCGACGTGAGACCGCCCTCGCATCCTGTCAACGGACACGGGGAACACACAACCCGAGAGCAAGAGGAGCAAATCCAATGACCTATATCCAAGGCTTTGTTGCCGCCGTGCCAAGCGCGAACCGGGAGGCCTATCTTGATCACGCACGCAACACGCTGCCTCTGTTCAAGGAGTTCGGTGCCACTCGAATGGTCGAGGCGTGGGGGGACGACGTGCCACCGGGCAAGCAGAACGATTTCCAGGGCGCAGTGCTGGCAACCGCAGAGGAAACCGTGGTGTTCAGCTGGATGGAGTACCCGGACAAGGCCGCGCGCGATGCCGCATTCGAGAAGATGATGGCCGATCCGCGCATGCAGGAGATGCCGCAGATGCCTTTCGACGGCAAGCGCATGATCTTCGCCGGCTTCGATGCGCTGGTCGATGCCGGCAGCGGGCGTGGCGGCTACTTCGACGGCTACCTGCTGCCGGTGCCGGCCAGCAATCACGAAGCCTACCGGGAGATGGCACGCAAGGCCGCCGAGGTGATCCTCGAATACGGTGCCCTGCGCGTGGTTGAGACCTGGGGCGACGACGTGCCCGAGGGCAAGCTCACCGATTTCCGCCGCGCGGTCCTGCTCGAGGACGGGGAAAATGTGGTGTTTTCCTGGGTCGAGTGGCCCTCCCGGCAGGTGCGTGACGAAGCCTGGCCGAAGCTCAGCGAAGACCCGCGCATGAAGCCGGCAGGCGGCATGCCTTTCGATGGCAAGCGCATGATCTACGGCGGCTTCGCGCCGCTGCTGGACGACTGAGGAGACGACGATGAGCGAAATGATCACTTGCCTGTGGTTCGACCACGGCCAGGCCCATAAGGCGGCGGAATTCTACGCCGCCACCTTCCCCGACAGCCACGTCGGCGAGGCCATGCATGCGGCCGTCGACTATCCCGGCGGCGAACGCGGCAAGGAACTGACCGTGGACTTCACCGTGCTGGGCCGGAAGTTCCTCGGCCTCAACGCTGGCCCGGGGATCACGCCGAACGAGGCGGTCAGCTTCATGATCCTGACCGAAGACCAGGCCGAGACCGACCGTTACTGGAATGCCATCGTCGACGGCGGCGGGAGCGAGAGCGAATGCGGCTGGTGCAAGGACCGCTGGGGATTTTCCTGGCAGATCACCCCGCGGGCGCTGATGGAGGCGATGACCGATCCGGATCGCGAGGCCGCCGGGCGCGCCATGCAGGCGATGATGACGATGAAGAAGATCGACATCGCCGCGATCGAGGCGGCGCGCATGGGAGGTCCCGGGCATGCGTAGGGTGATCGGCGGTGCATTCATTTCGGTGGACGGCGTGGTCCAGGCGCCTGGCGGACCGGAAGAGGATCCGACCGGCGGCTTCGACTTCGGCGGTTGGGCGACCCCCTACTTCGACGACACCCTGTCCGGCTTCCTTGGCGAGGTCTTCGGTGCGCCCGAGTACGACCTGCTGCTCGGGCGCAGGACCTACGAGATCTTCGCGGCCCACTGGCCGTACCAGACGGACGATCCGATGGGCCAGATGTTCGACCGCATCCGCAAATACGTGGTCACGTCAACGCCCGAGCTCCTGACGTGGAAGGGATCGCAGGCGCTGGTTGGAGATCCCGCAAGTACGGTCGCCGAGCTGAAGCACGGCGACGGCCCGGACCTCCTGATCCAGGGCAGCAGCGAGCTGTACCCGGCCCTGCTCGGCGCCCGCCTGATCGACCGCCTGTTCCTGGTCACGATGCCGGTGATCCTGGGACGCGGCAAGCGCCTGTTCTCCGGTGCTGCGGCGCCGACTGGGCTGAAGCTGGTGGACCATCGCATCGCCTCGACCGGTGCCGTCGTCACGGTCTACGAGCAGGCAGGTGAGGTGGCAACCGGGAGCTTCGCCAGTGAAACCCCGAGCGCCGCCGAACTTGCCCGGCGCGACAAGATCAAACACGAGGCCCAGCCATGACCGTCGAACTGTTCGCACTCCTATCGCAGGCCTGACGATCCCTGCGGCCGTCCCCGGCTGCAACGGGCTTTGCCGGGCCGGGGAGACCGTGTACGGTTTGGTGCATGTGCCTGATCGCCCTGGCCTGGAATGTCCACCCCCGCTACCCGCTGGCGCTGATCGCAAACCGCGACGAGCTGCACGCGCGGCCCACCGAACCCGCCGGATTCGATCCTGAAGCGCCGCATGTCTACGGCGGCCGGGACCTGGTGGCCGGCGGCGGCTGGCTGCAGGCATCCACCCGCAGGCGCCTGGCCGCGGTCACCAATGTGCGCAACGGCCTCTCGCAGGACCAAGCACCGCGCTCGCGCGGAGCGCTGGTGCGCGACTTCGTGCGTGCCGACGGCGGAGCGATGGAATCGGTCCGCGCACTGGACGAAGAGTCGGCCCGGTTCGGCCCGTTCAACCTGTTGCTGTGGGACGGGCGCGAGCTTGCCTTCGCCAGCAACCAGCCCCGGGCCCAGCACGCGCCGGTGACATCGGGCGTCCACGCCATGTCCAACGGCGCCTTCGACGCGCCTTGGCCCAAGAGCACCTTCGCCACGCGCGCGCTGGAGGCCTGGATCAGGTCGACCCCGGACAGCGGAACAACCACGCACGATCCGCCGGATATCGAACCGCTTTTCGCCGCGTTGGCCGACAGGGGCATCGCCCCCGACGACACCCTGCCCGATACCGGCGTGGGCATCGAGCTTGAACGCGTGCTGTCACCGCCGTTCATCCTGGACGAACGCTACGGCACCCGCTGCAGCAGCGTTGTGTTGGTGGGCGAAGAAGGCATCCTGTTCGCCGAGCGTCGCTTCGATTCCAGCGGCGCGTCCATCGGCGAATCCTCGGCGGTGCTGGCGACGGACTGCAGCAGGTACGGTCCGCAACACAGCGGTTGAGGATCACGCAGGACACCGAGCATCGCTTGCCCATAAAGCAGAAGGCCCAGTCTGCCGGGTTTGACCCCGGACGGCTGAGCCTTCCTTTGTCGAAGCTGTTGCGTTCCGGCTTTCGCCTTCCCGCTTTTTCTTCGACAGTTGGAGGTTGCCACAGGCTTCGTTAGCACGGCGTCAAATCGGATGACCGTTCGTCGGCAAGCCCATGCTCAACCCCATGGCCACCAGCCGCGGCCGGTGAGTGCGTAGCGATCCGCCGCACGCTCGAACCGGTTGCGCACGCTGATCCCGCCGCACAGCAGGTACAGCGGCAGGAACAGCGGACCCAGCACCATGTACTGATGGACGTGGGCGCGCTCATGGTCGCCCAGGCGCATCGCCGGCTCCTGGCATTGTCCAGCCCGGTGCGCATAGCTCATGCAGCGTGCGTCCAGCGACGCTCCGGTGTGGATGATCACATTGCCGAATGTGATCGCACCGCCCGGCCCCCAGGGCCAGCGGTTGAACACCACGGCGAGCTCGCCGCGATCCAGGTGCATGCGCGCGCCAAACGGAAGACCTGCCGCGCCAAGCATCAGCCCGAGCACCGTGTTGGGCAGCGTCCAAGCCATCCCCAGCCCGCGCAGCACGGACAGACCGAACCGGCCCATGCCGCCGCTCAGTCGCCCTCGGGCATCAGCAGCCACAGGATCAGGTAGACCAGGATCCCCGGGAAAGCGGCCGAGAGCACCGAAGCGACGACGTACACAACGCGCAGCATGGTGGAGCTCCAGCCGAAGCGGCGGGCAATGCCGCCGATCACCCCGGCGAGCACGCGATCATCTGTGGAGCGGGACAGGGTGAGTTTGGCCATGGTGGCGATTCCCTTGCTTACGACCTTTCGGCCAGCCATTGATGAATTGCACTGGGCACTTCCTTCTGCGCCCGGCCGGACACGTAGATGCCGATATGCCCGCCGCGGAATGACAGTTCGGAATAATCCCGGCTGCCCACCACGTCCTTCAGCGCGCGCGACGCGTCGGGCGGCACCAGGTGGTCATGCTCGGCATAGATATTGAGCACCGGCATCTCCACCAGGCCAAGGTGCACTTCATCATCACCAATGGTGATGCCGCCGTTGATGAAACCGTTGCCCTGGTAGAACTGCTTGATGAACTGGCGGAAAGCTTCGCCGGCCTGGTCGGGTGAATCGAAGATCCACTTCTCCATGCGCAGGAAATCCTCAAGCGCCTTGCTGTCGTCGAGGATGTCCACCAGCCCCACATACTTCTGCACGAACAGCCGCCAGGGCTTCAGGGTGAGGTAGGTGAAGTTCATCAGGTCCGCCGGCACGTTGCCAAGCGTGTCGACGAACAGGTCCACGTCCAGGTCGCGGGTCCAGTTGGACAGCATGTTGTCCGGGGTATGGAAGTCGACCGGCGTGACCATGGTGATGAGGTTCTGCACCTTCTCCGGATGCAGCGCCGCGTAGCACAGCGAAAACGCCCCGCCCTGGCAGATGCCGAGCAGGTTGATCGCGTCCAGCCCGGAGGTTTGGCGCAGGTGGTCGACCGCGCCGCCGATGAAGCGCTGGATGTAATCCTCCAGGGTCAGGAACCGGTCCGAGCGGTCCGGGTAACCCCAGTCGATGATGTACACATCCTCGCCCCGCTCCAGCAGGCCCTTGACGATCGAGCGGTCGGCCTGCAGGTCGACCATGTACGGTCGATTGACCAGCGCGTAGCTCATCAGCAGCGGCACCTTGGCAGTGGGCGCCTTCTCGCCAATGAAGCGGTACAGCACCACCTTGCCATCGCGCCAGACTTCCTGTTTCGGGGTTGCGCCGTAGTCGAAGTCCTCCACCTCGCGCAGGGTCTGCAGGCCTGCGCCGAGCTTGCGCTGCATGCGCGCGGCGTCTTCCACGATCCGGTCCATGCCGATGTTGAGCGGTCCGTTCATCTCAACCCTCCGTCCGTTTGGTAGCGGCCTTGCGCGCCAGGGCTGTCTTCTTTGCAGCCTTGGCGACAGCCTTCTTCACGGTTTTCTTCGTGGCCGCCTTCTTCGCCGCAGTCTTCTTGGTTACCTTCCTTGCCGGTGCCGCCGACTGCCCGGCCTCGACCAGGTCGCGCAGCCGACGCACTGCGCGCTCCAGCTCGACGATCTTGCGGTGGGCGCCGTCCAGCTCGCTGCGGGTCGGCAGATCAAACTGGCGACTGGCCTGCTCTATCTGGGCCTGGATGCCCGCGCGCAGGCGCATCTGGGCGTTGGCCAGTCCGGCATAGGCCTTGCGGAACTCCACTGACAGCGCGACCTCGGCATACGCCTCTTCGGCGGCATCGATCCACAGGTCGAACAGCGCCCGCGGCGATTCGATCTGCCGCCCCGGCTCCTCATGCTCAACCAGTTTGCGTTCGAAGATGTCGAATGCGGACCGGGAGGCCTTGCGCATCAGCGCGTTGTAGACGCTGTCAGCTTCCTGGTATTCCATGTGCGCCTGCGCCAGCTGCTGCAGCCGCTCCTGGTGCTCGCGGGTGACGCCGAAGGCAGGCAGGCCCAACCAGGCCTTGCCCTCCCGCAGGGTGGCGTCCAGGTAGGGCGCGGCGCTCTCCATCCACTGGTCGATGCCCTTGAGTCCCTCGCCGCGCATGCTGCGCAGCATCCCCGCAAACAAGTCCTCGCCGCCGGTCCGCAGCGACTCGCGCCAGGCGGAGGCGACGTCGCGCGCCGCATGATCGCGCCCCGCAAACTGTGCGGCGATGTCCTGCATCTGGCCGAACCATGCGCGCGCCTGGCTGTTGAAGCGTCCGACCACGTCGTCGGCGCCGCTGCTGTTTCCGCGAGCCTGGCGGCTCCACCAGTCGATCGCATCCTGCCAGCCCTGCATGCCTGCGGCCAGACCGGTGGGGGCGCCACCGAGCGTTGCGCCGGAGCCCGGCGCCGCACTGCGCATCGTCTCCGCCCAGGCACCCCAATACTGCTGTGCAAGCTGCTCGAAATCAGCCGGGCTCCACGGCCCCTGCTGCCACCTGTTGTCCGCCATTACGCTCTCCCGGGATACGGGCCGATCATAGCAACGGCCCATGCACCACAGTGCGACCGGTTGCACCCGGCAATGCGGCTATGGGATCGAAAGCTGCGCCCGGGTCGGCACGGCTGCACCTTCACGGCTGGCGGGCCTGATGTCCGCATCCACCGGAAGCGGAGCTTCACCGTCGAGATGAGCCGTCACCTGGTCCAGCGTCGCATGCACATAGGGAATCAGCGGCACATAGCGCGCTGCGTAATCGGGCAGCACCAGGAAGCCGTCGAAATGCTGCGCTCCATGCACCCGCCACAGCGAGACGTCGCGGCCCGCGGCCCGAGCCCATGCAACGTAGGGATCGCTGGTGAAAGCAATCGGGATCAGGCCGTCGTCCACGCCGTGCACCAGCGCCACCGGCAGCCCGGCCCGCGGCAGGCCGGCACGGGTGGCGGTCACGCCCTCGCCCACCCGTCGCGCCGCCTCACTGTCGTCCTCGGCCAATGCCCGCAGGCATTGCACCCCGGCCAGGGTGGGATCCGGCATCGCGGCCTGCGGATCAATGATGCCCACGCCGTTGCCGGGGGGAATGCCGCTGGCGTCGCTCCACCATGCGGCACGCTCGACCGCCGTGGTTGGACGCGGACTGAAGTCGGCGTTCTGGGCGGCGAACCCGAAGCCGCAGGGGTGTTCCCCAGCGCGATAGCGACCATAGGCGGAGGCGTAGGTCACCGCCACCGAGCGCCACAGGTCGAAATCCACCGACAGCGCTCCGGCGCGCAGCGCCTCCTCGCTCCAGCCCGCATCACGCAGCTGCTGCCATGCCGAAGCCGCCTGCTGTTCAATGTCCGCGCCTTCCACCAGGCCGGCCGCGGCCAGCGAGGCGCAGCGTGCCGCGCGCAGCGGCGCGGAAACCGGCGACAACGGCGACATGGGCAGGTCTTCGCGACCAGCCAGGGCACAGGACATCAGCAGGGCCGCTTCGGTGGTGTAGTCATACAGGCTCCGCGAGCCTTCGCCCGGCGAATAGACGCTGGGCTCCCCGGCCACCACCGCATCCAGCCAGTCACCCTCCAGTTCGGCGGCGCGCAGCACCGCGCCGCCGCCGTTGGAGATACCCACGGCGATGATGCGGGTGTTGGCGAAGGTAAAAGGCCCCAGCCCGGGAAGGGCTTCACCCAGGGTGTGCAGGGCGAACTCGGCCGCCTGGCGCACATGCCGGCCCCAGTCCGCTTCCGGGTTGTCCTGGGAGTGCGCATGGGCAAATGCCACGCCGGATGCGTCGGCGGCGGCATCGGGGGCAAACACCGCCGCGCCACGGTTGGCGCCGGACTGGCCGGCGGCATCGATGCCCATGCCCAGATCCAGGTCGAAATAATCGCTGCCCGCGCCCTTGTCGGTATAAGCCACCGCGCACCCGCGCGGCAGGCCCCAGCCGCCGGCGACGGCGATCGATCCGTAGATGCCGCGTGAGCCGGAGGAAGCCGTCACCACCAGGCAGGGACGGCTGGCATCGAACGCGTCGGGAAGCTGCAGCATCACCCGGTGCGGATGGCTTGCATCCGGCAACCGCGCCAGCGCATGGAACTCGCGCCCGGGCACCGGATCCAGGCCGCCGTACTCGTCGCCCACTCCGCCCGGCCGCAAGTCGGCGATGCCACGCCAGCTGGTCCACAGCGCACGCTGGCGCAGTTCTTCAGCGGCAGGCTGTTCCGGATCGGCGAATGCCGGGGCGACCGGCGTGCGCAGCCCGGCCACGCCCAGCCCGGCGCTGAGCAGGTCGTCGCCATCACGGTGGACGCTGTTGCGATGGTCGGTGAATGTCATGGCCTGCGGAGCCGCCGGGCCGGCGCCGGAAGCGCAGGCCACCAGCAGCGTTGCCAGCGCGAGAGTGGGGATACGGACGGATTCTGCCTTCATGCGCCGACGATATCAGCCACTGCCCGAAGCAGCATCGTACCTTCGTACAGCCAGCACACCCTGCAGTGGCCCCTACAATCAGACCATGCCCACCCTGTTGATTGCCGACGACCACCCCCTGTTCCGCGCCGCATTGCGGGGTGCGGCGCTGGAAGCCGTGCCGGACACGGTGGCCTGCGAGGCGGACTCGTTCGCCGGCGTCATCGAACTGCTCGAGACGCACGCGGAGATCGACCTGGTGCTGCTGGACCTGCACATGCCCGGCAACCACGGCCTTGCAGGGCTCGCCGCCATCCGCGCACAGTTCCCGGCGGTGGCGGTGGTGCTGGTCTCGGCCAACGAGGATCCGCAGGTGATCCGCCGCGCCCTGGACCACGGCGCCGCCGGCTACATTCCCAAAAGTGCGGGCCTGGACGAGATGCGCGAGGCCATCCGCACCGTGCTCGCCTGCGAGCAGTGGCTGCCGCAGGCGCTGCGCGGTGCGGTGGAGCGCGCCGATTCGCTGCCCGGCGATGCCGACTTGGCGGGGCGCCTGGCCAGCCTGACTCCGCAGCAGTTCCGGGTGCTGACCCTGGTGGCCGAGGGCCTGCTCAACAAACAGATCGCCGACCGCCTGGACGTGCAGGAACGCACGGTGAAGGCGCACCTGTCGGCCATCTTCGAGAAGCTGGGCGTGCGCAACCGCACCCATGCCAGCGTGGTGCTGCGCGAGCTGGAGATCGGCGACCCCGCGCGCCAGCTCGAGGCCTGACCGCGAGACTCAGATCCGCCCTGAGCCGGAGGCTCAGATCCGCGAATAGTTCCAGGACAGCATGCGCCCGTCGCGGTACGGCATCACCCCGTGGAAGGCGCGCAGGTCGGCGTCGAACACCAGCGGCAGGAACTCGCGGTCCCCCTCCCAAAGCGGCAACTCCATGATCCGGTCCACCGCCACCCATTCCAGGGTGCCTTCCGGATTGGATGTGTACGGCGTGCCGCTGAAGCGGTCGATCACGAATACGAAGCCCAGCCAGTCCTCGCCGTTCTTGCCAAAGCCGGGCCAGCTGATGGTGCCGCGCAGGCGCAGTTCGTCGCACTCGATCCCCGCCTCTTCGCGGATCTCGCGGCGCATGCCGGCGACCACATCCTCGTCAGCCTCGATCTTGCCGCCCAGGCCGTTGTACTTGCCCAGGTGCTGGTCGTCCTTGCGGGCGTTGCGATGGATCAGGAGCGCTTTGCTGCCATCGGGCGAGAGCACATAGCCAAGGGTAGCGACGATCGGTGTGTAAGGCATCCCGCCATTGTATCCGCCGATCGATGTCACGCGGCTTCGCGCGCATGGCGCGCTCCTACAGCTGGGCGGCGAGCATGCGGTCGAGGACGGATTTGAGCGCCAGCGGCCGCACTGGTTTGGACAGCAGCGCCAGCCCGATGTCGAGCGTTTCGCGGCGCACCTCGGCGGTCCCGTCCGCGCTCAGGATCAGCGTGGGCCGCGCCCCGAACCGCTCCATCAACCGTGCGTGCAGCGCCACCCCGGTATCGCCGTCGTCGAGGTGGTAATCGAACAGCCACAGCGCACAGGGGCGCGATTCGAGCACCGCGGCGGCCTGTTCGCCATCGGCCACGGCTTCCACCTCGCAGCCCCATCCCCGCAACACACCCGCCAGTGCCTCCAAAGCCACGGGATCGTTGTCCACTGCCAGGATCCTGGTCCCTGCCAGCCGCGCACGGGGCGCCGCAGGCGCAGCAACCCGCGCCCCGGGGGCGCGCGGCAGCAGCAGGCTGAACGTGGTGCCCCGGCCCACCGTGCTGCTGACCCGCAGCGGCGCATCCAGCAGCCCCGCGATGCGCTCGGCGATCGCCAGGCCCAGGCCAAGCCCCTGCCCGGCCGCACCTTCACCACGACGGAACTCCTCGAAGATCGAAGCCAGTTGCGCCGGCTCAATCCCCGGCCCGGTGTCATGCACTTCGATGCGCAGCCGTTCGCCCTCCGACCGTACCCCCAGAAGCACCCGGCCGCTGTGCGTGTAACGCACCGCGTTGGCCAGGAAGTTCTGCAGCACCCGTCGCAGCAGCTGTGGATCGCTGCTGGTCCAGGCGTGGCTGGGGCGATAGCGGAACATAAGCCCGCGCGCCGCGGCCAGCGCACCGAATTCGGATGCCAACGGATCAAGCACCTCGGCCAGGGGGAACCGGCGCGGCTGCGCCACCAGTCCCCCGGCTTCCAGCCGCGACATGTCGAACAGACCGGTCAGCAGATCGCTGGTCGAATCCAGCGCACCGCGGATCTGCCCCAGCTGCTCGTGCTGCGGGCCGCCCGGCAGCTGCCGGCTCAGCGAATCGGTGAATAGCTGCGCCGCGTGCAGCGGCTGCATCAAGTCGTGCCCCACTGCGGTCAGGAACCGGCTCTTGGCGTCATTGGCACGCTCCGCCTCGCGCCGGGCCTGGTCCAGGCTGGCGGTGCGATCGGCCACCCGCTGCTCCAGCGTTTCATTGGCCTGGCGCAAGGCTTCTTCGCTGCGCCGGAACGCAGTCACGTCGGTGAAGGTGGCCACAAATCCGCCGCCCGGCATCGGGTTGCCGCGGATCTCGATGATTCCGCCACCCGGGAACCGGCGCTCGGTCACGTAGGGGGTTCCAAGGCGCATGTGGGCCAGGCGCTTGTCCACCTCCATCTGCACATTGCCCGCTTCCACCAGCCCGGCGCCCACGTTGTGGCCCACCAGTTCGGCCACCGGCACGCCCACCCGCAGCAGCTCAGGCGGATAGTCGAACAGCTCGGCATACGGCGTGTTCCACGCCACCAGCCGCAGGTCGTAGTCCACCACGCTGATGCCCTGGCTCATGTTTTCCAGGGCTGCCTCCAGCACCCGCTGGTTGAAGCGCAGGTCCTGCGATGCCTCGCCCACGATCGTGGCCACGGTATCCAGGTCCGGCCCGGCTTCCCGCCGGGCGGCGTCCAGCAACAGGCGGGCCGAGGCGCTGCCGAGCACCGCCGAGAGCTCACGCTCCAGGCGTGCTTCGATCGCCGCCGGCACCGGTCCGCTGGCCGGCGCCTGTTCCAGCACCTGGTCCACCAGCGCCGGCGGCAGGAACCGCCGCCCGGCCCGACGCAGCGTCTGCCGGTCGGCCGTGCCGGAGCGGCGATCCCCTTCGCGATGCTCGGCCAGCCCCGCCAGCACCGTTACCAGCGTGCCAATGAACAGCGTCGCCCCGACCGCGCGTCCCAGCCGGCTCCATCCGGTGAGCCCGAACAGCCCGTCCGGTGACAGCCAAGCCAATCCCAATGGTCCCTGCACCAGCCACGTGGAATCGACGCCTGCCAAGGCCGGCACCAGCATCACCCACGCCCAGATCGCGAATGCGGCCAGCACCCCGGCGATGGCCGCCCGCGGCGGCGTATGCGGTCGCCAGACAGCAAATCCCAGGGCCGGCGCCAGCGTGGCCAGCGCGGAGAACGACACCGCGCCGATATCGGCCAGCATTTCGCTCTCGCCCACCACCCGACCGTAGGCCCAGGCCAGCAGCATGATTGCCAGGATCCCGACGCGCCGCAGCAGCAGCAGGCCGCCGCGGTGGTCCCGCTCCCCCGCACCGCTCCGCGACCAGGCGCCGCGCAGCAGCCCCGGCGCGAACCAGTGGTTGCCGATCATCAGGCTCAGGGTGAGCGTGCTCACGATCACCATGCCGGTGGCCGCGCTGAGGCCGCCGAGGAACGCGAACAGCGCGATCCCGTTCGCCCCCTGCGACAGCGGCACCGCCAGCGCATACATATCCGACGGCACGCTGTCGCCCAGCAGCGCCATGCCCGCCTTCGCCAGCGGCAGGCCCGGTATCGCGATCAGCAGCAGGTACAGCGGGAACTGCCAGCGCGCCGTACGCACGTGCGCCTCATCGCGGCACTCCACCACCGCCACGTGGAACTGGTGCGGCAGGATGAACATGGCCAGCCCGCCCAGCAGCACCAGCGGCACCAGGCCGCCAGTGGACGCCGCCACCGGCGCCGGCGGCACTTCCGGCAGCGGCCCCAGCGCCAGCCAGACGAACGCGCCCAGCGCCAGCATCGCCCCCAGCTTGAACAGCGACTCGAACGCCAGCGCCAGCACCAGCCCGCGATTGTGCCCGGCCGCACTGACCCGGCGGGTGCCGAACAGCATGGTGAACAGCGCCATCGCCAAGGCCACGTACAGGGCACTGTCACGCCACGGTGGCACCTGGGCTACGTCCACCACGACGGCCCCGGTCAGCGTGCCGAAGCTCATGGTCACGGCTTTCAGCTGCAGGGCGATATAGGGAACCAGCCCCAGCGCCGCCACCAGGGTGACGGTGGCGGCCAGCCACGCATCCTTGCCAAGCCGGGTGGCGATCAGGTCGGCCAGGGAGGTGGAATTGCTTTCCCGCGCCAGCCGCACCAGGCGCATCATGAATGCAAAAGCCAGCGTGTAGAACAGGATCGCGCCGAGGAAGGTCGGCGGCAGCGGCCAGCCATGCCGGGTGGCCTGGGTGATCGTGCCGTAGAAGGTCCACGACGTGCAGTGCACCGCCAGCGACAGCACATACACGTGCCGCCAGTGCCGGGCAAAGGCCTGCGGATGGCGCTCGCCGAACAGCGCCGCGGCAAACAGAACGCCCAGCCACAGCAGCGCCGCCAATCCCACCGCACCCACGCTCAGCATGCGCGGCCCACCCCTTTTTTATGCTGTGTCCGCATGCTGCCCGTGGCCGCCCATGCCCGCGATCGCGACCTTGCCGAGCATAGCGCAGCCATCACGCCCGCCGCGTACCCTGAAGTTCCTCGAGCAGCCTTGGGCCAAAGCCCGGAGAGGCGTCATGGCAAGACACACAGACCCCGGCCCCTACGTCCTGGACGAGCGCCTGGCCACGGACTCCCATCCCGTCCACGTGCTGCCGCTGTGCGAGCTGCGGCTGATGGACGATGCCAACTACCCGTGGCTGGTACTGGTGCCCCGCGTCGCCGGCGCACGCGAAATGATCGACCTGGATCCCGCCCAGCGCCTGGAACTGTCAGACGAAATAGACCTGGCCCAGCACCTGTTGAAGGAAGGATTCCGCCCGCACAAGCTCAACGTGGCCGCACTCGGCAATTTAGTGCCGCAGCTGCACGTGCACGTGATCGCCCGGTTCGAGCACGACCCTGCATGGCCCGCCCCGGTATGGGGACGGGTGACCGCGCGGCCCTATTCGCCCGAAGCGCTGGTGGAACGGATCCGGCTGCTGCAGGGAGCCCTGCTGGGATGAGCCCGGCGCTCAGGTGCGCGGCAAGGTGACCCCAGTCTGGCCCTGGTACTTGCCGCCACGATCCTTGTACGAGGTCTCGCAGACGTCGTCCGCGGCCGCCTGGAAAAACAGCATCTGCGCCACGCCCTCGTTGGCGTAGATGCGCGCCGGCAACGGCGTGGTGTTGCTGAACTCCAGCGTCACGTGGCCTTCCCACTCCGGCTCGAGCGGGGTCACGTTGACGATGATCCCGCAGCGCGCGTAGGTGCTCTTGCCCAGGCACACCACCAGCACATCGCGGGGGATGCGAAAAAACTCCACCGTGCGCGCGAGCGCAAACGAGTTGGGCGGGATGATGCACACGTCATCCACCACGTCCACGAAACTCTTCGGGTCGAAGTTCTTCGGATCGACGATGGTGGAATTGATGTTGGTGAACACCTTGAACTCGCGCGAGCAGCGCACGTCATAGCCGTAGCTGGAAGTGCCGTAGCTGACGATCCGCTCGCCATCAGCCGCGTGCTTCACCTGGCCGGGCTCGAACGGCTCGATCATGCCGCCGGGAACCTCGGACACGCGCCGGATCCAGCGGTCGCTCTTGATGCTCATGCAGTGATATCCCTCAGCAGGCGGGCGGTGAGCCGCGCATTGTAGCCGTCACCGTGCACGGCGACGGCCCCCTACGACGCTTACAGCAGCGATGCGGAAATCGAGACTTTTGCCCGTGGACGCTTCTCCAGCTCTTCCACCAGTCGCTGCGCCACTTCCCGATAGGCTTGCGCGGCGGACGAGTCCGGCTGCGCCGCCACCAGCGGCGTACCCACGTCGCCCTGCTCGCGGATCCGTGCTTCCAGCGGCAGCGATCCAAGCAGGGGCACGCCGTACTTTTCAGCCATCTGCATCGCGCCGCCCTGGCCGAACAGGTGTTCCACGTGGCCACAGTTGCTGCACACATGCTGGGCCATGTTCTCAACCAGCCCCAGGGTGGCGATATCCACCTTCTCGAACATCTTCAGCGCCTTGCGCGCATCCAGCGTGGCCACTTCCTGCGGCGTGGTCACGATCACCGCACCGGCTACAGGGATCTTCTGCGCCAGGGTCAGCTGGATGTCGCCGGTACCCGGCGGCAGGTCCACGATCAGGTAATCCAGCCCTTCCTCGCCGCCCCAGCGGGTATCGGCCAGCAGCTGGCTGAGCGCCGAGGTGGCCATCGGTCCGCGCCAGATCATCGGCGTGTCGGACTCCACCAGCAGGCCGATCGACATTGCCTCCAGCCCGTGGGCGCGCAGCGGAATGATCGACTTGTTGTCAGGGCTTTCCGGCCGGCCCGAGATCCCCAGCATGGTGGGAATGCTTGGCCCATAGATGTCGGCGTCCAGCACTCCTACCCGTGCTCCGGTAGCTGCCAGAGCCAGAGCCAGGTTGACCGAGGTGGTGGACTTGCCGACCCCGCCCTTGCCGGAGCCGACCGCGATGATGTTGCGGACGTTAGGGAGGGGAGTCAGCTCCCCTTGGACTGCTCGGGGATGCACCTTCATCTGCATGTTGCCTCTTGCACGTTACGCCCCACTGGGCGATGAGACGACTAGTTTATCAACTGCATCAGGCGCGCAGGTCAGCGCCTTTCCAGTCGGGCGCCTGCGCACAAATTAACGGCAACTGAACCCACCTTGAAAATCAGCTAATCTCGGCCGTACTGGAGCCGAAATTTGGCGCTCACTCCAAGATGGGAAGGGATGCATGATCACCAGAGCCACACAAATTCACCTTGCACTTCTGTCGCTCACATTGGCGACTGGGACCTTGTTCGCACGCGAACCTATCCCAGCCGATGCCTTTGCCCGCACACCGGACATCCAATCCGTCTCAATGAGCGTAGACGGCAAGAACCTCGTGGCCCTGGTTGCTGCGCCTGGTACGAACTATCGTGATACCGCCCTGGCCACCTGGGATCTTGATGATCTGGACGCCGGACCAGTGATCACTCCCTCGGGCGACCGCATGAAATTCATCGCGGCCAACGCCATGAAGGCTGATCGCGTCCTTGTCATAGGTCGCCAGGAATGGACGGGACAACTGGGCGGTTGCGGTGAGGGCCGGACAACCGGCGCAACGAGAACTTTTGTCACCAAGGCCTACCTGACCGATTCCAAACACCGCGATTTCGACGAGGCATTCGCAAACAATACCCGCCGGATCGGGGTGAGCGAGCAAACACAACGTTGTATGGAGCTAGCCGGCACGGCCTCGCTGGTCCATACCCTGCCTCTGGACCCGGACAACGTCATCGTCAATCAGATCAGTACGGCCACCCTGGGCGGCAACTACTATCTCTACAACCTGCGCACCGGGGCGACGACTCTGCTGTTTCGTGCTGGTGGACGCACCAGTCCCGGACTGTTCAACCCGCGCGACGGCACGTTGCTCACCCGCACGCAGCTCGAGCCAATTTCGAGCGATGAGTACGAGCAAAGAATCCTGATCAAAAACCGGGAGACAGGCGAATTCGAAACGCACGAGAACCTGACCCGCCGCTTGAGCGAACGCTACACAGTGGAGGTCGTGGGTATCGATGAAGAGACCGGTAAGTTCTATGTACTCACCGACCTGTTCTCCGACCAGGTCCAGGCGACGATGTACGACCCTGACACTCGTGACTTCGATCACGAGCCGCTGATCGCCCATCCGGACTACTCCATCGCCCGTCTGATTTTTGGGAATCAACCCAGCGACTTCAACCGCGTTCTGGGCTTCGTCGTCGATGGCCCCCAACGTGAAGTCACTTACGTGGATCCGGAGATGCTGGCAATCCACACTGCGCTGCAAGCCGCGTACCCTGGGCAAAGTGTTTCTATCGACGGCTATAACGACGATCTTTCGCGAGTGCTGTTCACCACCTCCACCGCTCAACACTCACCAACCCACCAACTTCTCCTTGATCGTGAAAAAGTGGTCCCGCTGGGCAGCCAACGCCCACATGTGAATCCTGACAGCATCGGTGAACAGCGCTGGGTGACTTACCCGGCCCGCGATGGCATGCAGATTCCAGCCATCCTCGACTTGCCGGCCGGATGGAGCGCGGAAGATGGCCCTCTGCCCACCATCATTCACCCACATGGCGGCCCTTGGGCTCGCGACTACGCTGGCTGGGACGGAACCGGCTGGGTTCCGTTCCTTACTTCCCGTGGCTACGCAGTGCTGCGCCCACAGTATCGAGGCTCCGCCGGGTTGGGCCGGGATCTTTGGCTCGCCGGGGACGCGGAGTGGGGTCAGAAAATGCAGGACGACAAGGACGACGGCGCTGCTTGGCTGGTGGAACAGGGAATTGCCGATTCGGGGCGGCTCGCGATCTTTGGTTATTCGTACGGAGGGTTCGCGGCCGCAGCCGCTGTGGTCCGCCCGAACAGTCCTTATCAATGCGCCATTTCTGGCGCCCCGGTCACCGATCTTGGGCGGTTGAGCACCACTTGGAGTGACAACAGGCTGCAACGTATCTTGCAAGGCCGGACGGTCAGCGGCATGGATCCGATCCGCCATTCGGATCAAGCCAACATCCCGGTGTTGTTGTATGTCGGTGACCGCGACGTACGCACTCCCGCCTTGCACGCCCGCAACTTCTACAACGCGGTGCAGGGAAGTGTTCCCGCCAGATTCGAACTCATTGCTGACATGCCGCACAGCATGCCTTGGTACTACAGCCACCAGGAAAAGATGCTCAATCTGATCGAAGGTTACCTGGCAACGGAATGCGGCACAGATGGCCTTTGATCAGCGGACAAAGCTGACTGCTTGATAAACGGTAAATCCTCAGCAATACTCGCCTTAACAGCAGAGTAACAATCAGACTTCATGGGGAAAGGGGAAGTAGCTATGCGTCAAACCATTAAGCGGGGACTGGCTTTCAAGAAAAAAATGCCGCTGTTCATTGCGGTAATGGGTTGCCTGTACGGAGTTCCAGCGCTGGCCCAAGAGCAGAGCGATCCGGCCGATCTGGATCAAGTCGATCAGCAGCAGGAAGAGCAGCCAGCGCAGCAGACCAGGTCTGCTGAACAGCCCACCGAGCTGGACAGGATGACGGTTACCGGCTCGCTCATCAGACGCGTTGAATACGACTCGACTTCCCCGGTCCAGGTAATCACGGCGGACACCAACGTATCCCTGGGGCAGATTGAAGCTGCGGAGTTTTTGCAGAAGTCCAGCATCGCCGCCGGCTCTACCCAGATCAGCCACCAGTTCGGCGCTTACGTCACCGAGGGTGGTGTTGGCGCTCAAACCCTCTCCCTTCGTGGTCTCGGCGCCAACCGCACTCTGGTCCTGCTGAACGGCCACCGCCCTGGCCCCGCCGGCACACGCGGCCAAGTCGGCGCCTTCGATTTGAACGTGTTGCCTACTTCGGTAATTCAGCGCATAGAGCTTTTGAAAGATGGGTCTTCGTCCATCTACGGCTCGGACGCCGTTGCCGGCGTGGTGAACGTGATCACCCGCAAGAACATTGACTCGCCGGAGGTGTCCTTCAATTTCCGCGTCCCGGTGTACGGCGGCGGCGAAGTGTTCAACATCTCTGCCGCAAACGGCTGGAACTTCAACACCGGAAGCGTGGTGTTGGCCGGTGAATACTACAAGCAGGAGCCGCTCCGGCTTGGCGATCGCGACTTTTTCCGCTGTGCGGAAGATCTCGTGTGGGATGCCCAGGGCAACCGCATTGACCGCGTTGACAGGTCTACGCTGGCAGGTACGCGTTGGGGCGGATGTTCAGCAACCAACCTATATGCCAACACAGTCATGGATGCGCTCTTTGGTGACCGCTGGGTTCCTTCATGGGATGGCACGACTGTCGGCAATATTCCCGGCTATCGCCCACGTGTGAGCACCAACTACCAGAACTCCGACCAGGCAAGCTACACCGACTGGTTGAACTTCCCGTTTTTCGGCGACGGAATGGTCGTCCAGGATATGGAACGGCAGAGCGTCTATGCCGCCGCCGACTTCTCTTTTGGCAGCGTCAACTGGAACGCCGAATTCCTGTACAACCGCCGCAAGACCAGCTACGAAGGCTTCAGGCAATTCTTCCCGATCATCGCGGGTAGCCCCCAGTACGGCTACACGTACGCCAATGATCCCGACTTTCTCAATACGGCAGTCCCCAGTGGCGTCGCCCAGCCGGTAATGCCGTTCCGCTCATCCAGCAACCAGACCGTTGACTATTTTTACTTCAACACTGGTCTGGACGGACTTTTCGCTGACACCTGGTCCTGGGAAGTCAACGCCTCCTATTCGCGCTCCGATGGCGACTACAACAACCTGGTCATCGACGCATCGAAGACGGGCGACTGGCAGTACAGCGACAACGCACCAACGATCAACTATTTCGACCCTGGCTTCCTCAGCGGCGAGCGCATGGATGAGCTGGTGGGTCTGATTGGCACATGGGACGGCGGCAACACTGTCTACGACCAGACCATCTTCAGCGGTGTGGTCACCGGCGAACTGTTCAGCCTTCCGGCCGGCGCTGTTGCCGCCGCAATTGGCGCGGAGTACCGCAAATTCAGCATCGACGACCAGCCGGGCCCGTTGTCCGCCGCCGGCTTGCTTTGGGGCCAAAGCTCCGCACAGCAGACCAAGGGCGACGATTCAGTAAAGGAGATCTTCACCGAGCTGGACATTCCGCTGCTCCGCGGCCTGCCTGGCGTGGAAGCTCTTACTTTCAACGTGTCCGGCCGGTGGTTTGACTACGATTCCGTCGATGGGTCGGACTCTGTCTGGAAAGCTGGTCTGGGCTGGCAGATCGTACCTGCCCTGCGCCTGCGCGCGACCAAGGGCACCTCGTACCGCGCCCCGGGGCTTTACGAGCTTTACCTGGGTAACCAGTCCGGTTTCCAGGGCCAGCTCGCCATTGACCCCTGCATCGACTGGGGCGAAAGCACCAACTCCTTCCTGAGGGCGAACTGTGCAGCCTCGGGTATTCCGGATGACTACAGCGGCGCACCGTCATCAGCCATTGTGTACTCGGGCGGCGGCCAGGGCTTCCTGGAGCCCGAAACCTCAGAAGCCTTCACCACCGGGCTGATCTGGACTCCGGAGTTTGCACCGATCAGCATCGCCCTCGATTACTTCGAGATCACCGTTAATGATCAGATTGCGCAATTAGGAGCGGCTGCAATCGTGGGCAGCTGCTATGGCGCCGAGATCTTCCCGAACGACTTCTGCGGCATGTTCACCCGTAACCCCGCCAACGCAGATGTCGAGCCAAACAAGATTGACGACATCTATGCCAGCTACGTCAACATCAACAAGCAGAAGGTCAAGGGCTACGACTTGCTGATGCGCTACGACGATGACTTTTCGTTCGGCTCTTTGACCATGGAAAGCCAGATCACCTATACCAAGGAGGACGTTACGCAGCTGTTCGACAGCCCCTTGGCTGGTGGCGAATCGATCTCCGACTACGTTGGCGGTATTGGGCGGCCCAAGCTGGTGGGCAACCTCGTCACCTCGCTCAAGCGTGGTGACTGGACTTACACCTGGGGCATGGACTACGTACACAACACGAAGCGCCTGACACCCCTCTCCGCCAGCGGGAGCTACAACTATCTGGGCTGGGAGGACGCAGTGGTGGATATAACGGCCGACAGCCGCCTCTACCATTCCATCTCAGCCAGATTCGATCAGCCGAAGTGGTCGGTGCTGGCCGGCCTCCGAAACGTGCTCAATACAAAGCCGGACACTGTTTCGGCCGCAGCCACCGGATCACGCTACGGAAACGTGCCAGTCAATGCGACGCAGTACGACTACTATGGCGTCTCTCTGTTTGCACGCTTCAACTACAAGTTCTGACAGCCAGCTGAAAGGGACGCAATAAAGGCAGCCCAAGCCTGAACTGCCGCTTGCGCTCAATGACCAGCAATGCCCGCAACCCAGTTGCGGGCATTTTTTTTAGTCGATGGAACGCATGGTTTATTGGCTGCGAAGTTCACACTTAGTGCGTACGAAATGGCAGGATGAGGCCTGAATTTTCTGATCCTCCGGAGGCCATCTTGACGCTCTTTTTTCGAACAGCATTATTCGCCGCCGCCCTGCTGGGAGCCATGGCGGTGCACGCCCAGCAGGGCCCCGAGGGCCGCTGGAAGACCATCGATGACGAAACCGGACAGACCAAGTCGATCGTGGAGATCAGCCGCGCCTCCAATGGCACCCTGTTGGGCACGGTGGTCGAAATCCTGCAGTCGGACAGCGGCCCCGACCCGGTATGCGATAAATGTTCCGGCGCCCGCAAAGGCCAGCCCATCCAGGGCATGACCATCCTCTGGGGAATGACGCAAAAGGGCGAGGAATGGGCCAACGGCACCATCCTTGACCCCGTCAAAGGTCGCACCTACCGCTCGAAGATGCAGATGCACGGCGATGACCGGTTGGGCGTGTCCGGCTGCATTACGTTCATCTGCCGCGAACAGGTGTGGCAGCGCGAATAGAGCGGCTTCTGCTTCCAGTGGCCATTGCGGCCCGGCCTCGGTCGGGTCGTTTCTTTTCCTGCGGAGCGGCCGGGCGGCATCGCGCGGCCCGCATGCGATAATCCCCTGCCCTTCAAATACTGCCTGCCATGTCCCGCACTGCGATTGTCTCTACTGCCCTGCCCTACGCCAACGGCCCGCTGCACCTGGGCCACCTAGTCGGCTATATCCAGGCCGACATCTGGGTACGGGCACAGCGAATGGCCGGCAGCACGGTGCACTTCGTCTGCGCCGATGACACCCACGGCACGCCGATCATGCTGGCGGCGGAGAAGGCCGGGACCACTCCGGAGGAGTTCATCGCCGGCGTCCAAGCCGGGCACGAGCGCGACTTCGCCGATTTCGGCGTCGCCTTCGACCATTACGACTCCACCCACTCACCGCGCCATCGCGCCCTGACCGAGGCGTTCTACGCCCGCCTGGAAGCCAACGGCCACATCAGCCGGCGCTCGGTGGAGCAGTTCTATGACCCGGCCAAGGGCATGTTCCTGCCCGACCGCTACGTGAAAGGCACCTGCCCGCGCTGCGACACGCCTGACCAGTACGGCGACAACTGCGAGCACTGCGGCGCCACCTATGCTTCCACCGAGCTGAAGAACCCCTACTCGGTCCTGTCCGGCGCGGCGCCGGAGCTGCGCGAGTCCGAACATTTCTTCTTCGAGCTGGGCCACTTCGAGGGTTTCCTGCGCGAATGGCTGCGCGGCGATGTCGCCGTGCCCGGAGTCAAGGCCAAGCTGCAGGAATGGCTGGACGGCGAAGGCGGCCTGCGCGCCTGGGACATCTCCCGCGACGCGCCCTACTTCGGCTTCGAGATCCCCGGCCATCCGGGCAAGTTTTTCTATGTCTGGCTGGACGCGCCGATCGGCTACCTGTCCAGCCTGCAGGCGCTGAGCGAGCGCGAGGGCCTGGATTTCGAGAGCTTCCTGGTGCCGGACAGCAAGGCCGAGCTGCACCACTTCATCGGCAAGGACATCGTGAATTTCCACGGCCTGTTCTGGCCAGCCGTGCTGCACGGAGCCGGCAAGCGGGCCCCCAACCGCCTGCACGTGAACGGATACCTGACGGTGGACGGCGCCAAGATGTCCAAGTCGCGCGGCACCTTCGTGATGGCCCGCACCTACCTGGACAGCGGCCTGCGCCCGGAGGCGCTGCGCTACTACTACGCGGCCAAATCTTCCGGAGGCGTGGACGATCTGGATCTCAATCTTTCCGACTTCGTCAGCCGGGTCAACTCCGACTTGGTGGGCAAGTTCGCCAACCTCGCCAGCCGCTGCGCGGGCTTCATCAGCAAGCGTTTTGACGGCCGCCTGGCAGCGGCGCTGCCCGAACCGGAGATGTACGCGCGCTTCGTCGAGGCGCTAGGCCCGATCCGCGAAGCCTATGCCCGCAACGAGGCCGCCACGGTCCTGCGCCGCACCATGGCGCTGGCCGATGAGGCCAACCGCTACATCGACGACCACAAGCCGTGGGTGATCGCCAAGCAGGGAGGGGCCGACGCCCAGCTGCAGGCGGTGTGCACACAGGGATTGAACCTGTTCCGGGTGCTGGCCGGCGCGCTGCGTCCGGTGCTGCCCGGCGTGGCTGCGGAGGCCGAGGCCTTCCTCAACGCGCCCGTTACATCCTGGGCGGACCTGGACGCACCGCTGCTGGCCCATGATGTGTCCAGCTATGCCCCCCTGTTCACCCGCGTCGACCCCAAGCACATTCAAGCCATGATCGACGCCAGCAAGGACACCCTTGCCCCCGCAGCCGACGCCGCCAGCACCGCCGCCCCGGAAAAGAAAGCCGACGGCAAGGCCAAGGCAAAGGCGGACGACGACTTCATCAGCATCGACGACTTCGCCAAGCTGGACCTGCGTGTCGGCAAGGTCCTGGCATGCGAGCTGGTGGAAGGATCGGACAAGCTGCTGCGCTTCGAACTGGACGCTGGTGAACTGGGCAAGCGCCAGATCATCTCGGGCATCCGCGCCAGCTACGGCGAGCCGGAAAAGCTGGTGGGGCGCAGCGTGGTGTTCGTGGCCAACCTGGCGCCGCGCAAGATGCGCTTTGGCGTCAGCGAAGGAATGATCCTCTCCGCCGGTTTCGATACCGGTGAGCTGGCCCTGCTGTCCGCCGACGAGGGTGCGCAGCCGGGCATGCCGGTGCGGTGAGTCCGCCGGGCCTGGTCGAGCGCATCGACCGGATCCTGCCGCAGACCCAGTGCCGCCAGTGCGGCTTTGATGGCTGCCGCCCCTATGCCGAAGCGCTGGCCCGGGGCGAAGCGGATATCGACCACTGCCCTCCCGGCGGCGATGCCGGGGCACGCGCCCTTGCCAACCTGCTGGGCGTGCCAGCCAAGCCCTACGATCGCGCCCGCGGCAGCCACAAGCCGCCGCAGGTAGCGCTGGTGATCGAGGCGGATTGCATCGGCTGCACCAAATGCATCCTCGCCTGCCCGGTGGATGCCATCGTCGGCGCGAGCAAGCACATGCATGTGGTGATCGAAGCGCTCTGTACCGGGTGCGAGCTGTGCGTGCCGGCCTGCCCGGTCGACTGCATCGTCATGCTCACGCCTACCGGTTCACCGCTCCGGTAGGAGCGCGCCATGCGCGCGAAGCCGCGTCAACCAAGGCATCGCGACAAGCCTTCGGCCACCCCGTCGTGCCCGAAGCCCCGCGCATAGCCAAATGTCACGCGGCTTCGCGCGCGCGGCGCGCTCCTACAAGACCAGGGCGGCCTGGATCATTCGGAACAGGCGGTGCAGATCCTCTCCAGCTGGTAGCCCTTGGCCCCCAGCTTCTCCACCACGCCATCCTCACCCAGCAGGTGCAGCGCACCGACTACGACAAGGGTGTTGCCAGTGCCATCACCATCCAGCATGGCCTCGATCTGCGGCACCCAGGCGTCATTGCGTTCAACGTTGATGCGCTGGTAAAGGGCCGGGAATTCCTCGGCCATTTCCACCGCCATGCCATCCCAGATGGCCTGCGCATCACCACTGCGCCAGGCGTCGTGGAGCTTGGCGATTTCCACCTGCCCTTCTTCCCCGGTGCCCTCCAGCGACGACTGCAGGAACTGCAGCTGCTCCTGGTCAGACATGCCGGTGAAAAAAGCGATCTGCTGGTCGGCGGTTTCAAGGCCCGAGGTGCGCTTGCCTGCCTCTGCAGCGCGCTTGGCCATGTGGTTGTCCAGCCCGATTTCCGGATCCAGTCCGAACTTGCCCATCTCGGTCACGGTGACCATCAGCGAGACGAACCAGGGCTGGAACATCTGCAGCACCTGCGGTGCCAGCTGCATCTGCTGCAGCTGCGCGGCGTTCTCCGTGGTCCAGGCATCCAGCGCGGCCACGGTCTCCTCGGGCAGCTCGCTGTTGAGCGGGGTACCGTCGGTGCGCATCGCCGCCTGGCCCATCTTCATGCCGAGCTCGGGCGACTGCAGCTGCTCGGGTGGGATCTCGAACACCACCGCTTCCGAATCGGCAAACGCGGCGTCCACGTCCGACGACAGCGGGTAGTCATCCGGCTTGAGCAGGTGGAAGGAGCCCAGCAGGTAAACCACACGTTCGCCGCTGCTCGCCTTCCACAGCAGCGGGACCGGCGGCTGATGGCCGACCGCCGGCCCGGTGGCAGCAGCGGTCTGCGGCTGATCGGCCAGTGCAGCAGCGCAAAACAGGCCGGCCGAGACCAGCAGCAGGGTTGATAGGGTCTTGCGTCCAGCCAGGCGTGTCATCAGCTTCATCTGGATCTCCAGTTGGTGATTGGTCAGCCTGCCGGGGCCTGGTAAGCCTTTTCACCGGCAGTAATGGCCAGGTCCAGGCGATTCTCCAGCGGCGGCAGCGGGCAGGTGGCGTAGTTGGTGAAGGCGCAGGGTGGATTGTAGGCACGGTTGAAGTCCAGCATGACCCGGCCATCGGCATCCGGTGCGCTGGCGTCCAGATAACGGCCGGCGCCGTAGCTGCCCTGGCCCGAAGTCCGGTCGGCCAGGATCAGCAGCAGTCCATCGGCACCGTCATCCAGTGCCTGCAGGCGGAATACCTGTCCATCGCGGTCGAATTCGACCACCCCCGGATTGCCCATTCTTTCGGTACCGCCGATGAGTGACGCCACTTCAAGCATCTGTCCCAGCGGATGGGCTGAAAACCGCCCTTCGATCAACCATGAAGCATCGACCGGCCAGTAATCGATGCCGGCAAAGCGCAGCCGCGAGTCGGCGTCGAGGTGCCGCACGCGGAGCGCCCGGCGACCACCGCGTTTGATCACGCCGATCTGTCCCTGCCCGGCATCGAAATCGATCAGGGTCGGTGTGCTGCTGCGATCCGAATGCAGTTCCGCACGTCCGGTCAGACGCTCCCCGTCCACCGTCAGATCCACGCCGCGCTCCGGGGTGAAGTACAGCCGCCCCTCGCGCTGCTGCAGCATTCCCAGCCGTGGCGGCCCCTTCGCCAGGCGCATGCCGCTTTCGCGACTGCTGCCAATGTAATGCGCGTTGAGTTCAATCCAGTGCAAGCCCACCAGCGTGGTCCAGCCGTCCGGCGCAAGCAGCCGGTCGCGGCGCTCGGCACGCCAAGCCTCCTGCCCGGTAACAAAGGCCGCATCGGCCGCGGCCGTGGCGACGGCGTCCTTCGCATCTTCGCTGCGATCGCCACTGCAACCGGCCACCGTCAAAGTCATGCCCAGCAGCAGCGCGGCAAACATCCGGCCCCTCCCCCTGTCCAACAGCCTATCCAACAACATTTCCCCTTTGTCGCGAAAGCGGCGCTCAGCGTCCGCGCATGAACCAGCGATCGATCTCGGCCAGGCTGAAGCGCGCCCAGGTCGGACGCCCATGGTTGCATTGTCCCGAGCGTTCGGTCTCTTCCATCTGCCGCAGCAGTGCGTTCATCTCGGGAATGGTCAGGCGCCGGTTGGCGCGCACGGACCCGTGGCAGGCCATGGTGGACAGCAGCTCGTCGCGGGCACTGGCCACCCGCAGGCTGTCGCCATGCTCACGCAGGTCTGCCAGCACATCACGCAGCAGCGCCTCTGTATCGCCCTCGGCCAGCAACGCCGGCACGCCGCGCAACAGCAGCGACTGCGGTCCGGTACGCGACACCTCGAAACCCAGCGCCTCGAGGATGGCTGCCCCGCTTTCGGCCACGTCCGCCTCGCGCTCGGCCACGGCCAGGGTCTGCGGCACCAGCAGCGGCTGCATGCGCAGGCCTTCGCTGTCATGAGCGCGCTTGAGTTTCTCGTAGCCGATACGCTCGTGCGCGGCGTGCATGTCGACCACGATCAGGCCGTCCGCACACTGGCTGAGGATATAGATGCCATGCAGCTGCGCGATCGCATAGCCCAGCGGCGGCGCAGTCGTAGCATCGGCAGCCGGCAGCGACGACAGGCTGCCAGCGTCCATGCCCGGTGGCTGCGATGCGACAGGCCAGGACTCCGGCGCCGCGGCAGGCGATACGTCGCCGTACAGGGCCGCGTAGCCGGCACGGGCTTCATCGGTACGCAGCGCCAGACCTGATTGCGCGGCCATCCACTGCTCCGGCCGCGCAGGGGCCGCACCACCGAAGGCGCCTGCCCCGGCCGTTTCCGCAGCCGCGGCCTGCTGGCCGGCACGGGTCCCGGCCAGCACCTCGTGCAGGGTGCGGCGGACGAAGTCGTAGATCAGGCGGGACTCGCGGAAGCGCACCTCATGCTTGGCCGGGTGCACGTTCACATCCACCCGGGCCGGATCCATTTCCAGAAACAGCACGTAGGCAGGCTGCCGGCCGTGATAGAGCACGTCGGAATAGGCCTGCCTGACCGCGTGCGCCACGCTGCGGTCGCGCACGCTGCGGCCGTTCACGTACAGATACTGCTGGTCGGCGCTTGCACGTGAATAAGCAGGCTGGGCGATCCATCCATGCAGTCGCAGCCCGGCACCTTCCTGCTCCACCCGCAGCGCATGCCGCGCGAACTCCGCGCCCAGCGTTTCATGCAAGCGCTCGTCGGAAAACAGCTCGGCGCTGCCCTTGTAGCGGCGGGAAGGCTTGCCGTTATGGCTGACCCGCAGTTCCACATCCGGCCGGGCCAGCGCTAGCGAGCGCAGCCACTCTTCGATATGCCCGGTTTCGGTCCGTTCGGCACGCAGGAACCGGCGCCGCGCGGGCACGTTGTAGAACAGCTCGCGCACTTCGATGGTGGTGCCGTGCGGGTGCTGGCGCGGTTCCACCTCTCCTACCGTGCCGCCTTCCACCGCCAGCGCGCTGCCGTGCTCGTCTTGCGCCTGGCGCGAGACGATCAGGAACTGGCTGACCGAAGCAATCGAGGGCAGCGCCTCGCCACGGAAACCCAGCGTGGCAACCGACTCCAGGTCATCAAGCGAAGCGATCTTGCTGGTGGCATGGCGCGAGACGGCGAGCGGCAGGTCCGCTGCCGGGATCCCACCGCCATTGTCACGGATCCGGATCAGGCGCACGCCGCCTTCCTCCAGCTCGATGTCAACGCGGGTGGCGCCGGCATCCAGCGCGTTTTCCACCAGTTCCTTGACCACGGACGCCGGCCGCTCTACGACCTCGCCCGCGGCGATCTGGTTGATGAGGACGTCGGAAAGCTGCTGGATACTCACTGCGGGCGGCGCGAGGCCGTCATTGATATCGGTCAACGATGATACCGGGCTGCGACCGTGCCGTATGCAGCGCGGCCCGCGGCGTGTCCCCGCCTGTCAATCAGGGGCTGCCGCCGGAAACAGCCGCGGCCTGGCCGGCCGCTTCCGCCCTGGCTCGCGCCGCGAACAGGGTGCCCGGCGGTGGCTGGTCGGAGAAGTAGGTGTTCACCCCGTCCAGGACAGCGCGCGCCACCGTGCGCTGGAACTGTGGATCGATCAGCCGCTTTTCCTCTTCCGGATTGGAAAGAAACGCGGTTTCCACCAGCATCGAGGGCATGTCCGACGTGCGCAGCACGGCAAAATTGGCCCGTTCGATATGCGGCTTGTGGTTGTTGCCGATGCGCTTGAGACCGTCGAGGATGTGCCGGCCAGCGTCTTCCGAGGCCTTCATCTGCCCGCTCTGGGTCAGATCCAGCAGCACCGAGGCCAGGGTGTCGTCGGTTTCCTCAAGGCGCACGCCACCAATCAGGTCGGCAGCGTTCTCTTTGTCGGCCAGCCACCGCGCCCGTTGCGAGGACGCGCCGCGCAACGACAGCACGTACACCGATGAACCCTGGGCATTGCGATTGTGGGCGGCGTCGGCATGGACGGAAATGAACATGTCCGCCCCGGCCTCACGCGCGAGCCGGGCGCGGTGGTTGAGGGGAATGAACACATCGGTGTCGCGGGTCAGGTAGGACTTCAGCCCGGGGGTGGTATCCACCTGGCGCGCCAGCTCGCGGGCAATGGCCAGGGTGACGTCCTTCTCGCGGGTCCCGCTGGGACCGACGGCACCGGGATCCTGCCCGCCATGGCCGGCATCGATCGCGATGACCAGCGGACGCATCACGGCCGCGGGCTGCACCGGAACAGGCGCCTGTTGTACAACGGCCTGCTGTACGACGGGAGGCGGAGGAGTGTCGATCACAGCGGGTGGCGGCGCTGCGGCCGTGGCTGCAGGCGGTGCCGGCGTCGGCACGGACGCCGCAGGCGTCGAGACGGCCGACACCTGGGAAACCAGCCGGTCGGTCGCCGCCCGGGAAGCCGCGGAAGGATTGGCAGGCGGCTGTGCAGCCGTGTCCGGCTGGGATACCTGGGCGATGATCCGTCCGATCGGATCGGCTCCGGCCGGGCCGTCACCAGGCCATTCCACCACCAGTCTGGCCCCCTCGGCCGAGGGTTCCATGCGCGGCCCGATCGCCGCCACGCTGGTGGCCAGGTCAAAGACGATCCGGGTCACGCCGGGCTCAGGCTGTCCATTACGCACGGCCTTGACCAGCCCGGCGGCCGCCGGAAGCCGGAAACCGCTGGCCAAACGGGCACCCGGCAGATCAATCACCAGCCGATCCGGGTTGGACAGCCTGATCACCTTGAATTCCGTCTCCCCGGCCAGCGCCAGCTCTGCACGCGTGCCGGTGGGACCGCTATCGAGGCGCAAGTGATTGATTTCCGTTGCCTTGGCAACGTTCCACACCAACCCGGCCAGCAGCGCTAGGCCGAGCAGCAGTTCCTGGAGTCTGGCGCCGCGAATTCGCATGGGGCCCAGTCAATCATTCCAGCCCCCCCATTGCAAGCACTTTCTCCTTGTAAATCGGGCACCTGCCGTCCCTTCCTGCAGTTACGGTTCAGGAAAGGACGCCAACTCGTCTTCATCTGCCAAAGCTGCCAGCCAGCACTCGCCCAGCGGACTGCTTGCGACAAGCCTGGCGCTGCGGCCTGGACCATGGATCGCCAGCGCGATCGAAAGGTCGGCCGGAGGCAACCCGCCCGCACCGCGCTCCGGCCATTCCACCAGCCATAGACGGGCCGGCTCATCGTCCAGGCCGAGGAATTCAAGTTCTCCACCCGATCCGATGCGGTACAGGTCCAGATGCAGCGCTTCCGAGTCACCCAGCGGATAGCGTTCCACCAGCGTGTAGGTGGGGCTGCGGATGGTTCCGGTGACGCCCAGGCTGCGCAACCAGGCCCGGGCCAGGCTGGACTTGCCCGCACCCAGGTCACCTGCCAGGTACACCACACCCGGTCCTGGCTGGCTGTTCGCCAGCAGGCGCGCCAGGCGCGTGGTTGCCGCCTCGTCGGGCAACACCAGCTGCAGGGACGGTCCGCTCATGCGTTTACCAACCGGCGCAGCGGGGCGAAAAGATCCGAGGCAAGCATTCCGCGCTCTCCTTCCTGTGCGGCCATATCGCCAGCGGCGGCGTGCAACAGCGCTCCCGTGCAGGCTGCTTCGAACGCCGGGTAACCTTGCGCGCGCAGCGCGGCAATGATGCCGGTCAGCACATCACCGGTACCCCCCGTCGCCAAGCCCGGATTACCTGCGCCAATCACCCGCGGTGTTTCATCCGGTGCCGCCACCACCGTGCCGGCCCCCTTGAGCACCACGACGCAGCCGAACTGTTCGCACAGGGCGCGTGCAGCCACCAGACGATCAGCCTGCACCTGGGCGGTGGTGGCTCCGAGCAGGCGTGCGGCCTCGCCCGGATGCGGTGTCAGCACCGTGTCCGGCGCAAGTTCCGGGCGGTCCCGCTTGGCCAGCAGGTTCAGCGCGTCGGCGTCGAGCACCAGCGGCTTGCCTCCACCCAGCGCCACTGCGAACTGCGCCGAACCCCATGCTCCCTGTCCCAGCCCGGGGCCGATGGCGACCACGTTGGCGCGTTCGATCAGCTCCCGCAGCGCCCCCGCGCCTTCTACCGCCCGGGCCATCACCTCCGGTCGGCGGGCCAGCATGGCGGCCACGTGCGCGGCGCGCGTGGCCACGCCCACCAGTCCAGCGCCGCAGCGCAGGGCCGCTTCGGCCGTGAGCAGTACGGCTCCTCCAGTGCCCTCGTCTCCTCCGATACACAGCAGGTAACCGGCATCGCCTTTGTGCGCACCGCGGCGCCGCGGCGGGAAGCGGCCGGCCAGATCCGCCGGGCGCAGGCACACGGCAGCGGGTTCGATTGCGGACAACAGCTGTTCCGGCAGATCCAGCGTGGCTACCGAGGATTCGCCAGCCCAATCGAGCGCTGCCCCCGTGTGCAGGCCCACGTGGGCACCGATGAACTGCAGCGTCACCTGCGCCCGAATCGCTGCGCCGGGCACCGCGCCGGTATCGGTGTCGACGCCGCTGGGCGCATCCAGCGCCAGCACCGGTGCGCCGCTGGCATTGATGGCCTCGACCAGCCGCGTGGCATCCATCTCCAGCGAGCGCGACAGGCCGATGCCGAACAGGGCATCCACCCATATATCCGCCGCCGGCAGCCGGCCCTTGAATTCTGCGACACTGCCGCCCGCAGCAACGTACTCACGGCATGCGCGCACTGCCAGTTCCCCACGCGGCTCATGCCCGGGCAATCTCAGCACCGTTACCCGCCGCCCCGATTCCAAGGCATGGCGTGCAAGGACATAGCCGTCGCCGCCGTTGTTTCCGGGGCCGCAGACCGCCACGATCTCCTGTGCCTGCGGCCAGCGCCGCAGCAGCTCGCGCCAGGCGGCCTGTCCCGCCCGGGACATCAGCGCAAAGGGATCCCCGCCCAGGTGCCCAGCAGCCGCCACCTCCAGCGCGCGCATCGCCGCACGCGTGTTCAAGCATCCGGACCGGACTGGCGAGCTCGCACTCATGGCCCAGATTCTATACTTGGCCACCATGTCCAGCCCCGACGCCATCTCCGGTTCCTGCGATCCGGCCGCAATTGCCGCGCGGATCCGGGCGCTCGTCAGCGCGGCCGGGTTCCAGCGCTGCGGTATCAGCGGCATTGAACTCGGTGAAGACGAGGCCCACCTGCACAGCTGGCTGGCCGAGGGCCTTTACGGGGACATGGACTGGATGGCCCGCCACGGCAGCAAGCGCTCGCGCCCGCAGGAGCTGGTGCCCGGCACCCTGCGTGTGGTGTCGGTCGGCCTGGATTACGGGCCCGACAACCACGACGAAGCCTGGGCCACCCTGGCCGACGGTGAGCGTGCCTACGTGGCCCGCTACGCCCTGGGGCGCGATTACCACAAGCTGATGCGCAGCCGCCTGCAGAAGCTGGCGGCACGGATCGCCGATGAGATCGGCCCGTTCGGCTTCCGCGTTTTCGTCGACTCCGCACCGGTGCTGGAACGGGCCCTGGCGCGCAACGCCGGCCTGGGCTGGATCGGCAAGCACACCTGCCTGATCGACCGCGATGGCGGCTCCTGGTTTTTCCTCGGCGAGATCTACCTCGACCTGCCGCTGCCGGTCGATACGCCCGCCACCGCGCACTGCGGCAGCTGCACCCGCTGCATCGATATCTGCCCGACGCAGGCCATCGTGGCTCCGAACCGGCTGGACGCGAGGCGCTGCATCTCCTACCTGACCATCGAGCACGAAGGGTCGATCCCGGAACCGTTGCGCCCCGCCATCGGAAACCGCATTTTCGGCTGTGATGACTGCCAGCTGGTCTGCCCCTGGAACAAGTTCGCCCGCCGCACCGACGAGCCCGACTTTCGCGCCCGCAACAATCTGGATACCGCCAGCCTGGCCGAACTGTTCGCCTGGGAAGAAGACGAATTCCTGCGCCGCACCGAAGGCTCGGCGATCCGCCGCAGTGGCCATCGCCGCTGGCTGCGCAACATCGCCGTGGCCCTGGGCAATGCGGCCACCACGCCCGAAGTACTGTCCGCCCTGCGCTCGCGCGCCGACAGCGAAGACCCGCTGGTGCGCGAGCACGTCGCCTGGGCCCTGGCCCGCCACCAGCGCCCCGCGTAGGAGCCGTTCTCCCTACAATTGGAGCGCTGCCCGGGGAACATGCGACCGATGATGACCAAGCGAATCAAAAGGATCTTTGGCTGGGGCCTGTTTACCCTCGGCACGCTGGTGCTCAGCGGCATCCTGCTGGCCGATCATTTGACCCCACCCGCCACTGGCACACCCAGCCATGCCCTTCCGGTACAGGCCGACCAGACCCTGCTGGACCAGGAGCTGGCGCCGCTGCTGGCCCGCCGGCCCGGGCAGAGCGGCGTGGTGATGCTGATTGACGGGCGCGACGCGTTCGCCGCCCGCGCCATCGCTACCCGCCGCGCCGGGCGCAGCATCGACCTGATGTACTACATCTGGCAGGACGACCTGGCCGGGCACCTGCTGCTGGGCGAGCTGCGGGAAGCCGCCGAGCGCGGGGTCCGGGTGCGCATGCTGCTCGACGACATCAATGCCAAGGGCAAGGACGGTGCCCTGCTGGCGATGGTGGAACACCCGAACATCGAAGTGCGGGTCTACAACCCGTTCCGCAACCGCGACGGCATCGGGCGGCTGCTGGAGATGGTGCAGCGCAGCTGGAGCATCAACCACCGCATGCACAACAAGGCATGGATCGCCGATGGCCGGGTGGCCGTGGTGGGCGGGCGCAACGTGGGCGTGGAATATTTCGACGCCGCCGAGGACACCAATTTCCGCGATCTGGACGTGGCCCTGTTCGGCCCGGCGGTTGAAGAGGCCAGCGCCATCTTCGACACCTTCTGGAACAGCGAGCAGGTGGTGCCGATCTCGGCCCTGAACCGCAAGTCACGGCGCACCCTGGAAGCGGTGATGGAACAGATCCGCGAGGAAACCCGCAGCCCGCAGGCGCGACGGTTCCTGGACAAGGTGGATACCTCCGACAACGTGCGCCGCTACATCACCCAGACCCTCACCCCGTACTGGACTGATCGCATCCGGGTGCTATCCGATCCTCCCGACAAACGCCCAAGCGAAGACCGCTCGCAGTGGCTGATCCACGCCATCCTTGAGGATCTGGCGTCTGCCCGGCACAAGGCCCTGCTGATCTCGCCCTATTTCGTCCCCGGCAGCGAGGGCGTGGTCGCCCTTGCCAACGCCGCGCGGCGCCATGACGCCCACGTAGGCGTGATCACCAATTCGCTGGTCGCCAACGACGTGCTGGCCGTGCACAGCGGTTACAGCAAATACCGCGAACTGCTGCTCAAGGCCGGGATCCACCTGTACGAAACCAAGGCCGATGTCGCCACCGATTCCAGCCTGTTCGGCAGCAGCGGCGCCAGCCTGCACACCAAGGCCTATCTGGTGGACGACCGGCGCGGGTTCGTGGGCTCGTTCAACATGGATCCGCGCTCGATCAACCTGAACACCGAAATGGGGGTGCTGTTTGACGATCCCGAGCTGGCGGGCGCACTGCGCGAGGAGTACCTCACTCTCTCGAGTGCGGAACTGAGCTACTGGCTGTATCTGGACCAGAAAAACAAGCTCCGCTGGCTCGACGGTGCTACCGATCCACCCACCGTCCACACCACCGAACCGGGCGCCTCACTGCTGCAGCGCAGCATCGTTCGCGTGCTGCGCTGGCTGCCGATCGAATCGCAGCTGTAGCCCGGGAAGCGTAGAATACCGGCCCTATCGGCGCCCCTGCGGCGCCGCGCTCACGTTCAGATTCCACCCACCAGACACGCCGGTCCGTGCACATCACGGGCCGCCACGGAGCCAGCAATGATTTTCGAACAACTCGACACTTCCGGCCACGAACAGATCGTGTACTGCCACAACAAGGACGCGGGCCTGAAGGCCATCATCGCGATCCACAACACGGTGCTGGGCCCGGCCCTGGGCGGCACCCGCATGTGGCCCTACAAGAACGAAGCCGAGGCACTGAATGACGTGCTGCGCCTGTCGCGCGGCATGACCTACAAGAACGCGGTGGCCGGCCTGAACATCGGCGGCGGCAAGGCAGTGATCATCGGCGATCCGGCCAAGGACAAGTCCGAAGCGCTGTTCCGCGCCTTCGGCCAGGCCGTGGAATCGCTGGGCGGGCGCTACATCACCGCCGAAGACGTGGGCATCGATGTCAACGACATGGAGTTCGTGTTCCGCGAGACCCAGTACGTGACCGGCGTGCACCAGGTCCACGGCGGCTCGGGCGATCCGTCGCCGTTCACCGCCTACGGCACCCTGCAGGGCCTGCTGGCGACCCTCAACCGCAAGCACGGCAACGAGGAAGTGGGCAATTACAGCTACGCGGTCCAGGGCCTGGGCCACGTGGGCATGGAGTTCGTGAAGCTACTCAAGGAGCGCGGCGCGAAGATCTTCGTCACCGACATCCACCAGAACCTGATTGACCAGGCCGTGACCGAATACGGCGCCGAGGCTGTGGCTCCGGACGAGATCTACGACGTCGACGCCGACGTGTACTCGCCGTGCGCGCTGGGCGCCACGGTCAACGAGGACACAGTGCAGCGTCTGAAGGCGAAGATCATCTGCGGCTCGGCCAACAACCAGCTGGCCAACAACGAGATCGGCGACGAGCTCGGCAAGCGCGGCATCCTCTACGCCCCGGACTACGCGGTGAACGCGGGCGGCGTGATGAACGTGTCGCTGGAGATCGAAGGCTACAACCGCGAACGCGCCATGCGCATGATGCGCACGATCTACCACAACCTGACCCGCATCTACGAAATCGCCGAGCGCGACAGCATCCCGACCTACAAGGCGGCCGACCGCATGGCAGAAGAGCGGATCGAGCTGATCGGCAAGCTGAAGCTGCCGCTGGGCCGCGCGGCACCGCGCTTCCAGGGTCGCGTCAAGGGAAGCTGATCCCAGGCTTCGCCTGGATCAGCCCAAAGTTGCTTTGCAACTTCGGGTCCCGCTTTGTGCTTCCAAAACCCCGCCGCTTCGCGGCGCCCCCTTTACTAAAGGGGGCTTGGGGTTCCCAGCTTCACCGAGAGATTTGAGGTCGTATATGCGAGCGTTTCCGCTGGGCGAAGAGATTGATGCACTACGCGATGCGGTGAGGCGCTTCGCAGAAGCGGAGATCGCCCCTCGCGCGGAAGAGATTGACCGCGACAACGCGTTCCCCCAGGAGCTGTGGCTGAAGCTCGGCGAGATGGGCCTGCTGGGCATGACCGTGCCAGGCGAATACGGTGGCAGCGAAATGGGCTATCTCGCCCATCTGGTGGCGATGGAGGAAATTTCCCGCGCCTCCGGATCGGTCGGGCTGAGCTACGGCGCCCACTCCAACCTCTGCGTCTCCAACCTCTACGCCAATGGCAATGAAGCCCAGCGGCAGAAGTACCTGCCGAAGCTTTGCAGCGGGGAGTGGAAAGGCGCGTTGGCAATGAGCGAGCCGGGTGCCGGCTCCGATGTGGTGGGCTCGATGGCCTGCCGCGCGGAATTCCGTCCTGAAGCCGGGCGTGACGGCGAGTGGATCGCCAACGGCAGCAAGATGTGGATCACCAACGGCCCCGAGGCCGACGTGCTGATCGTCTACATGCGCACTGCCGGCAAGGAGGCAGGCAGTCGCAGCATGACCGCCTTCCTGGTGGAAAAGGGCATGCCCGGATTTTCCACCGCGCAGAAGCTCGACAAGCTCGGCATGCGCGGCTCCAACACCTGCGAGCTGGTGTTCGAGGACTGCCGGATTCCACAGGAAAACGTGCTGGGCGAAGTCCACCTTGGCGTCAAGGTGCTCATGCGCGGGCTCAACACCGAGCGCCTGGTTCTCACCGGCGGTCCGCTGGGACTGATGCAGGCGGCGATGGATATCGCCCTGCCCTACGTACGTGATCGGCGGCAGTTCGACGTCGCCATCGGCAGCTTCGGGATCATGCAGGCCAAGATTGCCGACATGTACACCGCGCTGCAGTCCAGCCGCGCCTTTGCCTACCAGGTGGCGCGGGATTTCGACGCCGGCCAAAGCTCACGGGTCGACGCCGCCAGCTGCCTGCTGCATGCCTCGGAGTCCGCCGTGCAGGTGGCACTGGAGGCCATCCAGTCGCTGGGCGGCAATGGTTACATCAACGAATACCCTACCGGCCGGATCCTGCGCGACGCCAAGCTCTACGCCATCGGCGCCGGCACCAACGAAATCCGCCGCATGCTCATCGGCCGCGAGCTGTTCGAGGACCGCTGAGCGCCGGGGCCGCAGCCCCGGCGATCAGTGCCGGGCGCCGGGGTCAGAACCCCTGCGCGTACCTCAACGACACCATCCGCGCATCGCCACGCGGGCCGAACCGCTGGTCATAGCCCAGCGTGACCAGGCCGCTGCGTCCGACCGGCGCATCCAGGCCCAGCCCGAACAGCCCGCCCGAACGCGCCGGCTGCAGCCCCATCAGCGGCGCCCAGGCATCGACGCCGGTAAAGCCGGCCTCCAGGTCGAGCCCCTGCGCGGACAGGGTCTGCTGCCACTCTGCATAGCCCTGCAGCCTCAGCCCCGACAGCCACCGGCGCTCACCGCGCAGGCCGGCCATGGCCTGACTGCGGCTTGAACTCCAGGCATCAGCACGCAGACCCAGTCCGTCCCCGCCCAGCTCGTTGAACCCATCGCTGCGGATGCGGCTGTATTCGACGCCCACATACGGGGTGACTCCCGCCTCCGCGTCGCCCAGCCGATAGCCCGACTCCAGGCTGGCAGTCATGAAATCGCCCGCGTAGTTGCTGAACACCCCCATCGAACGCTGGCCGGTGAACAGATGGCGCTCCAGCTGGCGGTCGAAGCGGCCAAACCCGACCTGGCCCAGTGCGTAGGCCTGGCTGCCGGCAATACCGGCATACATCAGGCTCTGCGCCTGGCGGTCGCGACCACGGTCGCGGCTGCCGTCGCGGCGACTGTCGGCCGTGGTTTCGCCGAAGGCAAAGCCGGCGATGGCATTCCCCAGCCGCACGTCGCGGCCGATCATCCAGCCATCCATCGCCTGCTCGCTGCCGGAGAACCCGCCCTGGCCCCCTCCTCCAAGCTGCCGTGCCCAAGCCGCTGGCCGCTCAACAAGGTTGGCCCCCGAAGCAAATTGGTCGGACAGCGCCCGCCGGTTCATGTCGATCGCGTCGAACGTGGTCGAAGACGCCAACGCGTGCAGCTCGCCGGACAGGCTGGCCAGTGAAACATGCGCCATCCGCGCATCGGCAATCCGCTGGAACTCGCCGGCCGCGCGGATCAGGCCGCTGGCCACCGGTCCGTCCCCTGACTGCTGGCCGTCCAGCTCACGGAACGCGTTCTCGACCCGTTGGGCCGAAGACAGCGAGGCGGCCGTAGCGTTGGCCAGGCGGGCCGCGGTGGCATGCACGTCCAGGCGGGCAATATCCAGCCAGACATTCTGCAGGTCATAGGCCAGGTGCGCCTGCAGAAACATGGTGTCGGCGTTGTAGGTGAGCTCTTCGAAATAGCCGTTCATTTCGCCGTACACCTGCAGGACGTGCTCGCGGTCGCTGGTGACATAGCTGTCGCTCACTCCGGCCACGTGCACGCTGCCACCGTCGATATCCGCATCGCCATTCACCACCAGCGGGCCATGTCCCAGCACCAGCGCCAGGGTCGCGCCGTTGGCATGCGTGTAGTTGCCGGTGATCTCGAACTGATCCGCCCGACCGATATCGCCCTGGTTGACCAGCACCGTGCCGTGGTTGGTGACGCTGCCGAAAACGGTCCCGCCGCCGCTGAGGGTGCCATCCGAGCCAACGGTCACGCCCGACCCGGCAACCGAGCCGCTGACGTGCAACGTGCCCCCGTCAACGCGCGTCGCACCGCGATAGGTGTTGGCCCCGGACAGTTCAAGCGTGCCGCTTCCACGCTTGGTCAGTCCGCCCGCACCGGCGATATCGTTGGCCCAGATCGACGTCTGGTCGCTGAAGTTCGCAGTCACCGTGCCCCAGTCGAACCTGCCCGGCCCCTGCACCGCCTTGCCGACATCCAGCAGCCCGTAGCCGAAGATCTCATCTACCCCGGCCGGGCCGATGTCCTTCGCGGTGCCAAGGATGGTCTGGCGCACCAGGTCGTTGTTGAACCAGGGGAAAGCCTCCCACACCAGCGCCGCCGCGCCGGACACCTGCGGGGCTGCAAACGAGGTCCCCTCAGAGATCCAGTATTCCGGCGAATCCGGAGCATCATCAGTGCCGGTGAAAACCACCTGGCCGGGTGCGGCCAGGCAGTAGTTCATCGCGACACCGCAGGCGTTGGAATATTCGGCCAGCAAGTCCGGGTCGTCACCGTCCAGGGCCACGACTGTCAGCCAGCCAACCTCCAGGTCCGCAGCCGGCGTGCTGCCGCCGGTGCCCTGCTGGCTCGGCAGCGCAGCCATGTCGGTCGGGTCGTCACGCCCCACGTTGCCAGCCGCAAACACCACCAGCCCGTCATGGCTCAGGATGAAGCTCCTGTACTCGGCCGCGATCGGCGAGGTGGCCGCCGGATTGCTCCAGTACAGCCCGCCCCAGGAGTTGTTGAGGATCTTCACCCCGCGGGAAATCATGTCGTTGTGGATCGGCTCCAGACCCAGCGCGCCGCCCACCTCATTGCCGTCACCGCTCCCATCATCCTCGGGCGGTTCGTCATTGATGATCCGCGCTGACACGATCTCCGCGCCCTGGGCGATGCCCCCCGGCCACTGTCCGAACGGCGTGCCGGCCGCAATCTGCGCGACCGAAGTACCGTGTCCGTCCTTGTCATCCACGGACATGTCGTTGGTATTGCGGTTGACGTAGATCAGGTTGTCCACCACCCGACCGGCCAGTGACGGGTGGTTGCGATTGACACCCGAGTCAATGACGCCGATCCGCACGCCCTCGCCGGTCAAACCCGCATCGATCGCCGGCTGGGCGTTGGTCAGCGTGATGTGGTCGCTGAAGTCGGGATTGGCCGGCTCCACCACCGTTGGCGGCGGAGTAGGAGGCGGTCCTGCGGGCGGTGGATCCGGACGCAACGGACCTCCCCCGCCACCGCCACAAGCCGTCAGCGCCAACCCTACAGCTGCCGCAAGCAGCGAACGCTGCGCGGCCCGCGATTTCGCCACTCCCTGCCAAACACCAGTCATCGATCAACTCCCTCTGTGGGTCAGATGCGCATACCTATACCGCAACGCGGCAGCCCACGATATGCCATGGTTCCCAGAATCGCACTGAATGCAGTACACGGTTCCCTCGGCGGTTTGCCGCGTGGGAGCGCAGGCACGATAATCGGACACATTCCATACCCCACACCCAGGTGGAGCAACTCCATGAGCGACATCATCATCGCCGGTGCCAAGCGCACCGCCATCGGCTCTTTCCTCGGCCAGTTCAATGGGGTCCCGACGCCGACCCTCGGCGCGGCGGCCATCCGCGGCGCTCTCGAGCACGCCGGCCTTTCCGCAGACAAGGTGGATGAGACCATCATGGGCTGCGTGCTGCCCGCCGGCCTCGGCCAGGCACCGGCGCGCCAGGCTTCGCGCGCAGCCGGGATCCCCGATGCTGCTGGTTGCACCACCATCAACAAGGTGTGTGGATCGGGCATGAAGGCAGTGATGTTCGGCCATGACCTGATCCGCGCCGGATCGGCGAAGGTGGTCGTCGCCGGCGGCATGGAATCAATGACCAATGCCCCGCACCTGCTCAACGGCTCGCGCAACGGCGTGCGCTACGGCAGCGCAGAATTCCTCGACCACATGGCCTGGGACGGCCTGACCAACCCCGATGACGGCAAGGCCATGGGCGTATTCGGTGATGAAGCCTGCCGCAAGTACGGCTTCAGCCGCGAAGATCTGGACGAGTTCTCGGCCGAAAGCGCCCGTCGCGCCCAGACGGCGATTGCCGACGGCTCATTCAAGGACGAGATCGTCCCGGTCACCGTCAAGACCCGCAAGGGCGAGCACGAGGTGGCCACCGATGAGGAGCCGGGCCGGATCGACCTGGCACGGATCCCCACCCTGCGCGCCGCGTTCGGCAAGGAAGGCCTGCTCACCGCAGCGTCGTCCTCGAAGATCTCCGACGGTGCTGCCGCGCTGGTTCTCACCTCAGCCGAGGAGGCATCGAACCTGGGACTGACCCCGCTGGCCCGGATCGTTGCCCATGCCGGACACGCCCACGAACCGGAATGGTTCACCACTGCGCCGATCAAGGCGATCGACAATGTGCTCAAGCGCGCCGGCTGGACTGTGGAAGATGTGGACCTGTTCGAGATCAACGAAGCCTTCGCCTGTGTGGCCATGGCACCGATGAAAGACCTCGGAATTCCCCACCAGAAGCTGAACGTGAATGGCGGTGCCTGCGCCCTCGGCCACCCCATCGGAGCCAGCGGCGCACGCCTTATCGTGACCCTGCTGCATGCGCTGAAAGCCCGTAATTTGAAGCGTGGCGTGGCTTCGCTGTGCATCGGCGGAGGCGAAGCCACTGCAATTGCAGTGGAACTGATCTGACCTCGTTAACATCCTCTTTACTTAAAAAATCAAACAGATACTTGACAGCGATTGCGCGACCGTCATGATGTTTCCCGGCACGTGCTAACCAGCGCGTTTGTCACTTTGATTACAACGACGAGGAAATCCACAATGTCCATCAACAAGGCTCTGCTGGCCCTGACCATGGGTTTCGCCCTGGCTGCGTGCTCGAACCAGGACGCCGCTCAGGACGCAGCTGCTGACGCTGCTGAAGCCGCTGCCGAAGCGCAGGCCCAGGCCGATGCCGCCTACGGCCAGTTCGAAGATACCGCCCAGGCCGCTGCCGACACCGCTGCCGAAGCCGCTGACCGCGCCACCGACGCCGCTGCCGACGCAACCGACGCGACCAGCAACGACATCGAAGACGCTGCTGCCGACGCTGCCGAGACTGCAGCCGACGCCGCCGAAGAAGCTGCCGACATCGCCGAAGACGCTGCTGACGCGGCCGACGACGAGATCTGATCCAGCCGGAAGCCTTCGGGTTTCCAGCAAAGGAAAGATCGAAGGACCGCCGGGCAACCGGCGGTCCTTTTTTTATGCGCCCGAGAAGATCGGCGGGCCCGTGCCATGGGGAAGTTTCAGTTCCACGCCCCCTTCACTCTCCCGGCCCAACACTTGCGTCGTCCCCACAGCAACAGGTTTCGCAATGAACAATCGCTCCCTTGTGTTGATTGCCGCCGGTGTGCTCGCCCTGAGCGCGTGCAGCAACGATCCGCCCTACGAGACCCAGGAAGGCGCCGAAGCCGCCGCTGCCGCGGAGCGCGCGCGTGCCTCCGCCGCTGAGACGATCGATCACACGGGCACTGCGATCTCCGAAGGCGCTGATGCCGCCGCAACGCGCACCCGCGCCGCCGCCGATGACGCTTCAGAGGCTGCACGACGCGCGGCCGACGACGCCGCTGCCGCAGCGGACCGGGCCGGCAATGCGGCACGCGAGGCTGCCGCCGATGGCACCGAAGCAGCTGGCCGGGCGGCCGATTCCACTGCCGACGCCCTGGATCGTGCCGCTGAGCGCGCAGAACGCCAGGCCGAGGAAATCCGCCGCGACGACTGAACCTGACAGGCCCCGGCCAGTCCGGCCGGGGCCTGCCATCGCGGGTATCCTGTGCGGTCCATCCACCTCACGATGCCGAGCATGCCCGCACTGAAGACCCGCTTGGACCCAGGCTCACAGGAATTCATCGACAACTCCGCCTACCACCGCGAACTGGTGGACGAACTTGACCGCCGGCTGGCCCGGGCCGCGGACGGCGGCGGTGAAAAGGCACGCGAACGGCATCTGTCGCGAGGCAAGCTGCTTGCTCGGGACCGCATCAGTACGCTGCTCGATCCAGGCTCGCCCTTCCTTGAAATTGCTCCGTTGGCAGCGGAGGACATGTACGACGGTGACGCCCCTGCAGCCGGCATGGTCTGCGGCATCGGCCGGGTCATGGGACAGGAAGTGGTGGTGGTAGCCAATGACGCCACCGTCAAGGGCGGCACCTATTTCCCGATCACGGTGAAGAAGCACTTGCGGGCGCAGGAGATCGCCCGCGAGAACAACCTGCCGTGCATCTATCTGGTCGACTCGGGCGGCGCCTTCCTGCCGCTGCAGGACGAGGTGTTTCCGGACAGGGAACATTTCGGCCGCATCTTCTACAACCAGGCCCGGATGAGTGCGGAAAACATTCCGCAGGTGGCCGTGGTCATGGGCAGTTGCACCGCCGGCGGCGCCTACGTACCGGCCATGAGCGATGAAAGCATCATCGTCCGGGACCAGGGCACGATCTTCCTTGGTGGCCCTCCACTGGTGAAGGCGGCTACCGGCGAAGTGGTGGACGCCGAATCGCTGGGCGGCGCCGATGTCCACACCGCGGTGTCGGGCGTAGCCGACCACCTGGCCGAGAACGATCATCACGCCCTGCAGGTGGCCCGCGACATCATTGCCAACCTCAACCGGACCAAGACGCTCCCGGTAGCGCTGCAGGAGCCGGCCGCGCCCCTGTATCCGGCCGAGGAGCTGTACGGGATCGTGCCCCGCGACACCCGCCAGCCGTTCGATATCCGCGAAGTGATCGCCCGCATTGTCGACGGCAGCGACTTCCAGGAATTCAAGGCGCGCTACGGCAAAACCTTGGTGACCGGCTTCGCCCACATCCACGGCTGCCCGGTGGGCATCGTGGCCAACAACGGCATCCTGTTTTCCGAGTCCGCGCTCAAGGGCGCGCACTTCATCGAACTGTGCAACCAGCGCGGCATCCCGCTGGTGTTCCTGCAGAACATCACCGGGTTCATGGTGGGCAAAAAGTACGAGAACGCCGGCATTGCCAAGGACGGGGCCAAGATGGTCACCGCCGTGGCGTGTTCCAGCGTGCCCAAGTTCACCGTGGTGATTGGTGGCAGCTTCGGCGCGGGCAACTACGCCATGTGCGGGCGCGCCTATGGTGCCCGGTTCCTGTGGATGTGGCCCAACGCGCGAATCAGCGTGATGGGCGGCGAGCAGGCCGCCAGCGTGCTGGCCACGGTGCGCCGGGACGGTATCGAAGCGCGCGGCGGTCAATGGAGCGACGAAGAGGAAGAGGCCTTCAAAGCGCCCATCCGCCAGCAGTATGAAGACCAGGGCAGCCCCTGGTACGCCACTGCCCGGCTGTGGGACGACGGCATCATCGATCCTGCCGATACGCGGCAGGTGCTGGGACTTGCCATTTCCGCCTCGCTCAATGCCCCGATCGAGCCCGCCCGATTTGGCGTATTCCGCATGTAATCCATCGACGGGTCCTGGTCCCGTCGCCTGACCCCTTTAGCGCAGCCGTCTGTACCCGGAATCAGTGAGTGGGGTCACAACAAGGCCCCACATGCCACGTGATAGGCTCGTGAAATACGACCCTGTCGTTGCCGCTCCGGCCCTCTGCGGCCGGTGATCCTGCCCGCGTTGCACCCAGTTCCAGGAGTCCCCCGTGATGGCCATTTTCAACCCGTCCAGCCAGCCCAAGAAGGACGCCAGCCCCTTCGCCTCCGACCAGTCCGCGGTGCCCGCCCGCGAAGAGCGCCCGGCGGTGGCCGATTTCAATCCCACCTCGGGTCCGCCACGCCAGGCGCCAGCAGCGGGCTCCAGTGCGAGTGCCAAGGAGTCGCTGATCGCGGCCAACCTGACGATCGAAGGCAAGATCGAGGGCACCGGCCACGTCCGCATCGCCGGCCAGTTCAAGGGCGACGTCAACGTCAAGGGCGATCTGACGATCGAGCGCGGCGCCAAGCTCAACGGCAGCGTCCGCGCCGACAAGGTCACCGTGGCCGGCGACCTGGAGGGCAATATCGAATCAGCCGAGCGCGTTGAGCTGCTGGACAGCGCCGTGCTCAACGGCGACCTCAAAGCCGGCACCCTCACCGTCGCGGCCGGATCCCGGATCCGCGGACACATCGACTGCGGCTGGGACGAGGCGGACGCCCGCTCCGGCAAGGCCTCGGCCGATGCGAAGGCCGCAGGCAAGTCGGACAGCAAGACGGGCGTCGAAGCCGTCTCGTGAGCAAGGGCCGGCCGGGCGCGGCGGGCGCCACCCGCACCTGTCCACACTGCAAGACCACGATCCTGCAGAGTGCTGCGATCTGCCCGTCCTGCCGGCATTACCTCCGCTTCGATGCATCCGCTCCGACCACCGGGGACGCCGGAAATGCCGAAGCCGAATCTACCAATGCGCTGCAGGTGGAAGGCACCATCCGTCATCCGGCCGAGGGCGGCGCCTGGGAGTACTCGGTGGTGCTGGTGGTGCGCGACGGCGACGGCAAGGAAATCAACCGCCAGGTGGTCGGCGTGGGCGCGATGTTTCCCGGCGATGAACGCAGTTTCAGCCTTGCCGTTGAGGTCACTCCCACAGACGATCATCGCCGTCCCGGGCGTCGTCGCCTGCGGCACTGAGCGCGCCATCATTGCAGCACCACGCACCCCGCGTGCGGGCGGCCGTCCCCAGCTGAACCGGTATCATGGCCGGCCGTCCACTTCCACGGTGAGCTGACGCCCATGTCCGATGCCCTGACGATCAAGCGCGAAGGCCCGGTCGCCCGATTGCGACTCGAACGGCCCGAGCTGCACAACGCATTTGACGCGGCGCTGATCGACGCACTGACCACCGCCCTTGAACAGCTGGCAGGCGATGCTGGCGTGCGCGTGGTGGTGCTGGAAGGCGCCGGCCGATCGTTCTCGGCGGGCGCCGACCTCAACTGGATGCGCAGCATGGCCTCCGCCGGCGAGGCGGAGAACCGGGAAGATGCGCTGGCGCTGGCGCGGCTGATGCGCACGCTCGACGAGCTGCAAAAGCCAACCATCGCCCGCGTCCACGGCGCCGCGTTTGGCGGCGGGGTCGGCCTGGTGGCCTGCTGTGATATCGCCATCGGCGTGCCGGAAGCGAAGTTCGGGCTGACTGAAAGCCGGCTCGGCCTGCTGCCGGCGGTGATCTCCCCCTACGTGATCGCCGCCATCGGTGCGCGCCAGGCCCGCCGCTGGTTTTCCACCGGCGAGGTGTTCGACGCCGCCCAGGCCGAACGCTTCGGCCTGCTCCACCAGGTGGTTCCAGCCGAAGCGCTGGACGGCGCCGTGCAGCACCAGATCGACCTACTGCTCAAGGCCGGACCGGTGGCCGCGGCCCAGGCCAAGACCCTGATCCGTTCGGTCCAGCCGCATATCAACCGCGACGCGCTGGACGGCGCTACCGCCGACCTGATCGCCGCCCTGCGCGTGTCGCCGGAAGGCCAGGAAGGCCTGGCCGCCTTCCTCGACAAGCGTGCGCCGGCCTGGACCGGGGGCTGACCATGTTCGAAAAGATCCTGATCGCCAATCGCGGCGAAATCGCCTGCCGGGTCATCCGCACCGCGCGCCGCATGGGCATCCGCACCGTGGCGGTGTTCTCCGAGGCCGATGCAGACGCGCAGCACGTGCGCCTGGCCGACGAGGCCTACCCCATCGGCGGTCCGCGGCCGCAGGACAGCTACCTGCGCGCCGACGCCATCCTGGAAGTGGCCCGGCGCAGTGGCGCCCAGGCCATCCATCCGGGCTACGGCTTTCTGAGCGAGAACGCAGACTTCGCCGAAGCCGTGGAAGCGGCCGGGATCGCTTTCATCGGCCCGCGCGCGGCATCCATGCGCAAACTCGGCAGCAAGGCCGGGGCCAAGGATCTTATGCAGGCGGCCGGGGTGCCCGTGGTACCGGGTTACGCCGGGGCGGACCAGTCGCCGCAGCTGCTGGCGGAGGAAGCTGCGCGGATCGGCTTCCCGCTGATGATCAAGGCGGCCCACGGCGGCGGCGGCAAAGGCATGCGGATCGTGCACGATGCCAGCGGTTTCGAAGCCGCACTCGACAGCTGCCGGCGCGAGGCCGCAAACGCGTTCGGCAATGATCGCGTGCTGCTGGAGCGCTATATCGAATCGCCACGCCACATCGAGTTCCAGGTGTTCGGCGATGCCCACGGCAACCTCATCCACCTCAACGAGCGCGAATGCTCGGCCCAGCGCCGCTACCAGAAGGTGCTGGAAGAATCGCCTTCGCCATTCCTCACCCCGGATGCGCGCCAGCGCATGGGCGAGGCTGCGGTGCAGGCCGCGGGCGCGATCGACTACGTCAACGCGGGCACGGTGGAGTTCATCGTGGCGCCGTCGGGCGAGTTCTGGTTCATGGAGATCAACGCCCGGCTGCAGGTGGAGCATCCGGTCACCGAGATGGTCACCGGCCTGGACCTGGTGGAATGGCAACTGCGGGTCGCCGCAGGTGAGCCATTGCCGCTGGCCCAGGACGCGATCCCCAGGAATGGCCACGCTATCGAGGCGCGTCTTTACGCGGAAGATCCGGAAGCCGGCTTCCTGCCCGCTTCCGGCTGGCTTGAGCGTCTGTCACTGCCCGAGCCATCCAACGGGGTGCGCATCGACTCGGGCGTGGTTGAAGGCGACACCGTCACGATCTTTTATGACCCGATGATCGCCAAGCTCATCGTCCATGCCGACGACCGACCTGGCGCGCTGGCGCGCATGCGCGAAGCCCTGGCTGCATGCACGATCACCGGACCGAAATCCAACATCAGCTTCCTGGAGCGGCTGGTCCGTCATCCCGTGGTGACCGGGGCCAGCATCGATACCAGCTGGCTTGACCGCAACCCGGATGCGCTGCTGCCCTCGGCGGAGCCACCCTCGCCTGCCACCGTTGCAGCGGCGGCCGTGACGGCGCTGCTGCTGCAGGAGCAGGCCAGCCTGGCGGCCGCGGCATCCACCACGGAGCCGCATTCCCCGTGGACGCGCGCCGACGGTTGGCGCCTGGGCCATGCAGGTGAGCGCCTGCTGCGGTTGCAGCAGGGTTCCGTACACCATGAAATCCATGCCTCGGGCAGCGACGGCACCTACCGCCTTCGCAGCGGCGGGCATACCCATGTGGTGGAGGGTGCCTGTCGACAGGACCATCTGCTGTTACTGCGGCTGGACGGTGAAGCCCGTCGGTTCCGCGTTGACGGCACTGCCACCCAGGTGGTGGTCCATGACGGTACCCGGCGCCTGGCATTCGACCATGTCCCTGCATTCCAGCCGGACACGGCCGCCGAGTCCACCGGGGACGGCCGCATTGGCGCACCGATGCCTGGACGCGTGGTGCTGGTCAGGGCTGTCGTGGGTGATACGGTGGCAGAAGGCGATGAACTGCTGGTCATGGAGGCAATGAAGATGGAACTGACGCTGCGCGCCCCGCGTGACGGCACGGTGGCTGAAGTCCGCGCCGCGGCCGGCGATTTCGTTGAGGCAGACGCCGTGCTGGTCACCCTCGAGCCGGAGGCGGAAGCCACGCCATGAGCCGCCTGCCCGCCGCCGTACGCATCGTTGAAGTCGGCCCACGCGACGGGTTGCAGAATGAAAAGGCCATCGTGCCCACCGCTGACAAGGTCGAGCTGATCAATCGACTGTCCGCGACCGGCCTGCGGTCGATCGAGGCCACCAGCTTCGTCAGCCCGAAGTGGGTTCCGCAGCTGGCCGATGCGGCCGAGGTGTTTTCCGGCATCGAACGGCTTCCGGGCGTCTCCTATCCGGTGCTGGTTCCCAACGAGACCGGCTATGAGCGGGCCCGTGCGGTGGGTGTGGAAGAGATCGCGGTATTCAGCGCGGCCTCGGAGGCGTTCAACCGCAGGAACATCAACGCCTCGATCGACGAATCACTGCGCCGCTTCGAACCGGTGCTGGCCCGTGCGCGGGAAGACGGCGTGCGCGTACGCGGCTATGTTTCCACCGTGCTCGGCTGCCCCTATCAGGGCGAGGTACCGGTGGCCGACGTGGTGCGGGTTTCGCGTGTACTGCACCAGATGGGATGCCAGGAAATCTCCTTGGGCGACACGATTGGAACCGGCACGCCAGGCGCGGCCCGGGCGATGCTGCGCGCCGTGGCCGAAGAGGTTCCGATGCAGGCACTTGCCGTGCATTTCCACGACACTTACGGCCAGGCGCTGGCCAATATCCTCGCCTGCCTGGAGGAAGGCGTGGCGGTGGTGGATGCGGCGGTTGCCGGTACCGGCGGATGCCCCTATGCCCGCGGCGCCAGCGGCAACGTCGCCACCGAAGACGTGGTGTACATGCTCCAGGGCATGGGTATCCACACCGGCGTCGACCTGCCCGCCCTGGCCGCCACCGGCCGCTGGCTGGCGGAGCGGCTGGGACGCGAAACCGGCAGCCGGGTCGGACGCGCCATGACAGCGGGCAACGACTGAAATGGATCGCCCGGCTCGCCGCAGGCCCGACGCCCTGCCAGAACCGGACGACCCCCAGCGCGTTGCCGCTGCCCTTGAGGCCGCCTGCGGCAACCCATCCCTGCCCAGTGATCTGCGTGAGCTGCTGTCATCCGCCCGCAGGGCCCTGGAATCGGTAACCCGCGATGCTGAAGGCGCGGATCTCCGATACCGGGCATTGTTTGATGCGGTGCCCGATCCGGTCAGCATCCTGGATGAGCAGGGAATCGTGCTTGACCTCAACAATGCGGGCATGGCCGCCTATCGCCGCCCGCACGAAGAAATCGTGGGCCAGCCGATCGAAGTGCTCAACCCCGATCTACCCAAGGATCACATGCAGCCGGTGCTTGAAAAGCTGCGCCGCGGCGAGACCTACGTGATCGAAGTGACCAACATGCGCGCCGACGGCAGCCGCTTCCCTGTGGAAGTGCACTCGGCCGGGTTCATGCACGACGGGCGCCGCTGCGTGGTGGCGGTGGCACGCGACCTCAGCGCCAGGCGCGAGGCGGAACTGCGCTACGGCCAGCTGCTGTCGGTAATCGACAAGGGCGTGCTGGCGCTGGATGCCGATGGCCACGCGCTGCAGGCCAACGCCGCCGCGATGCGCATCCTGGGCGCACGGCCGGACGACAGTCTGCGAAACATGCTGGATCCCGCGATCTGGACCCTGCTGGACGAGTCCGGTCGCAGCATCGGTTTCGAAGACCTGCCCAGCCAGCGCACCCTGCGTACCGGCCAGGCCACGGAAAGCACCGTGATCGGCATGTATCACAAGCCCGAACGGCGCTTGCGCTGGCTCTCGGTCACCACCGTGCCGCTGTTTGCCCCCGGCGGGCATGCGCCCTACGAGGTGATTTCCCTCTTCAGTGACGTCACCCGCCTCAAGCGCGACAGCGCGCTGTTCAGCCGTGCCCAGGCACTGGCGCGGATCGGCGGCTGGGAATGGGAAGTCGGGCGCGATGCGCTGTACCTGACCGACGAGGCCATCCGCATCCTCGGCCAGGCGTCTCCTCCGGCCACCATGGAAGGGCTGCTGATGTGCCTGAGCATCGGCGACCGCGTGCGCCTGGGCGAGGCCCTGCGCGTGGCCGCGGAGCACTCCGTGCCCATTAACCTGGAGCTGCAGGGCCTGCGCCGGGACGGACGGGCGCTGTGGATCCGGATCATCGGCGAGGCCGAGACCGATGAATCCGCCAACGTCAGCATCACCGGCACCCTGCAGGACATCAAGGAGCGCAAGCAGGCCGAGGAAAGCCTGCGCGTACAGGCACGCACCGATCCGCTCACCGGGCTGCTCAACCGCGACGCAATCCTGGGCGAGATCGGCCAGCGCATGGACGATCCCTTGCAGGCCCGGCTGGCTGTGCTCTACATCGACCTGGACCGCTTCAAGATGGTCAACGATGGCCTCGGCCACGCGGCCGGGGACCAGCTGCTGTGCCATGCCGCCCAGCGCATCCTTGCGGCGGTGGACGACGACGGGCTGGTGGCCCGCTTCGGCGGTGACGAGTTCCTGGTGCTGTGCCAGCTGGAAGGCGGGGACGCCCTGCCCGAACAGATCGCGCAGCGGATCGTGGACGCCTTTGATGCCAGCTTCCACCACGGCAGCGAAGAGTTCCACGTGACCGCCAGCATCGGCATCGCCCTTGCACCTCACGATGGCGACCGCCCCCAGGCCCTGATCCAGAATGCGGACGCGGCGATGTACGACAGCAAGCGCCGGGTCCGCAACGGCTGGCTGCTGTACTCACCCGCCCTGCAGGAATCGCGCGAAGACCGGCTGCGGCTGGAAACGCACCTGCGTCGTGCCGTCGACAACGGCGAATTCCATCTTGTCTATCAGCCCCAGGTGTGCCTGCGCAGCGGTGAGATCATTGCCGCCGAGGCGCTGATCCGCTGGAGCAATCGCCAGCTGGGAGAGATGCGGCCGGACCACTTCATCGGCCACGCTGAAACCAGCGGCGACATCGTGCGCATCGGTCGCTGGGTGCTCAGCGAAGCCTGCCAGCAGGTGGCCGCGTGGCGTGATGCCGGGCACGGGATCGTGCGGGTGGCGGTGAATGTGTCCTACCGCCAGTTCCTGGGCGATGACCTGGCCGGGTCGGTGCGCACCATCCTCGAGGAGTACGAGCTGCCGGGCAACGCGCTGGAGCTGGAGTTCACCGAGCGCGCCCTGATCGAGGATTCGGCCGACACCCTGCACGCCTTCGCCGAGCTGCGGGAGCTGGGGGTCATGCTGACCATCGATGATTTCGGCGAAGGCTACAGCGCCCTCAATTACCTGCGTCGGCTGCCCATCCACGGGCTCAAGCTCAGCCAGCTGTTCGTCGGGGGTGCTCCCCGCGACCGCTCCGACGTGGCCGTATGCCAGGCGATCGCAGGTATCGCCCGGAGCCTGGGTCTTGGGCTGGTGGCCGAGGGCGTGGAATCGGAGGCCCAGCGCCAGTTCCTGCTGGAGCTGGGCGTGCGGGTGGGCCAGGGCTTTCTGTTCGCCCCGGGCCTGATGCCGGCCGAGTTCAGCCGCCGCCTCGCTGCCGGCCACCGCCATGCCCGGCTTGCCGAGAGGATCAGCGCGGTGGAGCCCACCAGTTAGAATAGTGGGCTTTCCGCACCCGCAGGGGCGTCCATGCAGCTTTCCGATATCCGCGCCATCGTCACCGGCGGCGTGTCCGGCCTCGGCCTGGCCGTGACCGAACACCTGGTCGCCCACGGCGGCAAGGTGGTGATGTTCGACGTGAACGATGACAAGGGCGCGGCGGCGGTGTCGTCGCTGGGCGAGGACAAGGTCCGCTACGTGCGCACCGATGTCACCTCCGAAGACGGCGTGGTCGCCAGCGTGGACGCCGCCAGGGAGTTCCTGGGCGGGCTGGACGTGCTGGTCAACTGTGCGGGCATCATCGGCGCTGCCCGGGTCCTGGGCCGTGACGGCGCGATGCCGCTGTCCACGTTCTCCAACACCGTGATGGTCAACCTGGTGGGCAGCTTCAATGTGGCCAAGGCCGCCGCCGCGGTGATGCAGCACAACGAGGCCGGCGAAGATGGCGAGCGCGGGGTGATCGTCAACACCGCCTCGGTGGCCGCCTACGACGGCCAGATCGGCCAGGCCGCCTACTCCGCCTCCAAGGGTGGCGTGGTGAGCATGACCCTGCCGATGGCGCGTGAGCTGGCGCGCTTCGGCATCCGGGTGAACACCGTTGCCCCGGGCATTTTCCACACGCCGATGGTTGACGGCATGCCTGAGGAAGTGCAGCAGTCGCTGAGCGCTTCGATCCCCTTCCCCCCACGCCTGGGCCGCCCGCAGGAGTTCGCCGATCTGGTCGGCTACATCCTTGGCAACCGCTATCTCAACGGCGAAACCATCCGCCTGGACGGCGCGGTACGCATGGCACCGCGCTGAGGAACTGACAGATGAGAGCAAGCGACGCGAAAAGGGGCAGCGTGGTCGAACACGACGGAGGCACCTGGCAGATCCGCGATATCGACCGCAGTTCGCCCCAGGGACGTGGTGGCAACGTCCGCTTCCGTTTCACCATGTACAGCGTGCCGGACGGCAACCGCATCGACGCCAGCTTTGACGCGGACGAGGAGCTGCGCGAAGTGGAGCTGTCGCGCCGCGCGGCCAGCTATTCCTACCGGGATGGCGACGCGTTCGTGTTCATGGACGACGAGGACTACACCCAGTACGTGCTGGATGCCGACGCCGTTGGCGATGCCGCCGGCTACATTACCGACGGACTGGGCGGATGCCACGTGCAGGTCATCGATGACCTGCCGGTAGGCGTGCAGCTGCCGCAGACGGTCGCACTGGAAGTGGTGGAAACCCCGCCCGAGCTCAAGGGTGGTACCGCCACCAAGCGTCCAAAGCCCGCCAGGCTGAGTACCGGCATCGAGATCCAGGTGCCCGAATACATCGCCAACGGCGAGCGGGTCCTGGTGAACACCACCAGCGGCGAATTCGCCGGCCGGGCCGGCTGAGCTCCACTTCGTCCAGGACAGCATGCAAATGAATGACAACGACACCGCGGCCCCACCGGCCAGCCCTCTCGCCCGCCGGTTTCGCGGCTATCTTCCGGTGGTGGTGGATGTGGAAACCGGCGGCTTCGACTGGAACCGGCACGCGCTGCTGGAAATCGCCGCGGTGCCGATCGACCTGGATGAAGCCGGTCGCTACGTGCTGGGAGAAACCACCAGTGCGCACGTGATCCCTGCCGAAGGCACCGAGATCGATCCGCAATCGCTGGAAGTGACCGGGATCGACCTGGATCACCCGTTCCGCCTGGCCAAACCCGAGCGCGAAGCGCTCAACCACGTGTTCGGCCCGATACGCACGGCGGTGAAAAAACACGGCTGCCAGCGCGCGATCCTGGTTGGGCACAACGCGCACTTCGACCTCAACTTCCTCAACGCCACGGTGGCCCGCTGCGGCCACAAGCGCAATCCGTTCCACCCCTTCAGCGTCTTCGACACGGTGACCCTGGGCGGGGTGGCCTATGGCCAGACCGTCCTGGCCCGCGCGGTGCAGGCGGCGGGCTTTGAATGGGACGCCGCCGAAGCGCATTCGGCCGTGTACGACGCCGAACAGACCGCGCGCCTGTTCTGCGCGGTCCTCAACTCCTGGCCCTGGCCTCCCGCACAACAGCTGTAGGAGCGCGCCATGCGCGCGATGCCGCGTGACATCGATCGGCACCGCGTGGCTTTGGCCCTGACGCATTCGCCGAAGCTTCTCCGCGAACCATGATTCACGCGGCTTCGCGCGCGTGGCGCGCTCCTACGGGACAGCGGATCAGGGGGAGGCGAGCTTGAGGCCGATGATGCCGGCCACGATCAGTCCCAGGCTCACCAGGCGACCGGCGTTGGCCGGCTCCTGGAACAGGAAAATCCCGAGGATGGCGGTACCCACCGCCCCTACGCCCACCCAGACGGCGTACGCCGTGCCCAGCGGCAGCGAGCGCATGGCGATGGCCAGCAGGTAGAAACTCACCCCCATCGCCGCCAGCGTGCCCAGGCTCGGCCACAGCCGGGTGAAACCTTCCGTGTACTTCAGGCCCACGGCCCACGCGACTTCAAACAGACCGGCAAAAAACAGGATCAACCAGGGCATGACAGCCTCCGCGATTGCTGGGGCCGTCCCCGGAACGATGTGGAGCGGCGGGGTCGTCCCCGCTTCCTGAGCGCCAGATTATCGCAAGCAGGCGATGACCCGGATGTAACCCGCAGCGGCTAGATCCTGCGCTCTTGGCGGATTTCGGCCAGCAGCGCGCGAGTGACCGGATCGTCCACTTCCACATCTTCTCCGCGCACCGCTGGCAGCAGCCTGCCCGCGATCCGCTTGCCCAGCTCCACGCCCCACTGGTCGAACGCATTGATGCCCCACAGCACCGACTGGGCATACACGCTGTGCTCGTACATCGCGATCAGCGCACCCAGCGAATGCGGGGTCAGCGCATCCACCAGCAGCATCGTGGAGGGGCGGTTTCCGGGATAGGACTTCTGTGGGTCGGCGTCCTCGTGCCCGCGGGCCAGCGCTTCCGCCTGTGCCAGCAGGTTGGACAGCAGCGCATCGTGATTACCGGCATGCGTGTGCGCTGGATTCACCACCCCGATGAAGTCCGCCGGCACCACCTGGGTCCCCTGATGCAGGGCCTGGAAGAAACTGTGCTGGGAAGTACTGCCCGCCCCGCCCCACAACACCGGCACGGTGTCCACGGGGACCGCGCTACCCTCTGGCGTGACCGACTTGCCCAGGCTTTCCATGACCAGCTGCTGCAGGTACGAGGGCAGCAGTTCCAGGCGCTGGTCGTAGGGCAGTACTGCGTGCGCAGGCAGGCCCAGTCCGTTGCGGTTCCACACCGCGGTCAGCGCGTGCAGCACCGGCAGGTTGGCAGCGAGCGGGGCCTGCAGGGCGTGCGCGTCCATTTCCGCCGCGCCCGCCAGCAGTTCCTCAAAGCGCTCCATACCAACCGCCAGGGCAATGGCAAAGCCCACCGCGGACCACAGTGAAAAGCGCCCGCCCACCCAGTCCCACATCGGCAGCACGCGTTCAGCGGACACCCCGAATGCCTGCGCTGCGGGAACACTGGCACTGACGGCATACAGGCGATCGCCACCGCCCATCCAGTCGCGCAGCAGCGCACCGTTGAGCAGGGTTTCCTGGGTGCCGAAGCTCTTGGACACCAGGATCCCCGCAGTGCGCCGCGGGTCGAGGCCCGCCAGCGTGTGCTGGACAGCGCTGCCGTCCATGTTGGCCACGAAGTGCAGGCGGAACCGGCCGTCGTGGAAGTCCTTGAGCGCGTCGACGATCAGCCGCGGGCCCAGATCGGAGCCGCCCACGCCCACGTTGACGATGTCGGTGACGCCGGAGCCTGCCAGTTCCGCCACGAGAACGGCCATGCGTGCACGCGCGGCCGCAGCCAGACTGCTCGCTTCCCTCGCCGTCGCGCTGTCACCCAGCGAGGAACGCAGCGCCACGTGCAGCGCGGGACGATCCTCGGAAGCATTGACCTTGCCCCCGTCGAACAGCTCAGCGAACGCTGCCGGAAGGCCCGCACCGGCAGGCCCGGCCAGGTCCAGCAGGGCTGCCAGCGCCTGGCGGTCATAGCGCTGCCTGGCGAAGCTGGCATACAGCGGGCCGACCTTCAGCGAAAAGTCGATGGCTCGCGCCGGATCGGCATCCAACATGTCTGTCAGACGCACGCCCGACAACCGCGCTGCGTGTGGCGCCAGCGTACCTTCCAGGTCCGGCGCCGCCGGCATCCTCAGGGCACCTGGGTGGGGATGGAGTCGTTGGTATGGGTCATGCGGTTTTCGCGGTCCACGTAGACCAGGCTCGGCTTGAACTTCGACACTTCCGCCTCGTCGAGCATGCCGTAGGCGCAGATGATCACCAGGTCGCCTGGTGCGGCCTTGTGCGCGGCGGCGCCGTTGACCGAAATCACGCCGCTACCCTCCTCGGCCCGGATCGCGTAGGTGGCAAAGCGCTCTCCGTTGTTGATGTTGTAGATCTCCACGCGCTCGTATTCACGGATGCCCGAAATATCGAGCAGGCGACCGTCGATCGCGCACGAACCTTCGTAGTGGAGTTCGGCGTGGGTGACGGTGGCACGATGGATTTTGGCTTTGAGCAGGGTCAATTGCATGATCTGGCTGCCGGTTCACGGCAAAAACGGGCGGTGGGGCGCCACGGAACAGGAAAGTATAGGGACCATCTGCCGCATCGCAACAATCGGCCCCCGGACCGCTCAGGTGGCGGCCATCTCGAACTCGAGGTTGTCGATCAGCCGGGTACTGCCCAGCCGCGCCGCGATCAGCAGCACCCGCGCTCCGGCGTCGTTACCCGGCTCCGGCTCCGCCAGCTCGGGGGTGCGCACCACGGCATATTCAACCGCGAACCCGGCGGCCTCCAGCCGCTGCAGGGCCGAAGCTTCCACCTGACCTGCCTCATCGCCGGCAAGCAGGCGTTCACGCATGGCCTGAAGGCTGCGATGGATCTGTGAGGCCTGCTCCCGTTCCGCCGCGGAGAGATAGCGGTTGCGCGAACTCATCGCCAGGCCGTCCGCTTCGCGCACGGTTTCCCCTGCCAGCAGTTGGATGGGGAATGCGAGATCGCACACCAGATAGCGGATCACCGCCAACTGCTGATAGTCCTTGCGCCCGAACGCGGCGACATCAGGCTGCACCTGGTTGAACAGGCGCGAGACCACCGTGGCCACGCCGTCAAAATGCCCCGGACGGCGCTCGCCCTCCAGCACGTCCGTCACCCCGGGAACGCGCATCTGCACCGCGTTGGCCGCGCCAAACGGATACATGGTCTGCACCGACGGCATCCACACCGCGTCGCAGCCGGCCGCTTCCAATCCGGCAGCATCGTCTTCGGGGGTGCGCGGATAGCGGTCGAAATCCTCATCCGGCCCGAACTGGGTCGGGTTGACGAACACGCTGGCCACCACCCGGTCAGCGTGCTCCCGGGCCAGGCGCACCAGCGAGTGGTGTCCGGCGTGCAGGTTGCCCATGGTGGGCACGAACCCGACCCGCAGCCCCTCACGCTTCCATCCGTCCACTCGAGTGCGCAACGCACCCAGTGCCGTGATCGTCTCGATCCTGCTCATTCCCTCGCGCCTCAGCTGTAGGAATGCGCGTCGTCGGGGAACGAGCCGTCGCGCACTGCCGCCACGTAGGCCCGCACCGCGCCGGCCACCGAGCCACCTTCGGCGAGGAAATCCTTGACGAACTTCGGCCGGCGCTGGCCCGAGTCCAAGCCCAGCATGTCGTGCAGCACCAGCACCTGGCCATCACAGCCGGCGCCGGCACCGATGCCAATGGTGGGGATCGGGCTCTCGGCTGTGATGCGGGTAGCCACATCCGCCGGAACGCCTTCCAGCACCACCAGCGCCGCGCCGGCTTCCGCCACGGCACGGGCCTCGTCCATCAAACGCTCGGCGGCTGTCTCGCCGCGGCCCTGCACCTTGAAACCGCCAAAGCGCAGCACCGACTGCGGGGTCAGCCCCAAATGGGCACAGACCGGGATCTCGCGCTCCACCAGATAGGAAATCGTTTCCAGCTTGTGGCCAGCCCCTTCCAGCTTGATCATGCCGGCGCCGGCCTGCAGCAGCCGCGTGGAGGCATCCAGGGCCCTCTCGGGGGTAGCGTCTGCCTGGAACGGAAGATCGGAAACCAGCAGTGCGCGCGACAGGCCACGGGCCACGCAGCGTGTGTGATAGACCATGTCGTCCACTGTGACCGGCAGGGTCGAGTCGAGCCCCTGCACCACCATTCCCAGCGAGTCACCGACCAGCACCAGGTCGATGCCGCTGGCGTCCAGCGTGCGGGCGAAGCCGGCGTCGTAGACGGTCAGCATGGTCAGTTTGCGCCCTTCTTGGCGGGCGGTGGAAAGGTCGGGAACGGTAACGGGGCGTGTGGGAGTATTCATCCCGATAGTATGGCCCGGACGCGGTTACGGTTGCAGGAATGTGGCGCCCTGACCTTGCGCGACAGTCCTACAGTCGCTGGATATCGCCGGCATCCAGCGCAGCCAGCGCCGCGCGGGCCGTGCCGATGTCGGGAATGTGGGCATCCGGCGCCACGTCCAGAAGCGGCACCAGGGCAAATGCGCGCTCGTGCAAACGGGGATGCGGTACCCGCATTCCGGGCGCGTCGATCACCGCGTTTCCGTACAGCAGCAGGTCCAGATCCAGGGTGCGCGGCCCCCAGCGGTCGCTGCCATCAGCGGCACGGACACGGCCGAAATCACGCTCGATCCCAAGCAGCGCGTCCAACAGCGCCTGCGGCTCCAGGGCGGTCTGGATTGCCGCCGCCGCGTTGATGAAGTCCGCCTGGTCCTCGACACCCCAGGCGGGCGTGCGGTACAGCGCCGAGGTGCCCAGCACAGTACTGTCCGGCAGGTCTTCCAGCGCAAGGAAGGCGCGGCGCAGCGTCTGCTCGCTGTCGCCCACGTTGCCGCCCAGACCGACGACGGCAATCACCGGGAGTTGCATCAGCCGTTCACAGGCCGGCGTCGGCGCCGCCGGCGCGGACGCGGGTCCTGCCCGGCATCATCCATCGGCGGATGGGCAGCGATCGCCAGGTCGGGATCCTGCTGCGCCTCGCGCCAGAACTCCACGTCTTCGGCATGCTCACTGGAAGCGCTCTGGCGCAGCATCAGAAAATCGAACGCAGCGCGGAAGCGTGGGTGCGCCAAGGTACGCATGACCCGCTTGCGCTGGCGCAGGGGGAAGCGCGTCTGCAGCAGCCAGATCTCCTGCATCGGCAGCGAGAACCGCCGCGGCAGGGCCACGGTGGACAGCTGGTGCACGGTGACCCGATCAGCGGCGCGGCGCTGGGCCTCTACCGGCTGCACACCCTGGGCCTGCAGCGCCATCAGCGCGCGGCAATAAGCCGGCCACAGCAGCAGCGCGAACAGGAACGCCGGCGAAACCGGTTCCTCGGCCGCTACCCGCGCATCGGTGTTCTTCAGACCGGCGATCAGCATCTGCCGCAGCGCGCCGCTGCGGTTGGCCGCCAGCGCCGCCGCCGACTCGGGAAACAGCGCCTCCAGCAGGCCATATCGCTCCAGCCCCAGAAAGCTGCGTTCGGCGTGGCCCGACAGGAACAGCTTCAGACACTCCTCGAACAGGCGCGCCGGCGCCGCCTCGGCGAGCAGCCCGGCCAGCCTCGGGATCGGCGCGGCGGTGCCCTGCTCTATGCTGAACTCGAGCTTGGCCGCCAGCCTCACGGCGCGCAGCATGCGCACCGGGTCTTCGCGATAACGCAGCTCCGGATCACCGATGAGGCGCAGCACCCGGTCCTGCACGTCCTCGAAGCCGCCCACGTAATCACGCACCGAGAAATCCTCGATCGTGTAATAGAGCGCGTTGGCGGTGAAATCGCGCCTCACCGCGTCTTCTTCGATCGTGCCGTAGATATTGTCCCGCAGCAGCATGCCGTCCTCGTGCTGCTGGCGATCGCCGCTGCCGTCGTCCACGTTGGCGCGGAAGGTGGCCACTTCGATGACCTCACGCCCGAACAGCACGTGCGCCAGGCGGAACCGCCGACCGATCAGCCGGCAGTTGCGGAACAGCGACTTGACCTGCTCGGGCGTGGCGTCGGTGGCAACGTCGAAATCCTTGGGTTTGACTCCGGCCAGCAGATCGCGCACCGCGCCGCCGACCAGGTAACCCTGATGGCCGCCCTCCTTCAGCCGGTAAAGCACGCGCAATGCGTTGGGGCTGATGTCCTTGCGGGAGATGGGATGGCTGTCGCGGGCAATGCTGCGAAGCTGCGGGAAAGCGGGTGCGTTGTGGGTTGGCATCAAGTCTTGGATCGACGGAAAGCCTGCTATACTACCAAGCTGCTCGGCCGTTCAGGCCCGCAGATTGGCAGACAATGCCAAAAGGGGCCCGGCCCCAGCTCCGCTCCCTTCGTCTAGCGGTCCAGGACGCGGCCCTCTCAAGGCTGAAACACGGGTTCGATTCCCGTAGGGAGCGCCATATCGCGCGGGACACCCCGCAACCGGTCCGCCCCTGGCGCGGACCGGGCGCAACAGCCCGGCTCCGGCCGGGCTGTCCGTTTCCGGACCCGTGCCGCGCTGTCCTACAATAGTGCCAGTACCACAGGGATCCGAACCGCAATGGCTTTCGTCGTTACCGAGAACTGCATCAAGTGCAAATACACCGACTGCGTGGAGGTGTGTCCGGTCGACTGTTTCCACGAAGGCCCGAATTTCCTGGTGATCGATCCGGACGAATGCATCGACTGCACCCTGTGCGAGCCCGAATGCCCGATCGGCGCCATTTACCCTGAAGACGACGTCCCCGCTGGCCAGGAGCAGTTCATCGCCCTCAACGCCGAACTGTCGCAGGAATGGCCGGTGATCACCGAGCGCAAGGACGGTCCTGCCGACGCCAAGGAATGGGAAGGCAAGCCCGACAAGCTCAAGCACCTGGAGCGCTGACGGCAAACGGCGGGCCTGGGCCCGCCGTTTTCATACCTTCTGCTGAGCGGGCCCGCGCCCGCCCCGCCTGTTATCCGCCGATCTGCGCGCGCAGTACTTCGATCAGCTTGCGCGCAGCGTCGCCCTGCGCCGGCTGGCCGCGCGGATCCACCGCACTGACGTACGACCCGTCTTCGGCTGTGACGATCCGGATCATAAAGTTGCTGTCTTCATAGCTCAGGTCGTAGGTGCCCAGCAGCTTGGCACTGCTGACCACGCTCAGCCCTTCGGTGGCAGCCAGCACCTGGCCTACCTGTTCGTACACCGCATCACGTTCGCCGGCGACGCCAAACCCGACGGCGCTGCTCGCGGCTGACTGCTCCGACATGCCGGAGCGGGTCACCGAGCCAGGTCCTTCCGGAACCACCATCCCCCCGGCCGCGCTGGGACGATCCAGATCGGGCGGCACTTCCAGCGGCCTGTTCTCCGGGCTGGCTGCATACAGAGGGTTCTCTTTACGGAACCAGCCGCAGCCGGAGGTGGCCAGCACGGCGACCGCCAATGCGGACAGCACGCCGGTGCGCAACACATGGGGACGAACGGACATCTTGTCTCTCCTGAAGTCAGGCCGCGAGTGTATCGCGACAGTCATGTTCAATTTGCTCCAACAGGCCCAGAATGCGCGCAGCTTCCGGCTGCAGTTCCTGTGACAACGGGAGCAGCGGCAGACGCAGCCCGTGCCCGATTCCCTGGCGGGTGAGCAGGGCCTTGATCGGGATCGGATTGGGCTCGCTCCCGGCAAACGCGTAGAGCGCTGCCAGCTTTTCATCCAGCTCCGCCGCCTTGCTTTCGCCGGCCAAGCGGCACAGCAGGCGCATCGCGTGGGGCGCCACGTTGGACACGACCGACACCACGCCCTCGGCTCCGGCCTGGATGGAATGCGCGCAGCTTGGATCATCGCCGCTGAGCACGGTGAAATCGGGGCCGCGCAGGGCCACCAGCGCCTGGATCCGCTCCGGCTCGCTGCGGGCCTCCTTGATTGCAATGATGCGCTCGTGGCCAACGAGCCCCGCCACCGTTTCCGGCAACAGATCGCATCCGGTGCGCGGGGGAACGTTGTAGAGCACCACGGGCAGCGCCCCGTCATCGGCGACACCCCGGTAATGCGCAGCCAGTCCCGCCTGAGTCGGGCGCACATAGGGAGGGGTTACCACCAGCGCCACGTCGGCGCCCAGGGCAGCCGAGCGCCGGGTCTGCTCGATGGTGCGCGCGGTGCTGGACTGGCCGGTACCGGCGATCACCGGAACCCTGCCCGCCACCACTTCCACCGCGGTGCGCAGCAGCAGATCGAATTCGGAGTGGAACAAAGCCGCCGCTTCGCCGGTCGATCCGGCCACGACGAGCCCGTCGATACCCGCATCCAGCTGCTGCTGCAGCAGCCTGCGCCAGGCTGGGAGGTCGACTTCGCCAGCCAGCGTGAACGGGGTGGCCAGTGCGGTGATACAACCTGTGAGTCGCAAGCCTGTGGTTTCCTGAGCGGGTGCCAACGATCTTACTTGCGGCTCCAAAGCGCGGGCAAGTATGCTGGCAGGTGGCAGCGGCCCGGCACCGGGCTGCTGTTCAGGACCAGAGCGAGACCCCTTTCCCCCGGACGTTGCCTTGACCGAACCCGACATCGTTGCCAGGCCTGCGCCGAACGAAAACCTCCTGATCATCAACGCCTACACGACGCATCCGCAATCACCGTTGCTGATGCTCAGCCGGCGCATCGCCGACAGCGGCTGCAACCTGGCCGATGCCCGCCTGTCCACGGTGGGGCGCGATGTATCCATGACGGCGCTGGCGGTCGGCTCCTGGGATGCGGTAGCCAAGCTGGAATCCATGCTCACCCGGCTGGACCGCGAGGAAGGCCTGAAGCTGGTCTGGTACCGCACCGGACCCAAGGCGCTGCAGTCCAACCTGCTGCCTTATGTGGTGGAGGTGATCGCGGCCGACAAGCCCGGCATCCTGTTCCAGCTGGCGGACTTCTTCGACCGCCAGGGCATCACCATTGAAAGCCTGCATTCCTCGCGCTACCAGGCAATGCAGACCGGCGCGGACATGTTTTCCGCCCAGATCACCATCGGCGTGCCGGCCGACATGCACATCGCCGCCCTGCGCGATGATTTCCTCGAGTTCTGCGACCATCTCAACCTGGACGCGATCATGGACCCGATGAAGTTCTGATCGTGCAGGATCGACGGCACTCCGCCACGACCCACCCCGCAACACAGGGACACGATCCATGAACGAAGGCGACATCCTCGGCCAGGACATCCTGGACCTGCCGCTGAATCTTTCCGGCGGCGCCACTGCCACCCTCGGCGATTACGCCGGCAAGTGGCTGATCCTCTACTTCTATCCCAAGGACTCCACCCCCGGCTGTACCACCGAGGGCAGGGACTTCAATGCCCTGCTGCCGGCGCTCGAGGAACACAACGCCGCCGTGCTGGGCGTCTCGCGTGACTCGGTGAAGTCCCATGACAGCTTCTGCGCCAAGCAGGGTTTCAGGTTTCCGCTGGTCAGCGATTCCGATGAAGCCCTGTGCCGGGCCTTCGACGTGATCAAAGAAAAGAGCATGTTCGGCCGCAAGGTGATGGGGGTCGAGCGCAGCACCTTCCTGATCGACCCCGAAAGCCGCATTGCGGCTGCATGGCGCAAGGTGCGCGTGCCCGGGCATGCTGACGCGGTCTTCCAGGCCCTCAAGTCAATGTAACCAGGGCCCTCCGGCCCCAACGCCCAGTCACGGAGCTCCAGCGGATGATGACCCAAGGCAAGCGCGTGTACGTGCTCGACACCAACGTGCTGATGCACGACCCCACGGCGCTGTTCAAGTTCGAAGAGCACGACGTGTACCTCCCGATGCAGGTCATCGAGGAGCTGGACAACGGCAAGAAAGGCCTGACGGAGTCATCGCGCAACGCACGCCAGGTCAGCCGCTTCATCGATGAGCTGATCGAAAGCCAAGGCGCGGACAGGATCACCACCGGCCTGCGCCTCACCCCGCCCAGCGGCCTGCTGCTGCGGGGCGAAGAAGCCATCGGCTTCCTGCGCTTCCAGACCACGGTGCCGAAGGAGGACAAGACCTCGTTCGGCGCGGTGGCCCCTGACAACCGCATCCTCGGCGCCATCCTCGCGCTGCGTGCTGAGGGTGGCGACACGCCGGTGGTGTTCGTTTCCAAGGACATCAACCTGCGGATCAAGGCGGCGATCGCCGGCATCCCCAGCGAGGATTATGAGAACGACCGCGCGCTGGATGACTTCAGCCTGCTCTATACCGGCGCCGCCGCCCTGCCCGAGGACTTCTGGCAGCGCCATGGCCGCGATCTGAAGTCCTGGACCGACCGCGGCCGCACCTTCTACGAACTGGACATGGCCGAGGGCGATGACTGGCAGACCAACCAGTTCCTCTACCTGCCTGGCGACGAGCAATCGGAGTTCCAGGTCACGCGGGTGGAGGGTGGCAAGGCCACGCTGCAGATCGTTGACGACTATCGCACCAGCCAGCACGCGGTGTGGGGAATCATGGCGCGCAACCGTGAGCAGAATTTCGCCCTCAACGCGCTGATGGACCCGGAGATCGATTTCGTCACCCTGCTCGGCACCGCCGGCACCGGCAAGACCCTGCTCGCCCTGGCTGCCGGCCTGGCCCAGACCATGGACCAGCGCCGCTACCGCGAGATCATCATGACTCGGGCCACGGTGAGCGTGGGCGAGGACATCGGTTTCCTGCCCGGCACCGAAGAAGAAAAGATGACCCCGTGGATGGGGGCGCTGACCGACAACCTGGAGGTGCTCACCCACAACCAGGAGGGCGGCAACTGGGGCCGCCAGGCCACCAATGACCTGCTGGCCAGCCGGATCAAGATCCGCGCGCTCAACTTCATGCGCGGGCGCACCTTCCTCAGCCGCTGGCTGATCCTGGACGAGGCCCAGAACCTCACCCCCAAGCAGATGAAGACCCTGGTCACCCGGGCCGGCCCGGGCACCAAGATCGTCTGCCTGGGCAATCTGGAGCAGATCGACACCCCGTACCTGACCGAAACCACGTCGGGCCTGACCTATGCGGTGGACCGCTTCAAGACCTGGCAGCACAGCGCCCACATTACCCTGCGCCGCGGCGAACGCTCGCGCCTGGCTGATTACGCATCCGAAGTGCTGTAGATGACGTACTAAACATCATTAAAGACTCTTTTAACTTGATTAAGCGGGCCTGATCGCCAAGAATAGGGGGTGTACCCATCTTCGCCCCCAGCATGATCTCTCCCGGACAACTACGCGCCGCGCGCGCCCTCCTCGGTATAGACCAACGCTCGCTTGCCGCCATGGCAGGCGTCTCGTTGCCCACCATCCAGCGCATGGAGGCCAGCAGCGGCGACGTGCGCGGCGCCATCAGCACCCTGACCAAGGTGGTCGAGGCACTGGACGCGGCGGGGGTCGAGATGATCGCCAATGACCAGCCCAGCCAGGGCCGCGGCCGCGGCGTGCGGCTGAAGGGCCCGGCGCAGTGAAGATCGACCGCAGCTACCTGAAGATGTTCGAGCCCAAGCTCGTCACGGCTTTCCGTGAGGGCTATGGCTGGGGCGATCTGCGCGCCGATATCGTCGCCGGCCTGACCGTGGCGATCGTTGCCCTGCCGCTGGCGATGGCGCTGGCGATCGCCAGCGGCACCACGCCGGACAAGGGCATTTCCACCGCCATCATCGCCGGCTTCCTGATCTCCGCCTTTGGCGGCTCGCGGGTGCAGATCGGCGGACCCACTGCGGCCTTCATTCCGGTGGTATTCGTGGTGATCGAGCGCTTCGGCTACGGCGGGCTGATCCTGTGCACGCTGATGGCCGGCCTGATGCTGATCGCCGCCGGCCTGCTGCGGCTGGGCACGCTGATGCGCTACATGCCGCAGCCGGTGATCACCGGCTTTACCGCCGGCATCGCCGTGACCATCTTCTCCAGCCAGATCATCGACGCATTGGGGCTGCAGATCGCCGAGGTGCCGGGCGACTTCATCGGCCGCTGGACGGCCTACGCCCAGCACATCGCCAGCACCCAGCCGGTGGCGGTCGCGCTGACGGTGCTCGGGCTGGCAGTGATCGTCGCCCTGCGGCGCTGGCGCCCGAACTGGCCCGGGTTCCTGGTCGCGCTGCTGGCCTGTACCGGCGTGGTGCTGGTGTTCGGGCTGCCGGCCGAGACCATCGGCAGCCGCTTCGGCGCCCTGCCCAACACCCTGCCGGACTTCAGCTTCCCGACGATCCCGTTCGAGCGCACCTTCGAAATGCTGCCGAGCGCTTTCACCATCGCCTTCCTGGCCGCGGTGGAATCGCTGCTGTCGGCGGTGGTCGCCGACGGCATGACCGGCGGACGCCACCGCTCCAACGGCGAGCTGGTGGCCCAGGGCGTGGCCAACGTGGGCTCGGCGCTGTTCGGCGGCCTGCCCGCCACCGGTGCGATCGCCCGCACCGCCACCAACATCCGCGCCGGCGCGCGCTCGCCGATGGCGGGCATCCTGCACGCCGGGTTCCTGCTGGCGTTCATGCTGCTACTGTCGCCGCTGATGGGCTATGTGCCGCTGGCCGCGCTGGCGGCGGTACTGCTGATCGTGGCCTGGAACATGAGCGAGCACGAGAACTTCCGCGCCACCATGTCGGCGCCCATCGGCGACCGCGTGGTGCTGCTGCTGACCTTCGGCCTGACGGTGCTCTTCGACCTCACCGTGGCGATCCAGGCTGGCATCGTGGTGGCCGCGCTGGTGTTCATGTACCGCATGTCGGAGTCGGTGGAGATCAGCTCCGGTATCCGCACCTTCGATGACGATCTCTACAAGGACGGGGGGCCGCAGCTGGCCGAAGGGGAGCAGCGCCGCCTGCTGCCCAAGGGGGTGGAGGCCTACCAGATCACCGGCCCGCTGTTCTTCGGCGCCGCCAATCGCCTGGACAACCTGCTCGACCAGTTCTTCAAGCCGCCCAAGGTGTTCATCGTGCGCATGCGACTGGTGCCGATGATCGACTCCAGCGGCGTACATGCGATCAAGGCGCTGGCCGAGCGCTGCCGGCGCAAGGGCATCGTGCTGATCATCTCCGGCCTGCAGGACCAGCCCAACCGGATCCTGGCCAGCATGCAGCTGCACGAACGGCCGGGCGAGCTGTACTACGCCAACAACTTCCACGCCGCCCTCAGGATCGCCCGCTCAATCGTGTAGGAACGCGCCATGCGCGCGAAGCCGCGTGACGTCCGTCGATGCGACGGTCCTTCGGCCAGCCACGTTGCTGGCCGACGCCTTTCCGCCGCTCCAATTGCCCGCGGCTTCGCGCGCATGGCGCGCTCCTACGGGGCACAATGGATGGATGAATGAACTTCCTTCCGCCCTCACCATCGCGGGCTCCGATTCCGGCGGCGGTGCCGGCATCCAGGCCGACCTCAAGACCTTCGCTGCCCACCGCGTGCACGGCCTGTCGGCGATCGCCGCACTCACCGCCCAGCACACCCGCGGCGTCACTGCCGTGCACGTTCCGCCATTGGAATTCCTGCGTGCGCAGATCGACGCCTGCTTCGACGATTTCCGCATCGGGGCGGTCAAGATCGGCATGCTGGCCAACGCCGGGGTGATCAATGCGGTGGCCGATGCGCTGCAGGCACACGGCAACCCGCCGCTGGTGCTCGACCCGGTGATGATCGCCACCTCCGGCGCCCGGCTGCTTGAATCCGAAGCCCTCGACGCGCTGCGCGCACGGCTGCTCAACGGCGCCGCGATCCTGACCCCCAACCTGCCCGAAGCAGAGCTCCTGCTCGGCCACCCCATCAACGACCGCCAAGCCATGCGCGACGCTGCCACCGAGCTGTTACAAGCCGGCGCCCGCGCGGTGCTGCTCAAGGGCGGCCACCTGGAAGACGGCGCCGACGACGTCATGGACCTGTTCGCCGATTCCGAGGGTCTGGTCCGTGAGTTCACGCATCCGCGCCTGCCGCAGGATGCCCACGGCACCGGCTGCACCCTGGCGGCTGCGATCGCCGCCAATCTGTGCCGCGGCCTCTCCCCGGCCGATGCCTGCGAAGCCGCCACCGGCTACGTCCACCGCGCCCTGCGCGGCGGCTACCGTCCTGGCCGCGGCGACGTACTGGTGCTCGACCACTTCGGCGCCGCCGAACCGGCGTGACGCCCGCGCACGACAGCCTGGCACTGGAAGCAGCGGACGGCCACCGCTGGCAGCTTTACGCCTGCTCCCCGGCGGAGCCCGTCGCCACCGTGCTGTGGCTGCCAGCGCTGGGCGTCGGCGCGCGCCACTACCTGCCGTTCGCCCAGGCCCTGGCCAAACGTGGCATGGCCACGTTCCTGCATGAGTGGCGCGGCGCCGGCAGCAGCAGCCTGCGCGCGGGGCACGATTGCAACTGGGGCTACCGGGAGCTGCTGGAGCTGGACATCGCCGCCAGCGCCGACGCGGTCGATCGGACCCATCCGGGTCTTCCTTCCATCATCGGCGGCCACAGCCTTGGGGGACAGCTCGCATCCTGCCGGTTGGCACTCGCGCCCGACACCGCCCAGCAGCTCTGGCTGGTGGGCAGCGGCGCGCCGTATTGGCGCGCGTTTCCGCTCCCCCACCGACCGTGGTTGCCGCTGGCCTACCGCTTCCTGCCCTGGCTCGCCGACCGCAACGGGGCGCTGCCTGGCCGCAGGCTGCGCTTCGGCGGTCGCGAGGCGCGCGGGGTGATGCGCGACTGGTCGCGTACCGCGCTGACGGGCACGTACGCTGCCGACGGCCTGGATACCGACCTGGAGGCCGGGATGGCCAGGGTCCAGGCGCAGGTGAGCGCCGTAGTGTTCGAGCGCGACTGGCTCGCCCCGCCTTCTTCGCTCCAGCACCTGCTGTCCAGGCTGCCGCAGGTGGACACGCAGGTGATGTCCTTCGACGACGGCTCCCTGGGCGTGCGCGCGGATCACTTCCAGTGGATGCGGGCGCCCGGTCCGGTGGCGGACTGGCTCAGCCGCTGATCGCAATGCTGGCCGCGGCCGTGGCCAAAGCTCCATCGGCCTCGAGCAGGCCCGTTTCCGGATCACTGTCATAGCCTTGGGGGTTGTGCGCCTGCCAGCGCCAGGCGTCGCGGCACATTGCATGGACATCAAGCCTGGCGCGCCAACCCAGCAGTTCCCGCGCCAGCGAAGGGTCGGCGTACACCTCGGCCACATCTCCGGGCCTGCGGGGAACAATGTCGTAAGGAATCGTCCGCCCGCTTGCTCGCTCGAATGCACTCACCAGCTCCAGGACGCTGGTCCCGCGCCCCGTGCCGAGGTTGATGGCCGCACTGCGCTTCTCCCGCACGAGGAAGTCGAGCGCGTCGGCGTGCGCGTGCGCCAGGTCCATCACATGGAGGTAGTCGCGCACCCCGGTGCCGTCCACCGTGGGCCAGTCGCCGCCGAACACCGCCAGCCGCTCCCGCTGGCCCACGGCGACCTGGCAGACATACGGCATCAGGTTGTCGGGAACCCCGCCGGGCGCCTCGCCTATCAGGCAGGAATGATGTGCTCCAACCGGATTGAAGTAGCGCAGGCTGACCGCATGGAAAGCCGGATCGCTCGCGCACAGGTCGGCGATCAGCTGTTCCATCACGAGCTTTGAACGTCCGTAGGGATTGGTGACCCGAAGCGGCGCGTCCTCGCCCACCGGGACCACGTCGGGATCGCCGTAGACCGTGGCCGAAGAGCTGAATACCAGTCGATCCACTCCATGCGTGCGCATCGCCTTGAGCAGCTGGATCGTGCCGCCGATGTTGTTGTCGAAATAGTCGAGGGGCCTGGCGCAGGACTCGCCGACCGCCTTCAGTGCCGCGAAGTGCATCACCGCGTCGAAGCGATGGCCGTCGAAGAGTCGCGCCAGCGCCTCCCCGTTCCCCAGGTCCACGCGGTGGCAGGCCACCGGCATGCCGATGATCTGTTGCAGGCGTTGCAGCACCCGCGGCGAGCTGTTTACGAAATTGTCGGCAATCACCACCTGATGGCCGCGCCCGGCCAGCTCCACGCAGGCATGGCTGCCGATATAGCCGGCACCGCCGAAAACCAGAATAAGCATCAGCCCCCTCCCGTACGTCTTGCCCGGGATAACGCGGAAAGCGGACTTTGCCGGCAATGCACGGTTTTCGCGTTGGAACAGACACACCACTTCACCGGTCGCGAATGCCAAGGGGACACCCGCCGGAACAATGGCCGGACCGTCGCCCATGTCGCGTTACATCGTAGGGAAACTGGAGAACGGACCTATGAACAGCTTGTGTTCCGCACTGCTTGGAGTCTCGCTGTCGATCCTGATGGCTGCCTGCGCCACCACCAGCGGCGACGGCTCCGGCCCGCCACCTGCACTAGACCAGTCCGCCGAGGCCTACCTCATCGGCGTGGACGACATGGTCCAGGTGTCGGTGTGGGGCAATCCGGACGCGGGCGTCACCGCGCCGGTCCGCCCCGACGGGATGATCTCCGTCCCGCTGCTGGGGGACGTGGCCGCCGGGGGCCGTACCCCGCCCGAGGTCGCCCAGGACATCGAGGGACGCCTGCAGGAGTACATCAAGGACGCCAGGGTCTCGGTGATCCTGACCGAACTCAACAGCCACGAATACCTGTCCCGGATACGCGTCACCGGAGCAGTCCGGCAGCCGGTTTCGATTCCATACCGGCCCGGCATGACGGTGCTGGACGCGGTGCTGGCCGCCGGAGGGGTGACCGAATTCGCGGCCGCCAACCGTACCCGCCTGCACCGCAGGAGCGGAAGCGGCACCGGAAGCTACGCGGTCATGCTGGACAACGTGCTCACGACCGGCGACCTGACGACCAACTACACCGTGGCGCCGGGCGACGTGCTCACCGTGCCAGAACGCATGCTGTAAGGGGGATAGATGACCAGTCTTGCCGAATGGAGGGCTCCCGCTCCCGGGAGCCGACCGACCATTGTCCAACTGTTGCCGGCCGCCACGAAGGAGGCCCGGCGGCGACGCTGGACGCTCGTGGGCCTGTTCGGGGCGATCGTGATCGCCGGGTTGGTCCTGGTCCTGGCCATGCCCAAGGAGTACACCGCCTCGACCACGCTTCTGGTCGAGGAAACAGACGTCATCCAGCCGCTGCTGGAAGGCCGGACGGTGCCGACCAGCGTGGTCGACCGGGCCGCGATCGCACGCGAGGTGGCGTTCAGCGGCCAGTCCATGGAGCAGGTCCTGGAGACCGGCGGCTGGCTGGCAACCGATCCCGATCCGCTGCAGCGCGCCCAGCTGGCCAGCCAGATCATGGGCCGGGCCGAGATCACCAACCCGCGTGAAAATCCCAACCTGATCAGGATCAGCTACTCCGACTCCGACCCGCGGCGGGCGCAGGCGGTCACATCCCGCTTCGGCGAACTGATCATCCAGGAGAGCCTGAGCACCCGTTCCCGGGAGAGCCGGGCCGCCTTCGAATTCATCGACTCCCAGGTGGATGACTACAGGACCAGGCTGAATGACGCCGAGGACAGGCTGGCGGAATACCGCGAGGCCCATCCTGAAGTCCTGCTCGGCGACGAGGAAAACGTCGCCCGGCGGATCAGTGAACTGCAGTTGCAGATCGACAGGTCTTTGATGGACCAGGCGGAGCAGAGCTCCCAGGCTGGAAGCTGGGCAACCCACGTGGCGCGCGAGCAGTCGATCAGCGCGGTGCAGACGCGCACCGGCCCGCTGCAGCAGCGCATCGCCGAGCTTCAGGCCGAGCGGATGACGCTGGCCGGCACCTATACCGATCAGCATCCCGACATGGTCCGGTTGCAGGCCCAGATCAACGACCTGCAGGCGCAGCTGCAGCGCGGCGGGATACCCGTCACGGCCGCGGCGATGCCCGTTGCCGCCAGCGGAAACCTTGATCGCGGCAGGCTGACCGAGGCGCGCAGCCGCAGCGTCGGTACGGCCTCGCGCATCGCTACCGGCAACCAGCTGCTGCAGGGGGAACTGCAACGCCTCAGCCGCGTGGCGGCACTGGGAAGCGACCTGGCGAACCTGACCCGCGACGTCCAGGTCAATCTCGATCTGTACCAGGATCTGCTCGAGCGGCGCGAGAACGCCCGGCTGTCGATGAACCTGGACATCCAGCGTGGTGGCCTCAACTTCCGCGTGCAGGAGCCCGCGGCGCTGCCGCTGATGGCCAGCAGCATCAGCCGGACCCATGTCGCGCTGGGCGTGCTGGCCCTGGCCATCATCGCTCCCCTGCTGCTGCTGCTGGCCTGGCTGCGGTTCGACCCACGGGTCCGCATCGCCTCCCAGATCGAAACCATCGGGCTGCCGGTGCTCGGGACGATACCGCCGGGCGGCTATTCGCGGCCCCGTCGCCGTGCACCCGGTCAAAAGGCGCTGGCTTTGACCAGCGCAGTCCTGCTGGCCCTACCCATTGCCGCCGCCGTTGCACTGATGCCGAGGTAGGACCCAGATGACCGCCAACACGCCTGCATTTGAAAACCTCCAGCCGGTCGCGGATCAGCATCCGCTCCCGCACCTGACGGAAACACGGCTCGTCCCGTCCCCGGCGTTTGGCCGCGCGCAAATGGACGAGCGGGCGACGATCTCGCGCGCCGGCATCGGCCAGCCTCACGTAGATGCGTTCAGGACCCTGCGCACACGCCTGCTGGCCGCCACCAACGGTGCTCCCAGCGCCACGATAGTGGTCGCCCCGGTCAGTCGTGGCAGCGGCGGCAGCTACGTGGCACGCAACCTCGCGGCTGCATTCGCGTTCGACGAGACCATCAACGCCGTGCTGATCGACTGCGACCTGTTCCACGGAACACAGCACGACACCCTGCGGCTGGACCCCGTCAATGGCGGCCTGGTGAACTACCTCGAGGATCCGGCGGTGCTGGTAGGCAGCATGCTGTATGAAACCGGCGTTCCGCGGCTGCACCTGCTGCCGGCCGGCACGGCGACCGGGGCCAGCGCCGAGTACCTGTCGTCCTTCCGCATGCGGCTGCTCATCGATGTTCTGCGCAGCCGCACTCCCCCGCGCCACGTGATCCTGGACAGTCCGGCCGTGAAGGACAGCCCGGATGCCCGCATCCTCGCCGACTACGCAGACCTGGTGGTGCTGGTCGCAGGCTACGGCCGCGACAGCCCGGAACAGATTTCCCGCGCTGCCGCCGAGTTCAATCCCGGCAAGTTCGCCGGCGTGGTCTTCAACGAAGGACCATGAGGAGCAACCATGAGCAAGGGACGGGGATCCGCTTATCGACTGCGCGCGCGCGCCCGCGCCGGGACCCTCCCGGGGCTGGCGCTCATGCTCGCCATATCCGGCACCTGTGCCGCGGCCGAGATCGACTATGAGCTCGGCTTGTCCGGCGCACACAGCAGCAACATCGCGCTCAGCGAGGACGCCGAAACCAGTGACACCATCCTCGCACCGAGGCTGCGTTTTGCAGTGGCTCAGCGGGGCTCGGCGTTCGCCCTGCAGGCCCGTGGCCTGGTCGAGCACCGTGACTACCTTGACGACACATTCCCGCGCGAATGGCGCGGCGAACTCGCCGGCCAGGCCGAATGGACGATCGCCCCGGACCGCTTCAGCCTGGTGCTCGAGGACTACCTGAGCCACCAGCCCGTCGATATCGGCGCCGGCCTGTCACCCGGCAACCTGCAGCGGGTCAACGTGTTCATCGCCGGCCCCACGTTCCAGACCCGCTTCAACGGAACCACCCGCGCCCAGCTCGACGTGCGCGCCGCGAAAAGCTATGCCGAGGTGACCGAGGAGTTCAACGGCGACCGGCTCAGCGCCGCCGCGCGGTTGCAGCGGGAAACGGGCTCCCTCGGCCACGTCGCGCTGAACCTGGTGGCGTCCGAGGTCGAGTTCGATGACCCCGGGCAGGACTCCGATTATTCACGCACGGACGCCTATGCAAGCTACCGCCGCGAGCTGGCACACGGCAGCTTCGAGCTGGACCTGGGACGCTCCTGGGTGGATCCGGATCGGGGGGGAAGCACTGTGTCCGCGACCCTGGCCCGCGCGGGGTTCGTTTGGGCGCCCACCGGCCGCAGCCGATTCGACCTGCAGGCCCGGTACCAGCTTGCTGACAGCGCCCAGGAACTGATCATCCGCCAGATAGACCTGGCCGAGCCTATGATCCAGGAACTGTTCGCTTCCACCCTGGAGGTCAACGCGGATGTACATCGCCAGAGAAGGCTGCAGCTCGATTACAGGTTCCGCGGCGATCGCTTGGAGCTGAGGCTGCGGCCCCGCTACCGCAGCTACCGCTATCTGCAAAGCACGCTCAGCGATCGGGAAGATGTCAGTGGATACACGGAGCTCGCCTATCGCATCCGTCCGCGCACCACGCTGGCCATCTATGCCACGGCGCTCAACCGCGAGTTCATGACTACCCAGCGCAAGGACCGGGACCGCATCTACGGGATCAGGGCCGAACACCGCTGGACCCGTCACCTGACCACCCAGGTCGGGTTCCACCGCAACACCCGCGACTCGACCACGTCCGGTTTCAGCTATGGGGAGAACGTGGCCACCATCACCCTCCTCTGGGTCCGCTCCAGTGGACGGTGAACGGGCCGGTGCGCCCGCGCCGCGGCGCGTGCTGTACGTGGTTTCGCTTTTTCCGATCCTGGCGGAAACCTTCATCGTCCGTGAGATCCAGGCGCTGATCGACAGCGGCGTCGACGTACGCATTCTTTCGCTCAAGACCCCGCGCGGCCAGACCATCGTGCATCCCGAGGCGTCCGCCCTGCTGGACCGCGTCCGCCAGCCGCAAACCCCGGCCGTCGCATTCTGGAACACCCTGCGCGCCGCGCTCTCCCATCCGGTCATGGTGAGCCGCGATGCGGCCATCATCGCTGCCGGGACCTGGCGCACGCCGGTGGCCATGATCAAGTCGCTGGTAGCGATGGCCCGGGGGCTGGAACACCTGTCGTGGATGCGCGACTTCGACCCGGAATTCATCCACGCCCATTGGTCGACCTACCCTTCAACCGCCGCCTGGGTCCTGTCACGGGCCGCGGGGCGCCCGTTCGGCTTCACCTGCCACGCCCACGACATCTTCGTCGATCGGCACATCCTGGCCCGCAAGATCGCGGACTCCGCCCTGGCGGTCACCATCTCCCGGCACAACGTCGACTGGATCGACCGGAACGTTTCGCCGCTGACGCGGCACAAGCTGAAGGTCGTGCACTGCGGCGTGGACCTGGCGCAGCTTCCATGGTCGGGCAACGGCAGGGACGGGGCCCACATCCTCGCCATCGGCCGGCTGGTTGCGCAGAAAGGGTTTGGAACGCTGATCGACGCGCTCGCGCTGATGCATGCCAATGGAACCGGCTTCCGCTGCACGGTGGTCGGGGATGGACCGCTGCGAAAAGACCTGCAGGCACGGATTGACCGGCTCGGTCTCGGGGACAGGGTCGAGATGGCCGGCGCGCTTTCGCAGCAGGCGATCCGCGCCAAGTTGCAGAAAGCCACGATCTTCGCCCTGCCCTGCGAGGTCGCCCCCGACGGCAACCGCGACGGAATCCCGGTCGCGCTGATGGAAGCCATGGCCGCCGGCTGCCCGGTGGTCAGCTGCGCGGTCTCCGGCGTGCCCGAACTCATTACCGACGAGGTCCACGGGCTGCTTGCAGCCGAGTACGACCCGGCCGCGCTGGCCCGGGCGCTGGAGCGGCTGCTCCACGACCCCGGACTTCGAATGCGGCTCTCGCTTGCCGCCCGCCAGCGCATCGAGCTGGAGTTCGACGCGCGCAAAGAGGCCCTGAAGCTGCACCGGCTGATGGCGGAGGCACTGTGCAATGCGACCTGAGCGCCTGCTGCTGGTGGTCGACGAAATGGAGGTGGGTGGCAGCCAGCGCCAGATCCAGCACCTGCTGGCCGGCCTGGACCGCGAACGCTGGGCGCCGGAGCTGGCGTATTTCCGCAGTGATTCGTTCCTGCTCGGCGCCATCCAGCGCAGCGGCGTGCCGGTGCACTACCTGCCCAAGCGCGGGCGGATCGATGTCCGCTTCCTGCTCGCGTTCACCCGGCTGCTGCGGCGGCGCAACTACGCCCTGATCCACGCGTTCTCGCAGACCGCGGAAATCTGGTCGGTACTGGCCAGCGGCCTCTCCAGGCGCACCCCGGTGCTGATCGCTTCCGAACGCAGCTTCGCACCCGACAAGCGCGCCAGGCATTGGCTGCTCAAGCGCGTCGTGGTTGCGCGCAGCGCGGCGGTCATCGCCAACTCCCGCGCCGGGGCACGCTCGACCGCACGCCATACGCGCATGCCCGAGGCGAAGTTCGCAGTCATCGGCAACGGAGTGGCGCTGCCGCCGGCGATGTCCGCGGCGGAGCGCGCCGCCCTGCGGCGCACGCTCGGCGCACCGGCAGGGCGCGCAGTCGGGCTGTTCGTGGGGCGGCTGGTGCATGCGAAGAACCTGTCCTGCCTGATGGAGGCCGTGGCATCGCTGCCGCCCGGACATCGGCCATGGATCGCACTGGCCGGCGAAGGACCAATGCGCGCTTTGATCCAGGCCCAGGTCGCAGCGGCTGGCATATCCGACAGCGTGTGCCTGCTCGGGGAAGTGGAAAACGCGGTGCAGCTCATGCAGGCCGCCGACTTCCTGGTGCTGCCGTCCCACTTCGAAGGCCAGTCCAATGCGCTGCTGGAAGCGATGGCTGCAGGCTGCCCGGTCATCGCCTCCCGGGTCGGCGGCACCCCGGAACTCGTCGAAGACGGCCGCACGGGCGTGCTGTTTCCCCCGGGAGACGCGCGCGCCCTCGCGGCCGCAATGGCCAGCCTGGCGTCAGAGCCGGACCTGCGCAAGCAGCTTGCGGATGCGGCCCGGGAGTTCGTGGCCCGGCATCACAGCGCAGCCGCCCTCGCCGCCGCCACGTCGGCCGTTTACGAGCGCTGCCTGGCCGCGGGCGGCAGGAGACCAGGCCGGGCGGCCGGCGGGCTCATTCCTTCGCCGCGCCAGCGTGAGTAGGAACAACCGATGAACCTGCTCTACGCCCTGCCGATCATCCTGCTGCCGTATTCGCTGTTCCTGCCGCCGGACGTGGGCGTGGGCGCGTCCGTGCTGCTGCTGCTGTGGGCAAGCATGTTCGGCCGGCGCGATCCGCACGGGCTGCCCCGCACCAGCCTCCTGCTGCCGCCACTGGTGGGCCTGTTCCTCGCCTTCCTGCTGGGCTGGTTCATTGCAATCAGCCGCGATCCCTCGAGCCCCGGCGCAATCGTGCTGCAGGCGAAGTACGCGTTGACCTACCCGTTGCTCTACCTTGCCTACCGCCATTGCGGCCTGGATGCCAATGGCACCCGCCAGCTGATCATGCTCACGCTGGTTGTCGCTGCGGTCGCAGGGCTCCAGGCGGTATCGCAGGGGCTCCAGTTCGACCCCGCGCAGTTCGCGGACGGACAGCGGGCAACCGGCCCGTTCGGTGCAATCAGCGCCGCGAACCGCGCCGGCGTGTACTTCGCCATGTTCCTGCCCATGTTCGTTGCACTGGCACTGCAGCCCGACTGCCAAAAGCCGCTGCGGCTGATGGCCGTGGCTGCCGGCGCGGTGCTCGTGGCAGCGATTCTGTTCACGTTTTCCCGCCAGTCCTACGTGATCGCCGCACTCGGGATCACGCTGCTTCTGTTTCATCGCAGCTTTACGGCGGCGGCGCTGGCCATGCTGGTGATAGCGATCATTGGTGCCAGCGTGTTGCCGGACAGCGTGATCCAGCGGATCGATGAAACGCGACAGATGAACGCCGGCGGCGTGGCGTCATTCGACGGCAGCACGGCGAGCCGGCTGGAGATCTGGAAAGGAGCGCTTGCAATGCTGGCCGACCACCCGGCTGGCGTGGGCCTGGGACGTTTTCGCGAGCACATCGGTGACTACACCGTGTATCCGGGCATGGATGCACACAACGGATTTGTGCGCGCGCTGGCCGAATGCGGCCCGTTGGCCCTGGCGATGATGCTGTGGCTGGTCTGGCGGCTGTGGCAGCTCGCCCGCAGGGCACGGAGTGCCACCCGCGACAGCAACCCGGCTTCGCGCGCTTTGGGCGTTGGCCTTGCAGTGGCGGTGATCGCGATGGTGCTCGGCAATCTGTTCGGCAGCCCATATTTCGACGGCCTGGTGATGCACAGCTTCTGGATCCTGTGCGGGCTGATGGAACGCTACGCGGTCATCCAGGCCCACGCTCCGGGTACCCGTGCCGACGCCGGCCGCTCCGCGCAGGCCGCGGTCGCGGCAAGTCGTTTTCCCGCCGCGGCCCGGATATTTCCGGGCCTGGTGCGCAGGCCGGACCCGGGGCCGGGTGAGTGATCCGGCTGCGGCGCCTATGGTCCTCGTTGATGGCCAGGTCCGCGCTGGTAGTGGCCGGGACGGCGTGCATGGCGGCATGTCACGCAGTGGACACACCCGATACCGTCACGTGTTTCCAGGTGCAGCCACCGTTGCCGGCGCCCACGGAGGCAGCAGCCAATCGCGACCGCGGAGGAGCCACCTACCACGTCCGTACCGACGGCGGCACCGCCAGCCAGTGCACCGGCCGCGCCGACGCGCCCTATCCGGGCAGCGGCAGCGCACAGAACTGCGCCTGGAACAGCCCCCTGGTCGCCCTGCCCGCCTCCGGCTCGGCCCGCATCTCCGGTGGTGACACCCTGATGATCGGCGCCGGCACTTACACCATCGGCAGCCAGATGCGGCCCGTGCCCAGCGGCACCAGCTCCGCCCGCACCCGCATCCTGGGCAAGTCCGGCACCACCCCCAAGCTGGCCGGCAGCAACGGCATCCACCGGGTGCTCAACCTGGAAGGCAGCTCCCACGTCGAACTCGGCCACCTGGAGGTCACCGACGGCAGCGACTGCGTCTTCGGTCACTCCAGCTCCAGTGCCAGCTGCGGCTCCGGTGACCGGTGGGCCCGCGTGGGCCTGTACGCCAGCGGTTCGCGCAACGTGTGGATGCATGACGTCAACATCCACGGCATGGGCGCCCGCGGCATGCAGGCCGGCGGCCTCACCGACTGGACCATTGAACGGGTCAAGCTCAACCGCAACGGCACCGCCGGCTGGGACGGCAACGTCGGCAGCAACAGCTCCAACGCCGGCAACATGATCCTGCGCGACATCGAGATCAGCTGGAACGGCTGCGGCGAGCGCGTCTCCACCGGTGAGCCCTGGGCCTGCTGGGCCCAGCAGAGCGGCGGCTACGGCGATGGCCTGGGCCTGCCTGCCTCCGGTGGAAAATGGCTGATCGAGGACGCCTTCGTCCTCTACAACACCTCCGACGGCCTGGACTTCTACCACATGGATGGCGCCCCGGGCACCAGCGTGACCCTGCGTCGGGTGTACGCGGCTGGCAACGCCGGCAACCAGGTCAAGATCACCGGCAATTCAACGGTTGAAAACTCGGTCCTGGTCGGTCACTGCACCTACTTCAAGGGCAAGTTCAACATGGCCGACGGTGATATCTGCCGCGCCTACGGCGCCACCGTGCTGCTGGTGCTCAACGGCGGCCACACCGCCACCCTGCGCCACAACACCCTGGCCGGCGAAGGCGATGGCAACATCACCTACAACAGCGGCAACTCCTCCGACCGGATCGACATCCGCAACAACGTCGTGGTCGGCTTCCCGTACTTCGTCAATGGCGGCAAGCGTGCGTTCAACGCCGGCCGGGCCCCCGGCACGCTGAACATTTCTGGAAACCTCGCCTGGAACGTGGGCTCATGCCCCGACGGTGCCACCTGCCGGGCGGAGAGCGGCGGAATCGACATCGGCACCATCGCGCCGTGCACGCGGCTGACCCTGCCTGGCGGCCGCTGACTGCATGCTCATCGCAGCGGTGTCCAGACCACGACTTTCCGGCCCCTGATGAAGCGCACGAGACTGATCGCGGAAGACAGGTTGGTCAGCAGGAAATAATACGGCTGCGCCAACAGCTTGAATGCCCCCAGGCGGGGCAGCGGCAGGAAGCCCAGCGATCCCACCAGGATGCCCGCGACCTGGAGCCCCAGCAGCCACACGTACCGGTCCTGCATGGCCAAGGCGAGGTTCGCGCCCAGCGCCACCGCCCAGAAGACCGGCGAGAGGTATCTCAACAGTTTGTGTGACACCAGCTGCCACGCAAAAACGCCGTAGCGGAACGGATTCAGCAAGTGTCGGTTCCTGGCAAGCACCAGCAGGCTCCGCAGGGTCACCCGGTTGCGCATTGACAGCTCCTGGCGGGGCCGGTCCAGGGTCTCCTCGAAGCAGATCGCCTCCGGCTCGAGCACGGTGCGCAGTCCCTGGTCGCGCACATCCAGGGCGATCATGAAGTCGCTGATCAACTCCGTGGGGATGGGACGATAGGCGCTCGCGCGCACGGCGGACAGCGCACCGCTGACGCCGATGAGGGACCCCAGGGAGCTTTCCGCACTCCGCAAGAGGCTCTCGTATTTCCAGTATGACGAGCCGCCATGCCCGGTGGAATCGGTCGAGCGCGCCGTGTACACCAGGCGGGCCGCAACGCACCCCACTTCAGGGTCGTTGAAGTTCCTGGTGATTGCACGCAACGCGCCGCCGTCCACCACCGTGGTGGCATCAGCGAAGACCAGCACCTCGCCGGACGCGGCGGCAGCGGCCGCGTTCTGGCATGCGGTCTTGCCCAGCCGCCCCTCGATCCGCAACAGCCGTACCCCAGCCGCAGACCAGGCCTGCACGATCCCGTCGGTGGCATCCGTGGATGCGTCTGATACCACAATAACCTCGAGTTTATCCGCAGGATAATCGAGGGCCAGCGTATTGCTGATTTTCGCGCCTATATGTTTTTCTTCGTTATACGCGGAAATAATAAATGTGACAGGCGGCTCGAACTCTGCGCGCGCCACCGGGCGCTGGAACAGGCGAGCAAGAATCAACGTCAGGGCTGGATAACCCAGATAGATATAAACCAGCATCCCGATTGCGCCCCACATCACGATCTCGAGCATGTGCCGCCTCCCTGTAAACAGCCGTTCCGCGCCGTTGCACCTGAATGAACGTGGAATCCGGGGCTGGACGGCCATCTTTCCGGCCGATGGCGCATACAAATCAAACTGACGGCTTAACCGTTACATCAGCAACCTGCGACGTTGGTCGAATATCCGACTGAACCGTGAACTGCGTCGCAAGGCTGGATGTTGCGCTGCACATAAGATGCAGGCCGGACCACGGAGGGCCCAATTCCCCCAAGCCCTTCGGAGAGTCCCTGTAGTGATTCGTATATTGAATAATTTTCGTACTTTGAGAAGCATTTCTCTTTCGCCTGCTTCTTTCCTCTTCACTTCCCTCCTCGTCCTGAGCGCGATCGGTTCGGCCCAGGCAGCGACCTACCACGTCCGTACCGACGGCGGCACCGCCAGCCAGTGCACCGGCCGCGCCGACGCGCCCTATCCGGGCAGCGGCAGCGCACAGAACTGCGCCTGGAACAGCCCCCTGGTTGCCCTGCCCGCCTCCGGCTCGGCCCGCATCTCCGGTGGTGACACCCTGATGATCGGCGCCGGCACTTACACCATCGGCAGCCAGATGCGGCCCGTGCCCAGCGGCACCAGCTCCGCCCGCACCCGCATCCTGGGCAAGTCCGGCACCACCCCCAAGCTGGCCGGCAGCAACGGCATCCACCGGGTGCTCAACCTGGAAGGCAGCTCCCACGTCGAACTCGGCCACCTGGAGGTCACCGACGGCAGCGACTGCGTCTTCGGCCACTCCAGCTCCAGTGCCAGCTGCGGCTCCGGTGACCGGTGGGCCCGCGTGGGCCTGTACGCCAGCGGTTCGCGCAACGTGTGGATGCATGACGTCAACATCCACGGCATGGGCGCCCGCGGCATGCAGGCCGGCGGCCTCACCGACTGGACCATTGAACGGGTCAAGCTCAACCGCAACGGCACCGCCGGCTGGGACGGCAACGTCGGCAGCAACAGCTCCAACGCCGGCAACATGATCCTGCGCGACATCGAGATCAGCTGGAACGGCTGCGGCGAGCGCGTCTCCACCGGTGAGCCCTGGGCCTGCTGGGCCCAGCAGAGCGGCGGCTACGGCGATGGCCTGGGCCTGCCTGCCTCCGGCGGAAAATGGCTGATCGAGGACGCCTTCGTCCTCTACAACACCTCCGACGGCCTGGACTTCTACCACATGGATGGCGCCCCGGGCACCAGCGTGACCCTGCGTCGGGTGTACGCGGCTGGCAACGCCGGCAACCAGGTCAAGATCACCGGCAATTCAACGGTTGAAAACTCGGTCCTGGTCGGTCACTGCACCTACTTCAAGGGCAAGTTCAACATGGCCGACGGTGATATCTGCCGCGCCTACGGCGCCACCGTGCTGCTGGTGCTCAACGGCGGCCACACCGCCACCCTGCGCCACAACACCCTGGCCGGCGAAGGCGATGGCAACATCACCTACAACAGCGGCAACTCCTCCGACCGGATCGACATCCGCAACAACGTCGTGGTCGGCTTCCCGTACTTCGTCAACGGCGGCAAGCGTGCATTCAACGCAGGCAAGGCCCCCGGCACGCTGAACATTTCCGGCAACATCGGCTGGAACCTGTCCTCGTGCCCGAGCGGTGTCAGCTGTGCGGACCCCAAGCTCACCAACATGACCCTGGCGAACTTCGACGCCGAGCCGCGCTCCGGCAGCCCGGTGATCGACAAGGCACCGATGATCAGTGCCGTCACCACCGACTTCCTGGGCGGCAAGCGTCCGGTTGGCTCCGCCAACGACATCGGCGCCTATGAGTACGGTGCCGCGGCGGACTCAGCGACCCCGACCCCGACTCCGACTCCGACTCCGACGCCTGATCCGGCCCCGAGCTGCACCCGCCAGGCGGCTACCGTCAGCATCGCGGGACCCTCGAGCGGGGCGGCAGCAGGCAGCAAGATCAACTACACCGTATCCGTCCGTAACAATGACCCCGCCGACTGCTTCAACGGCAAGACCTTTTTCCTGGCCGATACCGTGCCCAGCGGCTGGAGCGCCGCACTCGGTGCCAGCAGTGCCTACATCAACACCGGCGAAACCTTCACCACGACGCTGGGCGTGACCTCGCCTTCCAGCGCCAAGGCCGGCAACTACGGGATCGCCATCGGTGCGAGCACCACCATCGCAGCACATGCGGGCAATGGTTCCGCGACCTACACGGTCATCGATGCGGCCCCGACCTGCGAGCGCAAGGCTCCGACTGTCAGCGTTGCCGGACCTTCGACGGCGACGGCGGCGGGCAGCACGGTCACCTACACCGTAACCGCGCGTAACAATGATCCCGCCTCCTGCTTCAACGGCAAGACCTTCTTCCTTGCCGATACCCTGCCCAGCGGCTGGAACGGCTCACTCGGTGCCAGCAGCGCCTACATCAACGCTGGCGACACCTACAGCACGACGCTGCGCGTGACCTCGCCTTCCAGCGCCGAGGCCGGCACCTACGGAGTCGGTGCGGGCGTGAGCAGCACCATCGGTGCCATCCACTCCGCCAATGGCTCGGCTACCTACCGGATCGCCGACACGGCCACGAGCTGCGCGCGCCGCGAGCCGACCGTGACGCTGAGCGGCTTGTCCTCCGGCCGGGCCGGCCGCACGGTCAGGTACACGGTGTCGATCCGCAACAACGACGACCGCTGCAATACTGCGCAGACGTTCCAGATCGGGCAATCCGTTCCGTCCGGCTGGAGTGGCTCACTGAACGCAAACAGCGCACGCATTGCCCCCGGCAGGACGTATCGCACCAGGCTGGAAGTAGCTTCGCCCTCCAACGCCCGATCCGGACGCTATGGCATCTCCGCGAACGTGAAGAGCGGCGCGGGCGATGTCCACAACAGCAACGCTTCAGTCACCTACACCATCCGGTAATTGCGTCCTGCGGCGTGCCGTGGCCCGCGCCAGGAGCGCGAGCGCGGCCTGCCGCAGGTCCGGATCCAGGACCAGCACAGGCAAGGCATACAGGGGCACGAACAGTGCCCCTGCTACCGCCAGGCGTGCCCACGCCCCCTGCACTCCAAACAGGTCGGCACCCTGGGCAACGGACACCAGCAACGTCCCAAGGGCTATCGCCACCGCCAGCGTGCGGGCGGCGGGCAGTTGCACCAACCCCTTTGGACACCAGATGAATCGCGCCGTGCTCATGGCCGCGTAACTGATCGCGACAGACCACGCGGCGCCCATGTATCCCATGCGTGGGATCAGGATGAAGTTCATCACCACGCTGACGGCCGCGGTACCGACGGTGATCATCAACACCGGCATCGTGCGGCGCTTGAGCAGCATGCCGAAGTTGGAAATGCAGAGTAGGGAATGCGCCGCCACCGCGATCCCGAGCACCACGAACACCTCACCGGACGCGGCTTTGGACGGCCCGCTCAGCGCCACGATCAGGTCCTCTCCCGTCACCAGCACCATCGCGATGATGGCCACCACGGCGTAGGTCATGGGCACCAGGACCTGCTTTTTCAGCGCGCGAACGGCTTTGTTGCCGCCAGTCTCATAGGCCCTGTTGGCCACCGGGACAAACGCCTCCGACAGCGTCGTATCGATGAACAGGTTCACCTGCAGAGCCAACGCCATTCCAATGGTGTAGATACCCACGACGGCGAAGTCATCGGTGATCGCCCTGAGCATCACGCGATCGACGTTGCTGAAAATGGCGTAGGCAAGCTCGTGCCCCATCAGCGGCAGGCCGTAGACCAGCGCACCGCGGAAGGCCTCGGTGTCGATCGCCTCGCGCGCGAACCGGACATTGCGGCGCAGCCAGTGCATCAGCCACGCCAGCAGCAGGACCGTCGCAACAAGCTTGCCGCCGTACACCGCCAGAGCGCTCTGCTGCACCAGGATGACAGCGCCCAGTACCAGCACCAGCTCCAGCATGCGGCCGATGATGCGCGTGACCATGACGACGTCCGAGCGCTCGCCCGCCCGCATCACCGATTGCACGATGGCGCTCGCCGCCAGCATCGGCGTAATTGCCACCACGCACCACAGCACGGGACTGAAGCTTCTGCCGCTCCAGCCGCTCCACAGCAACATCCCCACGATAGCCACCGCGCACAGCGTCGCCGACATCACCAGCGGCAACAGGACGACATTGGTGCCGAATGTCCGCATGCGCCCGGGATCGCCGTAGGGGTACAGGCGCACGATCGCGTGTTGCGAACCCAGCTTCGCAAGTGCGACCCCGACCAGCATGAAGGTTTCGTAGTACCGCAGGATCCCGAACTCGGTGTTGTCGAGCATCCGGGTGAGGATCGGAAAGGAAATGAACCCCGCCAGCAGCACCAGCGCGTTGGACACCGAGTAGCGCAGGTAATGGGTGCCCAGCCCCGGCGGTTTCCGCAGCAAGCCGGCTGGCTGCGTGATCGCTGCGGTGGCCTTGTCCGGGGGGCTGCCCATGGCGCTCAGCTGCATCCCGCCAAATCACCATCGAACAGGCGAAGCCGGGCGGAGCCGGCCGGCGGGCGGCCGGCGACATCCAGCACTTCGCAGTCCCCACCGGCGCTGTAGGTATGACAGCCATGCAGCGCCGGCCCCCAATCAGGAGTCAGCCGCGACAGCTCGCGCTCGCGATACACCTGTGGCCCGAGCTCAAGCACTTCATTGAACACCACGGCACTGCCGTAGTTCGGCCCGCAGTCCTGGGACGGCCTGATCAGACGACCCTGGTGGTGGAACAGGCGGCCCGCCATCCTGGCCCGCCTCACATCGCACACAAGCGGACTCGCGGGATGTGGCCTGAACGGCCCCTCCAGGCTTGCAGCTACGAACAGGAACAGGTCGTCGCTGGTGCCGTCACCGCTCTCGGCCACGTTGAGGAACAGGTACCAGTGGCCATCGTGATGGTGCAGCACCGGATCCACGCAGGACCAGCCTGTCACCAGATCGCGTATTCGGACCCACTGCAGGGGGAACTCCACGGCCCGGTAAAGGCTCGCCCTCCTGGCGTAGCCGGACTCCACGGTCATGTACCACTGTCCCTGCCAAGCGAATACCTGCGGAAACGACAGGTGGCCCGGCTCCCTGAGCGCCGTTCCGAGCCGGCGGGCACCCCCGTCGACCAGCTCCACACACGCAATGAAGGCCTTGTTGGTTACCAGGTCCATCTCTTCGACGAATACGATCGTCCGCGACCCGTCGGTCACTACGCAGGGGTCGGCCCACCAGCCCTCCGATGCCTCCAGGATGGCGTGCGTACCGATCACCGGGGCGTCGGGATCGAGCGGGTCCTGGTTGGTGCGAACGACCAGTGCCCAGCCCTGGTAGTTGAAACGCCTTGCCAGCGAACGGACCTTGGCCAGGGACGTCGACAGGAGCAGGCGCAGCCCTTCGCCTGGCCGGGTCGCCACGCGCGACGACAGCTTCAACGTCGCCGGCTGGCGCTCCGGCCAACCCTCCATGTTCGAGGAGCTGGTGCTGGTGCCAGAGGCGGAGGCAGCCCGCAGGAGCCCGCGCAGCAGGAGCTGGGGCAGCTTTGCAAATGCATCGTCGCGGGTCATCAGGAACGAAGGCACCCGGGTCCTGCCCGAACTCCCCGCCAGGACGGCGTCCGTCCCGGCTGCGCCCTGCAGCACCAGCTCAACCCGCGTCGCCGCGTCACCCCGCAGCACCGATCCGACCAGGCTCAGACCCGCGTAACGGGGATCGGTGAGGCTGGCGTCCAGATGCCAGCAGCCAAGGCGAGCCATTGGAGCAAGGCTGGATGCCCATGCCTGCGGTCCGGCCAGGAGCACCACATCGGGAGACAGTGTTTCCACCTGCTCCAGCTGACGCTCCAGCGCGCCTTCGCCGCGGTGTTTGGGCTGCTCGCGGGAAATCACTTCCGGATCGAGGCTTGCGTTGGCATTCCGATGCAGGGTGCGCTCCACGGCCAGGAACAGGCGCATGTCGAGGCCGACGTCTCCAAACGCGGGCAACGGCACGTCGAAGCCGGACACCACGACAAGGTCCACCCAACCGGTGCGCACCGCCAGGTCACGGAACGCGCGCAGCCAGCCGGGGACGCTCGTCGGCGCCACCAGCACCACCCGCAACGGCCTGCCCGGATCCCTGGACGCCGAATACAGCGGGGTGACCGCCACGGCTTCGCGATTCACGGCTCCACTCCTGCCGCCAACCCGACCATCCATTGATCGATCGTCGCGATCAGCCGGTCACGCTGGATCCTTCCGAAGTAGGTGTGATCGCTTTCCGGCCAGTAATGCATCACCACGCGCGGGCCACTGGCCAGCGGACCGAACGTCCAGGCGAACTGGCGCGGATGCAGGAAACGGTCCTCGTAGCCTCCGCTGAAGATGAAAAGCAGTCGGGCATCCCGCTGCAACAGCTGCTCGAACTCGCGCCGCGCCCGCGCGCGGTCCGGCCAGGTCCGGAAATCCCCGGAGTCCAGGCCGGCACCGCCCCGCATGCGTGACTGCAGCTTCCGTGCGAACGAAGGCCACTCGGCTGGCAGGCGCCGCAGCAACCCGATCATTCGCGCCCACGCGTACCACGGCCCGGCAAAGCAGATGCCATCGAGCAGCAGCAGCGCCGATACCCGCGAATCCAGGCTTGCCACCTCCCAGCCTGTATCCGCGGCGCTGCAGACCCCGCCCACCGCGAAAGTGCGGCACCCATGGCGCGATTCCAGCGCATCCATGGCGGCACGCGTAGCTCCCACGGCGTCGCATCCGGCCAGCCGTGGCGCTTCTCCCACGCCCGGAATGTCGTAGCGGAAGCTGCGGATGCCGCTGGCGGCCAGCCGCTCGGCCAGCTCCACGTGCAAACGGAAGGGGCCGGCGCGTGGTTGCAGTCCTGCGCTGGGCAGGAGCAGCGTGGGCCCGCTTCCATGCGCACCTGCCAGCACCCCCGTCAACCGGTCGTCCGGGCCGAACTGCACAAGCACGTTCGACGCCGTCCCGGTTGCGGGCCGCTCGCTGCAATACGCCACGTTCATATCCATGGCGTCGCGCATATCGCTGAACCCAGCCCGCGCACCAGCTCACGCATCGGCGGCGTCATGAACAGCGTGCCGGCCATCGACGGCCCACCCTCCAACCTCGGCGCCGATGCTGGCAGGGGCACGACCCGCTCGACCTGCACCGGTGACGGCAGATCTTCCTCGCGCGCCACCGCCCACATCCGGGAGCGGTCCACCGGCAAGCCCGCATCCAGCCGCGCCCGCGCCAGGTCATGGCGCAGGCGTGGCGAAACCATGAAACCCATCAGCTGACCGTCGGGGGCGTCGCCCGGGCGGGATACGCCCGGGCGCGGAGGCGGCTGGGTCGCCCTTGTCTCAGCGTCGGCCTGCACCAATCGTTTCAGCCAGCGGGCGCCATCGGGTAGCGCATCCCAGAGGACGACAAGGTCTGCTGCCCCGCCCCGTGCCAGCCAGTTGTGCACAACCAGCGCCGCCCCACTCCAGGCCACCAGCACCACCCGTCGCGCGCCGGTCCGCGCGCGCAGTGCGGCAGTGGCCAGGTCCAGGTCGCAGCGCATGGACTGGAAATCCACTTCATCACCGCGGCCGCAGGAGTCCCCGGTGCCAAGGAAGTCAAAGCGCAGCGAAGGTAGACCCAACTCCGCCAGCTCACTGGCCACTTCGGTAATGAAACGGCGGCTGCGCGGCTGCTCGTCCAGCAACGGAGGCACCAGCACCACGCCCACCGGCGGCACGCCCGGCACCGGGTGCAGGGCGGCGTACAGCGGCCGCGCGGGCGACCCGAGCCAGAATGGCTCCCAGTTCCCGTTACTCATTGCGTCCCCCTCCCCACCTGATCATCCATCGCGTAGCCGTTCGCCCCGCCGCCATCACTGCGGCGAGTCCGCCGTGCGCTTGAAAAGGCGCCGCACGCTGTTGCCTATCCGCGCCCGGAAACCGGACGCCTTTTCGGCCCCGTCCGCGGACATCGGAAGTCCCTCGGCAACCTGCGCCAGGGTTTCGGCCCCCAGCCGGATCAGCTTGATCCGCACGCCCGTTTCCCGCTCGACGCGGTTCGCCATCTGCACTGCCAGCATGGAGTGGCCTCCCAGGTCGAAGAAGTTGTCCTCCGGGCCGGCGGACATTCCCAACAAGCGCGACCAGACTTCAGACAGGTAGAGCACGCGCGGATCGGTCACCCCGGCCACTTCCCGCGGCGCCTGGACGGCATGTGCTGACGGTACCGGCAGCGCATTGCGATCGACCTTCCCGTTCGGAAGCAGCGGCAGGGCGGCGAGCGCGACGAAGTGCTGCGGCACCATGTACGCGGGAAGCAGGCCGCGCAGATGGCCGCGCAGCGCATCCTCCTCAATCCCCGCACCGGTGGCCGCGACGACATAGGCCACCAGCCGCTCGTCACCTGGCCGATCCTCACGCACCATCACCAGGGCACGGGCCACCTCGTCGCGGGCCACAAGCAGGGTCTCGATCTCGCCCGGCTCGATCCGGTGGCCGCGCAGCTTGACCTGGAAATCCAGCCGCCCTTCGTGCCTGAGTACGCCATCGTGGCGCCAGCGCCCGCGGTCGCCGGTGCGGTAGAGCAGCGCTGGAAGCGTGGACCCATTGAACCGCGCCACGCCCGGGAACGGGTCGGGAATGAAGCGCTCGGCGTTGAGCTCCGGGCGGTCGTGATAGCCCAGGCTCATCCCGGCTCCACCGATGTGGATCTCGCCGGGCACTCCGGGCGCACAGGGCCGGTCGCGTGCATCAAGCACCCACACCGTGGTGTTGTCGATCGGGCGGCCGATGTGGATATCCAGTGCGCCACCACGTTCGGGCGCATGCACCCGGGCGCAGGTGGACCAGACCGTGGTTTCGGTCGGGCCGTACATGTTCCACAGCTCGACGTCCTGGGCCAGCAGCTGCCGCGCCAGGTCCTCCGGCAGCGGCTCACCGCCGCACAGTGCCTTCAAGCCCGGGCGCGCCTGCCACCCTGTCTCCAGCAGCAGCCGCCAGACCGACGGCGTGCCCTGCAGGAGCGTGGCCTGGCTGGCATCCAGCAGACGTGCCAGCGCCGCGCCGTCGAAGAGCTGTTCGCGCGTGGCCAGGACGATGCTCGCACCGGCGGCCAACGGCAGGAACAGCTCCAGCACTGCAATGTCGAAAGACGTGGTTGTCGCCGCCAGCAGCCGGTCGGAAGGCACGATGCCCGGCTCGCGCTGCATGCTGCGCAAGAAGTTCACCACGGCCCCATGGGGCACGCTCACGCCTTTCGGCTTTCCGGTCGACCCGGAGGTGTAGATCACGTAGGCCGGCGCATCGGGCCCAACCTCCGGGAAGGCGGCGGGTGGCGCGGACGCGATCTGCGCGCTATCGGCGTCCAGCAGCAACTGCTGCTGGCGAGGCCACTGCAGCGGCGCCGCCAGGTCGCCTTTGCTGACCACCAGCTTCAAGTCGGCATCCTCGGCCATGAAGCGCAGGCGGTCCGGCGGATAGGCGGGGTCCAGCGGCACATAGGCGGCGCCGGCCAGCAGCACCCCGATCATGCCCGCGACCAGATCGACGTCGCGATCCAGGCACACGCCCACCAGGTCGCCGCTGGTGACGCCGCGCGCCACCAGCGCCGAAGCGATGCGCTCGCTGCGCGCCTGCAGCTGCGAGCAGGTCGTCACCTGGCCTTCGAAATGGATCGAAGCGGCCGTTGGCGTGGCGCGCAGCTGCGCCATGACCATCGCGTGGACGCTGGCCGGCGGCTGCAGGGGCACGCTGGTCGCGTTCCATTCCTCCAGCGCACGGCGATCTTCCGCCCCCAGGCAGTCGATATCGCCCACGGCGATCTCCGGCCCGGCATGCACCGAGGCCAGCAGCGCTTCGAACCCGCGGCGCATGCTCGCTGCCGATTCCGGAACGATGATGTCGGCGTTGTAGTTCAGGGTGGCCACCAGCCCGCGTCCATCGGCCTGGCACCACAGCGCCAGGTCGGTGGTGGCGGAGGTGTGTGGCCGCTGGAGCGGCTCGCTGACCAGCGTGCCCCAGGCAGGCGCAGGGCCGGCCTCCTGGAACGAGAACACGGCCTGGTAGATCGGGCTGCGACCAGGGTCACGCCGCAGCCCCAGTTCTCTCATCAGGTCTTCCAGGGCAACATCCGGATTGGCGAAAGCATCCAGCGCGGCGCGGCGCACCTGTTTGAGCAGCTCCAGGAACGGCATCTCCGGATCGACGCGCACCCTGACCGGCAGGATGTTGACGAAGAACCCCATGACACGGTCCATTGCTTCGGAGAGGTGGCCTCGTACCGGCACGCCGACCACGAGGTCCTGCTGGCCGGTCATCCGGTGCAGCCAGGCGAAGTACCCTGCAAGCAGGGTCATGAACAGGCTGGCGTCGGTGCGCGCACCTACCTCACGCAGCCGGGCCAGCGACGGTGCGTCGAGTCGAACGGGCTCGGAGCCACCGCGCCCAGTCGGCACGGAGGGCCGCGGGCGATCCTCGGGGAGCTGCAGCGGTGCGAGCTCCCCCGACAGCGACTCCTTCCAGAACGCCAGTTGCCTGCGCGCCTCCGCACCCTCCGCCCGCGCCAGGTGCCAGTGGACGAAGTCCACATAGCTGCGTTCCAGCTCCGGCAGGTCCGCGGTCCGTCCTTCGCTCAGGGCCGCGTACAGCGCGGCAAGTTCCGCGCCGAACAGGTTCTGCGACACGCCGTCCCAGATGGCGTGGTGAACCATGAAGAAGAACACATGCGTTTGCGCGTCAAGCCGGTACAGGCGGGCGCGGAACAACGGTGCCTTGTCCAGGGCGATGGGCTGCGTGGACACCTCGGCCATCCGACGCGTGGCTTCACTGCGGACATCCTCCGGCGGCAACATGGACAGGTCTTCCACCGGCAAGGACACCGCCACGTGCTCAAGCACGCGCTGCACCACCACTTCGTCCGTGTCGTCCAGCTGTGTGCGCAGCGTCGGCTGGCGACGAACCACTTCGGACAATGCCGACTGCAGCGCCTGGGCGTCCAGGCGCCCACTCAGGCGCCAGGCGGAATTGATCGTGTAAGCCACCCGGTCCGGCAGGATCTGCTCCTGGACCCACACGCGCTGCTGCATCCGTGACAGTGGTGCCAGCGACTGCTCCGCATGGCGGGGAATCTCTTCCCGATCCAGCTCGCCCCCGCGGGCGACCATGGCCAGTTTCGCCAGCTGCTCGACCGTGGACGCCTTGAACAGGACACCCAGCGGCAGTTGCACCTGGAGCTCCCGCCTGATGCGCCCCAACAGCCGCGCGCCCAGCAGCGAGTGCCCGCCGAGGGCGAAGAAATCGACATCGATCTCGACACCGGGTACGCCCAGCACGTCCGCCATGATCGCGGCGATGCGCTGCTCGAATTCGCTGCGCGTCTGCGGCTGTGAACCACCGGTCACCTGGCCATCAATGTGGGTCGCCGCGATCGCCGCTTTCGGCGATTCACTGGTGGCGTTCAATCCTGGCGGCCCACGATCCGCCGCGCCCACGCAGTCGACCTTGCCGACGGGGGTCTCCGGCCCGGTGCGCACCGACGCCAGCAGCGCCTCGAACCCGCGACGCATGCGCGCGGCGGAATCCGGGGCGATGATGTCGGCGTTGTAGTTGAGGGTGGCCACCAGCCCGCGCCCATCGGCCTGGCACCACAGCGCCAGGTCGGTGGTGGCGGAAGTGTGCGGCAACTCCATCGGCTCGCAGGTCAGCGCTCCCCAGGCGGGTTCGCGGCCGGCCTCCTGGAAGGAGAACAACGCCTGATAGATCGTGCTGCGGCTTGGGTCGCGCGGCAGGCCGAGCTCCCTCACCAGATCTTCCAGGGCGAGATCCGGATTGGCGAAGCAATCCAGCACCGCGCGGCGCACGTGTTTAAGCAGCTCCACGAACGGCATGTCCGGATCGACGCGCACCCTGACCGGCAGGATGTTGACGAAGAAGCCCATGACGCGGTCCATCGCCTCGGACACGTGCGCGCGCACCGGCACGCCGACCACGAGGTCCTGCTGGCCGGTCATGCGATGCAGCCAGGTGAAGTACGCCGCAAGCAGGGTCATGAACAGGCTGGCGTCGGCGCCCGCCCCCACCTCACGCAGACGGGCCAGCGACGGAGCGTCGAGTCGAACCGGCTCCGAGCCGCCGCGCCCGGTCGGCACGGACGGCCGCGGGAGATCCTCGGGCAGCTGCAGCGGTGCCCGCTCCCCGGACAGCGACTCCTTCCAGAACGCCAACTGCCTGCGCGCCTCGGGGGATTCCGCCCGCGCCAGGTGCCAGTGGACGAAGTCCACGTAGCTGCGTTCCAGCTCCGGAAGGTCCGCGTCCCGCCCTTCGCTCATGGCCGCATACACGGCCGCCAGCTCCGCGCAGAACAGATTCCGCGACACGCCGTCCCAGATGGCGTGGTGCACCATGAAGAAGAATACGTGCGTCCGCGCACCCAGCCGGAACAGTCGGGCACGGAACAGCGGTGCTTGATCCAGGGCGATGGGCTGCGTGGACAGTTCGACCATCCGCCGCGTGGCCTCGGCGTCGATGTCGGCGGGCGGCAGGCTGGACAGGTCCTCCAGTGGCAGGACCACCTTCATCTGCTCGAGGACACGCTGCACCTCCCCGTCGTCGCACTCGCTCACCTCCGTACGCAGCGTCGGCTGGCGCCGCACTACTTCGGCCAGCGCCGACTCCAGCGCGCCCACGTCCAGCGGCCCGGTCAGACGCAGGGCGGTGGTGATGGTGAAAGCCGCCTGGCCGGGCAGAAGCTGCTCCTGCACCCACACGCGCTGCTGCATCCTCGACAGGGGCGCCTGTGACTGGTCCGGCTGGCGGGCAATCTCCTCGCGCTCCACGTGCGGGTTTCCGCCCGCCTCGACCTGTTCCGCGAGCCGCTCGGTGGTGGATGCCGCGAACAGCGCATCAAGTGACAGCTGCACCCCGAACTCCCGCCCGATGCGGGCCAGCAGCCGCGCGCCCAGCAGCGAATGTCCGCCAAGGGCGAAGAAATCGTCTTCCACATCGACCGAGGGCACCCCCAGCACGCCGGCCATGATCGCGGCGATACGCTCCTCGGCTTCGCTGCACGGCTTGCGCGAGGGGGTCGCACTCGTCGACGGGGCCAGCGGCGCGGGCAGCGCACCGCGGTCGATCTTGCCATTGGGGAGCAGCGGCATTTCGGCCACTGTGACCAGATGCTGCGGCACCATGTAGTCCGGCACCTGCTGGCGCAGGTACGCCATGCAGGCCGCCACGTCGATCACCGCGCCGGCCTGCGCCACCATGTAAGCGACCAGGCGCACGTCACCCGGACGGTCTTCCCGCGCCACCGCGGTCACCCGCGCTACGCCGGGACATTGGGCCAGGACCGCCTCCACTTCACCCAGTTCGATCCGGTGACCGCGGATCTTGACCTGAAAATCAAGCCGACCGAGGTGTTCGAGCCGCCCGTCGGAGCGCCAGCGGCCGAGGTCACCGGTGCGGTAAAGCAGGCCCGGGCCCGCCCCCATGTCGGTGCTGAAACGGTCGGTGACGAAGCGATCGGCGGTCAGCTCGGGACGGTCCAGGTAACCCAGCGTCACCCCCTCGCCGCCAATGGCGATCTCACCAGCCACGCCGGCGGGACAGAGTCCGCCACGCGGATCCAGCATCCAGATACGCGTGTTCGCAATCGGGTGTCCGATGCCGACGTCGGGCCTGCCACCCGCATCCGATGCAGGCAGGATCCGGGCGACGGTCGACCACACCGTGGTTTCGGTCGGGCCGTAGAGATTCCACAGCTCACCGCATCGCGAAAGCAGCTGCGTGGCGAGCTCCGGCTGCAGCGGTTCGCCACCGCACAGCGCCTTGAATCCCGGCGCGCCCTGCCAACCGGCTTCCAGCAGCATCTGCCAGGTCGAAGGCGTGCCCTGCAGCACCGTGGCGGCACTGCTGGCGAGCAACCCGGCCAGCGCGAAACCGTCGGCCCCGGTCAGTTCATCGGCCAGTACGATCGTCGCGCCCACGCCAAGCGGCAGCAACAGCTCCAGCACGGCGATGTCGAAAGACAGCGTGGTCACCGCAAGCAGCCGGTCGTCGGCGCACAGCCCGGGCTCGTGCCACATGCTGGCCAGGAAGTTGGAAACCGCACGATGCGGCACCTTCACGCCCTTCGGCCGGCCAGTGGTCCCCGAGGTGTAGATCACGTAGGCGGGCCCCTCCGGCTCCGCGGCGCCTGCATCGCGGCCCAGGCGGGTACCGGGGGCTGCGCCGAGCGCCGTCTCCAATTCATCAAGCACCAGCACCGGTCGGCCTTGCAGGTCGAAGACGCTCGCGTGCTCACGCGTGGTCAGCAGCGCTGCCAGGCCGGCATCGGCCGCCATATAGGCCAGCCGTTCATGCGGGAAGCCCGGGTCCAGGGGAACGTAGCCGGCGCCCGCCTTGAGCGTCCCGAGCAGCGCAGCCAGCATGTCGAACCCGCGATCCACCGCCAGGCCCACCAGCGCGCCGCGGCGCACGCCGTGGCTTCGCAGCAGGTGGGCAATGCGGTTCGATCGCTCTTCCAGCTCTGCATAGCTGAAACTGGAGGCACCGAAGCTGACCGCGATCCGGTCGGGTGTCCGGTCGCACTGCAGCTCGAAATACTCGTGCATCAGCCGGTCGCGTTCGAACGGAACCGGGACCGGCTGCAGAGCTGCCTGCTCCGCCTGTTCCACTGCATCCACCAGCGGCAGGTCGCCGAACTCGACGGACTGCTGATCCACTGCCGCGCGCAGCAGTGCTTCGTAGGCGCGCAGCCAGCGGCGCACGGTGCCCTCGTCGTACAGGTCGCGGTTGTACTGGCACTCCAGGCGCAGGCCGTCACCGACCCGGGCTGCGTTCACGAACAGCTCGAGCGCCTCGAAACTGCGTGGATTGTGCCCAGCCTCGATCGCCAGACCCGGGAAAGCATCCTTCTCCTTCTCGTACGCCTGCTCCAGATTGAACATGACGCTGACCAGCGGCACCCGCGACGGATCGCGGGCGATGCGCAGCTTGCTGAGCAGCGTGCCGAACGTGCAGCGCCGATGCTCCATGGCATCGAGCAGGTGTGCCTGGGAGTCCTCCACCAGGTCGGGGAATGGTTTGGACGGATCGACATCGAACCGCAGCGGCAGCGTGTTCACGCAGTGCCCGACCAGGCTCTCGTGTCCTTCCGCAGGCTGCCCCGCGGCCGGGATCGCAATGACGATGTCCGACTGGCCCGACAGCCTCGACAGCAGCCCGGAGAGCCCTGCCAGCAGCGTCGCGAACAGGCTGGCACCGCGGCTGGCGCCCATGCTCCGCACGGCATCCAGCAACGCCTCGTCGATCGTGTGGTCCACGCGCGCGGAAACAAAGCTGCGCCGCGCCGGCCGCACGCGGTCGGCCGGCAGGTCGAGCGGCGCCGGCGGCGTCTGGAAGCGCGACAGCCAATACGCCTCGTCCGCGCTGTCGAGGCTCTCGCGGGTCCGCGTGGCTTCGTTCCTGGCGTAGTCCAGGAAGCTGGCCGGCTCTGGCAGTGCCTCGCTCGGCTCGCCCAGCTGGCGCCGGTACAGCACGCCCAGCTCACGCACCACCAACCCCCACGACCAGCCATCGCAGATGACGTGGTGCGCAGCCAGCAACAGCAGGTGTTCGCCGTCCTCCAGCTGCAGCAGCTCCGCGCGGAACAGGGGGCCGGCATCAAGCTCGTATGTCTCCTCGGCCGCCAGGCGCACGCGCTCCTGGAGCCGGGCCTCACGCGTCTCGTTGTCCAGAGCCGTAAGGTCGATGATCTTCAGGTCGATCCCGGCGTCGTCGAGCACGTGCAGGGTCTGCCCATCGGTGGACAGGCGGGAGCGCAGCGCATCGTGCCGTGCAACCAGATCCTTCAATGCGGATCGCAGCGCCTGCACGTCGAGCCGCCCGCGCATGCGCAACGACATCGACAGGTTGAAGGCGAGCGCGCCTTCCCGCCCCATCTCACCCGCCAGCCAGATTTCCTGCTGCGATGCCGTCGTCGGCGCCTCCGTTGCGGCAGGCCCGTCATCCGGCCCGGCTTCGGCCGGCCGGGGACCCTGGGGCAACGACTCTGTGGCCGGCAGTTCCCGGTCAAGCCACGCCGCCAGGCGCTCCAGGGATCCAGACTCGCCCATCAACTGCCGGAACGTCACTGGCACGTCGAAAGTGCCCTGCAGCTTCCTTGCCACCTGGGTCAGCATCAGGCTGTCCAGGCCGAGCTCGACGAAACTGGTGGAATTGTCCTCGATGTCGATTTCCATGCCCAGGAACCCGCCAAACAGGGTCCTGAGCTGCGCCAGCAGCCGTGCCTGGCGATCGGCGTACTCCATTTGCCCGGCAGCGCCCTCCTGGGCCATGACCGCTTCGGCCGGAGTATCCATTGCCCTGGCGATCATCTGCGCTGCCTGCGCCTGGCGGGGATCCACAGCCACTGCGGGTGCGGCTTCCACCCAGAAGCGCTTGCGCTCGAACGGATAGGTCGGCAGGCGAAGGCGGTGGCGGACATTGCGACGATCGAACATGCCCGGGTCCAGGTCCACGCCCTGTGCCCACAGCTGCCCGGCCGCCAGGCGAAACGAGGAGATCTCGTTCGCCGGGGAATCAGCCAGCGACGCCACCATCGTAGCCCCCTGCTGCTGCAGGGCCGGATGTTGTCGCGACAGGGACGTGAGGGTGGTGCGCGTGCCAACCTCGAGCAGCACGCGACCGGGCGTTTCCAGCACCCGGCCCAGCGCCGTGGCGAAGCGGACCGGCTCCAGCAGGTGCCGCGCCCAGTATTCCGGGGAATTGGCCGTGTCGGCATCCAGCCACTCGCCGGTGGCCGTGGACACCAGCGGCAGCATGGGGGCCGAACGCTGGATCGCCTCGATCTCGGCCAGCAGCGGCGCGACCACCGGCTCCATCATCTTCGAGTGGAACGCGTGCGATGTCTGCAGCATGCGGCAGGCCACGCCTTCCGCGTCCAGCTGCGCCTTCAGCCGCACGATCTCCTCCGTCGGACCGGATGCCACGCTGGCTCCCGGCGCGTTTTCCGCCGCCAGCGACAGCCCGGGTGGCAGGCGCGCCAGCAGCTCGTCACTGGCCATCCTCACCGTCAGCATCCCGCCCGTGGGCTGGGCCTGCATCAGCGCCCCGCGCAGCGCCACCAGGCGCAGCGCGTCGGGCAGTGAAAACACCCCGGCAAGGGTTGCCGCGACCAGCTCGCCAAAGCTGTGGCCGATCATCGCCACCGGCTCCAGCCCGCGCTCCATCCACAGCCGCGCCAGCGCGTACTCCATCGAGAAGATGGCCGGCTGCATCACTCCAGTCGGCAGCAGGGCCGCCGGATCGTCTCCGAACACCAGCGCGCGCAGGTCCAAGCCGCGCCCGGTGCTCAGGCCTTCGACACACTGGTCGAAAGCTGCGGCGAACCCGGGCTCGGCCTGGTAGAGGGCACGCCCCATGCCGGCGTAATGGGATCCCTGGCCAGGGAACATGAACACCACCTCACGATGCCTGGCCGGCCTGCTGCGCCTGATGGTGGTAGCCAGCTCCGGGCTGCGCAACGCGGCAGCCGCTGCCGTTGCCTCCGACGCCACGACCACGGCGCGGTGCGCGAACGCCTTGCGCCCGGCCGCCAGGGTCCAGGCCACGTCGGCGAGGTTGATGTCCTTTGTACTTTCCAGGAAGTCCGCCAGCTGCGTGGCGGCGGTGCCCAGCGCAGCGGGTGAGCGGGCCGACAGCACCAGCAGCTGGGGGCCTTCGCCCGGCTCGGATGCCGGGAGCACGGGCGCCTGTTCCAGCACCACGTGCGCATTGGTGCCACCGACGCCGAATGAGCTCACGCCCGCCCGCAACGGTCCGTCCGCGTCGCTCCATTCGCTCATGGCGGCGTTGACCACGAACGGCGTCGCGGGGAAATCAATGGCGGGGTTGGGGTGTTCAAAGTGCAGGCTGGGCGGGAGCCTGCGTTCTGCCAGCGACAGCGCGGTCTTGATCACGCCCGCGGCGCCGGCGGCGATCACAAGGTGCCCGAAATTGCTCTTGACCGAACCGATCCTGCAGAAGCCGTTATCGGCGGTTCCACGACGGAACGCTTTCACCAGCCCTTCGATCTCGATCGGGTCGCCCATCGGGGTCGCGGTGCCGTGCGCCTCCAGGTAGCTGATGTCGCGCGGCGACACCCCCGCCCTGGCGTGAGCCATCGCAATCACCGCGGCCTGGCCGTCGCTGCTTGGCGCGGTAAAGCTGGCCTTGCCGCCCCCATCGTTGTTGACTGCACCACCCTTGATCACCGCATAGACGGGGTTGCCGTCCCTGATCGCGTCGGAGAGCCGCTTCAGCAGCACCACCGCGGCGCCATCGCTGAACACGGTTCCCTTGGCCGCGGCGTCGAACGTGCGGGTGTGGCCATCGGGGGACAGCATTGCCCCGTCCTGGTAGATGTGCCCGCTGCGCGGAGGACACACCACGGAACTGCCGCCGGCCAGGGCCATGTCGCACGCGCCTGCGCGCAGGCTGTCCATCGCCTGGCAGATCGCCACCAGCGAAGTCGAGCAGGCGGTGTACATGCTGATCGCGGGCCCGGTGAGATTCAGCTTGTGGGCAACGCGGGTGGCGATGTAATCCTTCTCGTTGGCCAGCGTGACCTGGTAGGTCCCGACCTCGTCCACCAGTTCCGGATGCGCGGCCACATGCCGCCGCAGGTAAGTCGAATGGTAAGTGCCGGCGAACACGCCCACCGGCACGGTGGAGGCATCGGGTATTTCCCCACCGCGCTCCATGCACTCCCAGCACAGCTCCAGGAAGATCCGGTGCTGCGGGTCCATCAGCTCGGCTTCGCGCGGACTGATGCCGAAAAAAGCGGCATCAAACTGCTCCACGTCTTCGATGATCCCGCGCGCGGTCACGTAGGACGGATGCATTCGATCGGCCAGCGCAACGGACGGGTCAAGCTCGTCGGGGGCAAAGACGGTGATCGAATCGCGCCCGGCACACAGGTTGTCCCAGAACGCCTCCACATCGGCGGCGCCGGGGAAACGCCCCGCCATCGCGATGATGGCCACCGGCTCGTGTGCCGGCCCCGTCTGTCCGGCAGCGCCCGGCGCATCGCGACGCGCACCGGCGAAGCGACGCTGGCCAACGTCCGTCGCCGCTCCCTGCACCAGCGCAGCGGCAAATGATGCCGGGGTCGGATGCGCGTAGATCAGGGTCGCCGGCAGTGGCCTTTCGGCGTGCTGCTGCAGGCGCCCGAGCAGTTGAACGGCCAACATCGAATTGCCGCCAAGGTCGAAGAAGTTGTCGTGCCGCCCGGCCCGCTCGATGCACAGGACAGCCGCGAACGCCGCGCACACCTGCTGTTCCCGCGCTCCGACCGGGGGCGCGTATGCCACCGCCAGATCGGGCCGTGAACTGCCCGGGGCCGGCAGTGCGGCACGGTCCAGCTTTCCATTCACCGACAGCGGCATCCGCTCCAGGGCGATGCACAGGTCCGGGACCATGTACGCAGGCAGGCTGCCGGCCAGCAGCGAGCGCAGGCCGACCGGCGTGACCTCTTCGCCGGCAGCCGCCGCACGCAGTACGTAGTAGCCCACCAGCCGCACGTCGCCCGGCCGGTCCTCGCGCGCCACCACCACCGCCTCGCGGACGCCGGGGCATTCGCGCATGTGCGCTTCTATCTCGCCGGGCTCGACGCGGTTGCCGCGGATCTTGACCTGGAAGTCCCTCCTGCCGGCAAACCGGTAGTTGCCATCCGGCATGAGCTGGGCAAGATCCCCCGTGCGATAGAGCAGGTCGTCGGGGCCGTTGCCGTACGGATTGCGGAGGAACGCCGCTGCGGTCAACCCCGGCTCGTTGCAATAACCCAGGCTCCGGTAGGGCGTGCTGATGAACATTTCGCCGATTTCCCCCGGCGGGCAGTGCTCCAGGTTTCCGTCCAGCAACAGCGCCTGGGCGCCGGGGATCGGCTTGCCGATCGGGACGAACGTGCCATCGACCGGAGTCGCCGGCAGCCGGTGGAAAAACTTTGCCAGGGTGGTTTCGGTGGGTCCGTACAGATTGACCAGGCGGATCCGTTCACCAAACAGGGCGATCCAGTTATTGGCGTCGGCAGGCGCCAGGCTCTCGCCCGCCAGCAGCACCAGCTTGAGTGCCGGGAAGCTCTCCGAAGAAAGGTCGGCGGCCAGCAGGATGCGGAATACCGAAGGGACACAGTGGACCAGGGTGATCCGCTCCCGTTGGATCCAGTCCGCCAGTTCCACCGGCGCTGGCAGGCGCCCGGCCGGGGGAATGCATACGGTGCCGCCGCTGCAAAGCGCGGCAAACACGTCACGCAGGTACACGTCGAATGCAGGCCCGCTCAGCTGGCTGATGCGTGAGCCGGGCCCCAGCTTGAACTCGCCGATCTCCCACTCGATAAAGTGGGCAAGTCCACGGATCCTTCCCACGATCCCCTTGGGCCGGCCGGTGGAGCCGGAGGTGAAGTAGACGTAGCAGGGATCGTCGGGCTGGGTCGACACGGATTCCGCCTGCCGGGCGCAGGCAGATGGCTGCAGAACCTCGACCGGCTGCCCGGCAAACTGCCCGGCCAGCAAACCGTCCGTGTCCATGGAAACGATGGTGCCCACGCGGTGGGCCTGCATCAGCCCGGCGGCAACCGGAGCGGTGGCGGCCTCCAGGATCAGCCACTGCGCGCGCATGGTGCCCAGCATGTCGAGCAGGCGGCGCTCAGACCAGGTGGCATCAAGTGAGGCGAAGACGCATCCGGCCTTCAGGCAGCCCAAAGTGGCAATGATCTGCTCAAGCGGATTGTCCAGCAGGATGGCAACAATGGTGCCCTTCGGCGCGCCACCGCTGATCAGCGCGTTGGCCACCTGGTTGGAGCGTTCGTCCAGCTCGCGGTAGCTGGTGTCGGCCGATCGCCAGGAAACAGCGGGCGCGGTGGGGTCCGCGTCGACCGCCGCATGGAAAAGCCCAAGTACGTTCCCGGCATTGCTCACGTCTACCCTCCTGTCCAAGCTGAAACGCCGGCCACTGGCCACAGCGGCCAACGTCGTGCGGTACATGCCGTGCTGCGCCGACGCGCCGGCCCGCTCACCGCGCACCCTTGCGGAACAGCACGACTTCCACCGTCTGCAGCAGGATCATCAGATCGAACACCAGCCGCTGGTTCTTGACGTAATAGAGGTCGAAGGTGAGCTTCTCCTCGGCGTCGCGGACGGATGCACCGTAGGGATAGCGCAGCTGTGCCCAGCCGGTCAGCCCCGGCTTCACGCAGTGGCGAACGCCGTAATAGCGGATCTGCTCGGCGAGCATGTCCACGAACTGCGGGCGCTCCGGCCTGGGCCCGACGAAGCTCATGTCACCGCGCAGCACGTTGAACAACTGGGGCAGTTCGTCGAGCCGCGTGGTGCGGATGAAGCGGCCCAGGCGCGTGCTGCGATCGTCGTCCTTGGAAGCCCACCGCGCGACACCATCACCTTCGGCGTCCAGCCGCATGCTGCGGAACTTCACCAGCTCAAAGCAGTGGCCGTTCTCGCCGACGCGCGTTTGCCGGTACAGCACCGGGCTCCCGGACTCCAGCCGGATCGCGAGCGCCACCAGCAACATCGCCGGCCAGGCGGCCAGCAGCAGGGCAACGGCGGCAGTGACGTCGAATATCCGCTTTGTCAGCCGCCGCGCCGCGGTATGGTCAAACCCCCCGGAGAACACCAGCCAGGAAGGGTCCGCCACGTTCGCGTTGACCACCCCGGCCTCACGTTCGAAAAGGGTCGACAGATCCAACACGACGACACCGCTCTGTGCGCAGCCCAGCAGCTGCGGCATTGGCAACCCGCCGCGGCGCTCGTCCGGGGCCACCACCACTTCATCCACACGCAGTGCGCTGGCCAGCTCCAGGATCCCGTCCGGCGCCTCGATCAACAATTCCGGTGCAACCGCGGTCACCTGGCCGGGGACCGGGACGAAGCCGACCACGACGAACGACTGCCGGTCGCTGTCGCGCCGCAGCCTGCTGTTGATAAGGTCGGCATTCCTGCCCGCGCCGTATACCAGGACCCTGCGCTTGAAGGCAGTGCTGCCAAAATACCGCCGCGTGATCACGCGCAGCCCCACGACAGCCCACAGGCCCAACAACAGCGCTATCGCGAGGATGCCGGGCTCGATCCAGGTGGCTGCCACCAGCTGATGCAGCACGAACAGCCCAATGGCTGCGGCTGCGAATGACAGGAGCAGCCGGAATACGAAATCACCGCGGCCGTGGCGGGCGTGCACCTGGTACAGCCCGAATGCGGCCATCGCCCCGGTCACGAACAGGAGTACCGGCAGGATCCGGATGGTTGCCTCGCCGAAGGAGGTTGCCGGGCCCATGAACCGGGTGATCTCCGGCAACTCCGCTTCCACGGCTGCTGCGGTAAAGAGACCGGGCAGTTCCGCTGCCACGGCTACCGCAGCGACAAGGGCCAGCATTTCCGCCAGCCACAGCGTCCGGAACGCCCGCACCTTGCGACTTTCCGCAGTCGCGCCCATGAGCCGCCTCCGCCAGTTCTCCGTACGATTGAGAGGTCCCCGGGGGGCAAACCAGCCGCCCACTCAGTCCCCACTACAATCCAACGGACTAACGCTGACGCAGCGGCCAGAACGGACGCAACCTGGCGTATTCCACCAGGATTCCCGGGGGCGCGGCCACAGCTCCGATCCAGCCTCCACCAAGATCGAGCGCCTGCAGCCGGGTCAGCGCCGGTCCGGGCGGTGCCAGCACCAGGACCTCGTTCTCGGGAGCGCAGAAGGTGTGCATTTCGCGCGCCATCCCCGTACCCGCCGCCTTCAGCAGCGCCTCCTTGCGAACCCACAGCGCGAGCAGTGACCGGTCAACCGCGGGCGTCGACTCACGACCCAGGGCAGCCATTTCATCCGGATGCGCCACCCGTTCGGCGATTTCGGGCATCACGCCGGCGCGGTCGGCAGGTTCGATGTCGACCCCGACCGGGCCGGCCGTGGACAGCGCCACGGCAAACCCGCCCCCGGCATGGCTGAGACTGGTGCTCACGCCGGTGCCGGGGACCCGAGGGCAACCCAGCGCATCGCGCACCAGCGGTACCGTTACCGGTTCGATACCCAGGTGTGTCCCGATCACCAGCCGGTGGATCGCGTAGCAGAGCGTCAGCTCATCGCGCTCATGCGGGTTGCGCCGCCGCTGGACACGCGCCAGGTCAGCCGCGTCCAGAAGTGCGGCAGCGCCCGCCAGCCATCCCAGCCACTCACGCGTGATGAACAGCATGACCTGGACCCGGGACCCGGATCCGGCGATAAAGCCCGCCCGCCGCAATCCCGAACGGAACGCCTCACCCAAGTCCACGCTTGTCTCGCCACCGTCCATGTCATCCGATTACGTAATCGGCCCACCACCCCGGACACCGCAGCGCAACGCGCCTCAAGCCAAGGCTTCGTACGCCTCGCGCACCGCGATCGCCCCGTGACTACGTTCAAACGCGCGGATGGTGAAGTGCCCTTCGGCCATCTGCTGGAAATGACGCATGAAGAGCGTATTGAGGGTGGCGCCGCTGACCGCGCCGATAATGGGCACGGCCTGCGCCGCAACCTTCTGGCTGACGGTCACCGAGAATCGCGAACCTACCGACGCCAGCAGCTGCACGATCGCCGGACCGGTGTTGTTCACCACCCCGTGCACCGCGATGTATTCGGCCGCAGCCGCCACCTGCTGTGCCAGCACCGCGCGGGCAGCGAAGTAGCCGGACTCGGCGCCATCGTCGGAGGCGCTGCGCCCGCCCATCGTCAACACCTCAAAGCACGCCAGGGCGGCCGCTGGATCGTCCAGGTCCTCACCCCGGCTGCGGGCGATGTCGGCGATCGATCTCAGGATCATCGTGGTGGTCACCGGCAGCTCGACCGCCAGGCCCGCCAGACCGAAGGCCCCACCCGCCGCGCCGGTCGCCGCGGCCAACCAAGCGTGGGTGCGCGTGCGGGCCGGCGCGTGCAGCTCACCGCGACGCAGGGTCGCCGTGGCCACGCGCAGCGCCTGCTCCAGCGACTTGCGCGTGGCGGTGTTTATCAGCCGGGTAACCGAAGACGGTAGGCGCCGGGCCAACACATACTCCATCGGCGCGCCAACCACGTTGGCCAGCTGCGCTGCCAGACCGGGATTTTCAAGAATATCCCGGGCCCGCTTCAGCTCTTCGAGCTCGCCGTCGCCCAGGGTGGGGATCATCTGGTTCATCGCGGCAGAATACTGCCCGCAGCGTGAAGCTGCACTGGCCGGCCCGCAGCCGCGCCCCGCCCCGATCCTCCTGTCGGGTCCGCCCGCTTGCGGCAAGTCCTGGTGGGCGCGACAGGTTGCACAGGCACTTGGCCTTCCGGCGACCATGATCGTGATGCCCAAGGTCACCGCCTCGTTCGTGCTTTCCGGCAGCACCGCAAGCTGGTCCAGTGCCCGCCCCGGCCGGATCGTGGAGGCGTTCATCGGCACCGATATCGCTAATCCGGTCATCATCATCGACGAGATCGAGAAGGCGAGCGCGGTGCGGTACGACCCCACGCCAGTGGTAGAACTCGCATGAGGCGCTACCTGGTGCTTGACCTGGAGGCCACCTGTGACGACCAGGGATCGGTTCCGCGCGACGAAATGGAGATCATCGAGATCGGCGCGGTGCTGCTCGAGCCTGGCACCTGGCTGGTCAGCGACGAGTTCAATGCGTTCGTACGCCCGGTGCGTCATCCCCGGCTGACGCCGTTCTGCACGCAGCTGACTTCGATCACGCAGGCTGATTTCGACCCTGCCCCCGGCTTCGTCGACGTCGTGGCACGGCTACAGGACTGGCTCCGCCCGATCCGCCTGACGGCCTGGGGCTCGTGGGGCAACTACGATCGCCGCCAGATCCAGCAGGACGCCGACTTCCATGACATCGGCTTTCCGATCCAGGCGCCCCATTTCAACCTCAAGGACCGTTTCACCAAGCGCCTCAAGCTGCCCCGTCGTCCGGGTCTCGGCACGGCTTTGGGCATCGCCGGACTGGCGTTCCAAGGCACGCATCACCGGGCCATCGACGACGCGCGGAACATCGCCCGGTTGATGCCGCTGATGTACGGGACGTCGCGGGACTTCCCGCCGCCATGCGGGGGATGATGACCTGTCTGGATCGCAGATGGTAAGAGGACCCAAAAGCAAAAGGGCCAACGGAGATTATCCGTTGACCCTTTGCGTTGTATGGCGCGCCCGGAAGGATTCGAACCTCCGACCCCCAAGTTCGTAGCCTGGTGCTCTATCCAGCTGAGCTACGGGCGCAGAAGCGGAATTATGAAACGTCTTGTCGTTTTCGTCAACGCCGTTTCAGTCAAAGCCGTTTCAGTGAAACTTTGAAACTGGCGGAGAGTGAGGGATTCGAACCCTCGATAGAGCTATAAACCCTATACTCCCTTAGCAGGGGAGCCCCTTCAGCCGCTCGGGCAACTCTCCGAAATGTTCCCTGCGCACTGCAACCGCAGCGGGCAGGCGCAGAATGTTACCGGGTCAGCCGCTGCGCGGCAAACCTTTTTCAGGATTCGGGGTCCGAGGGGGCTTCGCCACCTGCCTCGTCGCGCTGGATCCGCTGGTAGATCTCCTCGCGATGGACGGCAACGTCCTTCGGCGCGGTGATCCCGATCCGGACCTGGTTCCCCTTGACGCCAAGAACCGTGACCGTGACGGTGTCACCGATCATCAGTGTTTCCCCCACGCGCCGCGTCAAAATCAACATAGAACTCTCCAAGGACTGGTGGCAGGATCCACCAGCAACCGCACCGGGCGATCCTGCCCTCGTGCGGTCTGCAATTCAGTTAACGACAAAGGGTAATGATACCGGTCGCGACGCGTCGGAAGATAGGCAAAAAGTAACGCTCCGCTTACTGGAGTTGATCTTTCACCCAGCCGTTCACCTGCGAGAGGGCCTTGACCAGCGCCGCTCCGTCCGGCCCGCCTCCCTGGGCCAGATCAGGCCGCCCGCCACCCTTGCCGCCGATCTGCCCGGCCACGTGCCGCAACAGGTCGCCGGCCTTGATACGGCCACTCGCGCTCCCGCCTACCCCGGCGATCAGCGAGGCCTTGCCGTCACTGACGCCTGCCAGGATCACCACCGCGTCCTTGAGCCGGTCCTTGAGCTGATCAACGGAATCGCGCAGCGCCTTGGCATCCAGCCCCTCAAGCCGTGCGGCCAGTACCTTGACCCCATGGATTTCGGTCGCGCCGGCGGCAAGCTCGGCAGTGACGTCGGTTGCCGCCCTTGCCTTGTGCGCGGCCAGTTCGCGCTCAAGCTTCTTCTGCCGATCCAGCAGGGCTCGCAGCTTGTCACCCACTTCGCCAACAGTGCCTCCCAGCAAGCCGGCAGCCTGCTGGAGCTGCTGCTCGCCGCCGGTGACATGATCCAGCGCTGCCTGCCCGGTCAGCGCCTCCACGCGCCGCACGCCAGCGGACACGCCGCCTTCCGACACCAGCTTGAACAAGCCGATGTCGCCGGTATGGCCCACGTGCGTGCCGCCGCACAATTCGACCGATCCGCCCATCTGCACCACGCGTACGCGCTCGCCGTACTTTTCACCGAACAGGGCGATGGCGCCCGCATCCATGGCTTCCTGCATGCCCATCTCGCCGATGACGACGGGATGGTTTGCACGGATCTCGTGGTTCACCTGGCGCTCGACCTCTGCCAGCTCCTCGGCAGTGACCGGATTGAAGTGGGAGAAGTCGAAGCGCAGGCGGTCGGGTGCCACCAGCGAGCCTTTCTGGGCCACGTGCGTGCCCAGCAGGCCGCGCAGCGCGCCGTGCAGCAGATGGGTGGCGCTGTGGTTGAGCACGATGCTGGCGCGGCGCGACGCGTCGATGGTGCCCGACAGTTCCTGCCCGACGCGCAGCGTGCCGCTTTGCAGGCGACCGAAGTGGCCGTGGAACTGGCCGGCAAGCTTGCGCGTGTCGTCCACGTGGAAGCTGACACCCTCGTCCAGCAGCTGACCGGTATCGCCCACCTGCCCGCCCGACTCGGCATAGAACGGGGTGTTGGACAGAATCACGACTGCCTCGTCACCGGCTTGAATCACCTCGACCGGCCGGCCGTCGTGCAGCAGGGCCAGCACCTGCAGCCCTTCGGCCTGCACCTGGTCATAGCCGAGGAACGCGGTCGGCTGTAGCTGGGCCACCAACTCGGCTGGCAGCACCGTGCCACCGCCGAACCGACCCGCGGCGCGCGCAGTTTCGCGCTGCTTTTCCATGGCCGTCTCGAAGCCGGCGAGGTCCACTTCCAGGCCGCGCTCGCGGGCGATGTCCTGGGTCAGGTCCAGCGGAAAACCATAGGTGTCGTACAGCCGGAACGCGTCAGCGCCCGGAATGCGGCCGCCACTGCGCTCGGCGACCTCGTCGAAGATCCGCATGCCGGCGTCCAGGGTCTCGGCAAAGCGCTCTTCCTCCGCTTTGAGCGCCTTCTCCACGGTGGCAAGCTGCGCCCGCAGTTCGGGATAGGCCACGCCCATCAGCTCGTCGACGGTTGCCGCCAGGCGGTGGAAGAAGGGCTCGCGCACGCCCAGCATCCAGCCGTGGCGCAGCGCCCGGCGGATGATCCGGCGCAGCACGTAACCGCGCCCTTCGTTGGAAGGCAGCACGCCGTCAACAATGAGGAAGGCGCTGGCGCGGATATGGTCTGCAATGACCCGCAGCGACTTGTTGTCCAGATCGGTCGTAGCGGTCAGCTCGGCTGTCCGCCCGATGAGCGTCTGGAACAGGTCGATCTCGTAGTTGCTGTGCGCGCCCTGCAGCACCGCGGCGATGCGCTCAAGGCCCATACCGGTATCCACGCAAGGCGCCGGCAGCGGCTGCAGGCTGCCGTCGGGCTGACGGTCGAACTGCATGAATACCAGGTTCCAGATCTCGATGAAGCGGTCGCCATCCTCGTCGGGCGATCCGGGCGGACCACCCGGGATATGCGGACCGTGATCGAAGAAGATCTCACTGCTGGGACCGCAGGGACCCGTATCGGCCATCTGCCAGAAGTTATCCGAAGCCCAGGGCGCGCCGAGGTTGTCGCCGATACGGATGATGCGCTCGGGCGGCAGGCCGATCTCATCGCGCCAGATGGCGTAGGCCTCCTCATCGGTGTGATAGACAGTGGCCAGCAGTCGCTCTGGCGGCAGTCCCCACACCGTGGTCAGCAGCTCCCACGCCCAGATAATCGCATCCCTCTTGAAGTAATCACCGAACGACCAGTTACCCAGCATTTCGAAGAAGGTGTGGTGACGGGCGGTGTAACCGACCGCATCCAGGTCGTTGTGCTTGCCGCCGGCACGCAGGCAGCGCTGCACATCGGCAGCGCGCACATAGCCCGGCTTTTCGGCGCCCAGGAACACGTCCTTGAACTGGACCATGCCCGAGTTGGTGAACAGCAGGGTGGGATCGTTGCCAGGAACCAGCGGCGCAGAGGGCACGATGGTATGGCCGCGCTCGCGGAAGAAATCGAGGAATTCCCGGCGGATATCGGAGGTGGTTTTCATCATGGAGTCGGCAAATGTGAAGGGGCGCCGTTCCGGCGCCCGACCGATTCCAGATGCGGCCATGACGTGGAGCTGACTACCCGAAACGCCTAGGTTAACAGGAGCGCGTGCGGCTGGCGCCCACCCCCGACCCGATGCCACCCCGGTCAGTCTTCGGGCATGAAGCCCGTGCTCCGCCGCGCGGTTTCCACATCGAATCCGCGCCGGAGCAGGAACTCGGCTGCCTTGAGCCGGCGCGCCCGGTCGGCGTCCTCCAGCGAGCCGTAGCGCCGCTCGATCAGATCCCTGGCCTTGCCCTGCCAGTCGTCTTCGCCGTCCTCGGCCAGCGTCTCGAATGCCGCATCCGCCGCGCCCGCATCCAGCTGGTGCATTTCCAGCTCCTGGCGGATCCGCAGCGGGCCATAGCCGGTACCGACGCGACTGCGGGCCAGGCTCACTGCGAAGCGGGTGTCATCCTGCCAGCCTTCGCTGCGCATGCGCTCGATCGCCTCGGCGGCTTCTTCCGCGCCCACGCCACGGGCCTGCAGTTTACGTTCCAGCTCGCGGCGCGAATGTTCGCGACGCACCAGCAGGCTGAGCGCCCGCTGGGCCGGGCTGGGTTCGGGCCTGCGACGGCGCCGCTTGACCGGGCCCGCATCCGCCGCGTCCTGATCATCGCTGCCAGGACCGCCTTGGCGCTCGTCAGCCTCGGACATTGCCCCCTCCTGTCAACCGGCCGGCATTGTGCCGGCCAACCAGGACCATCATTGGACAGAACAGACCGGACAAAACTCAGGCCTTGGCCTCTTTTTTCGGGGCTGCTTCGTCTTTCTCCGCCTCGACAACGGGCTTGGGCATCAGCCGCTCGCGGATCTGGGCTTCCAGGCGGGCGGCGAGCTCGGGATTGTCCTTCAGATACTGACGGGCATTCTCCTTGCCCTGGCCGATGCGCTCTTCACCGTAGCTGTACCAGGCACCCGCCCTTTCGACCAGCTTTTCGTTCACGCCCATGTCGATCAGCTCACCTTCGCGGCTGATGCCCTGGCCGTAGAGGATCTCGGTGATCACCTGCTTGAACGGCGGGGCCATCTTGTTCTTGACCACCCGGATCCGGGTCTGGTTGCCGATGACCTCATCGCCCTTCTTGATCGCGCCGATGCGGCGGATGTCCAGCCGCACCGAGGCGTAGAACTTGAGCGCGTTGCCGCCGGAAGTGACCTCCGGGCTCTGGCCCGGCATCATGATGCCGATCTTGTGGCGCAGCTGGTTGATGAAGAACACCATGCAGTTGCTGCGCTTGATGTTGCCGGTCAGCTTGCGCAGCGCCTGGCTCATCAGCCGCGCCTGCAGGCCGGGAAGCTGGTCGCCCATCTCGCCTTCGATCTCGGCCTTGGGTGTGAGCGCGGCAACCGAGTCGATCACCACGATGTCCACGGCGTTGGAACGCACCAGCATGTCGGCGATCTCCAGTGCCTGCTCACCGGTGTCGGGCTGCGAGAGCAGCAGGTCGTCTACGTTGACCCCCAGCTTGGCCGCGTAGCCGGGATCAAGCGCATGCTCGGCGTCGATGAAGGCCGCAGTGCCGCCCTGCTTCTGGCATTCGGCGATGGTCTGCAGGGTCAGCGTGGTCTTGCCGGACGACTCCGGTCCGTAGATCTCCACCACCCGGCCCTTGGGCAAGCCGCCAATGCCCAGCGCCAGATCAAGCTGCAGGGAGCCGGTGGGAATCGATTCGAACGCCTGCTGGATGCCGTCGCCCATGCGCATTACCGAACCCTTGCCGAACTGTTTCTCGATCTGGCCCAGGGCGGCTGACAGCGCGCGTTTCTTGTTCTCGTCCATTTTGGCTTTCCTCTGCAATGATGTTGATCCGGTTGATGGGCAATCTATCGGGGTCGGGTCGCACAGGCTGCGACCACGGATTGATGTTGGGCAATGCTCCGGTCTGCAACGAGGCGGGAACGCCGCTGCACCGGGTAGGGAAAGACCGCGCCACGTGCCGGGGAAACAGGACGGGCGACGGCCCGCCTCACCGGTTCGGCCTGACCAGTCCGCAGTACAGGCCTTCTATCGCGAAGTCCTGGTCCGGCAGCACTTCGATCGGCGCGTGGTCGGGGTTGCGCGGCAACAGGCGGATCCGGTCGCTGCCGAGCTTGAGCAACTTGACTGTGATTTCCTCGTCCACCCGCGCGACCACGATCTGGCCGGAGTGGGCGTCACCGGTACGATGCACGCCGATCAAGTCGCCATCGAAGATGCCTTCGTCGCGCATCGAATCGCCCTTGACCTTGAGCAGGTAATCCGGCGCGGGCGAAAACAGCACCCGGTCCAGGATCAGGTAATCGTCCGCCTCCAAGGAGGAAAAGGAGTCCGGCGCACCGGCACTGATCGGCCTGCCTGCCGCCACCTCGCCCAGCACCGGCAGGCGCAGCGCGTTGTCGTCGGCGGGCGGGGTGACAGTTCCCAGATCAAAGCTGCGCTGTGGCTGCTCCGGCGTGACCAGCAGGCGGATGCCGCGGGCCCGGCCGGGGATGCGCTCGATCGCCCCTGCGGCCTCCAGCGCCTCCAGGTGGTACTGGGCCGCACGCACACCGCTGAAGCCGAAGGCGCGGGCAATCTCGGTCTGCGAAGGCGGCATGCCCTCGGCCTCGATGCGCTCGGCGATCAGGGCAAGCACGTTACGCTGGGTTTCGGTGATCTGCATGTGGGTAGTAATACTACTAACCACGGGAACCGTCAACGAAAATCACCCGCCGGCTCAGCGGCGCCGACCGCTGCGCCAGATGGAGAACACGATCCAGATACCGCTGAGCGCCGCGCCCAGGAACCCGAGCACGCCCATGGCCATCAGCGCACGATTGGAAGCGCCGCCGGCAACGCTGTTCATCACGATCGAGGAGCCCACGATCAGCGCCGCGGTGATCACGCCCACGGTCAGGCGGTTGGCGGCGCTGTTGACCTGGCTGCCGAAGTCCTTGAGCGAAGTGACCTCGATCTGCGCCCGCAGGCGCCCTCGCCGCGCAGCTTGCAGCAGGCGGCGCAGGTCGCGCGGCAGGGTTCCCATCAGGTCCATCGCGCCGGAAACCGTGCGCCGGCCGCGGCGGGCCAGCGCAGCCGGCGAATAGCGTTGCAGCAGCGCGCGCTCCAGATACGGTTGGGCTACGGCGGCCATGTCGAAGTCGGGATCCAATTGCCGACCCAGGCCCTCCAGGGTCAGGAAGGCCTTGATCATCAGCGCCAGGTCCGGCGGCAGCGACAGCTTGTTGCGCCTGAGCATGGCGGCCACGTCCAGCAGCATCGCGCCCATGCGCAGCTCCTTCAGCGGCACCCCGCGGTACTGGTCGACAAAGGCGTCCACATCGGTCTGCAGCCGGCCTTCCTCGACATCCCCGTCGCCGTCGCCCCACTCGAGCATGATGTCGGCCACGGATTCGGAATCCTGCGACACCATCCCGTACAGCAGCTGCGCCACCTGCTGCCGGCGGCGCTCACCCACCCGTCCGACCATGCCGAAATCGATCACGCCGATCCGGCCGTCATCCAGGTAGAAAATGTTGCCCGGGTGCGGATCGGCGTGGAACAGGCCGTCCTCGAGCACCATCTTCAGCACGATCCCGGCACCGCGGCGCGCCAGTTCATGACGGTCCAGCCCCAGCGCATCCACGGCGGCCAGGTCGGTGCCCGGGATTCCGGACATGAACTCCTGCACGTTCAGCCGTTCGCAGGTCCACTGCCAGTGGATGGCGGGAATCGCGATGCGCTCGTCATCGGCAAAATTCTCCGCGATCCGTTCGGCGTTGCGGCATTCCGCGGCAAAGTCCAGCTCGGTCCGCAGCGAGGTGCCGAACTGGTGAACGATGTCGGTCGGGCGGTAACGGCGCAGATCGGGGGCCCGGGTCTCGACGATCTCCGCCAGCCGCGCTAGCAACCGCAGGTCAGCCTCCACCTGTTCGCGGATGCCGGGGCGGCGCACCTTCAACACCACGGCCCGCCCATCGTCCAGCCAGGCACGGTGGGCCTGGGCCAGCGATCCCGCCGCGAGCGGCACCTGTTCAATCCGCGCGAACACCTGTTCCGGCTCGCCTCCCAGGTCTTCCACCAGCTGCGGGCGGATCTCCTGCCAGGACAGCGCGGGTACGGCGTTCTGCAGTTTGCTGAGTTCGGTGATCCACTCCGGCGGCAACAGGTCCACCCGCGTGGCCAGCACCTGGCCGAGCTTGACGAAGGTGGGCCCGAGTTCCTGCAGCGCATGACGCAAACGCGCGGACGGCTCCATCCGTGGCCGTTCGTCGGCCTGCCCCCAGTGCAGCAGGCGCCCTGCCCGCTCCAGCGCACTGGACAGACCGATCCGCTGTACGAATTCGCCGAAGCCGTAGCGGATCAGCGCCGATGCAATTTCCTGCAGCCGGCCCAGGTCACGGACGGTGCCCAGCGTTTCCCACATCAGCCTGCTCCTGCCCGTGCCGGCGCGCAGGCATTCACAGCAGCTTGTCCAGGCCCTGAAGGGCGACCAGCACGGTCTGGCGACGCACCGCGTCGCGATCGCCCGGGAAGTGGAACAGCTCGGCGTGGGTGTATCCCGCCCGGCGTTTCCAGGCGATCCATACGGTTCCCACCGGCTTGTCTTCAGTGCCGCCGCCTGGTCCTGCAATACCGGTCACCGCCACGGCGACGGTTGCGCCGGAATTCACCAGCGCGCCCGACACCATTTCCACCGACGTCTCGCGGCTGACCGCACCGTGCTCTTCCAGCGTGCCCGGCTGCACCCCCAGCATCGCCTGCTTGGCTTCGTAGCTGTAGGCCACCAGACCACAGTCGAACCACTCCGATGAACCGGGAACATCGGTCATGGTCTTTGCGATCCAGCCGCCGGTGCAACTCTCGGCGGTGACCAGCATGTGGCGTTCGCCGCGCAGCCGTTCGCCCAGTTCGCGGGCCAGCTCATACAAAACAAGGTCGTCGGGGGCCTGGTCCATCGCTGTGCTGCTCAGTGGGGTGTGCGGTGATTGTCGCATTCCAGCCCGCGACACGGAAAAGCCCGCGCATCCGGAGATGCGCGGGCCCTTGGCTCGCGTTGGGCTAATCAGCCCGGCCGACTACAACTCAATAACGGAAGCGCAAAGTCATGCCGTAGGTGCGCGGTGCGCCCAGGTAGGTGTTCCAGGACTGGGCCTGAATCGGGGCATCGATGCCCACCTGCTTGTAGGTCTCGTCGGTAAGGTTCTGACCCCAGAACTCGACCATCCAGCCCCGGTCCTGGCGGCCGAAGCCCAGGCGGGCGTTGAGCAGCGTGTACGCCTCCTGTTCCTTCTGCGGGTCCAGGTCCGAGCCGGTGTTGTAATCGGACATGTACTTGGCGCCGATGTTGAAGCGGCCCAGCAGGTTGGCTCCGATGTCCCACTCATAGGTCACCGAGGCATTGCCCGACCACTCGGGGGCGAAGCTCATCTGGTTGCCCGGCAGCAGGCTAAGGTCGGGATCGGGCAGCAGGTCGTTGCCGTACTCGGTCTCCGCATAGGTCAGCCCGCCCTGCACCATCAGGCCGGTGATGCCTGTCTGCCACAGCACGTCCATGTCCACGCCGGTGGAGGTCACTTTGGGAATCGAGCGCACCACGAACGCCGTGCCCAGGAAGCTGTTGAGCTGGAAATCCTCGTACTCCTGGTGGAACAGCGCCGCGTTGAACAGCAGGTTGCCGTCCGCCCAGGTGGTCTTCATGCCCAGCTCGTAGCTGTCCACGAACTCACCCGGGAAGTAGGTGTCATCCTGAGGCGTCACCCCCACCTGCACGCGATCAAGGTTGAAGCCGCCGCCCTTGTAGCCGCGCGCCGCCGACACATAGCCCATCACGTCGTCGGAGAAGTCGTAGGCCACCTTGAGCGTGCCCGACCATTCCTTCTCGGTCCGCTCCTGCCGGGTCTCGCGACCGTTGTGGAGCACGTTGGCCCACGGCAGGCACATGAAGCCGGCCACCTGCTGGATGGCCGGCTGCAGCTGCGGCAGCATCTGCGCCATCAGCTGCTGCTGCAGCGCCGGCGGCAGGTTGGCGAACCCGTCCACGCGGCCGATCATTGCCCCGCCCACGGCGGCGGCCGGATCGGACAGGGTAATGCCACAAGCCGCGCTGCCATTGGGGTTGGCAAACGACGAATCGAGCGTCTTCTTCTCGTGGGTGTAGCGCAGGCCCAGGGTGATATCCAGGGTGTCGCTGACGTGGAAGGTGTTGTTGGTGAAGATCGCCGTGCTCTTGGCATTCTGCGCGTACCGGTCGTGTGCACCAATGCCGGTGAAGTTGGTGCCGAACGGCCGTCCGGTGACCTCTGATACAAAGGTCGCCGGGTTGCCTGTATTGACGCTCAGTCCCAGCGGACCGACCGCCTGCTGCAATCCGGCCACGGCCTGTGACAGGCCGGCCAGCACCTGGCTGCCCACCAGGGTGGACAGGTACGGCTCGTAGCCGGCACCCATGTGATAGGAATCATTGCGGGCCAGGTCCTCATCGGAATAGAACACGCCCACCATCCAGTCGACACGGTCGGTCGAGCCGGTCATGCGCAGTTCCTGGCTGAAGGTGTCGAACGCGACCAGCGAATAATCCTCGTCCGCGGGCCGGAACATGATGTCGGCCGCGCTGTAGTCGAAGTCGATGCTGGTGATCGCATCCCAGGTGCGCGCCGCGGTGATCGAGGTCAGCGTGGCGTTGTTCGCCCACGGCGTGGTCCAGTTGATCTCAGCCGACACGCCCTTGTCCTTCAGGTCCTGCTCGGAGGGACGGTTGGCATAGGCCAGTCGTCGATCCAGGTCCGGCACAGGAATGATGCCTTCCCCGCCGGGAGTGAGCGCATCAATGATGTCCGCGGTCGGACCGCGGTGCGTGGTCATGCTGACGCAGCAGCTTTCCTCGCGGCTGGCGTAATCACCGGCGAAATTGATGCTCAGGTCGGCCGTGGGCTCGAACAGCAGCTGCATGCGCATTGCGTGGTAGTTCTGGTCCGCATCATCGGTCTGGGTGCGCGGACCGTTGGCGGTGAACACGTTGTCGACGCCGTCGCGCTTGCGCTTGGTGGCATAGACGCGGAAGGCCGCGTTTTCACCCAGGGCATCGTTGTAGGAGCCCCCCACGCCCACCAGGCCGTAGTTGCCCACGGTCACCTCGCCCTCGGCTTCCTGGCTATAGCTAGGCTTGCGGGTGACCACGTTGATCACGCCTGCCGACGTGTTCTTGCCGAACACCGTGCCCTGCGGACCCTTGAGCACCTCGATGCGTTCAAGCTCGCCCAGGTCACCAAAGCCGACGCTGTTGCGGGCCCGGTACACGCCGTCGATCACCACGCCCACCGACGACTCAAGCCCCGGGTTGTCACCCACGGTGCCGATGCCGCGGATACGGGCGGTAGTCTGGGCGGCGGACTGGGTACTGGTCACGGTCAGGCCCGGCACCAGCACCTGCATGTCCTTGATGTCGCGCACGCCGGTGTCCAGCAGCAGCTGCTCGGGCAGCACGTTGATCACGATCGGCACGTCCTGCAGCGCTTCCTCGCGCTTCTGCGCGGTCACCACCATGGTTGCCAGGGTGGCGGGCTCCTCGCGGTCACTGGTTGCAGGCTGCGTGTCCTGAGCCTGCGCAAGAGGGACCTGGGACAGTGCAACCAGGCCGGCCAGGACGGCCGCGGCCAGCAGATTGCGTTGCGGTTGGATCGATTGCATGGATGACATCCCCCAAAACCAGTTGATCGAATCGACAAGACGGCGCAGGCGTGGCTGCCCGCTGTTGTTGTCGGCTTCGGTCCCGGTGGGGGGCGTGACCTGTGCCTTGCGGAAAAGCTAGCACACTTCCAAACGCAAGCGTATGGGGAGCGGGTCAGCCGCCGGCCTGCGGAAACGGCCGGAGTTTGCCCTCATGCAACTCCATCACCCGGTCAAGGCGCCGTGCCAGGCTGCGGTCATGGGTCACCATCACCAGGCTGGTCTGCTGCTCACGGTTGAGTTCAAGCATCAGTTCGAACACGATCGCCGCGGTCTTCTCATCCAGGTTGCCGGTGGGTTCGTCGCCCAGCACGCAGGCGGGGCGGTTGACCAGGGCGCGGGCCACCGCGGCCCGCTGGCGTTCACCGCCGGACAGTTCACCCGGCTTGTGTCCCAACCTCGGCCCCAGGCCGACCGCCTCCAGCAGCGCGCGCGCCCTGGCCGTGGCGTCCTTCACTTCGGATCCGCCCAGCAGCACCGGGAGCATCACGTTTTCAAGCGCGGTGAATTCAGGCAGCAAGTGGTGGAACTGATAGACGAAGCCGAGCGCCCTGTTGCGCAGCTGGCCGCGCGCCGCGTCCGACAGGCCGCTCATGCGATGCCCGTCAACGAACACTTCTCCGGCGGTGGGTGTGTCCAGCCCGCCCAGCAGATGCAGCAGGGTGCTTTTGCCCGCACCTGATGCGCCCAGGATGGCGACTGTCTCGCCCCGCGCAACCTCAAAGTCCAGCCCCGAGAACACCGCTGTGTTGAGACCGCCTTCGGAATAGACCTTGCCCAGGCCTTCGGCACGGACCACTGCATCATTCATAGCGCAACGCCTCCGCCGGCGCGGTGCGCGCAGCGCGCCAGGCCGGGTATACGGTTGCCACCAGCGCCATGGCCAGCGCCACCACGGCAATCACCACCACGTCGGGAGCGCTGAGTTCGGTTGGCAAACCGGTGATGTAGTAAACATCCGGCGGGATCAGCACCACGTTGAAGGTCCGTTCGATCGCACGCAGGATGTGCTCCAGGTTGAGGGTCAGCAGGATGCCACCAACCACCCCGAGCACGGTGCCGAAAATCCCGATCATGCTGCCCTGGACCATGAAGGTCTGCATCACCCCGCGCGGGGTCAGGCCCAGGGTGCGCAGGATGGCAATGTCGGCCTGCTTGTCGGTCACCAGCATCACCTGCGATGACACCAGGTTGAACGCGCCCATGGCGATGATCAGTGACAGCAGGATCGCGATCATGGTCTTTTCCAGGCGCAGCGCACGGAACATGTTCGCGTTCTCGCTGCTCCAGTCGCTGACCTGGTACGGGCCCTGCAGGCGCAGCACCAGATCGCGCGCCACCTCCCTGGCCTGATCCATGTCGTGCAGGCGCAGGCGCACTCCGGTCACGCCATCGCCCATGCGCAACACCCGCTGCAGGTCCTCCATGTTCGCCACTGCCAGGCTGCGGTCGAACTGCTGGTGACCCACCTGGAAAATGCCGCTGACGGTGAACCGCTTGAGCTGCGGCACTGCGCCCATCGGCGTGGTCTGGAAATCGGTGGTCACCACCACCTTGTCGCCCACGCCCACCCCCAGCCACAGCGCCAGGTCGCGGCCGAGAACGATATTGAAGCTGCCGGGAGCAAGGTCATCCAGGTTGCCGGATACCATGCGCTCGGCGATTTTGGACACCTCCCGCTCGTGCTCGGGCACCACGCCCTGCACCATCGCGGGTTCCCGGCGCGGTCCGGAGATCAGCGCCTGGGTTTCAACGAACGGCGCCGCACCGGCCACCCGCGCGTCCACCATCGCCTCGGACACGGCGCCCTGCCAGTTCTCCATCGGCTCGCCGTAGGCGCTGATGGTGGCGTGCGCGGTCATTTCCAGCATCCGGTCGCGGATCTCGCGCTGGAACCCGCTCATCACCGACAGCGCGGTGATCAGCACCGCCACGCCAATGGCGATGCCCAGGATCGACGCCAGGGAAATGAAGGAAATGAAGCCATTGCGGCGCTTTGCGCGCAGGTAGCGCAGGCCGATCGCGACGGGGACGGGCTTGAACATCGGCTCTCGCAGGCAGGACGGATGCCGCGGCGGTGCCGGGCACAAGGGCCGCTATGTTGCCACTGAAGCGCCCTTTCGCGCAGCCCGCCTTAAAGGAGCGGCCAGCCTCAGTTCACGCCGCAGCGGCGCCGGCAGGGTGTCCGGCCACCAAGCCAACCGCCTCGTACGCCCTGCACCGTCATTCCAGCGCAGGAAGGCGAGCGGGCCGCGCCAGGTCACGCTGGCCTCGTGGACGGGCACGCCGTCAATCAGCACTGGGCCGTCCTGGCCAGTGAACACGAAACGGTGCACGGGCTGCGCGTGATGCCGTACGGCCGACAACAGCCCGTAGGCCAGGGCCAGCACCGCCAGCGGCCAGGCAACCATGCGCGGCATTTCCGACGCGTTTATGGCAAACGCGGCCAGCATCGCAAGCAGTACCAGCCCCGCGCAAAGCCAGCGCGAGGGTTGCCACTCAATGTGGCAACCCAAGGATCCGCTGGATGAGCTGCTTGAGCTCGGCATCGGGGACATCCTCATAGCCCATGAACCAGCGCCAGAGCTTATCGTCCTCGCACGCCAGAAGGCGTAGGAAAACCTCGCGCTGGGCTTCGGAATCCGTCGCCCAGGCATGGTCCAGATGGCGGTTGAACAGCACGTCCAGCTCGCGCATGCCGCGCCGCGCGCGCCAGCGCAGCCGGCGCAGTTCAACCTGGTCTTCGGGAGTCACGGCGTTCTGCGACTCAGCCCTGGCGGGCCAGCATCAGCCGCTTGATCTCACCGATCGCCTTGCCCGGGTTCAGCCCCTTGGGGCACGTGCGGGCGCAGTTCATGATCGTGTGGCAGCGGTAGAGCTTGAACGGGTCTTCCAGGTCGTCCAGCCGTGCACCGATATCTTCGTCGCGGCTGTCAACGATCCAGCGATAGGCCTGGAGCAGGATCGCCGGGCCCAGATAACGGTCGCCGTTCCACCAGTAGCTTGGGCAGGCGGTGCTGCAGCAGGCGCACAGGATGCATTCGTACAGGCCGTCCAGGCGGTCGCGCTCCTCGGGCGACTGCAGCCGCTCGCGGTCCGGCGGCGGCTTGCCCTGGGTGCGCAGCCACGGCTTGATCGAGGCGTACTGGGCGAAGAAGTGGGTCAGGTCCGGCACCAGGTCCTTGATCACCGGCATGTGCGGCAGCGGATAGATCGGGACTTCCTGCTTGGCGCAGTCCTCGATCGCCCGGGTGCAGGCCAGGGTGTTGGTGCCGTCGATGTTCATCGCGCACGAGCCGCAGATGCCCTCGCGGCAGGAGCGCCGGAACGTGAGCGTCGGATCGATCTCGTTCTTGATCTTGATCAGCGCGTCCAGAACCATCGGCCCGCAGCTGTCCAGGTCCACCTCGTAGGTGTCGGTGCTTGGATTGCGACCCTCGTCCGGACTCCAGCGGTAGACCTTGAAGGTGCGCGTGCGCTTGGCCCCGGTGGCGGGGAAGTGCCGGCCCTTCTGGACCTTGGAGTTCTTCGGGAGCGTGAATTCAGCCATTGTCTCTATCTCCCGTCAGTAAACGCGCGCTTGCGGCTGCACTACTTCGACCTCGTCGTCGAGCGTGTACATGTGCACCGGGCGGTAGTCGATTCGGGTGCTGCCGTCTTCTTCCAGCCAGCACAGGGTGTGCTTCTGCCAGTTGACGTCATCACGATCGGGGAAATCCTCGCGCGCGTGGGCCCCGCGGGATTCCTTGCGGTTCTCGGCCGAAGTAATGGTCACCAGTGCCTGGCCGAGGAGGTTCTGCAGCTCCATGGTTTCAATCAGGTCCGAGTTCCACACCAGCGAGCGGTCGCTGACCTTGACGTCGGCGAAGGAATCACGGATCTCGCGCACGTGCTCCACGCCTTCAGCCAGGGTTTCCTGGGTGCGGAACACCGCAGCGTGGCTCTGCATCGTGCGCTGCATGTTGTCGCGGATGACAGCGGTCGGGGTGCCGCCGCTGGCGTTGCGCAGACGGTCCAGGTTGGCCAGGGCACGGTCGCAGGCGTCGCCAGCCAGGCGCTTGTGCGGCTGGCCCGGCTTGATGGTTTCGGCACAGCGGTTGGCCACCGCGCGGCCGAACACCACAAGGTCGAGCAGCGAGTTGGAGCCCAGGCGGTTGGCACCGTGCACCGACACGCAGCCGGCCTCGCCGATCGCGTACAGGCCCTGGACCACGGAGTCCGGGTTGCCGTCCTTCAGCTGCACCACTTCGCCGTGGTAGTTGGTCGGCACGCCGCCCATGTTGTAGTGGACGGTGGGGATGACCGGGATCGGCTGCTTTTCCACGTCCACGCCGGCGAAGATGCGCGCGCTCTCGGCGATGCCCGGCAGCTTCTTGTGGATGTCGGCCGGATCCAGGTGGGTCAGGTCGAGGTGGATATGGTCCTTGTGCTCGCCCACGCCGCGGCCTTCGCGGATCTCGATGGTCATCGAACGGCTGACCACGTCGCGGCTCGCAAGGTCCTTGGCGTTGGGCGCATAGCGCTCCATGAAGCGCTCGCCGCTGGCGTTGCGCAGGATGCCGCCTTCGCCGCGCACGCCCTCGGTAATCAGGCAGCCGGCGCCGTAGATACCGGTGGGATGGAACTGCACGAACTCCATGTCCTGCAAGCCCAGTCCGGCGCGCAGCGCCATGCCGCCGCCGTCACCGGTGCAGGTGTGGGCCGAGGTGGCCGAGAAGTAGGCGCGACCATAGCCGCCGGTCGCCAGCACCACGCCGTGGGCGCGGAACAGGTGCAGGGTGCCGTTGGACATGTCCAGGGCGAGCACGCCGCGGCATGCGCCCTCCTCGTCCATGATCAGGTCGAGCGCGAAGTATTCAACGAAGAACTCGGCGTCATGGGCCAGCGACTGCTGGTACAGCGTATGCAGGATGGCGTGGCCGGTGCGGTCGGCGGCGGCGCAGGTGCGCTGCGCGGTGCCCTTGCCGTAGTGCGTGGTCATGCCGCCGAAGGGACGCTGGTAGATCTTGCCCTCTTCGGTGCGCGAGAACGGCACGCCCTGGTGCTCGAGCTCGATGATCGCGGGGATGGCCTCGCGGCACATGTACTGGATGGCGTCCTGGTCACCGAGCCAGTCCGAGCCCTTGATGGTGTCGTAGAAGTGGAAGCGCCAGTCGTCTTCGCCCATGTTGCCCAGCGCGGCGGAGATCCCGCCCTGCGCGGCGACTGTGTGCGAACGGGTCGGGAAGACCTTGGTGATGCACGCGGTCTTCAGGCCCTTGTGGGCCAGGCCGAAGGTGGCGCGCAGTCCGGCGCCGCCGGCGCCGACCACGATCATGTCGTACTGGTGCTCGGTAATTGGATAGGCAGTAGTCATTGCAGCTCTGTCGAAAAAGTGGGGTCAGGCCAGCAGCGCGATGCGGCCGATGGCAAACAGCGAGGCGAGTGCGCCAAGTACGCAGACGAAGATGACGATCAGCTGCAGGGCCCGCTCAAGGCCGCCGTGTAGGTAATCGCTGATCACCACCTGAAGGCCCATCTGCATGTGCCAGAACATGGCGATTGAGAACGCGGCAAACAGGATCGCGTTCCAGGGCCGTGCAATCACCTCCTGCACCGTGGCCAGGTCCGCGCCAACCAGCGAGATGAGGGTGCCGAGCAGCCAGGCTACGAGCGGGATCATCGCCACCGCGGTCACCCGCTGCCACCAGAAATGGCTGGTGCCGGACTTGGCCGAACCCAGTCCGCGGGCGCGGGCCAGGGGCGTGCGGAATTCGCGCACGGTACCGTCCTGATCAAGCCTCGTATCGCTCATGCCCCACCCCGCATTGCAAAGAACCAGATGATGCCGGTCAGCACCACCGTCAGCACCGCCACCGTATAGCCGGACCGGTAGAGTTCGGGAATCGACATCCCGTAACCCATGTCCCAGGACAGGTGGCGGATGCCGTTGAGCAGGTGGTACACCAGCGCCAGCGAGAAGCCGGCCAGGGCGATCATGCCCAGCGGCGAGGCCAGGCACTCGGAGAAGCTTGCGTATGCCTCCCCGCCCTGGGCGACCGCCAGCAGCCACCAGGCCATGCCCAACGCGCCGACGGACAGCACGACACCGCTGGTGCGATGCAGGAAGGACATCACCGTGGTGATCTGGAAACGGTATGTCTGCCCCAACATGAAAGGGGACAGTGGACGTTGATGGTGACTCATCGCAGGAAGGATCCTCGCTGGGCGGCTGCTGGAACGCGGGCCGCGTGGCAGGTGGCGGACAGTGCCGCCTCAAAAATCAATGCAGCGGCCGTTCTTTTCCCAATCCCCGTAGCGGGTCGGGTCTGGCCCCTCCCGACCGCCGATTTCCCGCGGACGTTCAGGCTCAGGCACCGGTTCCACGGGCTGGTCCTGTTCGGGCACGGCTTTGCTTTCGCCTATGATGGCTGGGTCTTTCACCTCTTCAAGTCTAAGTCCCACCCCCATGTCCGACAAGTCGCCGTCACTACCTGATCAGTTCTCCCCCCTTCCCGGTCATCGCGTATTGGCCCTGGAAGGCCGGGATGCAGCCAAATTTGCCCAGGCCCAGTTCACCAACGATGTGGACGGGCTGGCCGACGGGCATTGGCAATGGAGCGGATGGTTGACTCCCAAGGGGCGGATCGTGGCCCTGTTCGCCCTGCTGCGCTTTGACGCCGAGCGTCTGTGGCTGCTGCTGCCGGACGCCGATCCGGCGGATCTGGCCGCCCAGCTGCAGCGCTTTGTATTCCGTACCAAGGTGACGCTGCGCCCGCTGGAAGCAGTGCATGCCGCTGCCGCATTCACTGCCCCGCAGCAGGCGACGGGGTCTGCGTTTGCCGGCGATGAGGACAGCGGCGTGGAACTGGACATGGGCACTCCCGCTGGAGCCCGCACCCTGCGCCTGGGCGCGACCACCGCGCCGGTCAGCGATGATGTGGCCAGCCGGTGGAGCGCGTTCGACTTGTCCCATGGCTGGCCGCGGCTGGATCCGGACCAGACCGAAAAGTGGACCCCGCAGCAGCTGTCGTTGCAGCGTCTGCGCGCCTACAGCGTGAAGAAGGGCTGTTACCCCGGCCAGGAGATCGTTGCCCGCACCCACTTCCTGGGCCAGGCAAAGCGCGGCCTGGTGCGACTGCAAGTTGATTCCGCGGTGGCTTCCGGCGACGCGGTCACCTCGGGCGAGCGCGAGATCGGGCGGGTCGTGTGTGCTGCCGGCCGTGAGGCCCTGGCGGTCCTGCCCCTGGAGCGGGAAGACGCCCCCCTCGCCATCGGCGGGACTCCATGCATGGTGGCCGCGCTGGAGGACGGCCTGGCACGCTGAAACGCCCCTGCTGACTCCCCTCCTGCCCACTCCCTGCGCCCTTTCCAGGGCTGTCCAAACTGCAATCCGCGGCTGCTATGCTCCGAACGGCAGGGGGGAACCAACCAGACATGGAAATGGGGGAGAAGGAACTATGACGATCAAGCCTTGGCTGACGCTGGCGGCAGCTGGCTTCGTGTTGCTTGCCAGCGCATGCAGCACCACGCCGGAACAGGAACCGGTACCGGAAGCGCAGGACATGCAGCCACTGCCGTCCTCGTTCCTGGAGCGACTGTCGGCTGACGGCATGTTCGCCTTCGGCAAGTCCAGCATCGAAGACCTGAGCCCGGAGGGCCGGATTGCCCTGGACGAACTGGCCACCAGGCTGGCCGAACGCCCGGTGGAGATCGTGCACGTGATCGGGCACAGCGACCGGCTGGGCACCGCAGTGGCGAACCAGACGGTATCGAGCCAGCGCGCCAACGCGGTGCGTGATTACCTGATCGAGCGTGGCATTCCCGAGGAGCGCATCACCGCGGTCGGGCGCGGAGCCGTTGAGCCGGTGGTGGACTGCGAGGGTCGCGGCGGCCAGCAGGTCATCGACTGTCTGGCTCCCAACCGCAGGGTCGAGGTGCGCGTCCAGTTCGCGGACTGACCGCCCCCGCCCCGCGGCGCCTCCGTCGTAGGAGCGCGCCGCGCCCGCGAAACCGCGTGACTCTGGTCACGCGGCATGGCGTCGGATAGGTCGACGTTGCCGGCGCCCCGCGGCAACGCCGGCCGTCACCCGGCTTCGCGCGCTCCTACGGCAGGGCGGCGGCGGCGGCGACGATGTCGTCCTCGGACGGGATCACCAGGAACGCCGCCCCAGCAAGCGGGGTGAACGTATCCGCCCCCACCACCCGCTGCAACGGGCGATCTCCCAGTCCGGCTTCCGCGATGGCGGTGATGACGCCCTCGCCGATCCCCGCGCTGCGCCGGCCTTCATCGACCACGATCGTGCGCGCGCATTCGCCAACGTGGCGGACGATGGCCTCTTCGTTGAGCGGCAGCAGCCAGCGCAGGTCGACGACCCGCACCTTCCACCCGTGCTTGGCCTCGATGTCGCGGGCGGCACGCAGGCTCATCGGCACGCCGTTGCCGAAGGTCAGGATCACGCAGTCGGTCGCTTCCGGGTTGTAGACGCGCTCGGCGCCGAACTCCATGGCCTCGCCCGGGGCCGGGAAAGACGTCAGCCAGCCACCGTCACCCGCCTCGTAGAGATCCTTGGCCATGTACAGCGCGATCGGCTCCAGGAACGCACACACGCGGCCGTCTACCTTGGCCAGCGCGGTCAGGGTGCGGAGCATGGTCACCGCATCGTCGCCGCGGCTGGGGCAGCCGATCACCAGGCCCGGGATGTCGCGCAGCGCGGTGATCGAGTTGTCGTTGTGGAAGTGCCCGCCGAAACCCCGCTGGTAACCCAGCGACGCAATCCGCATCACCATCGGGTTGCGGTACTGGCCGTTGGAGAAAAACTGCAGGCTGGCTGCCTCGCCGCGGATCTGGTCACCAGCGTTGTGGAAGTACGCCAGGTACTGGATCTCCGGCAGCGGCAGCATGCCCATGTTGGAATAGCCCTGCGCCAGGCCCAGGATCATGGTCTCGTCGAGCAGGGTGTTGAAGACCCGGCGCGGACCGAATGCCTTCTGCATGCCCTTGGTGACCGTGTACACCCCGCCCTTCTGGGCCACGTCTTCGCCGAACAGCAGGGTTTCCGGGTACTTGGCGAACAGGTCGTGCAGGGCCTGGTTGATCTGGATGGCCAAGTGCCTGGGGGGCAGATTTTCCGGCAGTTTCGCTTCGCCGCCGAACGCCTGCAGCCGGCGCTCGTCATAGTCGGCGCGCTTGGCCTCGGCCTGGACCGCTGACGGGGTGTACGGCGCCAGCGGAGCGATCACGTCTTCCAGCGATTCCAGCCGCGGGCGCCGATCGGCATCCTCGGCGGCGGCAAAGCACTTCACCCGGGTCGCTTCATAGAGTTCGAGCACCTCGTCCTTGGACATCAGGCCCGATTCAAGCGCAATGGTGGCCGAGCGCAGCAGCGGATCGGTCGCCTCCACCGCGCACAGCTCCTCGAGCCTGCGCCATTCGATTTCGAAATCCGTGCCCGCGTGGCCCATGATCCGCGTGGTGCGCAGGTGCAGGAAGGTCGGCCGGCGCGTGCGGCGGCAGTGCTCCACCGCCTGCTGCACCTGCCCATAGCCCCCCGCCAAATCGAGGCCGTCGGCATGGAAGTAATCCAGGTCCGGGCGGTCGCGGAAGTTGCGCGCGATCCAGCCGTCGGGAGTTTTGACCGAGATGCCGATGCCGTTGTCTTCGCACACAAACAGGACCGGAGCCGGCAACCCCTGGTAGGCCGTCCAAGCGGCGGCATTGAACGTGGTCTGGGCGGTCGCATGGTTGCTTGAAGCATCGCCGAACGAGCACACCACGATGCTGTCATCGGGCACCGGCAGCTGGTGGCCGATGCGCCGACCCTGTTCGATCGCCACCGCGGTCCCCATTGCCTTGGGCAGATGCGAAGCGATGGTCGAGGTCTGCGGAAGTACCCACAACGGCTTGCTGCCCCACACCTTGTGGCGGCCGCCGGAGGCCGGGTCTTCCTTCGATGCGGCAAACGACAGCGCCGAATCCATCACCGGGTCCATCCCCGGCAGCTTGCGGAAACGCTCGGCCATGAAGCCGCCGGAGCGGTAGTGCAGGAATGCCGGATCGGTGTGCCGGGTCAGCCGGGCCACCATCGCGTTGCCCTCGTGACCCGACGAACCGATGGTGTAGAAAACCTTGTTCTGCACCCGCAGCACGCGGGCCATCAGGTCCAGGTGGCGGCTGATCAGCTGCGACTCGAACAGTTCGCGAAAGCTCTGGGCATCGAGCGCACTGCCCTCCAGCACCGCTGCGCCCGGCGATGGCGCGCGCGCGGCGCTGCCTTCCCAGCTGCGCACGAACTCCTGGAAGTTGACGTCGCAGATCTCGGCGCGGTTGAGGCCCCTCATGCGGGCGGGAATGGGATCGGGAACCTTTGCGAACATATTGCTCTCTCGTAGGGCGGGCGCAGGCCCGCCATGGGCGAATATCAGTTGGCGGGGCCGGACCCGCCAAGGGGGTGATTCCGGCGCCAGTGCGCACCGGTTTGGCCCCACACATCCACGGCGATGTGCGCGTGTGGCGGCGGCAGCATGGACGGCCCCTGCAGGGTGGATCCGAGCCGTGCGGCCAGCTTTTGCGAAGCGGTGTTTTCAGGCGCGATGCAGTGGATGAAGCCGTCCCACCCCAGGTGCTCCAACGCCCAGTCGATGGCCGCCGAAGTGGCTTCCAGCGCAAAGCCGCGGCCCCATGCATCGGGATGGAAGGCATAGCCGATCTCGTTGCCGGGCCACCCTTCCGGGCGCCATGGCCCGGTCTGGCCCATCCACCGGCCGCTGTCCCGGTCGATGACCGCGAACATGCCGAATCCTTGCAGCTGCCAGGCACCCGGCTGCCACAGGAACCTGCGCCAGGCTTCCGTGCGCGAGACCGCACCGCCGATATGGCGGGCAGCCGCTTCATCGCCCTGCAGCTCGGCAAAGCGGTCGAAATCCTCGATCCGCGGAACCCGCAGGATCAGGCGCGGGGTTTCAATGCGAAGCTCGGCCAGTGCCATCCAAGCCCCTCCCAGGGCTATGCGCATCGCCGCCTGCCGGGCCGCTGGTCCAAGGGACACGCGGCCCGGCAACGGCGACGGCAGGATCAGAACGCGTTGATGCCGGTCAGCTCGCGGCCCACCACCAGCTGGTGCACGGTCTCGGTGCCCTCGTAGGTGATCACCGATTCCAGGTTCAGCGCGTGGCGGATCGGCGAGTGCTCGGTGGTGATGCCGGCGCCGCCCAGCAGGTCACGGGCTTCGCGGGCGATGTCGATCGCCATGCGGCAGTTGTTCCACTTGGCCACGCTCACCTGGGTCGGCTGCATCTTGCCGGCTTCCTTCAGCCGGCCCAGCTGGAGGCTCAGCAGCTGCGCGCTGGTAATGCGGCGGGCCCAGTCGGCCATCTTTATCTGCGCGCTCTGGGTTGCCGCCACCGGGCGCCCGAACAGCATGCGCTCCTTTGAATACCCCAGCGCCTCGTCCAGGCAGGCGACGGCCGCGCCGATCGGGCCCCAGGTGATGCCGTAGCGGGCCTGGGTCAGGCAGCCCAGCGGCCCGCGCAGGCCCTTCACGTTCGGCAGCCGGTTGGCCTCGGGCACGCGCACCTCGTCAAAGAACAGCGCGCTGGTCACCGATGCGCGCAGGCTCATCTTGTGCTTGACCTCCTGCGCCTTGTAACCGGCGAAGTCCTTCTCCACCACAAAGCCCTGGATGCCGTCGTCGGTCTGCGCCCAGACGATGGCGATGTCGGCCAGGTTGCCGTTGGTGATCCACATCTTGGAGCCGTTGAGGATCCAGTCATCGCCGTCGCGCCTAGCGTGGGTCTTCATGTTGGCCGGATCGGAGCCGCCGTGGGCCTCGGTCAGACCGAAACAGCCGATCACCTTGCCCGCCGCCATGTCCGGCAGCCAGCGCATCTTCTGCTCTTCGGTGCCGTAGGCGTAGATCGGGTACATGCACAGCGAGGACTGCACGCTGGCAAAGCTGCGCAGGCCGGAATCACCGCGCTCGAGCTCCTGGCAGATCAGGCCGTAGCTGACATCGCCCAGCTCCGAGCCTCCGTACTCGGCCGGCAGGGTGGCACCCAGCAGGCCCAGGCCCGCGATCTCCGGGATCAGCTCCGCGGGGAAGCGGCCTTCATCGAAGCATTCGCCGATGATCGGCAGCACCTTCTCGTCGGTGAAGCGCGCCACGGTGTCCTGCACCGCACGCTCTTCATCGGTGAGCAGGGAACGGACGTCGTAGAGATCAAGGGGATTCAGGGCCATGGCACTCTGGAAGTTGGCGGGAAACCCCCATTGTATCGATCCGGCCTCCCTCTTGGGCCTGCCTTTGGTGGGTAGCGCCAAGCGGCCCCGCGTCGTGTCAGCGCTGCGCTTTTCCAATTGGAGAAGAAAGAAAAAGGGGCCGGATTGCTCCGACCCCTCGTTGACTTCCGGCTACGACAGAATTACTGACGCGTGGCGCCGTCTTCCTGGCTGGCGGCGGCCGTCTGCAGCACTACCTGCCCATCCAGAACCGGCAGGCGGTCACCCGGCTGCTGCTGCATGCGCACCGTGCGCTCGTCTCCTTCGTATTGATAGGTGACATCCCATGCGATCGGCACCTCTTCCGTACCCAGCTTGATGCGCTCGCCGGGCTCACTACCGGTGCGCATGGTGCCAGTGCTTCCATCGGGGTTGCGATAGGTCACGTTGTAGGCCACCACCCGCGACGACTGCGAGGTGTCCTGGACGGTGCGGCATTCCTGCTCCGTCACGGTCTGTACGTTGTTGGCCTGCTGGCGGCCCTGGATGGCGCGGCCCGCAAATGCACCGCCCACTGCGCCGCCCACCGTGGCCAGCTTGCGCCCGTCACCGCCACCGACCTGGTTGCCCAGCGCGCCGCCCACCACCGCGCCGATCGTGGTGCCGGCAACGCGGTTGGGGTCGCGGGTCGGAGCCTCGTACTGCACCACCACGTCCTGGCACACCTGGCGCGGCGTGCTGGAGGTAGTGGTCTCGCTCACCGGCTCAACGCCCAGCACCTGGGCGTAGAAGTCCTGCTGCTCGGTCACCGCCTGCACGTCCAGGACGTCGGCGTAATCAAGACGCCCGGATACCGGAATCGAGTCGATACCAGCCCCCGTTTCAATGTCGTCCGCAGAGGTCGCTGCATCGTCGTGAGCAATGTCATCGCGAGTGTTGTTCTGGAACGCGGCGACGGCTACGCCGCCAACCAGCAGCGATGCCAAAGCGATTGCGAGGGTGTTGTTTTTCATGTCGCGCTCCTTGTCATTCCTGCAGGCACATCGCCTGCGTTGCGTGCAGAGTGATTCGACCACTTCCAAGCTGAACCGGACACGGCTGCGGGCGCTGAAAATGACCGGGCCATGAATATCGGCCCCAGTACACCGTGATAGCGTGACCACCATCCATCGCATTGGAGAACTACGCCATGCGCCACCTGTTGCTGGCCCCGCTGCTGCGCTGGCTTACCCGCCTCAGCTTTCCCCGGCTGTTCATGGTCACTGCCACGTTGTTTGCATTGACCCTGGTGATCCCGGATCCAATTCCTTTCGTGGACGAGCTTCTCCTGGGCCTCGGCACGCTGCTGCTGGCAAACTGGAAGCGACGCGGCAAGGTTGCCCCGGCCCCCAGCGCGCGGCCGCCGATCGACGGCCAGGCCAAGCGCGAACGCTGAGGAGCAGGCGCATGACCTTCCTCATCGACAGCCATTGCCATCTGGACGCAGACGCGTTCGATCCCGATCGCGATGCCGTGATCCAGCGCGCGCAAGCGACCGGAATCGGCGAACAGGTGGTGCCCGCCACCCACGCCGATGCCTGGCCCAAGCTGCGCGAGGTCTGCGCCAGCGCCCCGGGGCTGCACCCGGCCTATGGCCTGCATCCCGTGTTCCTGGAGCAGCACAAGATCGCGCACCTCGACGCACTGGCCACCTGGATCGAACGCGACCAGCCGGTGGCAGTGGGTGAATGCGGGTTGGACTACTTCATCGAGGAACTGGACCGCGACGCCCAGCAGTACTACTTCAACGCCCAGTTGGAACTGGCGCGTAACCATGACCTGCCGGTGATCGTGCACGCCCGGCGTGCGGTGGAGGCCACCCTCATTGCAATCCGCCGGGTGGGCGGCCTGCGCGGGGTGGTGCACAGCTTTTCAGGCAGCCCGGAGCAGGCGCGGCAGCTGTGGGACCTGGGCTTCATGATTGGCCTGGGTGGCCCGGTGACCTACGAACGCGCACAGCGGCTGCGGCGCCTGGTGGCGGACATGCCGCTGGATCAGCTGTTGCTGGAAACCGACGCGCCGGACCAGCCCGACGCCGACAACCGTGGCGGCCGCAACGAACCGGCCCTGCTGGTGCGGGTGCTGGACGTGATCGCCAGGCTGCGCGACCAGGACCGCGAGGAGATTGCCGCTGCCACCACCGCCAACGCCCGGCGCCTGTTCAAACTGCCGTCGGCGGCCTGAGCAGGATCTCCAGCGCCTTGCCCACCGCCGCGAAGGCGAACGTGCCGGTGAGATGGGTAGCCGCCCCCAGCCCCGTGCCGCAATCCAGCTTGAGGGCGGCATCCGGACCGAGCTGCGGGCGCAGGCCGCACACGCTGCCATCGCCCTGCTGGTAGCGGACGTTCTCCAGCGAGTACACCGCCGGGACGCCGAAGTAGCGCTTGGGGCCGCGCGGGAAGCTGAAGTCCCCACGCAACTTTTTCCGCACCAGGGCCAGCATGGCGTCGTGCTCGGTGCGCGACAGGTCCCGGATCCGCACCAGGGTCGGATCGATCCGCCCCCCGGCCGACCCGACGGTGATCACCGGCAGCTTGCGCCGCCGGCACCAGGCAATTGCTTCGACCTTGGTACGGAGGCTGTCACAGGCGTCCAGCACCAGGTCGTGGCCGCGATCAAGCAGCTCATCCAGGTTGCCGGGGGTAAGGAAGCTGGCGACGGGCTCCACCGTGGCCAATGGATTGATGGCCAGGCAGCGCTCCGCCATCGCCTCGGCCTTGCCGCGCCCGTACTGACCCTGGAGTGCCGGCAGCTGACGGTTGGTATTGGACACGCACAGGTCATCCGCATCGATCAGCACCAGGCGCCCCACTCCGCTGCGGGCGAGCGCTTCAGCCATCCACGAGCCGACGCCACCCAGGCCCACCACCGCCACCTGCATGCGCGACAGGCGCGCAACGGCGCCGCTGCCGTACAGGCGGTCAATGCCGCCGAAGCGGTCCATCCAATCAGGTTCCATGCGCCCATTTTAGAGTGATGCCGGGCGATCCGTCGCATCGGTTGGCCATACTATGGCGCCCTGCCAACCATCAGGACCGATCAATGCCCAACCTGCCCATGCCTTCTCGCGACCGGAAGCCGTCCGCCGCCGCGCGTTATCTGATCGTGTTCGTACTCGGAATGGCGGTGGGCATCTTTGCGGCCGTGGTGGTGATCCGGGCGATACAGGCGCGCAGCGACCACTTTGCTTCCAGCGTGATGCACGTGCAGGAGTGGCACATGACCCAGCTGCATCGGCGGGCAGAAGAGAACCGCTGCAATCCCACCGATGTATTGCCGCACCTGCGGGCACTGCGCGTATTGGCGGAAGACCTGGAACCGGCCTTCCCGCGCCTGGGCGAGGACCAGCGCTTCGCCCGCCATGCCGCACGCATGCGCGCAACCCTGGATGCGGCGCTGCAGTCGCCACCGCTGAACTGCGCTGGCGTGCAGACCACCAACAAGCAGCTGCAGGATTCCTGTCGCGACTGTCACCGGGATTTCCGCAGCTGAGATGTGGCCAGCGTCGCGGGCTGAATGCCCGCTGCACGCACCGCAGCGATCGGGCGTGGTTGGCGCCGCGTTCATCCTCGGGTTCCTATCGTCAAAGCTGACTTGATGACGAGGAGCCCTGCCATGAATTTCCGCCAGATCAGTGCCGCTGCCGCAGTTGCCGCATCCCTTGTCCTGGCCGGGTGCGCTACGCCCGCCGGCAGCTACGGGTCGGGATACGGCAATGCTCCGGGCTACGGCAGCCGAGCCTGTGACTCCTGCGGCACGGTGACCCGCATCGAGCGCGCCGGAACCACCAGCTCACCGAACGTGATCGGCCCGGTGCTCGGCGGCGTAGTTGGCGCGGTGGCGGGCAAGGAACTGGCGCGACGCAATACCGACAGCGACGGCCGGCGCAACGTGGCGACCGCCGGCGGGGCGGTAGCAGGCGCGGTGGCCGGCAACGCCATCCAGAATCGCGTTGAAGGCGGCGCGGTCTATCGTGTGCACGTACGCATGGACGACGGCCGCAGCACCGTGGTGACCCAGGGCGAACTGGATGGCCTGCGCGAAGGGTCCTACGTGCGCATCCAGAATGGCCGCGCCTGGGCGCAGTAACGGGCGCGATGGATCTGACCCTCGTCTGGTACCTGATCGCGGCGATCCTGGTACTGGCCGGGCTTGCCGGCGCCGTGCTCCCTGCCCTGCCCGGCGTGCCGCTGGTGTTTGCGGGCATGCTGTTGGCTGCGTGGGCCGACGGGTTTGACCGCGTCGGCGTCGTCACTCTTGCGGTGCTGGGCGTTCTCACCGTGGTCTCACTGGTACTGGACCTGTGGGCCAGTGCCATGGGCGCGCGCAGGGTGGGAGCGAGTGGAAAGGCGCTCGCCGGGGCTGTGATCGGCACCATTGTGGGCTTGTTCTTTGGCCTGATCGGCGTGTTTATCGGCCCCTTCGCCGGGGCCGTCATTGGCGAGCTGGCGCACCTTCGCAGCGTGGACCGGCACGGGATCGGGCAGGCAGCGCGGGTCGGCATTGGCACCTGGATGGGAATCGTGATCGCGGTGGGGCTGAAGCTGGCCCTTTCCTTTGCGATGATCGGCATCTTCGCGCTCGCCTGGCTGTTGGCATAGCGCACCTTTCAGGGTTCAGGGTCCATACCGATGAAAACTACTTCCGGCCTCACGCTCGCCATCAGCCTTTCACTTGCGGGCGCCTGTGCGTACGCACAGGAAGCGCCCGCAAGCCTCGGGGCCTGCGCGGCGATCGGCGCTGACGCCCTGCGCCTGGCCTGCTATGACAAGTTCGCCAACAGGCAGACGCCCAGCGTGGCCGAAGCGGACGCGGCGGCGCAAGCGGCGGCAGAAGCTGCAGAGGCAGCGCGGCTGGCGCAGGCATCCGAGACCAGCGCGGAGGAATCCAACGCGACCCGTCGCGAACGCGCCCGCCAGGCCATCGACAGCATGTTCGTCTACGACAGCAGCGATCCGCATGCCGAAGCGATCGCCAACGTGGGCCAGGGGTCGCTGCTCGATACCCGCTGGGAGCTGGCCGCCGGCTCCAAGCTGGGCCTGTTCAACTTCCGTGCCTACAAGCCCGTGTACCTGCTGCCTGCGTTCTGGACCAGCAGTACCAACCCGACGCCGCAATCGGCCAATCCGGAAAACACGGTCACCGACCCGCAGGAGCTGGACAGCCTGGAAGCGAAATTCCAGATCAGCTTCAAGACCAAGGCGCTGGAGAATATTTTCGGCAACAACGGCGATCTGTGGCTGGGCTACACCCAGAGCTCGCGCTGGCAGGTGTACAACAACGACCTGTCACGCCCGTTCCGAGAGACCAACTACGAGCCCGAGGCGCTGCTGGTGTTCCGCAACGGTTACGGCCTGCCCGGCGGCTGGCGCGGACGGATGGCTGCGGTGGGCATCAACCACCAGTCCAATGGCCGCGGTGATCCGCTGTCCCGCAGCTGGAACCGGGTGATGTTCAACTTCGGCTTCGACCGTGAAGACTGGGCTCTGATGGTCCGGCCGTGGGTGCGCATCTCCGATGGCAGCGACGACGACAACCCCGACATGGAGAATTACATGGGCCGCGGCGATGTCACCCTGACCCATGTGCGAGGGGGCCATCGCTATACCCTGATGGCGCGGCATTCGCTGCGCGGCGGCGACCGCTCGCACGGGGCGCTGCAGTTCGACTGGGGCTTCCCGATCCACCGTGCGTTCCGAGGTCACGTCCAGATCTTCAACGGCTACGGGGAAAGCATGATCGACTACAACCACAAGGCCACCTACGTGGGCTTGGGGATCTCGCTGCAGGACTGGCTCTAGGGCAGCACGCGCCCGATCAGGGCCTCAAATCCAGCGTCCGCCGACAGGGTGCCGAAGGCAAGACCGTGGCTGTCGCCCAGCCGGCCGCGGCAGAAGTCCACGGCAGCGGGACTGCCGGCACGCAGCAGCACCGATGCCTGCAACGCCAGCGCAAGCCGCTCGACGAAGCGCCGCGCGCCGGCCTCGAGCAGCGCTTGGGGGTCTGCAAGCTGTTTGCGCAGCCTCCCGCACTCGGCGTCCAGATGTCCATCCATGCCGTCCGCCGCATCCAGTTCGGCCAGCACCGCTTGGCCGCTGGCCGGCTCGCGGGCCAGGGCCCGCAGCACGTCCAGGCACTGGATGTTGCCGCTGCCTTCCCAGATCGAGTTCAACGGCGCCTGCCGATACAGGCGCGGCAGGATCGATTCCTCGACGTAGCCGTTGCCGCCCAGGCACTCCTGGGCCTCGTTGACGAACGCCGGCGCCCGCCGGCAGATCCAGTACTTGCCGATGGCGGTGGCAATGCGCGCGAACGCCGCTTCATTCGCGTCAACCGGCGCCGCCCCCACGGCGCGCGCCACCCGCATCGACAGTGCCAGCGCCGCCTCCGCCTCCAGTGCCAGGTCGGCCAGCACGTTGCGCATCAGCGGATGCTGCACCAGTTTGCGTCCAAAAGTCTCGCGGTGGCGGGCGTGATGGACCGCCTGCGCCAATGCCATGCGCATCAGCGCGGATGAACCAAGCATGCAGTCGAGCCGGGTGAACATCACCATCTCGATGATGACCGGCACCCCGCGTCCTTCTTCGCCGACCCGCAGCGCCCAGGCATCGTCGAACTCGACTTCGCCCGACGCGTTCGACCAGTCGCCCAGCTTGTCCTTGAGCCGCATCAGCCGCAGCGCGTTCCTTGTTCCATCCGGTCGCCAGCGCGGCAGCAGGAAACAGCTCAGCCCCTGCGGTGCCTGGGCCAGCACCAGGAAGCCATCCGACATTGGCGCGGAGAAGAACCACTTGTGCCCCGACAGCGCGTATTCGCCCTCGCCCATCAGCGGGATGGCGCGGGTGAGATTGGCGCGCACATCGCTGCCGCCCTGTTTCTCGGTCATGCCCATGCCAAGTGTGACGCCGCGCTTGCCGCTGATCGGTACGTCCGCGGGGTCATACGCAGCGGCGATCGATTTTTCCGCCCATTCGGCCAGGGACGGTTGCCGCTTCAGCACCGGCACTGCTGCGTGGGTCATGGTCAGCGGACAGCTGCTGCCGGCATCCGCCTGGTAGTGCAGGTAGCTCATCGCCGCCCGCGCTACGTGCGCGCCGGGCCGCGGGTCGGTCCACGACAACGATGTCACCCCGCTTTCGATGGCATGGCGCATCAGCGCGTGGTAATCGGGATGGAACTCGACCCTGTCCAGGCGCTGGCCGAAGCGGTCGTGGGTGCGCAGGCGCGGCCGGTCGCGGTTGGCATCAAAACCCAGCCGGTACAGCTCGTCTCCGGCCAGGCGCCCGTAGCGGGCCAGGCGGTCGGTGAACTCCCCGGCGCCCTCCCGTGAAACGGCCTCGCGCAGCACGGCGTCCGATTCCCACAGGTCCAGCGGCGCGAACTCCGGCGGCTGGTTGAGCGCACCGGCGGTGTGATCAGGCGACAAAGCGTGCATGGCCCGGCTCTCCCTGAAAAAAAGAACCCCGCACGGATGCGGGGTTCCAGGTGACCTGAAATCGGACCGGTCAAGCGACCGGCGTCACCGCCGATGCCTGGGCGCCTTTCGGGCCCTGGGTGACTTCATAGCTGACGCGCTGGCCTTCCTGCAGGCTGCGGAAACCGTCGGAGGAAATCGCGCTGTAGTGGACAAACACGTCCGAGCTTCCATCTTCCGGTGCGATGAAGCCAAATCCCTTGGCGTCGTTGAACCACTTCACTGTGCCGTATTGCATGAACTTTCCACCTCGTCTGGATTACGAATGCGCGCGCGTTTCCGCTGTCGCGCCAGCCGAGTATGCAAAGCAACGTTGACAACATCAACGCCTTTATTGCTTCAGCAGCTCGCGCAGCACATCCGGGAGGCGGGAAGAAGCGGCTTCCACGTTATCCAGTACCTCCTGAAGCGTGATCTCGTCCACGGAACCTCCGCAGCCTGCGGCCCAGTTGGCAACGATAGCGATACTGGCGTAATCCAGCCCCAGTTCGCGTGCCAGGGCAGCCTCCGGCATACCGGTCATGCCCACGAGGTCGCAGCCATCCCGGCGCATGCGTTCGATCTCGGCTTTCGTTTCCAGCCGCGGTCCCTGGGTGGCGCCGTAGCAGCCGCCATCCACCATCTCCACGCCGGCCTGATGCGCCGCCTGCAGTACCCGTCGCCGCAGCGAAGGCGTATATGGATCGCCGAAGTCCACGTGCAGCACCTCGGTGCCCGGTTCTTCGCACAGGGTCGAGATCCTGCCCCAGGTGTAATCGATGATCTGGTCCGGACAGGCGAGCACCCGCGGACCGTACGCGTCGCCGATGCCGCCCACGGTATTGAGCGCAAGCACGCTCCGGGCGCCCAGGGCGTGCAGCGCCGCCAAGTTGGCGCGGTAGTTGATCCGGTGTGGCGGCACCGAATGTTCTTCGCCGTGCCGGGCAAGGAAGGCGACCGGCTGCCCGGCGATGCGGCCGATGCGCACCGGCCCGGAGGGCTCGCCATAAGGCGTATCCGGCTGTTCGGTACGCACATCTTCCAGGCCGCTCAGCCGGTAAAGGCCGGTGCCGCCGATCACCGCCAGCACGGGCGCATTCTCCGCCATGCCGCTCACTCCGCCAGCGCGTAGATCGCGGGCAGGTTGCGTCCCTGTTCCTGATAGTCCATGCCGTAGCCGAATACGTAGCGGTCGGGAACTTCCACGCCGCAGTAGTCGGCTTCCACGCCTTCGATCCGCCTGTCGTGCACCTTCTCGGTGAGTACGGCAATGCGAACGTCCTGGGCATTCTGGTCTTCGCACCAGCGCTGCACGGCCTGCAGGGTGTGGCCTTCGTCAAGGATGTCATCGACAAGCAGCACCCGGCGGCCCCGCAGCGGCGTATCTGGCCGGTGCAGCCAGGCCAGTCCGGACCCGGAGGTGCGGCCGCGATAGCGGGTGGCATGCAGGTAATCGAACTCCACATCCAGCCCCCGCTCGCCCAGGGCAAACGAGAGCTCGGCGGCGAAGTGCAGACCACCCTTCATCACGGTAATGAACAGCGGCGCCACCTCGTCATCGCTGTAATCGGCCACGATTTCGTCGGCCATTTCTCCGATGACGTCGTCAAGCGCCTCCTGGTCGAAAAGCAGCTCCGCATTGCGCAGCGCATCGGCCAACTGTCCACTACTCATGCCACGCTTCTCCCGTGTGCTGCCAACATGCCCTGCGCATCGGTGTAACGCGCATCGGCGATCAATCCATCCCAGCCCAGTGCGCCGCGGCCAATCAATCCCGCGAGTGCCATGGTGTTGAGGCTGCGGCCTTCCACCGCCGCCAATGATTCGGGCACAAGCTCCGGGTGGCAGACCAGCACCACGTCGCAGCCGGCGTCCAGGTGCGCATCCACCCGTGCCTTCACCCCGCCCACGCCGTGGGCGGCGGCCATGCCGATGTCATCGGAGAACACCACGCCGCGAAAGCCCAGGCCTCCATCGGACACTTCCCCGCGCAGGATGTCGTTGATCCAGCGTTTCGAGTATCCCGCCGGTTCCGGCGCCACCTGCGGATAGACCACGTGGGCCAGCATCACCGCGTCGGCACCGGCCTGGATGCCGGCGGCGAAGGGAACCAGGTCTTCGGCACGGATGACTTCCAGCGGACGATCGTCGATGGCGTGGTCGAAGTGGGTGTCTTCCCGCACCGAGCCATGGCCGGGGAAATGCTTCAGCGTGGCCGCCATGCCGGCGGCGTGCATGCCTTCGACATAGGCGCGGGTGAACTCGCCCACCACCTCTGGTCGCTCGTGGAAGGCGCGGTCGCCGATGGCCAGGTTGCCGCGACCAAGATCAACCACCGGCGCGAAACTCAGGTCCACACCGGTGGCCAGGATCTCGCTGGCCATCAGCCACGCGTGGTCGCGTGCTGCCGCCAGCGCCGCCTGCGGATCGGTGGCGTATTGCTTGCCGAAGACCTCAAGCGGGGGCAAAGCGCTGTAACCCTCGCGGAAGCGCTGCACCCGGCCGCCCTCCTGGTCCACGCACACCAGTTGCGGGCGCGGCGCGGCCTCGCGGATTGCGGCGGCCAAGTCAGCCACCTGCGCGCGTGAGGCGAAGTTGCGGGTGAACAGGATCACGCCGGCACAGGCGTCATGCTGCAACCACTCGCGTTCGGCCGGGGTCAATTCGGCGCCGGCAATGCCGATCACGAGCATGCGGTTTTCCTCCGTTGATGCCGGTGCGGCATCACTGTGGTCATTGTGGCAGATGCGATGCTGGCGGAAGCGCCAGCGCCTGGCGGATGGCGTCGGCGAACGCTTCTGGCGGCTGCGCGCCGCGCACGGCCAGCCGGCCGTCCAGCACGAAGAAAGGAACTGCTGAAATCCCGATCTGCCGGGCCTGGCCCATGTCGTTCTGCACGTCCTGCTCGCCGTCCTCTCCCGCCAGCAGGGCTTGAACAGCTTCTTCCGCCAGACCGCCTGCGGCCCCGGCCCGCACCAGGGTGGCCGGATCGGCAAGGCTGTGGCCTTCGGCAAAGTGGGCATGGAACAGGGCGTCGGCCACGGCGTCGACATCCATCCCCTGCTGCCGCGCCAGCCACATCAGCCGGTGCGCATGGCGGGTAGTCACCCGTACCTGTCCGCGGCTGAGGTCGATCGGCAGGCCGGCCTCGCGCCCGGCACCCTGTACCCGCTCGAACATGACCCTGGCCTGTTCTTCCCCACCGAACTTCTGGGCGTAAGCCTGGGCCAACGGAACGGGGGTCGCATCCGCGTCCGGGTCGAGCATGAAGGCCCGCCAGCGCAGCTCCACCGGCGGCGCGTCACTGCCCAACAGTTTCAGGCCGCGACGGAAGTGGGTGATGCCGATCCAGCAGAACGGGCATACCAGGTCCGACCAAAGATCAACGCGCATCGTCAGCCTCCTCCGGCCCCTGTCTTTCCGCTTCGCTCCATGCCGCGAACGGGTGCCTGGACAAGGCGATGTTGTAGTAGCGCTGGAAATCGGTGACCTCGGGCCCCAGCCAGTCGGGACGCAGGAACTCTTCGTCCACCCCGCCCAGCTCGACTTCCGCCACCACCAGCCCGGCGTTCTCGCCTTCGAACTCGTCCACTTCCCACAGGTGTGCCCCATGGCGGACGTAGTGGCGCTGCTTCTCCACCCGCCCGCCGGTGCACAGGGCTAGCAGCGCGCGGGCGTCATCGACCGGCAGCGGGTACTCGAACTCCTGGCGGCTGCGCCCCCCTTCGCAGGACTTGATGTTGAGCGCCGCCCGCGGCCCTTCCAGGCGCACACGCACGCTGGCCAGGTCACGGCCCGCCAGACCGTCGACCTGATTCAGATAGCCCTGGGCCATGGCCTCGGAGCGCTCGGCGGCCTCGCGCCAGGCATCGCCACGTACCAGGAATTTGCGTTCAATCTCGATGGCCATCCGGACTCCTCAGCCGCGCTCAAACATTGCGATCGATTCCACGTGCGCCGTGTGCGGGAACATGTCCATCACACCGGCCTTGCGCAGCTTCCAGCCGCGCTCGTTGACCAGATAGGCGGCATCACGGGCCAGCGTATCCGGGTGGCAGCTCACGTACACGATACGGCCGAAGCGCTCCAGCGGCAGCTGGTGCAGCACGTCGATCGCGCCCGAACGCGGCGGATCCAGAAGCAGGCGGTCAAATCCCTGCGCCATCCACGCAGTTCCGCTCTGGTCCTGGGTCAGGTCCGCTGCGTGGAATTGCACGTGCCCCAGCCCGTTGCGCTGCGCATTTGCTCGCGCCCGCGCCACCAGGCCGGGATCTCCCTCAACGCCCACCACCTCGGCGGCGGTGCGTGCCAGCGGCAGGGTGAAATTGCCCAGGCCACAGAACAGATCCAGCACCCGCTGGCCCGGCCCGACCTCCAGCAGTTCGAGCGCCAGCGCGATCATTTTCTGATTGAGTCCGGCGTTGACCTGGATGAAATCCAACGGCTGGAAGCAGAGCTCCACATCCCACGGCTCCAGCCGGAATGACAGCGGCGGCGGCTCCGCCGGCCACAGTGGGTGCACCGAATCCACGCCGCCCGGCTGCAGGAAGATCGCCAGATCGTGCTCGCGTCCAAACGCTTCCAATGCCTTCAAATCGTCCGCAACCAGCGGCTCCATATGGCGGAATATCAGCGCGACGGCCGCATCACCGGCGATGAACTCCACCTGCGGGATCACCTGCCGCGCCTGCATCGACTCGACCAGGGTCGACAGCGCGGCGATCTTCATGCCCACCTGCGGGATGGCGGTATGGCATTCGGCAAGGTCGGCGACGAAGCGTGGATCCAGCTCGCGGAACCCGACCAGGGTCTTGTCCTTCTTCTGCACCCGGCGCACCGACAGCCGGCCCTTGCGCCGGTACCCCCAGGCCGCGTCCACCAGCGGCTCCAGCACGGTCTCCGGGGTGACCCCGGATTCGCGGAACTTCTCCAGCAGCCGGGCCTGTTTGGCCAGGATCTGCTGCGCTCCATCCAGATGCTGCAGCACGCAGCCGCCGCATACGCCGAAGTGCGGGCATCGCGGCTCCACCCGGTGGGGCGAGGCGTGCAGCACCTCTACGGTGGCCGCCAGATCCGCCTCGCGCGTGCGCCGTGTCTGCTTGGCCAGCACCCGCTCGCCCGGCAGCGCGCCCGACACCAGTACGGTCTTGCCGTTATCACGACGGCCTACGCCACGGCCGTCGTGGCCCAGCTCCAGGATTTCGATTTCAAACGGCGTCTGGTCTATTCGGGCCACTGCGTCACTTGGATGAGGGAAGGGTCGCTATTGTCTCATCCACGACCCTGCCCCTGTCCGGCCCGATGTGTGTGCAGCCTGTTACTTCTGCCGCCAGCTTCCGCCTGCATCCTGGTACCACCAGCCGGCCCGCGCCCGCTCGATCCACTGTCGCGCAAACACTCCGCGGATTTGCCCCTCCCACTCCGGACGGCCGTTGGCTATCGCGATTTCCCGATAGACCGCACGCGCATCGCGGTTCTGCTCTGCCACCGCCTGGTTTGCCGCCACCCGCGCAGACAGCGGGATCGCACCCGCATCGCGCACCTGGACCGAACCATCGTTGCCGAAGCCCAGCGCACCGCTGTCGAAATGCGGACGCAGGGTATTGCGGAACCGGTCGCGCATACGCGCCCGGATGGCGTCGATCGCCGGCGTGCTGACGGTGATGTCCGGGCTCTGGGCATGCGCAGTGCCAATGCCAAGCAGCACCAGCGGGTCGAACCGGACCGGTGCCGAAGCCATGCCGCCCTGCTCTTCGGGGAACAACAGGTCATCGTCGGCCGGAACATCCCCCGGCCGGCCGATCACGTCATCGACGAATTCGCGGGCCGCTTCGCGCGCCTCCACCGCCGGGAAATGCACGTTGATCGTCACGCAGGCCGTCAACAACAGCACTGCGGCAAAACCGGATCCCAGCCAGCGTTTCATTCGTCAATCTCCATTCGATTCCAGGGAGTGGGCATCAATGCCCGCATCAATCCACTACCGGTGACACATCACCGCCGATCGCCGCGCCGATCCGCTCCACCAGCGTCTGCCAGTCAACGTTACGGTTGTGGCCGACCACCTGCAGCCGCGGAATGCCGGCGCCTTCCACGATAGTAAATGTGTTGCCGGCTGAACGCAGGCCGCCCATGCGGCATACCCCGTTCTCCAGGCGACAGCTGATGCCGATGCGCGAATAGCCGAAGTCATCGAAGAAGCCGATCAGCTGGCCCTGCAAGCCGCCCATCAACGAGCCATTGCCTACGCTGGAAATGTTCTGCACCGCCCGCTGACTGATCCGCTGGCGCACGCCGTGGCGTGGCACCGTGCCCAGCTCGGCATCAAACGCGGACAGCTGCCAGTCCACCAGCCGCAGGCCGTCCACGTGGCCCGACAGCCGGCCGGTGATGTGGCCCAGGTCGAACACCTCGGTGATCGCAAACAGATCCAGCTCGTGCAATTGCAGGTCCGCAGACAGGGTCGGCGCGACGCCAAAAGGCCGGTCCATGGACAGCGAACCCACGTCGATCCGGCCGTCGAACACATCGACCGACAGCCCGCCTTCGAACTCCAGCCGCTCATCCTCATAGCGCCCGGCCGGGATCCGCCCGCTCAGCCTGCCGCCAAAGGCCGGCCAGCCGAAAGCCGCCGCCAGCTGCTCAACCTCCACGTCTTCCACCGCCAGGCCGAAATCCAGCCGAAGTCCGTGACCCGCCGCCGGCAGGCGCACGGACAGCGGATCCAATACCACCCTTCCGCCCAGCAGCTCGACCTGGGCCGGCTCACGCAGGCGCAGTTCCCCATCAAGTCCCTGCAGCGCCAGCTGCGCCGGACCGAAGGGCAGCCCACCAACCGCGGCAGTGCGCCACTGCAGCAGGCTGTCTGCAGCGGTGCCGGACGCAAGTGCGACTTCGCCTTCGAGGCCTTCGAAGGCGAACCGGCCGCCCTGCCCCAGCAGATCCAGATCATCCAATCGCAGACGGCCGTGGCGGATTCCCTCCGGACCCAAGCCAATGCGCGCATCCAGGCCGCCGCGCATCTGCAGCTCGGCCAGGCCCACCAGCGAAAGCCAGCCGGACAGGTAGCGTGCCGGCAGCAGGGAGGCGTCGTCGCTGGCCAGCTCCACGTCCAGGGACCTGAGTGCGGCATCCGGCCCGAACTCCGCAGCGCCACGCGCTGCCAGCGTCGAACCGTCCTGCCAGCTGAATCGCTCCAGCAGCCAGCCGGACGAGGGCGCTTCGCGCACCGCAGCCACCCGTACCGGCACCGGAGTTTCCGGCAGGTCGATGAAGGCGTTGCCAAACAGCAATGCGCCGCCGCCCACCACACCATCGACCGCTACAAGGTTGCGGCCACCGGGGCTGCGGAAACCCACGTGCAACTGCGCCTCCAACCCTTCGCCGGCTGCGCTGGCATCAGACGTTTCGAACGCGGCTTGCGCCAGCCGCAGCTGCGCATCCAGCCCCAGCGTCCCGCCAGTCGGCGAGCTGATCCGCACGCTGCCATCCACGGTGCCCACGCCCAGTTGCGCCGCCTGCCATGCCTGCGCCACCAGCGCCTGGGCCCAGGCCAGCGGCACCTGGACCAGCTCGATCCGGGTCAGGTCGGGCGTGCGCGTGTCACGGGCCAGTGTGATCCGCGAATCACCAGCGGCCAGCGAGGCATGGAGCCCGGAAGCACCCAGGTCCACCGCCAGGCGCATTCCCGGCCCTCGTCCTGATCGCAGCTCGCCTTCGCAGAGCCATCCACCCTGCACATCTGGTGCCCGCTCCAACGGACACTCCCAGGTGAGATCCTGGAATGCGTAACCCAGATCCGCTGCTGCCACGCGGCCGACGGTCAGACGCAGCCGGCCTTCTTCGGACAGCTCCGGCCACTCCAGCCTTGCCGTCACCTGGTGGAGCACCGCGACCGGACTGTCGATGCGATCGATCCGGGCTTCCAGCACGCGCGCCTGTCCTGATGGCGCCCAGGCCAGCAGGACCGTTCCCAGCATCAGTAGTAGGATGCAACGCACCATGCCGCGAGCATACCGAGGGAACGGGAGCGGACAATGAAGCCGAGACTGCTGCTGCTGGAGGATGAGCCCACGAGCCGGATGTTCCTGGTCACCGCGCTGGCGGAACTGCCCGTGGAGATTGACACCGCGCAGACCGTGGCCCAGGGCCGGGACCTCGCCGCGGGCGGCACCCACGCCCTGTGGCTGTTCGACGCCAACCTGCCTGACGGCACCGGCGGCGGGCTGCTGGCTGAACTGCGCGGGCGCGGACTGTCCACTCCGGCCCTGGTCCATACCGCGGCCGTCGAGGCCGGGGAACGCCAGCGCCTGCTGGCCCAGGGCTTTACCAATGTGGTGGTCAAACCCCTGAGTGCCGGAGCATGGCGCCAGGCCGTCAGCACCGCGCTGGCCCAGGCTCCCGCACCGCTGCCCATCGGCGAAAGCCCAGCCGGCTATGCGTCCACCGAGCTGCCGGTGTGGGACGACGAGGCCGCGATCGCCGCGCTCGGCGGCAGCCGCGACAACGTCGATGCCCTGCGCGGACTGTTCCTGGCCGAACTGCCCGCCGCGCGCGACGAGATCATGGCGGCGGTGCAGGCCGGCGACCATGCCGCCATGCACGACACCCTGCACAGGCTCCGTGCCAGCTGCGGTTTCGTCGGCGCCGCACGCCTGGACGTTGCCGGGCACGCCCTGCGCGACGCTCCCCACTGTCCGGTCCGCCTGCAGACCTTCATGGAGGCGGTGGAAGCCACTGCCGCGTGACTGTCCGTACCCGCGTCGCGCCGTCCGGACACGACCGGCTCACTGCTTGCTGATCCGCGCCAGCTCCCCCATCAGCTCCCAGGATTTCAGGCCGCGTCCACCGAGGTGATGGGTCAGCGTCTCGCGCAGTGCACGACGCAGGCCGGGCATGTCTTCCCGCTCGGGCAGCGTATCGGCCGCCAACGCCAGCAGGCCGCGCCCGGATGCGTCACTGCGTTCACCGGCGCGCTGATCGCGTACCCGCCACAGTCCGAGCTCGGGCTCGACCCGGTAGCGCCCCGCCGGATCCAGCGGAGCCCCCTCGGCATCCACACTGAAATCAAACCCGACCCCCAGCACCCCCAGCAGGTCCCGCTCGAAACGGCGCAGCGTCCACGCCAGTGGCTCAAGGTTTCGCAGGCGCTCGCGCACCAGCCCGTACAGCGAGTACAGCTGCAGCTGCGGGTCCTGCCGTGGTACCAGCCGCAGCACCAGCTCACCCAGATAGAAGCCCGCCATGCTGGCCTCGCCGACCAGCAGCGGCGCGCTGTCCACCTGTTCGGCGGAATTGAGCCACGCCAGCTCGCCGCGCTGCGTGGCATTCACCCTGATGTGTTGCAGCGGCTGCAGCGCCGCGCGCAGGGACTGGCGCTTCGGCCCGGTCACCCCCCGCGCCACCAGCCCCAGTCTGCCGTGGTTGGCGCTCAACACTTCGACCATGAGGCTGGTCTCCCGCCAACGCCGCGCGTGCAGCACGTAGGCCGGCTCGGCGAGGTAGCGCAATTACGGTTCCTCGTAGCCGAACGCCCGCAGCGCCGCCTCGTCGTCGGACCAGCCCTGGCGTACCCGTACCCAGGTCTGGAGGAACACCCTGGAGCCGAACAGGCGCTCCATCTGCTCGCGCGCCCGGGTCCCGATCTCACGCAGGCGTTCGCCGCCCTTGCCGATCACGATCGCCTTCTGGCCTTCACGCTCTACCCAGATCACCGCACCGATGCGCAACAGCACACCGCCCCTGGGCGAAGGCTCCTCCACGAAGGATTCAAGCTCCACCGTGGTGGCATACGGCAGTTCAGCGCCGAGCTGGCGCATCAACTGCTCGCGCAGCAGTTCCGCCGCCAGGAAGCGCTGGCTGCGATCGGTGATTTCATCTTCGCCGTACAGCGCCGGCTGCTCCGGCAGCAGCGCCAGGGCGCTCTCCACCAGCCCGTCCAGCCCCTTGCGCTTGAGCGCCGAGACCGGATGCACGCTGGAGAACTCCCGCCCTTCGCTGATCTTTGCCAGATACGGCAGCAGCGAGCCCTTGTCCTGGATCCGGTCGACCTGGTTAACCACCAGCATCACCGGCACGCCGGCCTGACGCAGGGTGTCATAGGCCGCGCTGTCCTCGTCTTCCCAGCGTCCTGCGTGCACCACCAGCATGGCCGCGTCCACGCCTTCCAGCGCTCCGCGCGCGGAGCGGTTCATCCAGCGGTGCATGGCGCTGGCCGTGGCCTTGCCGTGGTCACGATGCAGCCCAGGCGTGTCCACCAGCACCAGCTGGCCGGCCGGGAAGGTGGCAATGCCGAGCATCCGGTGGCGGGTGGTCTGGGGGCGATTGGAGACAATGCTGATCTTGGCCCCTACCAGGGCGTTGACCAGGGTGGATTTGCCGACGTTGGGGCGGCCGATCACGGCCACATGGCCGGCACGGTGGGGGGCTGAGTGTGTCATGCGCCCATTGTAGGACGGGTCTCGAGCTGGGCGAGCACATTTTCTGCGGCCTGCTGTTCAGCAGCGCGACGGGAGCCACCCTCGCCCTCGGCAGTGGCAGCCGGCTGCGACGTGCTGCAGCGCACGAGGAAGATCCGGTCATGGTCGGAACCCGTTTCGCCGAGCAGCTCGTAGCTGGGCAGCGGATGCTGCCGTCCCTGCAGCCACTCCTGCAGCCTGGTCTTGGGGTCCTTTTCCACCTTGCCCACCGCCAGTGCCCCGAGCTCCGGCTCCAGCCAGCCCATCACGACGGCGCGGCAGGCGTCCATTCCAGCATCAAGGTAGATCGCCGCGATCACCGCCTCAAGCGCGTCGGAAAGGATCGAATCACGGCGGTGGCCGCCCGATTTCATCTCGCCCGGGCCCAGCACCAGCCGCGGCCCCAGATCAAGCCCACGGGCAATCCTGGCGAGGGTGGATTCGCGCACAAGTTCGGCGCGGGCACGGGTCATGGCGCCCTCGTCGGCCCGGGGCCAGCGCTGATACAGCGCTTCGGCGGCGATCAGGCCAAGCAGCGCATCGCCGAGGAATTCCAGCCGCTCATTGTGCGGCGCCCCGGCACTGCGATGGGTCAGGGCCTGCTTGAGCAGGTCCTGGTCATTGAAGCGGTGACCGGGGAAATCAGTCGATGCTGCCGGCACGCGTAAGCATCTGGACTGAATTGAACTTGCCCACCACATCGAGGTTGCCCACCAGCGGACGGCGCACCTCGTACTCGACGTTCATTTCCCAGCCGTTGTCGACCCGGCGCAGTTTCACGTGCTCTTTTTTCACGTTTTCCGAATAGCTGATGTACAGCCGGCGGAAGAACAGGTCGTGGATCCTTGCCGGATCCTGGGTGGCGATGCCCGGCTCGTTGGCCAGCCCCTTCATCGCCGAACGCACGCTGTAATACTCCGAATACATCGGGAACAGACGCATGGCCACGTAGGCGAAAAAGCCCACCACGGCCAACACGATCACGAACCCGAGCAGGGTCATCCCCTCTTGTTTGCGCTTCATTCTTCCTCTCCCCAGGAACGCGTTGTTGCCATGCGCTGTTACGGAATCCGGTTGCCGATCCGGTCGAAGCCGATGCCCCCGGCATCGCCGTCCCAGTTCATCCAGATCAGGAACGCCTTGCCACGCAGCTGGCTTTCCGGAAGCGTACCCCAGAAGCGGCTGTCATCGCTCCTGTCCCGGTTGTCGCCCATCACGAAATAGTGACCCTCGGGAACCGTCCACGGGCCGCGCTCGGCCGGATCTGCGATCGGCAGGTAGGTTTCCAGAACCTGGTGGCTGCGCCCGCGGCCGGGCACCGTTTCCGCCAGCAACTGGGCGCCGTCCATATCGCGCCCACGTCCACGCCCCTGGTAGTCCCCGATCGGAGCGTATTCGAAGGCGGTTCCGTTGACGTAGACGGTGTTGTCCACGTAGTCGATCGTGTCGCCCGGGATACCGATCACGCGCTTGATCCAGTCCTGCTCGGGCTGGTGGGGCGGGCGGAACACCACCACGTCACCGCGCTTGGGCTCGCCAATCGCGATCACCTTTTTATTGTTGATCGGCAGGCGCAGCCCGTAAGAGAACTTGTTGACCAGGATGAAATCGCCGATCAGCAGGGTCGGCATCATCGAGCTGGAAGGAATGCGGAACGGCTCGGCCACGAAGCTGCGCAGGATCAGCACCACGATCAGCACCGGGAAGAACGCTTTGGAGTAGTCGACCGCGATCGGCTCCCTTTCTTCCAGGAGCCCCGCCTTCGCCGCCCGCCGCTTGGCGAACACCAGTTTGTCGAGCAGCCAGATGATGCCGGTTGTGAAGGTCAGTACAACCAGGCCGATTTCAAACCATTTCATTGCGGCTCCTTGGGAGCAATCACGAATCGCGGCCGGTGTTGAGCACGGCCAAAAAGGCCTCCTGCGGGATCTCCACCCTGCCCACCTGCTTCATCCGTTTCTTGCCTGCCTTCTGCTTTTCCAGAAGCTTCTTCTTGCGTGAAATATCGCCACCATAGCACTTGGCCAGCACGTTCTTGCGCAGCGCCTTGACCGTGGTGCGGGCGATGACCTGCGCGCCGATCGCGGCCTGGATCGCCACGTCAAACTGCTGGCGCGGAATCAGCTCGCGCATTTTTTCGGCCAGGTCGCGGCCGCGCCGGTCAGCGTGACTGCGGTGGACGATGATCGACAGCGCGTCCACCTTGTCGCCGTTGATCAGGACGTCCACGCGCACGAACGGACCCGGGTCAAAACGAAGGAAGTGGTAATCGAGCGAGGCATAGCCGCGGCTGACCGACTTGAGCCGGTCGAAGAAGTCCAGCACCACCTCGGCCATCGGCAGCTCATAGCTCACCTGCACCTGGCTGCCCAGGTACTGGATGCCGATCTGGCTGCCCCGCTTCTCTTCACACAGGGTGATCACCGAGCCAACGTAATCGGGCGGGGTGAGGATGTTGGCGCGGATGATCGGCTCGCGGACCTCTTCCACCTCGCTGGACGGCGGCAGGTCGGCCGGGTTGTCCAACGGCAGTACTTCGCCGTCGATCTTGAGCACCTCGTAGATCACCGTGGGCGCGGTGGAGATCAGGTTCAGATCGTATTCGCGCTCCAGCCGCTCCTGCACGATCTCCATATGGAGCATGCCGAGGAAGCCGCAGCGGAACCCGAAGCCCATCGCTTCGGAGCTTTCCGGCTCGAAGCGCATGGCCGCGTCGTTCAGGCGCAGCTTGTCCAGCGCCTCGCGCAGGTCGGGATAGTCATCGGCATCGACCGGGAACAGTCCGGCGAACACCCGCGGCTGCATTTCCTGGAAACCAGGCAGCGGATTTTCGGCCGGATCACCGGCCTGGGTCAGGGTGTCGCCGACGGGCGCGCCGTGCACATCCTTGATGCTGGCCGTGACCCAGCCCACCTCGCCCGCCGACAGCTTGCCGGTGGGCGTGCGCTTGGGTGTGAACACGCCCACGCCGTCCACCTGGTGGGTACGCCCGGTGGACATCACCCGCAGCTTGTCGCCGCTCTTGATCTCGCCCTGCATCACCCGCACCAGCGAGACCACGCCCAGGTAGTTGTCGAACCAGGAGTCGATGATCAGCGCCTGCAGCTTGTCGGTGTCGCCGCGCTGGGGCGCGGGGATGCGGGTGACGATGGCTTCCAGCACGTCTTCAACGTTCAGCCCGGTCTTGGCACTGACCGCGATCGCGTCGGAGGCGTCGATGCCGATCACCGCTTCAATCTCTTCCTTGGCCCGCTCCGGATCGGCCGTGGGCAGGTCGATCTTGTTCAGCACTGGAATCACTTCCAGGCCCTGCTCTACCGCCGTGTAGCAGTTGGCCACCGACTGCGCTTCCACGCCCTGGGCCGCATCGACCACCAGCAGCGCGCCTTCGCAGGCCGCCAGCGAGCGGCTGACCTCGTAGCTGAAGTCCACGTGCCCGGGGGTGTCGATGAAGTTCAGGTGGTAGGTCTGCCCGTCCCTGGCCGTGTACGGCACGGATACGGACTGGGCCTTGATGGTGATGCCGCGCTCGCGTTCGATCGGATTGTTGTCGAGGACCTGCTGTTCCATCTCGCGCGCAGTCAATCCTCCACACAGCTGGATGATGCGGTCGGCCAGGGTCGACTTGCCGTGGTCGACGTGGGCGATGATGGAAAAGTTGCGGATATTCCGCATCGGATCACTCATTGGGCAGGCATCACTGTCGCGAGGTGGCGGGGAAACGAGACATTATCGCATAGCAAAGCGCCCGCCCCTGCAACAGGAACGGGCGCTGGATCGACCTTGGCGCCGGGGCGCCAGGCCGGAGTTCAGTCGTCGGAGTCGCGCGGGGTGACCGCCACGAACTCCGCGCCGCCACCGCGATGGCGCAGCAGCATGACCGTCTGCCCGGGCTTGACGTCACGCAGCTGGCGATCCAGCTCCTGTGCGCTGCCAACCGCCGTGCGCCCGACCCGGGAGATCACATCCCCCGGCTGGATGCCGGCGCTGCGCGCGGCCAGCCCTTCCACCCGCACGATGCGCACGCCCTCACCGTCAGCCAGGCCGGCCTGGCGGCGCTGGGCGTCGGTGAGGTCAGTGGCCACCAGCCCCAGCGGATTGCTCGATTCCGCGGCGTCCGGACGTGCATCCTGCCCACGGGCAGGGCCGGAGGCCGGTCCAGCCAAGGCAGCATCGTCCAGCGCAGCCAGGGTGACATCGAAATTGCGGGTACGGCCTTCGCGGAACACCTCCAGGCGCACCTTGGTACCCGGGGCCATGTTGCCCACGATCGGCGGCAGATCGCTGGCCTGGACAACGGCCGTACCATCAACGGCGCGGATCACGTCGCCGATCTCGATCCCGGCATCCTCGGCCGGGCTGTCCGGCTGCACGCCGATCACCAGCGCACCGCGGGTATCGGGCAGGTCGAAGCCGGCCATGGCGTCCCGGCTCACCGGCCCCACGTTCACGCCAACCAGGCCGCGCTGCACGCTGCCGGTGTCCTTGATCTGCTCGGCCACGTTCATGGCGATATCGATCGGAATGGCGAAGCTGACGCCCTGGTAGCCGCCGCTGTTGCTGAAGATCTGCGAGTTGATCCCGATCACCTCGCCGCGGGTGTTGAGCAGCGGGCCGCCGGAGTTGCCGCGGTTGATCGCCACGTCGGTCTGGATGAACGGCACGTACTGCTGGTTGGCATAGCGATTGGAGCGGCCGACCGCACTGACGATGCCGGCGGTGACCGACTGCTCCAGCCCGAACGGTGAGCCGATCGCCACCGCCCACTGCCCGGCGCGCACGCGGCCGGCATCGCCGGGGCGCAGCACGGTCAGGTCATCAGCCTCGATCTTGAGCACGGCCACGTCGGACTGCTCGTCGCTGCCGATGACCTCCGCGTCGTACTGGCGCTGATCGTGCAGCCGCACGCGCACCTCGTCGGCATTGGCGACCACGTGGTGATTGGTCAGCAGGTAGCCGTCCTCGCTGATGAGGAAGCCGGTGCCCATCGACAGGCCCCGCGGCGCCGGTGCCTGGGGACCACCCGGCGCGTCCGGCATCGAAAAACCCGGACCGAAAAAGCGCCTGAAAATCTCCGGGAACATGTCCTGGCTAGGGGCCCTGCGCTGGGCGGTACGGCCGGTGATGGTGGCCTCGATGCTGACCACGCCGGGCCCCACCTGCTCCACCAGCCGGGTGAAGTCCGGCAGACCGGTCACCAGTTCGGGAGCTGCGGCCTGGGCGGCGCGTGCACTCGTTGCCTCCTGGGCTGCGGGTTCGGCAGTGGCGGAAGGCAGGATCACGGCAGCGGTTGTCGCCGCGGTGGCCAACACCAATATCAAAACAGGAATACGGGCTTTCATTCTGGAAGCGTCCTCAAATGATCAATGAAGGGAACGGCGCGCCGCAAAAGGCGCAGCCGGAATCTGCTCAGCGTGGGCCGATATCGGGATCGATCTGCTGCGCGGACGCGGGCACGGCCGGCGCCTGCGCACCGCGAACGGCGCCGGCACCAATGGCCGTCTCAACGCGCCTGCCGACCATGCGTGCCGCCACTTCGGGCGGAAGTCCGAACCGCTCTGCTGCGGCCTGCGGCTCCGGCGGGGCCGCCATCAGCCAAGTCGCTGCCGGCTGCATTGTCTGGCCCAGGCCGACCGCATAGGCATTGCCGGCGCCGGACACTCCGGCGCGCGGCCAGGGCCGGCTGCCGACGGTCATCGGCAGTGAATGGAACGGATCTGTGTCAATTCCCTCAGACGAGCTGGGCAGCAGGGCCACAGCGCTGCCCTGTGTTGCTGGAAATGGCACCACGACGGCCTCCCGCGAGGTGGGCGTTTCCACCGATGCAGCAGCTGCAGCCGGAGCGGCGTCGACCGCGGCAAGCATCTGCGAGGACCGCACACTGGCTGTGCCAGCGCTCGAACGCGACGCCACTGCCGGTTGCACCTGCCGCTGCGCGTCGGCGCTCCCAGCGCTGCTGTGCGGTGCTTCGGCCAGGACAGGGCCGGTCGGCGACGCCACACCGTCGATGACCGGCGCACTCTGAATCTCAGACTCCGAGGGAGCTGAAACAGCCGGCCCGGGGGAAGCCCCTGCAGTGGCGGCCAGCGCAGGCACTGCCCGCACGGGCGCCTGTTCCGTCATCGGCCCGCCCTGGCGGCCAACCAGCAGCGCCGCCATGGCCACCGAAGCCGCCAGCGCGGCCCCACCGCCCCAGCGCAACACGCGCTGCCCACCGCCGCGGGCCCGCTGCGGGACAGGCTGGGATTCCTGTTCGGTGATGGCCATGGAGACCCGGCTGGCGAAATCAGTCGGCAACAGCGCGTTGCGCTGCCCGCGCAGCACGTCACCGGATATCTGCCAGCGCTCCCAGCGCTCGGCCAGCTCCACGTCATGCTGCAGACGGCGCAGCATGAAGCGCGCCTGGTCCGGTGACAGCTCGCCATCAAGCATCGCCGACAGCTGCTGGCGATGGTAACGATCGAGTTTGTCCGCATCCGGCAGGATCTGGATGCTGTCGCTGTCTTCGTGTTGCATCATCGTGTTGCACGCTCCGAGCTGGTTTCACTGTCCATCAATGGTTTGAGCTCCTCGTCGATTGCCTCCCGGGCGCGGAAGATGCGCGAACGCACCGTCCCCACCGGGCAGCCCATCCTCTGGGCGATCTCCTCGTAGCTCAGGCCGTCCACCTCTCGCAGCGTGATCGCGACCCGAAGCTCTTCAGGCAATTGTTCGACAGCACGCAGCACCGTTTGTTCCATCTGCTGGCGCATCATTTCCCGTTCCGGGGTGTCGGTGTCGCGCAATCGCACGCCCGAATCGAACTGTTCGGCGTCCGCAACGTCAATGTCCGAGCCCGGCGGCCGACGGCCAAGGGAGACCAGATGGTTCTTGGCGGTATTGACCGCAATGCGGTGCAGCCAGGTATAGAACTGGGCGTCGCCACGGAAGCTGCCGATCGCCCGGTAGGCGCGGATGAACGTTTCCTGGGCCACGTCCTGGCATTCACTCCAGTCCGACACGTAACGACCGATCAGGCCAGCAATCCGATGCTGGTATTTGCGCACCAGCAGGTCGAAGGCGGCCATGTCGCCGCTCTGCACGCGTTTGACCAGTTCCTGGTCCAACTGCTGGGTGTCATTATCGGCCATCGGGCCGGGCTCCTTTCTTGACCCGGCAATCTGCCGGGCGCTGCGGCCTGGGGAGCGGGCTGGACTGGTCCGTGCGCCCACCGTGAATGGTTCAAACTGGGGGCGTGAGGCCGATCAGGCAACCCCCGGCAAATGTGAAGGAGCGATCCAACGCCGCATGGCAGGATTTGACGCCGGGTGAGCGACCTCTGGATCATAGGAGGTTTCCCGTACCCTAACGGATGGTGTCGCATGATTGCAGGCCTCGACGGACTGCGTTTCAGCCATTGGAAAGCCGAGCAGCGCGAAGACGCCGTGCTGGTGCTTTCCCTCGACCGCGAGGGCGAGTCGGTCAACACGTTCTCCCAGGACGTGCTGCTCGAGCTGGACAGCTTGCTGGAACGCCTGGCCCTGGATCCTCCCAAGGCACTGGTACTGCGCTCGGCGAAGGCCAAGGGTTTCATTGCCGGCGCAGACATCCGTGAATTCCGCGAGTTTGATGAAAAGGGCACGATTGGCGATTCCATCCGCCGCGGCCAGCAGGTGTTCCAGCGCCTGGCCGAGCTGCCCTGCCCCACGGTGGCCGCGATCCACGGCTTCTGCATGGGCGGCGGTACCGAGATCGCGCTGGCGTGCGATTACCGGGTGGCCAGCAGCGATGGCTCAACCCGCATCGGCCTGCCCGAGGTCAACCTGGGCATCTATCCGGGCTGGGGTGGCAGCGTGCGCCTGCCGCGGCTGGTGGGCGCGCCGTCCGCGTTCGACATGATGCTGACCGGCCGCGCCCTGTCGGCCAAAGCAGCCCGCGCGATCGGCCTGGTGGACCAGGTGGCCGAACCGGCACTGCTGGTGGACGCGGCTGTGGGGCTCGCGCTCAAGGGCGCCACGCGCCCGTTCAAGCAGCGCTTCATGGGCTGGGCTACCAATTTGTGGCCGGTGCGCCAGCTGCTGGCGCCGATCCTGGTCAAGCAGGTGGCGCGCAAGGCGCGCAAGGACCACTACCCCGCGCCGTATTCGCTGATCGAGACCTGGCGCCGCAGCGGTGGCGGTACCCGGGCCCTGCTGGACGCCGAGCGCCGGTCGGTGGTCAAGCTCGCCGGTACCTCGACCGCGCGCAATCTCACCCGCGTGTACTTCCTGCAGGAACGGCTGAAGGGCCAGGGCAGCGGCGAACACAAAGTGCAGCGCCTGCATGTGATCGGCGCCGGCGTGATGGGCGGCGATATTGCCGCCTGGTCGGCCTATCGCGGCATGCAGGTGACCCTGCAGGACCGCGAACAGGCCTACATCGACAAGGCCCTTGAACGTGCGCAGGAGCTGTTCGCCAAACGGGTCAAGGACGATGCCAAGCGGCCGGAAGTGGCGGCGCGGCTGAAGTCGGACCTGGCAGGCGCCGGCCTGGCCGAAGCGGACCTGGTGATCGAGGCGATCATCGAGGACGCGGACGCCAAGCGCGGCCTGTACGCGCAGGTGGAACCGAAGCTAGCTCCGGGCGCGTTGCTGACCAGCAACACCTCTTCCATCCCGCTGGCGGAGCTGGCCGATGGCCTGCAGCAGCCGGCCCGGTTCGCCGGCCTGCACTACTTCAACCCGGTGGCGAAGATGCCGCTGGTGGAGATCGTGCGCCACGATGCGATGGACCCGGCCACCGCGCAACGGCTGGCCGCGTTCTGCCGCGCCATCGGCAAGCTGCCGGTGCCGGTGGCGGGTACGCCGGGCTTCCTGGTCAACCGCCTGCTGTTTCCGTACATGCTGGAAGCGGCCACCGCGTACTCGGAAGGCATCCCGGGCGCGGCGATCGACCGGGCGGCGGTGAAGTTCGGCATGCCCATGGGCCCGATCGAGCTGATCGATACCGTGGGGCTGGATATCGCCTCGGGCGTGGGCCGCGAACTGGCCCCGTTCCTCGGCCTGGACATCCCGCCTGCACTGGCGACGCCGCCCGAGCCCGGCAAGCGCGGCAAGAAGGACGGCCAGGGCCTGTATGCATGGGAGAACGGCAAGCCGAAGAAGCCCGAACTGCCCAAGGACTACAAGGCGCCCGATGACCTCGAGGACCGGCTGGTGCTGGCCCTGCTCAACGAGGCCGTGGCGGCGCTGCACGAAGGCGTGGTGGAAGACGCCGACCTGCTCGATGCAGGGGTGATCTTCGGCACCGGCTTCGCGCCGTTCCGCGGCGGGCCGATCCAGCACATCCGCACCGTCGGCGCCGACAAGCTGCTGGAGCGGCTGAAGGCGCTGCAGAGCCGGTACGGCGATCGTTTCGCCCCGCGCCCGGGCTGGGACAACCCGACCCTGCGGGAAGCATCGGTGGCGTAATCACCGGCAGCAGCCGGCCTACATCGTGTGGGTCGGCTTGTCCGAATTCAGGGTCCCGGCCAGCAGGGTCTCGATGCGACCCTTGGCCGCTTCACCCTCATTGCTGTCAGCGAACTGCACGCCAACGCCAGCGGTGCGGTTGCCCTGGGCACCGGTGGGCGTCACCCAGACCACCTTGCCGGCCACCGGCACCCGGTCCTGGGTTTCGGGCAGGGTCAGCAGCAGGAAGACCTCGTCACCAAGGAAGTACCGCTTGGGCGTCGGCACGAAGATGCCGCCGTGCTTGAGATACGGCATGTAGGCGTTGTACAGCCCCGCCTTGTCTTTGAGCACCAGCGACAGGATCCCCTGGCGCATGCCCGGTACGGTTGCCCCCATGTCTATCTCCTCCTACCCGGCTCGCGGCGGGCCGCGGTCAGGTCATGCCATTGCAGCAGCAGTGCGCCCACCGCCAGGTCCGCGCGTACGGTGGTACGCAGCAGATCGCGGGTGCGGTTGGCTTCATCAAACCATTCAGCAAGACTGCGGCTAGACCGGGGGTCGGTCAAGTCCGTCGCCCTGGCCAGGACGAAGTCGGCCGCATGGCGCAGGCGCAGGGCGGCGACATCGCCATCGGTCCAACGTTTGGCCACCTCCGAAGGCGCCAGCTCACCGCGTGCCAGACCCGCCAGGTCCGCCGCCACTTCACGCCGCAGCTCGATGCCGCCGTCGCGCAGCCAGGAGTCCGCCAGGCCCGGATGGCCGCGTGCGGCATCCAGGGCTTCGGCCGCAGCCGTCGCGGCATGCCCCTGCTGTTCCAGCCAGGACAGACCTTCGGCCATGGAAGGCAAGCGGAATTCCAGCCGCTGGCAGCGGCTGCGGATGGTGGCGGGCAGCCCCGCCGGATTGGCACTCAACAGCCACAGGTAGCGCCCCGGAACCGGCTCTTCGAGCGTCTTGAGCAGGGCGTTGGCGGCGTTGGTGTTCATGTCCTCGGCCGGATCAATGATGGCAACCTTCACCACGCCGTACTGGGGCGTGGTAGCCAGGCGCTCGGACAAAGCGCGCACCTGGTCCACGGGGATGACCGTCATCTGCCTGGGCGGCGACGGCGTCATGCGCCAGGCATGGCCCACGAAAATCGCATCGGGGTGCGCCGGGTGCCCCCGGGGATGGGACAGGGAGCCGTCAGGGCGCTGCTCCAGCGGCTCCTTCTGCGAGCGCGCCTGGAACAGGCTGCAGCCGCGGCAGGCGCCGCAGGGACGCGCGCCGTGATCGGGCGCCTGGCACAGCAGGCGCGCGGCGAGGCGTTCGGCCACCCGGCGCTTGCCCAGCATGGCCGGCCCGCTGAACAACAGCGCATGGCCCATGCGGCCAGCGTCCAGCGACGCCGCGGCCTGGTCGTACACGCGCTGCTGCCAGGGCGTCAGTGGCTGGTCGTGCGTATTGCTCATTGCGCCTCCCGCCACACCTGCAGCGCGGCCAGCGCGGCCGCAGCCACCGCTTCCACTGGCTGCGCGGCATCGATCACCCGGAACCGCGATGGCTCGGCCGCGGCACGGTCGCGGAACACCGCGCGCACGCGCTCGAAGAAGCCGTCGCGCTCACGTTCGATGCGATCGGGCACCAGGTCGCGGCCGCGGGTCCGCTCGCGCCCGGTCACCACGTCGAGATCCAGCAGCAGGGTCAGGCCTGGGCGCAGGCCCACCACCGCGTGCTCCAGGGTTTCAATCAGGCCTGCATCCAGTCCCCGCCCGCCGCCCTGGTAGGCATAGCTGGAATCGGTGAAGCGGTCACACAGCACCCAGGCACCGCGCTGCAGCGCGGGACGGATCACCTCACGCACGTGCTGGGCACGCGCGGCAAACATCAGCAGCAGCTCGGTCTCCGGCGCAGCGGGTTCATGTCCGGGGTCCAGCAGCAGGCCGCGGATGGTTTCGGCCAGCGGCGTCCCGCCCGGCTCGCGGGTCAGCACCACTTCCTCGCCACCGGTCGCCAGGGCGCGGCGCAGGGTGCCGAGTACCGTGGTCTTGCCGGCGCCCTCGCCGCCTTCCAGGCTGACGAAGCGCGGATGAGTCGGCAAGGTGCTCATTGCGACCGGGCCCCCGGGGCAAAACGCTCCCGGTAGCGGCGCACGTATTCGCGCACAGCAACCTGGTGCTCCGCATAGGTGCGGGAGAACACGTGCCGGCCGCTGTCATCGCCGACGGCCACGAAGTACAGCGCATCGCCTGCCTCGGGCCGGGTGGCGGCGCGGATGGCGTCGGCCCCGGCCATGGCGATCGGCGTCGGCGGCAGGCCGTCGCGGGTGTAGGTGTTGTAAGGGGTATCGGTCTGCAGGTCGCGACGGCGGATGTTTCCGTCGTAGGAGCTGCCCATTCCATAGATCACGGTCGGATCGGTCTGCAGGCGCATGCCGCGCTGCAGGCGGCGGGTGAACACGCCGGCAATCTTGCCGCGCTCTTCGGCAATGCCGGTTTCCTTCTCGATGATGGACGCCAGCACCAACGCCTCTTCGGCGCTTTGCAGCGGCAGTCCATCGGCACGCTGCTCCCAGGCCTGCTCCAGCTCGCGGTCCAGGGCGGCGGCGGCGCGGCGCAGCAGGTCAAGGTCGCTGTCGCCACGGGTATAGAGATAGGTTTCCGGCAGGAAGCGGCCCTCCGGATGTACGCCCGGGCGCTCGAGCGCTGCCATCAACCCGGCGTCATCGAAGTCCCGGGTCTCGTGCACCAGCGGCGTCGCGGTGGCCAGGGCCGCGCGCAACTCACGGATGTTCCAGCCCTCCACGAGGGTGAAGCGGTGCCGGATCACCCGGCCTTCGCGCATGGCGAGCAGCAGCGTACGCGCGCTCATGCCAGGCTCCAGTCGGTACTCACCCACGTGCAGCCGGCCACCGGCGTCGAGCCGGCGGGCCAGCAGCTGCCACTCGATTCGGTGGCCGTCGCTGATGCCGGCCTCGCGCAGCTTGTCGAGCATCCGCAGGAACGAGTCGCCGCGCTCCACTACAAGCGTCTGGCCTTCATCGATACCCGTGAGCGGGCCATCCACGAAGTTCTGCCAGCGTGCGTAAGCCAGGTATGCGAAGACCCCGGCGAGCAGCGCCGAGACCACGAAAAACAGCCCGATTGCGCGCCTGCGTCCGCCTTTTGCACTCACCGGCGGACGCCCTGGAAAGTTGGAGATCCAATCATGGCTTCAGGATACCTTGATGGCTCACGCGGGAGGAGCAGCCGATCCACCCAGTGCAAGCAGCATGCCGCGAGCCTTGGCGCGCGTTTCGGCCAGCTCGCGCCCGGGCACCGAATCGGCAACGATGCCCGCGCCGGTGCGAAAACGCAGGGTCGTTCCCTCCACCTCCGCACTGCGGATCAGGATGTTCAGGTCCATGTCGCCATCGCGGTTCAACCAGCCCATCGCTCCGGTGTATGCGCCGCGGCCGACGCCTTCCAGTTCAGCGATGATCTGCATGCAGCGCACCTTCGGACAGCCCGTGATGCTGCCGCCGGGGAACACCGCCGCAATCACCTCGCCGGGCGTCGTATCCGCGCGCAGGCGGCCGCGCACGTTGCTGACAATGTGGTGGACCTGGGCATAGCTCTCCACTGTCATCAGCTCGTCGACCTCCACGCTACCCGGCTCGCACACCCGGCCCAGATCGTTGCGCTCAAGATCCACCAGCATCACGTGCTCGGCGCGCTCCTTGGGGTCGCCCACCATCTCCTGGATCCGGACGGCATCGTCGTCACCTGGCAGGCGCGGCCGGGTCCCGGCGATCGGCCGGGTCTCGACCACATCCCCGCGCACCGAGACCAGGCGCTCGGGCGACGCGCTGGCCACTGCCCAACCCCCACCGCAGAACAGGCCGGAAAACGGCGCGGGACTGGCTTCGCGCAGCCGCGCATAGACGGCAGCTGGTTCCGGCGCCTTGGCAAAGCGCGCCTGCCAGGCGCGGGAAAGATTGACCTGGAACACATCGCCGGCGGCAAGGTACGCCAGGATCCTTTCCACCCCTGCGGTGAAGGCTTCGGGATCGTCTTCCATCAGATCGACCGGCGCCGCCCACGGCGGCAGCGCAGGCTGTGCTGCCACCACCGCGGCGTCGGCCACGATCCGCTCAAGCAGGCCTTCATGTCCACGCTCGGCCACCGCCACGCATTCACCGCTGCCTCGATCACGCAGCACCGCGGCGGGGCAGCGAAGCGCAACGGCTGCCGGCAGGTTGCCGGGCGCCGGCGGCAGACGCAGGACCGGTTCCACCTGGGCAGCCAGCTCATAGCCCAGCAGCAGTGCCCAGCCGCCGCGGAAGGGCCACCGCGGCTCCACCCGTGGCGTCCGCAGCTGGCGCCACTGTGCATCCAGCGCCTCCAGGAAGGGGGTGTCCAGCAGGGTTCCCGCGCCATCACGGGTGAGGCCGTCGGCATCGAGAGTCAGGCAAGCGCCGGTTGACGCCAGCAACATGTCCCACTGCCCCTGGGCCGTGCCATGGGCAACGGACTGCAGCAGCACCGGATAGCGCGCGGGCGCCGCACGGTGCAGCGCCAGCAGGCCAGGATCGGCCGGCAGCGGACGGGAGATCAGCATGGAGCCGGTCCTGGACAGCGGGGGCGCGGTGCGCCCCGGTGGGTCAGACCCGGGTAAAGACCAGGGTGCCGTTGGTGCCGCCAAATCCGAACGAGTTGGACATCACCACGTCCACCTTTGCCTCGCGGGCGGTGTGCGGTATGTAGTCCAGGTCGCAGCCTTCGGAAGGATCGTCCAGGTTGATCGTGGGCGGCAGGATGCCGGACTGGATCGCCATGGCGGAGAACACCGCTTCCACTCCGCCCGCGGCCCCGAGCAGGTGCCCGGTCATCGACTTGGTGGAGCTGACCGCCACCTTCCGGGCGTGCGCGCCCAGGGTAGCCTTGATCGCCATGGTTTCCGCCAGGTCGCCGGCCGGCGTCGAAGTCCCGTGGGCGTTGATGTAACCGATCCGCTCCACATCCAGGCGCGCGTCGGCAATGGCGTGTGCCATGCAGCGCGCCGCGCCCTCGCCGCTCTCACTGGGCGCGGTCATGTGGTACGCGTCGCCGCTCATGCCGAAACCGGCCAGTTCGGCGTAGATGCGCGCACCACGCGCCTTCGCCCGCTCGTACTCCTCCAGGATCAGCACGCCGGCGCCGTCGCCCATGACAAAGCCGTCGCGACCCTTGTCCCACGGACGGGAGGCCTGCTGCGGGTTTTCATTGTTGGTCGACAGTGCACGCATCGAGCAGAAGCCGCCCAGCGAGGTCGGGGTGGTGGCGTATTCGGCGCCGCCGGCGATCATCACGTCGGCATCGCCGTACTGGATCATGCGCATTGCCAGGCCGATGTTGTGGGTGGCCGTGGTGCAGGCGGTCACCGCGGCAATGTTCGGCCCCTTGGCGCCGGTCATGATCGACACCTGTCCGGCAACCATGTTGATGATGGTGCTGGGCACGTAGAACGGCGAGATCTTGCGCGGACCACCCTCGTGGTACTTGATGGTGGTTTCCTCGATGCCCTTGAGCCCGCCGATCCCGGCGCCGAGGGCCACACCGATGCGCTCGGCGTTGGATTCATCGATCTCCATCCCGGCGTCGGCAATGGCCATCATCGAGGCGCCCACGCCGTAGTGCACGAACGGGTCCATCTTCTTTACGTCCTTGGGCGCGATCCACTTCGTGGCGTCGAAGTCCGGAACCTCGCCGGCGATCCGGGTGGGGAACGCGGAGGCGTCGAAGTGGGTAATCGGCCCGATGCCCGAACGCCCGGCCACGATGCCATCCCAGCTGGAAGCCAGGTCCGCGCCCAGCGGCGACAGGATGCCCAGGCCGGTGATGACCACGCGTCGTTTGGACATGGAGTGCTCCTTGGATAGATACCGGTAACTGACGGGCGCGCTGATCGCGCTGCCCCGGAAATGCACGAGGCCGCAAATGCGGCCCCGTGTCCATCAGTGCCCCGCCCCTGGACCAGCCCGGGGCGGTGCACGGTCCTGGATGCGCGACCGATGGCCTGCGCATCCCGACCGTTCGCGATTACGCCTTGACGTTGGTCTTGACGTAATCGATGGCCTGCTGCACCGAGGTGATCTTCTCGGCTTCTTCGTCAGGGATCTCGCACTCGAACTCTTCCTCGAGGGCCATCACCAGTTCCACGGTGTCCAGCGAGTCGGCGCCAAGGTCGTCGACAAAGGAAGCACTTGCGCTGACCTCGTCTTCCTTCACGCCCAGCTGCTCCACCACAATCTTCTTGACGCGTTCTTCGATGCTGCTCATGGGTACTTTGCTCCGTGGGGCCGAAAATTCTTGCGGCCGGATAGTTTAAGGGAAAGCCGGGCGTTCGGCGAAGCCCGCCGCCGCCCTTTCCTGTTCAGGGGCTTGCGCCCCGGAATGGGGGTTACGGCATGTACATGCCGCCATTGACGTGCAGGGTCTCGCCGGTGATGTAGGCAGCCGACGGTCCGGCAAGGAAAGCCACTGCCGCTGCCACGTCTGCCGGGTCGCCGAGGCGGCCCAGCGCGATCTGCTTCGACATTTCCTGCTTTGCGTCTTCGGGCAGGTCGCGGGTCATGTCGGTGGCGATGAAGCCTGGGGCCACCACGTTGACGGTCACGCCGCGCGAGCCGATTTCCCGGGCCAGCGACTTGCTGAAGGCGATCACGCCGGCCTTGGCCGCGGCATAGTTGGACTGGCCGGCGTTGCCCATCACCCCGATCACCGAGGCGATGTTGATGATCCGGCCCTTGCGCGCCTTCATCATGCCGCGCATCACCGCCTTGGAAGCGCGGTAGACACTGGTCAGGTTGGTATCCAGGATCGCCTGCCAATCCTCGTCCTTCATCCGCATCAACAGGTTGTCGCGGGTGATGCCGGCATTGTTGACGAGGATGGAGATGGCTCCGAATTCCTTGCCGACCTCGGCGATGAGCGCGTCGATGGCGTCGCCGTCGGCCACGTCCAGCACCCGGCCGTGGCCCGTGCCGATCGTGGCCAGGCGCGCGGCGAGCGCATCCGCGCCGGCCTGGCTGGTGGCAGTGCCGATCACGGTCGCGCCCTGCTCTGCCAGCAGGTCTGCGATGGATGCGCCAATACCGCGGCTGGCGCCGGTGACGAGGGCAATTTCGCCCTTCAGGGGTTGGGTCATGGGTTCGGTTCCTTGCAGGTGCGATGGTGCCGCGTCAGCTTTTCCATTGTGCCAGCGCGGCGTCAAAGTCTTCCGGCGTGCCGAGCGGCAGCGCCTGGAGCGAACGGTCGATGCGCCGGACCAGGCCGGAAAGGACCTTGCCGGGGCCGCACTCGGCGATCACGCCGGCACCGCGTGACGCCAGGGCCTGCACGCAGCCGGTCCACTGCACCGGCAGGTACAGCTGGCGTACCAGCGCATCGCGGATGGCATGCGCGCCCTCGTGCACCTCGGCGTCGACGTTCTGCACCACCGGCACTTCGGGATCATTCCACTGCAGCTCGCCCATGGCGGTGGCCAGCCGGTTGGCGGCCTCGCGCATGAGCGGCGTATGCGAGGGCACGCTGACCGCCAGCTTGACCGCCTTGCGCACGCCGCGTTCGCCCAGCAGGGCCAGCGCACGATCAACCGCGGCCGCATGTCCGCCGATCACAACCTGTCCGGGGGAATTGAAGTTGGCCGGCACCACCACCCCATCGCCGGAAGCCTGCTCGCAAGCCTCGGCCACTACTTCATCCTCGGCACCCAGCACGGCCGCCATGGCACCCGTGCCCGCGGGCGCCGCAGCCTGCATCAGCTGTCCGCGCAGGCGTACCAGTCGGGCGGCGTCGCCCAGCGGCAACACCCCGGCGGCGACCAGCGCGGCGTATTCACCCAGGCTGTGCCCGGCCATCAACGCCGGCTGCGCCCCACCCCGTGCCTGCCAAACGCGGTAAACCGCCACACCTGCCGCCAGCAGCGCGGGCTGGGTGAATTCGGTGGTGTTCAGCTGTTCTTCCGGGCCACCCTGGGCCAGCGCCCACAGGTCCACGCCGGCGCCTTCCGAGGCCTCGGCGAACACAGTGGTGATCTCCGCGTGGCTGGCGGCCAGATCGGCCAGCATCCCCAGCGACTGGGAACCCTGGCCGGGAAACACGAAAGCAAGCCGGGAATCGGTCAACACACACACCCGCAGTCGAAAGCCAACCGCCAATGATACCGGCCCGGCCGCCGGAATGTCTGTACGACGGCGTATGTCGCACTATCGGGAACAGGAACGTGCGGGTCGCTAAACCGCGCTGTGGCGCCGATTTCATGCATGGCCGGAAAAACGCAAACCGCCCGCGATCATGCGGGCGGCCTGTAGCGGTAACGAGGGGGAATGCCCGCCCTGCGGGCGTTCCGGGGTCAGTAGCGCAGCAGCGCCGAACCCCAGGTAAAGCCGCCGCCGAAAGCTTCCAGCAGCACCAGTTGGCCACGTTCGACCTTGCCCGAGCGCACCGCTTCGTCCAATGCCAGCGGCACCGAACCCGACGACGTGTTGCCATGCCGATCCACGGTCACGATGACCCGGTCCATCGACATGTCCAGCCGCTTGGCGGTCGCTTCGATGATGCGCAGGTTGGCCTGGTGCGGGATCAGCCAGTCAAGATCACTCTTGTCCAGGTTGTTGGCCGTCAGCGTCTCATCGACTACGGAATCCAGCGCGCGGACCGCGTGCTTGAACACTTCGCTGCCCGCCATGCTGATGCGCACGCCGGCGTTCTTCTCGTTTTCCTTGAAGCCGACCGACACGCCCACCGGGTTCCACAGCAGCTCCTTCTTGCCGCCGTCGGCGTGCAGGTGGGTGCTGAGGATGCCGGTTTCGGTATCGGCCTTGAGCACCACCGCGCCGGCGCCGTCACCAAACAGCACGCAGGTGGTGCGGTCTTCCCAGTCGACCATGCGGGTCAGGGTTTCCGCGCCCACTACCAGCACGGTCTTCGCATCGCCGGTACGGATGAACTTGTCGGCGACCGACAGCGCAAACAGGAAGCCGGAGCAGGCGGCGTTGACGTCGAACGCGCCACAGCCGTTGGCACCCAGCCGGTGCTGCAAAAGGCAGGCGCTGGAGGGAAAAATCAGATCAGGGGTGGTGGTACCGAGCACGATCAGGTCGAGCTCTTCCGGCTTGACGCCGGCCGCTTCCAGCGCGCGCATCGACGCGTGGTAAGCCAAGTCCGAAGTGGTTTCACCCTCGGCCGCCACGTGACGCTGGCGGATGCCCGTGCGGGCTGCGATCCATTCATCGCTGGTGTCCACGACCTTGGCCAGGTCGTCGTTGGTGACCACATTCTCAGGCAGATAGCTGCCAGTGCCCGCAATGCGCGAAAACACGCGCTGGGGCGTACCCGTTTGATTCATCTGCACAACCCGTCCTCGGCCGGATGCCCGGCTTCTCCGGGGCATGCTACACGGGCGCAGCGGCACGCGTTGCCCGCAGGGCCGCCGTCCTCGGACGGCGGCGCTAGGGATCAGTCTTCTTCGACGACGCCCGCCCGCGGCACGATCACCTGCTTGCCGCGGTAGTAACCGTCAGCGGTGATGTGGTGGCGGATGTGGATCTCGCCGGTGGTCGGATCGGTGGACAGCTGCTTGGCCGTCAGCTTGTCGTGCGCGCGGCGCTGGCCACGGCGGGAGGGGGAGACACGGGATTTCTGCACAGCCATGGGAATTGCTCCAGCAACAGGTTCAGTTGTTTCTAAAGTTTCTTTTTAAGTTCCGCCAACGCCGAAAACGGGTTGGCGCGCATTTCTTCGTCCGCGTGAACGGGCCAGTCCCGCTCCACCGATTCCGAGCCGGGGCTGACCGGGATCAGTGGCACGGCGAGGATCAGTTCATCCTCCACCAGCGCAACCGGATCCACGTATCCGTCCCCATCCGGCAGCAGTGCCTCATAGCCTTCCGGCAGTGCGGCTTCATCGGCCTCGTCACGGATGATCCCGTAGCGCTGCACGATCTGCACCGGATGCTCGAACCGCTGCAGCGTCCGCCGGCATTCCAGCGGCAGCCGCGCATCCACACGGACTTCCACGAACGGCACGTCCAGTTCATCGCGCCCGAAACCGGCCGACCATTGCACCTGGCCTTCGGCATCGAACAGCAAATCACAAAGACGCGCCATCCCGGCCAGCGGCAACTGTCCTTCCAGTTCCCGACCTGCAGCGACTGCGCGCCGCCAATCGACGTTTCTGGACAGTTCCGCGGACATAAGAGGCGAAATGGTAGGGCTGCAGCGGTGCGGTGTCAAACCACCCCTGCTCCGATTGCCCGGGCGCGGCGGGGAAATTTGCCCGTCCCGCCGGTGGCCTGCAGACTGGCCGCTGACCCACTGCCTCCCATGCCGTGACCCCACTCCTCTCCGCACTTCTCGCTGCAGCGCTCATTCTCGCCTGTGCCTGGGCCTTTTCAAGGCGCCGCGCGGTCGGGCGTCGCAACCGCGCCATGTCCGGCGTGCTTGATGCGGCCGATGCGTTGGAAACGCGACTGCGCGCCGCCCGGGCCGAGATCCAGGCGGTTGCCGGTGACCACCAGAACCCGGTGCAGGAGGCCTTGCAGGAAATGCTGCGCCAGCGCCTGTGGCTGCAGGAACACGGAGCCAGCGCCTCGCTGCAGCAGCTTGACGCGGTGCGCCGATCGATCGATCACGCCCGCCAACGCATCGAAGGGCAGCTGCTGCAGATCGAGCGCGCGCGGGCGCCCCAGCACTGACACCGGGAATTGCCCATGCGACTGATCCTGGCTTCAACCTCACCGTATCGACGCGAACTGCTGCAGCGGCTTTGCCTGACGTTCGACACGATCCGGCCACAGGCCGATGAAACCCCGCTGCCCGCCGAGCCGCCTGCTGCGCTGGCGGGACGACTGGCGCAACTGAAGGCGGAGGTGGTCGCCGCGAACGAACGCACTGCGTGGGTGATCGGTTCCGACCAGGTAGCGGAACTGGACGGCACCCCCCTGGGCAAGCCGGGCCATCGCCAGGCCGCCATTGCGCAGCTGGGCGCAATGTCCGGGCGCGAGGTGCGTTTCCACACTGCGGTGGCCCTGGCCCAGCATGGCGGGCCGGTCCACGCTGCGCTGGACACCACGACGGTCAGCTTCCGGCCGCTGTCCGCCGGGGAGATTGAACGCTACGTGGATACCGAGCAGCCGTTCGACTGTGCGGGCAGCTTCAAGGCCGAAGCCATGGGCATCACCCTGTTCGAATCGATCCACAGCACGGACCCCACGGCTCTGGTCGGGCTGCCGCTGATTGCCACCGCCCGTTTGCTGCGCCAGGCCGGATTCGTGCTGCCCTGAGGCGGAACCAGGTCATTCAATGATGACCGGCTGCTCGCTCCACTCTTCCACGCTGCCGTCCTGCCCATGCAGGCGCAGCCCGAGCCAGTAGCGCCCTGGACGCGCCGGCGGCTGGCCACCAAGTGTTGCCTGGAAGCCGACCCCGGGGTGCGACGGATCGTTGGAGATCTGCCAGTAACTCGCCACGTAGGGGACATCGAGCCCGTACTCGGCCTCGGCTACCGTCACCCCATCCAGCAGAACCTCCACCCGCGAAAGGCCAACGCCATCCTTGAACGCCCAGCCGGTGACCTCCATTGGCCAGCCGGTCCGGCCACCGCTCACAGGCGTATCGATCCAGGCCATCGCCGGCGCGGTGCAGCCGGCACTGTCTCCTGCATCAGGGTCAAGAGCGAAGACGAGGAAGCGCTGGCTGCCATGGTCCACGTTGAGCACCCGCCGCGGCGCGGGCAGCGGCCCGACGCGCTCGCACAGCGCGTGGTAGCGGCGCAGGAGGTTGCGGTAGGACACATCGCTGGCACCCACCACCAGCAGCACCGGGTCATCGCCCCACTGCGACCGGCCCGCTGTCTCAAGCCCCCACAGCTGCAGCTGCGGCGCGCGGCCATGGAACCGGTTGAGCGGATGGTCCAGGACCTTGATCCGTGGGTTGTCCAGGCGGAAGCCCAGCTCGGCCCCGATCTTGAAGTTGTCGGCCACCAGTCGCGTGCCCTCCGGCATCTGCGCCAGCTCTTCCTCCACCGCGTCAGCCAGCACGTTCCAGCCGGCGAAGTTGGAGGGATACCACTTCCAGGCGGCACTTTGGGCGCGCACGGAGGGGATCGACACGGCCGCGTAGTACGCGAACACCGCCACCAGCCCGGCACCGGCCAGTGCCCAGGTGGCGCGTCGCAGCCAGCGCGGCCAGCTTGCCAACAGCGCGGGCAGCAGCGGGATCAACGCCAGGTAACCCGGCAGCGGCCAGTGAAAGCTGACCCGCTCCGTGTCGGCAAAAAAGCCCAGGGCGAAAAAGCCCAGGACCACCAGTCCGCCAAGCAGGCCGAACAGCCGCACCACCTCGCGCTCGCCGCGCCACGCGCCGCGCCAGCCCGCCAGCAGCAGTCCGGCCAGCAGCAGCGGAGTCACGAAGGCGGCCTGCAGCGGAATGAAACTGAAGCCGCTGGCATGCAGCGCCCAGGGATGACGCTCGACCAGCTGGAAACGCAGCCCGGCCTCGGCGTTCTCGATATTCCAGGCCAGCAGCGGCACCCAGGCGGCTGCGCCGAATGCGACCGCGATCCACACCCGCGGATCACGCAATGCACGGCGCCCGCCCGGCAGCAGCGCCAGGGCGATCACACCCACGCCGATCACCGCAATGAAGCGATAGTGGCTGAGCGCGCCGATCGCCAGTCCCAGTGCCAACAGCAGCACCGCGCCGTTGTCCACGCGGCGCAGCAGGCGCGCACCCGCGTCAAGACACAGCATGGTAGCCAGCGCCATGGGCACATCGGGCAGGGCCATGATGCCCAGCGTGCCGGCCAGCGGCAGCAGTACCGTCGCGCTGCCGGCCAGCCAGGGCGCGCTGCCCTCGCCCAGCTCGCGGCGCACCATCCCGACCATCATCCACGGCAGCGCCGCGCCCATCAGCAGGAAGGGCAGGCGCACGCCGAAATGGTTGTTGCCCGCTACTTCAACCCCGAGCCTGATCAGCCAGGCGGTCAGTCCCGGCAGGTCGGAATAGGCCCAGCCCGGATGCTGCCCTTCCTGCCAGTAGAATGCCTCGTCCACGAACAGCGGAAGCTGGGTGGCAACCCCAAGCTTGAGCAGCAGGACGACCAGCCACAGCGCAACGAAGGCGCGTTTCGCCCCGGCGATCTGCAGTCCATCATCACGCATGTCGTTGGCGTTCGGCATCCGTATTCCACCCGTTACACTGGATTGGCGCCAGCGCGAAATTGCGCCCCGAGAACCGGAGAGGCAGATGTCAGTATCCCCAGCGCCGGCGGACATGCTAACCGACGGATTGTTAAGCGCGCTCGACGCGGCACAGGGACAGGTCAACAGCCTGGTACTGGGCAAACACGAAGCGGTGGGGCTGGCCTTCACCGCCCTGCTTTCAGACGGCCACGTGCTGATCGAGGACCTGCCCGGCCTGGGCAAGACCACCCTGGCCCATGCGCTGGCGGCCACCCTGGGGCTCGGCTTCCAGCGGGCCCAGTTCACTTCCGACCTGCTGCCCTCGGATATCGTGGGCGTGTCGATCTATGACACCGGCACGCGCAAGTTCGAGTTCCACCAGGGCCCGGTGTTCACCCACGTACTGCTGGCCGATGAGATCAACCGCGCGCCGCCCCGCACCCAGAGCGCCCTGCTGGAAGCCATGGCCGAGCGCCAGGTCAGCATGGACGGTCGCACCCATCGGTTGCCGGACCCCTTCTTTGTCATCGCCACCCAGAATCCGCTGGACCTGGCCGGCACGTACCCGCTGCCCGACTCGCAGCTCGACCGGTTCCTGCTGCGGATCAGCCTGGGCTATCCCGACCAGGCTGCCGAGCGCGAGCTGCTGGCCGGTCGCGATCGCCGCGACCTGATCGCCAGCACCACTGCGGTGCTCGACCTGCAGGACCTGACCCGCCTGCGCGCAGCAGCCGCAGCAGTGCATGCCAGCGAGGCCCTGGTCGACTACGTGCAGGCGCTGGTCAACCGCAGCCGCCACCATGACGGCGTCCGCGTGGGCCTGTCGCCGCGGGCGGGGATCGCCCTGTTGCGCGCGGCGCGGGCGCATGCGCTGATGCGCGGTCAGCACCATGTGCTGCCCGATAACGTCCAGGCGCTGTTTGCCGCGGTGGCAGGTCACCGGTTGGTGCCCGAAACCGACGCCTCCGACGGCGTGGCCCTGTCCCGGGCGATCCTGCATGCGGTCCCGGTGGACTGACCCGGGCGCGCGCGGACCGGTCCGCCGGCTGCAGCTGCTCGCCCGCCCACGCCACCCGGAACCGCTGCCGGTCCGGTTCGACCGCCGTCGCACCTATGTGCTGCCTACGGCGTTCGGGCTTTTTTTCCTGATCCTGCTGGTGACCATGGGCGTGGGCGCGCTCAACTACAACAATAACCCTGCCCTGCTGCTGGCCCTGATGCTGGCCGGCACCGCCCTGGCCAGCCTGATCGCAGCTCACCTGCAGCTGAGCGGCCTGGTGGTGCATGCGGTGGGTGCCGAGCCGGTTGCAGCCGGCAAACCCCTGCTGCTGCGCGTGCACTTGCGCGCCGATCCACGCAGGCCACGGCGCGGGCTGCTGGTGCAAGCGGAAACCGCCACTACGCGCCTATCGCTCGACCGGGGCGGTGGGGAAGCGGCGTTGGAGATCCCCACTGTCCGCCGCGGATGGCTGCCCCTGGACCGCCTGCGGATTTCCACCACCCGCCCGCTGGGGCTGGCACGGGCCTGGAGCTGGGTCTGGCCGCAGGAGCCGCTGCTGGTCTATCCCTCACCCGAGGCCGATGGTCCGCCTCTTCCCCTGGGCGCCGGCGACAACGCCCAGGCACGCATGCACCCGGCCGGCGACGACCTGCACCACCTGCGCACCTGGCGCAGCGGTGACAGCCGCCGGGCCATTGCCTGGAAGCCTTCTGCTCGGCGCGATGTGCTGCTGGTGCGCGAGTACGAGGAACCCCAGGGCGCCGATATCGTCCTGGACTGGAGTGCGCTCGACGCGCTGGCGGCAGAAGCACGGATCCGGCGGCTGGCACGCTGGATCGACGAGGCCGAACGCGATCAGCGTCGCTACCGGCTGCTGCTGCCCGGACACCCGCCAATGGGTCCGGCCAGCGGCCCTGCTCATCGCCACGCCTGTCTGCGTGCGCTGGCACTGCTGCCCGGCGAGGAGGCCGCCTGATGGCCCGCCGTCGCCGCCCTTCCCCACCCCTGGATCTGTCCAGCCGGCGCTGGTCATTGGCCGCCGCAGGCGCCTGCTTGCTGCCGCTGCTGCTGCAGCTGCCGGGCAACGTGGCCAGCGGCATCACCGGGCTCGGCCTGCTGGCGCTGCTGTTGTCCTGGCGCAGACACCTCCCGGCCTGGCCGCGACCGCTGCTGGCGCTGGCCCTGTTCGGCCTGGTGCTGGTCAATTTCAACTTCCACCTGGGCCGCGATACCGGCTGCGCCCTTCTGGCGGCCATGCTGGCGATCAAGCCGATGGAACTGCGCAGCCTGCGCGATGCCCGCAGCCTGCTTGGCTTCGCCCTGTTCGCCCCGTTCGCCACCTTCCTGCTTGATCAGGGCCCCTTGTCCCTGCTGCTGGGCCTGATGGGCGCAGTGCTGGCCTTGATGGCGCTGCTGCGCCTGTCGGAGCTGGAGTCGGGGGATGCCGGGCCGGCAGCCAATGGCCCGCGGGCGGGGCAAGCGTCCCGCCGGGCCTGGTGGAGGCTGCGCACCACCGGCCGCTTGGTTGTCGTGGGCCTGCCGCTGGCCCTGGCGGCGTTCTGGCTGTTTCCCCGCATCGCCTCACCGATGTGGGGTGTGCCGGACCGGGCAGTCGCGCGGCCCGGCCTGTCGGACACCATGTCACCCGGCGAATGGATCGACTTCATGGGCGATGATTCGCCCGCGCTGCGGGTAAAGTTCCACGGTCCGGTGCCGGAGGCCTACCAGATGTACTGGCGCGGGCCGGTTTTGATCGACTTCGATGGCCGCACCTGGGAGCGTTCCGCCTGGTCACGCGGATTGCCGCCTGCCGAGGTGGTCCGCGGCGAACCCGTCTGGGAATACGACATCGAGGCCGAGCCGACCGACCGTCGCCACGTGGTGGCGCTGGAGCTGCCGCTGTCCGCGCCGGATGGGCTGCACCTGGCCCACGACTACAGCATGGTGTCGCCCCGGCCGCTGGGGCAGGTGCAACGCTGGCGCATGCGTTCCGCTCCGGCGGAGGCTTTCGAAGCGGAACTGCGCCCGATGCTGCGCCAGGCCGCGCTGCGCCTGCCCGAAGGCTTCAACCCGCGCACCCTCACGCTTGCCCGGCAGTGGCGCGCCGAGGCCGGACCCACGGACGACCTGCAGATCGTCAAGCGCGCCCTGCAGTGGGTCACCAACGAGTTTTCCTACACCCTGGCCACGCCCCTGCCCGGCCGCCATTCTGTGGATGAATTCCTGTTCGATGAGCAGGCCGGCTTCTGCGAGCACTTCAGCTCGGCGTTCGTGGTGCTGATGCGCGCGGCCGGCATCCCGGCGCGGGTGGTGACCGGCTACGCGGGCGGTTACCGCAACCGTTTCGGCGATTACTGGGTGGTGCGGCGCATGGACGCACACGCCTGGGCCGAGGTGTGGCTGGATGGACGCGGCTGGGTGCGGGTGGACCCGACTGCCGCGGTGGCGCCGGAGCGTATCTTCGACACCCTGGAAGACCGCCCGCAGGTCGGGCTGGACATCTTCGGCAACATTGCCGTGGCATCGGAACTGGGCGACTGGATGCGGCGCGGCTGGAACAACGCCTTCCTTGGCTTCGACGCCTCCCGGCAGCGGCGCCTGCTGGCGCCCGTCGGCATCCAGGACCTTGGCGTATCGCAGCTGGTGATCCTGTTTTCGGCACTGTCGGGCCTGGCCCTGGCGTGGATGCTGTGGCTGGTGGCGCGCGGTGAGCGCGAGCGGGATCCGGTGCTGCGTGCCTGGCGCCGCATGGGTGAGCGCTACGCCCGGCTGGGGATGGCGCCTGATCCGCACGAGCCCGCCGCTGCGTGGACCCGTCGGGTGTCCGCTGCCCTGCCCGATGCCGCCACTACACTGGAGCCGCTCAGCGCGCGTTTCATCCAATGGCGCTACGCTGACCGCAAGGCTGACCCGGCGTCTGCCCGCGCCCTGGTCCGCGACCTGCTCGCGCACCGGCCGCGGCGCAACGCCAGACTGGAGGATCCGACATGACACCCCTTACCAAGCGGCCCCGCAACAAACTGGGTGCCCTGATTGCCGGCTTGGCCCTGGCCGGCGTGCTGCTCAGCGGCTGCGTGACCCAGCCGGTCCCGCTGCAAGGCGAGTACCTGCCGGTGACCCCGCAACAAGCCAGTGCCGGTAACCACACCGGCGCTCCTGTGCGCTGGGGCGGGCGGGTGATCGAGGTGGAGCCGCAGGCGGACCGCACCTGTTTCACCATGCTGTCGGCGCAACTGGACTCATACGGCCGCCCCTCGCAGAACCCGGATGGAGGCGACGGGCGTTTCATGGCCTGCCGCAGTGGTTTCTACGACCCGGCGGTGTTCAACGCTGATCGTGAGGTGACTTTTACCGGGCGCATTGCCGGCTATGAGGACACCCGCATTGGCGAATACGACTACCGCCTGCCGCGCATGGATGCCGACGTGGTCTATCTGTGGCCCGAACGCAGCGACACTCGCACCATCATCCACCACCCGCACCCCCACCCGTACTTCTGGCATCCGTACGGATGGTGGTGGTGAGCCGCCCGACCTGAGCCGGTTTACGCGGCGGTGCCGAAGCGCCCCAGCGGCGCACCTGCCAGCAGGTGCAGGTGCATCTGATACACGGTCTGGCCGCCTTCATCGTTGCAGTTCATGACGATCCGATAGCCGCGCTCGGCCAGACCTTCCCGCCGCGCATAGTCGGCCGCGGCAGTCGCCAGCCGGCCCACGAGCTCCGCATCCGCCGGGCCCGCTTCATCCAGGGAACGGATGGTCCTCTTCGGCACGAACAGGATATGCACCGGCGCCTGCGGGGCGATATCGTGGAAGGCGATCATGTGTTCGTCCTCATGGACGATATCGGCCGGGATCTCGCCCCGCATGATCTTGTGGAAAATCGTGTCCTCGCTCATCGTGCGGCTCCTGGAAGGGGCCTCCATTGTAGGAGGCCGCAGGATCGCGCGCCGCGCGGCTACGGGACTTCGCTGCGACTGCCGAAGGCGTGCGAGAGCGTGCCCCGGTCGATGTACTCGAGCTCGCCGCCCAGCGGCAATCCGTGCGCCGGACGGCTGGGACGCACGCCGTGCTGACGGCCCAGCTGTGCCAGGTAGTGGGCTGTGGCTTCGCCCTCGACCGTAGGGTTGGTGGCAATGATCAGTTCCTGCACCTCACCACCGGCCAGGCGTTCGGCCAGCCGGTCCAGCCCGAGCTCACGCGGGCCAATGCCGTCGAGCGGACTCAGCCGGCCCTGCAGCACGAAATACAGCCCGCGATAGTCGGTGGCCTGTTCGATCGCCAGCCGGTCCGCGGGGGTTTCCACCACGCACAGCTGGTGCCCATCGCGCGAAGGACTGGCACAGACAGCACACTCGGCTGTCTCGCTGAAGTCCCGGCAGCGCTCGCAATGGCCGACGCGTTCGACCGCCTCGGCCAACGCAGAAGACAGCCGCCTGCCTCCCTCACGCTCGCGTTCGAGCAGGTGATAGGCCATGCGCTGGGCGCTCTTCTGACCGACGCCGGGCAGCACCCGCAGCGCGTCGATCAGCTGTTCAAGCAGGACTGACAATCACCCTCTCCCGGGCAGGCAGGTGGTCAGAACGGCATCTTCATGCCGGGCGGCAGGTTCATGCCGGCGGTAGCCGCACCCATCCGCTCCTGGGACTGGGCGTTGACCTTGTTGACAGCGTCGTTGAACGCGGCGGCCACCAGGTCTTCGGCCATTTCCGGGTCCGACAGCGCGGCGGGATCAATCCTCACCTTGCGGCATTCCATGCGGCCGGTCAGGGTCACTTCCACCATCCCGCCGCCGGCGCTGCCGGTGACTTCTAGATTGGCCAGCTCTTCCTGGGCGCGCTGCATGTTTTCCTGCATCTTCTGCGCCTGCTGCATCAACTGGGCGATGTTTCCACGCATCGGGTTCACCTCGGGTCGTAGGGTCTGGGTTGCGACGGTCAATTATCGTCGAAGGGGCGTATGGAATCCGGCACGAGCTTGGCTCCCGGCTGGGCCATCAGGCGCTGCACGTCGGGGTCGGCCATGAATGCGCCTTCGGCCTCACGCTGACGGGCATCCTGCTCGCGCACGCGGCGCTCATGCAGGGTTTCACCCTGGGCCGGCGCCTCGGCGGAGAAACGGATCTGCGGCGCGGCGCCGAAATGGGGGCCGAGCGCGGCGGCCAGCTGGTCAACCAGGAAGGGCGCTTTCAGATGGTCGTCCGAGGGCGGCAACGACAGCTGCAGCACGCCGCTGTCATAGCCCACGAACGCGGTATGCGCACCCAGCTCGCGAACCGGTCCACGCAGCCCAAGGCGGGTGATCAGGTCTGGCCACGTGGCTGCATCAACGGCGGCAGCAACGGGAGCATTAACAGGAGCAGGAGCGGCCGGCGGCGTGGCCGCCCGGGCTGGCGCCTCGGAACGGGGCGGCTCGGAGCGGGGGGGGTCGGAGTGCGGCGGTGCCGACGGATGATCCATACGGGGACGATCCATGCTGGCGCGGATCGGAGCTGCGTCCGGCGCGGGCTGGCGGACCGGCGGCGGCGCCTGCTGCCGACTGGCCGGCTGCTCTTCCGGCGTGGGCTGCGGCGGGGGCTGCGGCGGAGAAACGGGCGGCGGAGCTTGGCTGGCCGACGGCCGCGCGGGACGCTCCGGGGCGCGTGCGGCCTGCGCCGCGGGGGCAGCATCCAACGCCGCCCGGGCCATCGCCGCAGCGGCATGCCCGCTGACAGCGCCCCGACCGCTCGACGCGGTGGATGGCTGCGCGGCGGATCCTGGGCTCTCGCCCTGCTGCGGGCGGAATGCCAGCATCCGCAGCACGTTCATCTCGAAACCCGAGCGCGGGCTGGGAGCCAGCGGCAGGTCGCGGCGCCCGGTCAGGGCCATCTGATACCACAGCTGCACCACCTCGGGCCTGAGGCTGGACGCCAACGCGTCCAGGTCCACGCCGTCGGCCTCCACCACGCTGCCCGGCACCAGCTGGCGCACCTGGATCCGGTGCAGCGCTTCGGCCATGGCGTCGAGCACGCTGCCCCAGTCCGGCGAGAACCCGGCCAGGGTCTCCACCTCGGCCAGCAGGGCCTGGCCGTCACCGGCCGACAGCGCGTCCAGCAGCGCTGCCACCCGGGTGCGGTCCACGGTGCCGAGCATCGCGGCCACGCCGGCATCGTCCAGCTTGCCGCCGGTGTAGGCGATGGCCTGGTCCAGCAGCGACAGCGCGTCGCGCAGGCTGCCATCGGCGGCCTTGGCCAGCTCGCGAATGGCCGCTGGCTCGGATACAATCTCCTCGGCCTGCAGGATCTTCGCGACCTGGCCTTCGATCTGGTCCAGGTCCAGCCGCTTCAGGTTGAACTGCAGGCAGCGCGACAGCACGGTCACCGGCAGGCGCTGCGGATCGGTGGTGGCCAGCAGGAACTTCACGTGTCCTGGCGGCTCTTCCAGCGTCTTCAACAGCGCGTTGAAGGCGGACTTGGAGAGCATGTGCACTTCGTCGATGAGGTACACCTTCACCCTCCCGCGGGACGGCATGTACTGGGCGTTGTCGATCAGCTCGCGCACATCGTCGACGCCGGTGTTGCTGGCGGCGTCGATTTCAAGCAGGTCGATGAAGCGGCCGGCATCGATATCGCGGCAGGAATTGCACTGGCCGCAGGGCTCGGCCGAGGTGCCCTGTTCGCAGTTCAGGCTCTTGGCGAAGATGCGGGCGATGGTGGTCTTGCCCACGCCCCGGGTGCCGGTAAACAGGAACGCGTGGTGCACGCGGCCGGTATCAAGCGCGTTGCTGAGGGCCCGGACCACGTGCTCCTGGCCAACCAGTTCATCGAAACGGCGGGGGCGCCACTTGCGGGCGAGGACGAGATAGGACATGCGCCCATTCTGCCATGCCGGCCGCCCCTTCCAGCCGGTTCATCATGTTCCTTGTTCCGCATCGTGCCGGAGCGTAGAATTGCCGGCCCGGCACCTGTTCATCGGCGCCGGGACCCAGTGCGGAGAGGTGTCCGAGCGGTTGAAGGAGCACGCCTGGAAAGTGTGTAAGCGTCTAAACCGCGCTTCGGGGGTTCGAATCCCCCTCTCTCCGCCAATCTATGGTGACCCCGTCGGTCCCTCGCAACGCTAGATCGAAAACTCCGCCAGGGCCGGAAGGCAGCAACGGTATCGTTCGACGCGGGTGCCGAGGTCAACTGGCGGGGTCATCGCCTTTTCAGGCAGGCGCACCCTCATCTGGATGCAGCCAGCCGGCATCGCCATCCACGTAATGCTCGTGCTTCCAGATCGGCACGCGGTGTTTGACCTCGTCGATGACCCAGCGGCAGGCCTCGAAGCTCATGTCGCGGTGCCCGGCGGACACGCCCACCCATACGGCCAGCTCGCCGATGGCCAGCTCGCCCACCCGGTGCACGCAGACCGCCTGGGCCAGTGAAAAGCGCTCGCAGGCTTCTTCCAGGATCTTTTCGCCCTCGGACTCGGCCAGCTCGCGGTAGGACTCGTAGCGCAGCCCGCGCACCGGCCGGCCTTCGTTGTAATTGCGCACCCAGCCTTCGAAGATGCTGCAGGCGCCGGCGGCGTCATGCTGCAGCCGCGCGTGCAAAGCGGATGCGTCGAAAGGCGTGTCGGAAATACGGAAGCGTTTCATATCGGTCTGCTCAGCCGCCGCTGACCGGCGGAATGAATGCGATCTCCGCACCTTCGCGCGGGGCGTCTTCCCAGCGCGCAAAGGCGCCGTCCACTGCGACCCGCAGCCGATCGGCGGGTAACGCAAAGCCGTGCTTCTGCTGCAGCTCCAGGTACAGGGCGCGCAGGTCCGCTGCCGCGGTCGGCAAGGTTTCGCGCTCGCAGCCGGCGGCGTCGCGCAGGCTGGCGAAATACAGCACGGTCACGCGGGTCATGCGCCTGCTCCCGAATCCCCGCCGGAGCGGCCAAAATCACGTTTGCCGCCGCGCTTGCCGGCCAGACTGGCCGGGCCCAGCACGATGTCGTGCGAAAGCGCCTTGCACATGTCGTAGATGGTCAGGGCGGCGATGGTGGCTCCGGTCAGCGCCTCCATCTCCACCCCGGTGCGGTGCACCGTCTTCACGGAACACACCACCAGCAGCTCGCTCGGGCCATGCCAGTCGATGGACAGTTTCACTCCATCGATCGGCAGCGGATGGCAGAACGGGATCAGTTCGTGGGTGCGCTTGACCGCCATGGTGCCGGCGACGATGGCGGTATCGACAATGCCGCCCTTGGCGCTGCGCAGCCCGCTTTCGCGAAGCTGCGCGGCGACATCATCAGGAAATTGCACCAGACACTCGGCAACCGCTTCGCGCGCGGTCACCACCTTGCCCGACACATCCACCATGGCCGGGCGGCCGGAAGCGTCGAGATGGGTGAGTTTGCCCTGGGGGGAAGAACTGGACATGGCCATCCGGAAACAATGCGGCCCCTGATGATACCGGCCCCCGGCAAACGCCTGCGCCGAATCAGCCGCCGATGAGGAACATTTCCACCCGGCGACCGGAGCCGCTGGCGGTGCCGCGTTGTTCACTGTAACGGTCGGCGCGGCGCGACCACAGGCCGGCCACGTGCTCGGCCATGGCCAGTTCGCCGCCGGCCAGGGCAGGCTTCAGGTCCACCCCACCGGCCGCGAACAGGCAGGTGTACAGATGGCCATCGGCCGAAACCCGCGCGCGGTTGCAGTCGGCGCAGAACGGCGCGGTCACCGAGCTGACGAATCCGACTTCGCCGGCGCCGTCCTGGAAAGCGTGGCGTTCGGCCACCTCCCCACGGTGCTGCGGATCCAGCGACCGCAGCGGCCAGCGCGCATGGATCATCCCGTGCAGTTCGGCCGAAGGCACCACCCGCGTCCGGTCCCAGCCATTGCAGGTGCCCACATCCATGTATTCGATGAACCGCAGTACGTGCCCGCTGCCGCGGAAGTGTTCCACCAGCGTCAGCACCTGATCGTCATTGACCCCGCGCTGGACCACGCAGTTGAACTTGATCGATTCAAATCCGGCCGCTTCTGCGGCGCGAACGCCCTCCAGCACCCGGGCGACTTCGCCGCGCCCGCCGCTGAGCCGGCGGAACACCTCCGGTTCCAGCGCATCCAGGCTGATGGTCAACCGCCGCAGGCCGGCATCACGCAGCGCCTGCGCCTGGCGGGCCAGCAGGCTGCCATTGGTAGTCAGGGCCAGGTCTTCGATGCCCGGGACCGCAGCCAGCCGGGTTATCAGTTCGGGCAGGTTGCGCCGCAACAGCGGCTCGCCACCGGTGATGCGCAGCTTGCGCATGCCGGCCAGGGCAAAGCCGCGCACCAGGGTTTCTATCTGGTCAAACGACAGCCGCGACGCCGAATCAAACCCGTAGTCGTCCGGCACCCGATCCGCCGGCATGCAGTAATCGCAGCGGAAATTGCAGGCCTCGATCACCGAAAGCCGCAGGTCACGCAGCGGACGCCCGAGGCGGTCGAGCGGAAGCGGAGTCTGGTTCGGGACAGGAGCGGCACTCATGACTGCTCCATGATGCCCGACGTTGGCGCTTGCAACGCCAAAATTTCGCCGGGTGCGGCCACCCGATGCCCGCGCGCCCGCATGGCGTCGCCGTCTGCGGCGCTTGCGTAGTGGTAGAGAACGCAGCGTTCCAGCAGCTCGGGCGGGTATTCACGCTCCAGCTCGTCCAATCCCGCGTGCGACGGATTGCCGTGCAGGGCACAGTCATGGGCCACGGTTTCGCCGGCAGCCGCATAGACCTTCAACAGTTCGGCGATCGGGCGGGTATCCCCGCTCCACACCAGGCTGCCCGGCAGGCGCAGGCCGAACGCGGTGCGCGGCCAGTGATGACGCACGGCAAAGGTTTCCAGCCGCACCCCGTCATGCCAGAACCAGTCTCCCACCGGGATCAGCTGGAATGCCTCCCAGAAATTCGCCCCGCCCTCGGCCAGCGCATTGGGGTAATCACCAACCCGCTGGTGCAGCAGTGGCACCACGCTGGCCGGCACGTAAACGGGCACGCGACCGCGCCGCTGCGGATCGAAATACATCCGCGAAAACAGCCGTTCGAACCCCGACACGTGATCCATATGGGTATGCGTGATGAACAGCGCCCGCGGTGGCTGGCCGTAATGGGCGAGGTACGCGCTCAATCCCTCGCTGCCGCAGTCAATGGTCAGCCACGGCTCGCCATCACGTTCGATGGTGGCCATGGAATTACCCAGCTCGACCGCGTCGGCGTTGCCAACCCCGTGAAATCGCAGCGCCCAGCCCATGCTCAATATCCCTTGTCCCAGCGCGCGTCATAGGCGGCGCGCAGACGGGCGATACCGGTTTGCACCTCGGCCCTGGGGCGTCCGCCATGCAGCTTGAGCAGCGAGCGTTCCAGCCGCGCCAGGTTGCGCATGCGCCACCCCGTCTGCGGCAGGCGCCGCTGGCAGCGGTCCAGATCGATCACCCAGCCGCGACCGTCGTTTCCAAACAGGATGTTGTGGGCGTTCAGGTCGACGTGGTCGAGTCCTCCGCGGTGGCATCGTGACACCAGCTCGCCGGTCTGCTCCCAGGGTGCGGCGGCGCTGTCGGCCTTGACGAGGTCAGCCAGGCTGACGACGTCTTCCAGCCGCTGGACCAGGATGGCCGCGCGGTAAAACAGGCCACGGCGCAGGTAGCAGGCGGCGATCGGCTCGGGCACCGGCAGCCCATTCTTGTGCAGCTCGCGGGCCAGGCGGAATTCGGCAAAACTGCGCACTCGCTCGCTGCCCCGCCACAGATGAAGGTCGCGATTCAACCTGGCCACCAGCCCGCCACGCAGGTAGTGGCGCAGCACCGCCGGGCCGACAGGGCTGTCAACGAACCACGCCCCACCACGTCCGCCGCTGGTCACCCGGCGCGCAGCATCTCCCCACCAGGCAGGGTCGAACCAGCCCTGCTCGACTTGCCGCACGATCGCGGCATCGCTCAGAATCGATCCAAACCCGCCGCCTTCATCGCGGAACGGCGTCAGGCTTTCAGTGGCGTCGAATCTCACCATCCAGCGAGTCTAACAAGCCTTATGCCACTTCCACCGCCGCCTTCCCGCTCCCCGGTCCCGGGGTCGATCTGCCTGCTGCGGCTGTCGGCACTTGGCGATGTCACCCACGTGCTGCCGCTGGTGCACACGCTGCGCTCGGCCTGGCCTGAAACTTCGCTTACCTGGGTGATCGGCAAGGGCGAGCGACGCCTGCTGGATGGGCTGCCGGGGGTGGAGTTTGTGGTGTACGACAAGAAGTCCGGCGTGGCCGGCATGCGCACGGTGCGCCGTGAGCTGGGGGGCCGCAGATTCGACGCCCTGCTGCAGCTGCAGGTAGCCGGCCGCGCCAATCTGCTGTCGGCTTTCATTCCGGCGCGACGCCGGATCGGCTACGACCGCGCCCGCTCAAAGGACCTGCACGGGCTGTTCATCAACGAGCGCATCGCCGATCGTCCCGGCATCCACGTGCTCGACGCCATCGGCAGCTTCTGCGAGCCGCTGGGCCTGGCGCGAGGCAAGACGGTGTGGAACCTGCCGGTGCCGGAGGATGCACACGAATGGGCGCGCGCCCAATGGCCCAGGGATGACGTGCGCACCCTGGTGATCTCGCCCTGCTCCAGCCATGTGCGCCGCAACTGGTACGCCGACCGCTACGCCGCCGTGGCCGACCATGCCGCAGCCGCCGGCTGGCGGGTGGTGCTATGCGGCGGCCGCAGCGCGCTGGAACGCGAAACCGCCGATGCCATCGCCGCCGGGACCCGCGCGCCGCTCATCGACCTGGTCGGCAAGGACACGCTCAAACAGCTGCCCGCCCTGCTGGCCCGCGCCGATCTGGTAATGACTCCGGACTCGGGCCCCATGCACATCGCCAACGCCATGGGGGCCAAAGTGCTGGGACTGCACGCGGCCAGCAACCCGGCGCGCAGCGGCCCCTATTCGGACCGGCGCTATTGTGTGGACCGCTATGACGCCGCCGCCCGCAAATACCTCAAGCGCCCGGCGGCAGAGCTGCGCTGGGGCACCAAGATCGAGCACGACGGGGTGATGGAACTGGTGACGGTGGAGGATGCGATCGCCGCTTTCGAGCGTTTCCGCGCCGACCACCCCGGACCGAAGGGCTAAGCGCCCGCGCCGCGGTAGTCCTGGTAGGACTTTTCTTCCACGAAGGACGAGCCCAGCGCCAAGTTGATCTCTTTCTTGATCCGCGCCCGTTCGTCATTTTCGAAGTACACGCTGCGCGCCAGGCGGACGAATTCCTCGTCGAACGCCCCCGCCTTTTCCTGGAGGCGGATCTCGTCCTCGATCTCCCACAGACGCTCGTTGACCGACTTCAGGTCGGCGCGCAGGCGGACCACGTCGCGACCGGCCGCCGGGTGCGCCATCCAGGTCTTTTCCAGCGCCGACAGCTCCCTGCGCACGTTGGCCAGCTTGCCGGGGTCCTGCATCCGCTCGGACTTGATCTGCAGGATGGCGATCTTGTCGAGCAGTTCGCCAAAGGAAACGGGCACTTGGACTTCAGGCATGGGCTTGGGCACCGGTGTGATCTGGGAACGGCAGTTTAACCGCAAGGCCGCCGGGCGCCTTGTTCCCTGCCCGGCCGCCGCTTATCATGTCCGACTTCGCTGCCGGCTGGCGGCGAAAACCACCGGAGAGGTGGCAGAGTGGTTGAATGTACCTGACTCGAAATCAGGCAGGCGTTTATAGCGCCTCGGGGGTTCGAATCCCCCCCTCTCCGCCAATTGCATAATGGAATCAATGACTTACATATGATTCCAGCTTGAGCCACACTTCTGGCCCAACAATGAGAAAGGGACCCGCTCGGAGTCCCTTTTCTCTTCCTGCGCGGGATAGATTCCGCCCAATTAGCACCCTCTATCGCTTAGCAGGGCCAGCGCCTAACGCTTCCAGTAAGGCGTCTGCGATCCTTCCGACCTTGAGCGTGTTGGACTGACCGGCATCCACCGCCTGTTCCTTGAAGTCGCCGGGAAGCATGACGGCGAACTTGCCGATGGTGTCGCTCAAGTCGCCCTCTAGCCCCTCTACTAAGTCGGACAATGTGCCTCGCGGGTCTTCATGGTCGCGAAGGGAGTACGCCAATGCTGCGGCCACCAGGGCATTGATGGAGGCAACCCGCCCGAGTACCAAAGCGTGCAGGGGTGTCAATTCGTCGCTCACGTTTCGATCCTCTTAGGTTTGTAGTCTGAAGTTACACGTGCCAAGGGGCCTACACCTGCTCCCTCCAGCCAAACCGAGACTTGCCGGCCCGGCCGATCGCGCCGCCGTTGGCTAGATCGTCGGCCACCACGTCGATCACCATCCGGCGCAGCACCGAACCATCGGGCATCTGCTGGCGTTCCTCACGGGCGCTGACTCGCTGCGGTCCGTGATTGTTGACCACCACCTGCATACCGCCTGCAGCAGCCATCGCCGGGACCATGTGGTTAGGCGTGATGTGCCCCCCGTTGCCGCCCATGCGCAGTAGCTCCGGCCCACGCTCACCCACCAGATACGTGCCACCCGCACGCACCGGCCCACCTGCAGCCCGCTTGCCGGACAGCCCGCCCAGCAGGGACCCCCACCACGTACCGCTGTTGTTGGCGCCCAGCGCGCCCAGCGCCTCCAGCAGCTTGGATGCCGCCAGCTCGGCCATCATCCGCTTGATCATGTCGCTGAAGCTGTCCGCGATGTCGCGGAAGTTGCCGTCCAGCAGGTCATAGGTGGCGTCACCCAAGAACGACTGGATGTTTCGTGCCGCCTGCTCGGCAAAGACGGTCATCTCACCCGTCGCGGCATCAACCTCGGCCACCACGTTCCCCAGCGTCTGCCCCATCGCCTGCGCTGCTCGGGTGTAGTCCTCAAACGAAACCTCCCCCACAGCGAGCGCGGCATTGAGTTCTGCAAGCTCCCTGCGGAAGTGCAGGGTCGCCACGGCAGCCGGACCCTCGACGCGGGCCACCATGTCATCGATCCGGTCGAGCCACCGCAGCCGGACCGCCTCGCCGTCCATCATCTGCTCGGTCAGCCGCTGTTCGGACAGCCGCGCCGCCTCGTTGGCCTGCGCCAGTAGGTCAGCGGCATTTGTGGCTGCCGTGGTGGCGGCGGGGTTGAAGTCGAAGTCAGTGCCAGCCGGGTTGTAGAAATCCGCCAGCTGCCGTTGACCCGGCCCAGGCTTCGGCGGGTTGTCGTACCACTGCTGGATCATCGTCTCCAGCTGCCCCAGCCGCGTCTGCAGCTCGTCCGTGGTCGGCAGCCCGACAACATCGCGCATCCAGTTGCCAGCGGCCCCAGCGGCTGGCCTGTTCGCCGCGAACGCGAGCTGCTTCTTGATCCGCTCGGCTTCCTGCTCCAGCCTCACGATGTCGTCTGCAGCCGCGCCGTGGGTCCGTGCCGCCACTTCCTCGGCAAGGAACGTGGTGACGTTGGCAGTGGTGACGGCAAGCTCTGCCAGCTTCTGGGCAGCGGTGACCGCGCTGTTGATGATGTAGCCGAACCCGCTTCTGAACTCCTGCGAATTAAGCAACGTGGCGAAATCGTCCAGTTTCGGCAGCAGGTCAATGGCCGCAGTGCGCCACACGCCATCCATGCCGATCTTCAGCCGCGCCATCTTGTTATTGAATTCCTCGGCCTGCCGTCCCGCCTCCGTGGATAGGGTGTGGCCCAGGCGGTCGGACTCATCGGCCAGCGCCTCCAGACCCTCCCGACCATCCAGCAACATCGGGATCATGTTCTGGAAGGACCGCCCGAAGATCTGCATACCGGCTGCCATCACGTCGGTACTGCCGCGACCCTTCCGGAACGCCTCGGCAACGTCCATGAACACCTCGCGGCTGTTGCGCATCTGGCCGCTCGCATCGCGCACCCGCACGCCCAGGCGCTCGAATGCCTGCAGCGGGGCTGCCAGCCCCTTGGCGGCGGCGTCCTGCGCCCTCTGGAGCCGCCCCATGCTGGTGACCAGGTCGCCCATGGAGAGGTCGGACATGTTCGCCGCGTGGGCCAATCGGCTGAATTCCTCCGTGGGCATCTGCGACCGCTGCGCCGCCTTGGACAGCTCGTCCATGGCGTTGATCTGCTTGTTGAGCTGGACCGTGCCGTAAGCGACCGCCCCGGCGAACGCCACGCCGATGGCTGCACCCACCCGCTTGGCCGTCCGTTCCATCTCCTTTAAGCGGCGCTCGGCCTGTTTTGTGTCGGTCGAAAAACTGCCCGTTTTCAGGAGCAAGTCAATGGTTACGCTGCCTAAGGCCATTTCAGTTCACCTCGTTGGTCAGGGTCGCCTCCACGGCGTACGCGCCGCCGGGACGAACCCCGGCCTTGAACGTCACCCGGTCGCCCTCTGCGATGCTCACAGGCGCTGCAAACGCTCGGACGTGCAGGAATACGTCAGCGCCGCCAAAGTCCGGGGTGATGAACCCGAACCCGGACTCGGGCACCCACTTCACCACTGTTCCTTGTTCCACGACGGTCTCCACATTCGCCAAGAAAAAGGCCCCGGCCTGGGCGATCCAGCCGGGGCCATGCCTGTTTCCTTTGCCGGTAGGCGCACCGACCGCTAGGGGGGAGAGGTAACCGAACGGCCCCCATCGCGACAACCCGTTCGGTTAATCGGTCAGGTCGAACTTGTGCACGGCGTCCGTATCCAGCACTTCCAGCCCGGCGCGCATCTCGCCCAGGATGGCGACCAGGTTGCGGATGAAAAAGTCAGCGTGCGTGTTACTCGCCATGACGGTCAGCTGTTCGCGATCCAGCACGGTCACGAACCCGGTGTCGAGCGTCAGCGCCTGGCCCGCAGGCATCGAAGGCGTCCGCACGATCGGGGTATTCCACAGCGACGGCGCAGCCGGGGCGGTGGGGGAGCCGAACACGTACTCTTCGTCCGTGGCGTTCTTGCGGGTAATCTGCAGGCGATACCAGTCCATTGGATTCATGACAATCAGGCCCGGCTGATAACCGTTATTCGCCAGCGTCACCAGAGACTCGCCGATCCGGTCCGCCGGGGTCTCGCCGATGGCCGGGGCCATGACGGTCGCCTGATTCAGCAGGCCGTTGATCCGGCCATCGCCACCGGGGCCGTTGATGATCTGGTGCTCCAGACGGGTCAGCACCTTGTGACGGATCACCCGGTCGACCTGTTGCGCCAGCGCCGCCTGATCGGCCAGCACCTGCCTGGATGCACTGGTCCATGCAGCGATAGTCACGATGTTGGCGATCTGCGCCGTTCCGGCCACCTCCAGCTCGGCTTTCTCATCACCCTCTTCGATCTGCTCGGCAGCATCGCCGGTCGCGCTGATCTGGATGAACTCCACCGAGTCGCGGGTGGTCGGGCGGCTGGGCAGCACGTCCAGCAGCCGCAGCGGGCGCTGGACGGGGCCGACAAGGCCGCGGTGATCGGACTGCCCAGGGATCCCGGTATCGCCTTCGCGTCCGCGGCCCTCATTGGTCAGCGCAGCCTTGATGCTGCCGTCCAGGTTGATGCGGGCGGCAAACTGGCTGGGCTTCATGCCACGGCCCACGGCCTCGGCTGCAGCCGCGAACGCCGGATCCTCGCGCAGCGAATCCATCGCACGGGTGCCGATGCTCGGGCCTGCGTCGGAATGGTAGGAACCGCCCTCGGTGTCAAGCTTGGCGACGTGCTGCTCGAGCACCTGAAGCTGCGTGCGCAAGCCGGCCTGGGACTGCGTGAAGTCCTTCCAGCCGTTCAGCATTTCGCCGACCACTTCCTTGGTCTCCGCCAGCGAGGAAGCGATCACACCGACCGTCTCGGCACCGCGGCCTGCGGCAAACTCGGTTTGTATGGCATCGCGCATATTGCGGATGTCCTGTGACTGTGGTCCGTTAACCAGGTGGGACATGTCAGGCATGTTTCGTTTCTTGGGCATGGGTTTTCTGCGTTCGGGAATGTGAACCCATCATCCGAGAAACACCGCTCCGAGTTAATCAGTTTCAAACGGCCTGCATGGGTTTGCGTGGGGTTACCTGTCCCGATGTGCCTCAATCCATCGGGCCACGTCGATAATCCGATACGTCACCCGGTGCCCGCGCCCTCCAATCGCATACGCCATCGGCGCGGTGCCCTCCCTGCGCCTGTTCGCCAATGACCCCGGCGTCAGGCCGATCATGGCCGCCACGTCCGTCTCGCCCACGCGCCCATCAGCAGAGACCCAGTAGCCGGCATCCTGCGCCGCAGCCTCCAGCCGTTCGGCGGTGTCGTCGATTGCCTTGTCGCCCGTGGTGTCAATCTCCCGCAACTGCGTGCGCGTGCGCTTCACCTGGACGATGGCGCGCCTATGCTCCATGTCAGTGACCCCTCGGCATCCGCCCCGGAATGGTCATCAGGCGCTTGGGTTTCTCATAGTCATCCAGCACCTGCCAGACAATGCGCGGACTCTCCGGGTCGAACTCCAGCGCCAGCTGCATGCGCTCGCCGTGCTGTAGCGCCTGCGCGGCCTTGGCGGCAATGTCCGGGGCTTCCGCCTGCAGCTTCTCAAGCAAGGCGTCAGCGAGCGTTGTAGCGGCCTCCACGTAAGCCTGGGCGGCGGCGTCGATCTTCTGGTCGCTCATCGTTCAATCCTCTTCGCAGTGGCAGCCTTCCAGGCGATGCCGGCGTAGACATGCAGGGGCAGCTTTCCTCGCAGCACGTTGAATGGCAGTCGGGCCACCACGGCCTCCGCCTCCTTCTTCGGGGATCCGGCTCGCCTGAGCTGCTTCGCAACTGCACGCTTCGTCAGGGCCACAAGCAAGGTCTTGTCGGTCATTTCTCATTCCTCGGGTTTGAAAATTGTTGCGGTTTAGCTCTAAACAGCTCGGGCGTGGTGCCACGGCTTCGCCGGCGCTGCAGCCTTCCGTGATGTGGTGTCTGCCTTGTCAGCCCGGTAGCGGCTCTGCTGCGTCAGTCGCATGGACCGGGCAAGGGACACCTTCTGCGCCGCCAAGCCCGCCTGTATCTTTCTCAGCTCTTTGTACCGATCAAGCTCACCCGGATCAGCGAGCATCGCCTTTCCAGTTGAGCGAACCAAGTCGGCAACCAGGTCTGACTGGACATCAGCCCGACAGTATTCCGTCAGCAATGGAACGCTACCCGCGTCCCACCACTCGGCAGGCTTCGTCGCTGTCACCTTCGCCCAGACAGCCGCCTCTTCCTCTGTCAAATCATCGGGTGGCTTCACCAGGCGCAACGGCATCGCCGTCACGGTGGCCATTTCAGCCCCCGATTTGCGGCCGCGCTGCTTCACTTTCTGTACTCCAGGGTTTAGAAAAACTACGAATTTAGGTCAGGAGCGATATGGCGTGGTGCTCGATTTTCGAGGTGCTCGAACTTACCGATAGCCCCCGGGCCTGCGTCAGTGCGCCAGTCGTGCGCCAGTGCTGCGCCAGTCGTCCAAGGCAGGCATTGACGCGCGCGCCAGTGGAGCGCGTCAGTGCCAGTGGGGGTATGGGGGTATATAACCGACGCACTTTTAAGCCGCCTCCTGACGCACCATCTGCGCCAGTGCCCAGCGTTCGCCGGGGTGTCGGTTGGGCTTCCTGTATGCCTCCCGCTTGATCCGCTTGCGCCTCTCCAACGCCACCAGCGCGGCCTCCAGGCGCTTGCGTCCCGGCTTGTCGCGGTAGACCTCCTGCAGCTCGGGAAGCTTCTGCAGGGAGTGCCATGCCGTGTACGGGCCTGACTCTGCCGTCGGGACCGTCTGTTCCGCAGTGAACGCCACCTGCAGGATGGTGAGGATGGCATCGGCGTCTGCGTCTGCCTGCAGCTGTGCGGCCTGCTCCTGCGCCTCGGGGTTCACGTCGACCGGGACCAGCACACCATCATTCGACCAGGCTAGATAGATCGGAGCGGCACGCCTGCCCACGTTCAACTTCTCCTGACCCAGCACGATCAACCCGCTGTCCTCTTCCTCGGTCAACGCCAGCCGGGACCGGGCGCTGTTGTGCCAGGCAGTGGAGCCGGAATAGGTATTGCCCCGACTGCCAAATTTGGCGGCGGCTTTATCCACGTGGGCCAGCAGCACCAGGCCGGCGCCGTTGGCCTTGGCAATCTGTGCGAGCCTGCGGACGAACTGACGGACCTGCCTGCGGTCGTTTTCATTGGCGTCGAAACCGTCCGATGCGTTGTCCACGACGATCAGCTGCGCACCTTCAGCGGCCTGTTCGACTTCGGCCATGATCGGGGTGGCAGCCAGTATCCGGTTGCCGTGGTCGTTGATCTCGGTCATCAGGGCGGCGTCAACGTCCGTCCCATCCAGCACCCGCAGCCTGCCGGTCAGCTCGACCCAATCGATGCCGTACTCGCGAACGATCTTCTGTAGGCGGTACAGCACGACAGGGCCGGGATCTTCCAGCGAGACAAACAGGGCGTTCCCATGCTCGACGTGCAGCCCGCCCCAACGGATCCCGGCTGCAACATGTGCGCACCAGGTCAGCGCCAGGGTCGACTTACCTGCGCCGCCATGTGCCCCCAACAGCGTGGCGGTTCCTCGCGGGATCAATGGCTCCACCACGAACTCGGGCACCGGCACGCGGGCGTGCATGGCGTCGGCAATATCGACCTCGACTAGCAGGCGATCGGGTTCCTCTGTCTCCGGCTTTATCCCCAGCACGATGGCGCGGTACTCATCCGACTCAAGCAGCCCCTCGCCGGGAATGGGAACGTAATCAGGGAAGCGCGGCCCTGTCATTGGCGGGCCTCCGGCGGCAGGGGCGCCTCCAGGACGCTGCGGGCGTCAAACAGCCGCAGGGCGAGCCGGTGCAGGCGTTGTGGGGCATCGGCGGGCAACGGCATGTCGCAGGACATCAGCCACGCGCACCGCATTGCGTAATCCAAGTCCGGACTCAGCGCATCGATTGCGCAGGCGTTGGCCGACAAACGGAATTGCAGCCGCTCGATAATGCGGGCATGATTGACTGACAGCCCGTGCCCATTGGTCTGTGCCCCAGCGCCTCGACCCTGCCCGGTCGGGGCGCTCTCGTTTGGCGGCCTCATTCGGTCACCTCCAGCGCCTTGATCTGCCGGATGTGCGTCATGACACCGCTCAGGGTTTGCAGAGCGGCATCGCATTTCTCAGGCGTCGGATCCCGTGCAAGCTCGGTCATCCGCGTGGCAATGCACTCGCCCAAATCGGGAAGCTGCTTGGTCAGGTGGGCCTGATAGACGTCCCGGCAATCGGGCGTGAGGGCAGCCAGACAGCGCAGGGCTTCGATCTCGGGGCCGGTCATGCCGCCTTCTCCGGCTGGCCCTGCGCTTCCAGCCACTGGCGCACCTCACCCCAGCGCCAGCACGTCATGCGGCCTTCGAGGCGGATCGGTTGCGGGAAGTCGCCGGTCTTCACCCTGCGCCACAGCGTCGGGCTGGAAAACGGAATGATGGGGAGCAACTCGCGCTCGCGCAGTAGGGCGCTAGCGGGGAGATTGTCGAACTGAACTTTAGTTGCCACGGTGTCACCTCATGCGATGGGGTGACACTTACTTTATGCATCAGAAACCTAGCGACTAGGAATCCATTTCCGGAATTTCCGGGGCCACGTCCTTACGGTCTTTCCAAGCGGCCTCAACTTGCGTGGGCGTGGTGAATATCCGCGATGTTGAACACCGATCCGCAACACGCTCGAAGATCACCTCCCACGGGTCACCCGTCATCCTCCGCTCGTAGTAGCAATCCCACGCCAGGAACTCGCGGTGGGCATCGTCCATCTGGGCTCTGGGCTTTCTTCCACGCTTCCCTCGCTGGGATCCCCATACCGCCGCGTTGATCGCGTCCGCTCGCTTCTTCTCGCGATCATCCCGCAGCACACTGACCAGCCCGTCTAGGCGATCGGTGAGCCATGCCGTCAGTTCCGGTGGCGGGAGCGTGCCCGCCTTGAGCCAAGCCGCAGCGTGCCCGTAGGCGAGAGCCACGGCCTTCCTGTTGCCAGGCGTGGCGTCAGCCAGCACATGCTCGGGCAGCGCCTTGTGTGGCTCATCAGCCCCCGCCTTGGCAGGGGCTTTCTTCGTTGGCCGTTTGGCGGTCATTACTGGTCCAACAATCCGCGGACCTCGTAGAGCAGTCCCTCCGCTGCCCAGCTGGCGTAATGGATCGCATCGTCGGGCAGATCCTCCAGGCTGGCGGCTCGGATCACCTGCATGATTCCGATCGCTTTTAGCGTCAGCTCGTTGATTTGGTCATAGATTTCGGTCTGCGCAGCCGTGCTGGTGGTTACACTTTCAATTGCCATGATCGTTCTCCTATGGGGAACGGTTGTGGAAGGCGGGCCGGGCGGTAGAGTCGCCCGGTTCCGCCGCTTAACCGGCCTTTCGCCGGATGGGGGTCACGTTGCCCGTAGCAGGCGGCGTGTCGATATAGGCGGCCCAGTCGGCCATCATCCGGGCACGTTTCGCGAGCATGTCGCCGCGCCGATAGGCTGCCTCTGTCTTGTCTCCGATGGTGTGCGCCAGGGCCATCTCGGCCACATCGCGGGGATGGTTGGTGCACTCAGCCGCCCAATCGCGGAACGTGGACCGGAAGCCATGCGGTACGGCTACACGGGGCCTGCCCTTGCCATCGCGCTGCTTGGGGTCCATGAACCCCTGCCTGCCTGCCGCTACGTCCGCCGCGTGCATACGCCGGATGGTGGCTGCCAGCGTTGAATCTGATAGCTCGGTGCCGCCGTGACCGGGAAAGACAAGGTGCGATGCGGCCATCCGTGGAATCCCCTCCAGAAGCTCCACAGCACGCGCAGGCAGCGGGACTACGTGCTCCCGGTCAGCCTTCATGCGCTCCGCCGGGATCGTCCACAGCGCCGCTGCCAAGTCAATCTCGGGCCATGTCGCCCCGCGCACCTCGCCGCTACGGGTCGCAGTCAGAATCAGGAACTCCAGCGCACGCGCCGCGCCGGTCATCTGGCGCAGCGCCTGCAGAAACCGGAACATTTCGGTATAGAGCAGCGCGGGCTGGGAGGCCTTGCGCTTAACCTTGTTGGGACTCGCCAGCAGGTGCTCCAAGTTCCCACCCCAACGGGCCGGGTTGTCGCCCGTGCGATGGCCTGCAACCGTCGCCCAATCCAGCACAGACTCCATACGCATCCGCACACGGCTGGCGGTCTCTGTTTTGGTGTGCCAGATGGGGGACAGCACGGCCTCGACGTGGCGGACCTCGATCTGATCTACCGGCATCACGCCGATGATCGGGCTGGCGTACGTCTGCAGGGTGTTGCGCCACTGCTCCCGGTGCTTGGGGTTTTTCCACTCAGGAGCTTTGGCGGCAATCAGACGCTTGGCGGCTTCATCAAACGTAAACCCCCGGGCGGGCCTCTGGCGCGGTTCCTGCGCTGCCCGGTGCTCGATAGGGTCGATGCCATCACGTAGGAGGCGGCGGGCCTCTCTGGCGCTCTCGCGGGCTTCCGCCAGACCGACCTCCGGCCATGCGCCCAACCCCAGATCACGCCTCCAGGGCTTGCCATCCTCGGTTACGCCTGCGGTGTATCGCAGCAGCCACGACTGGCGCGACGGGCGGACCTGCACATACAAGCCGGGGACGCCTCCCACGGCGATCATCTTCTTGACCCCGGACGCGATGGCGGTGCGGACCGCCGCCACCAGCGCCTTCTGGGTCAGTTCCTTCGCCACCTTCGCCATAGCCCCCTCATCTGGCCCAACGCTTGGGCCGCGCAAAGATGCTATGACATGACACGACGGGAAGCAAGCTTTATTTGTGAATCAAACGCTTGTGGAACTTGTGAGCCGGCATGACACGGCCAGAAGTTCGATTCCCGCCGCCCCCCTCTCCGCCAGTTTCGAAAGGCCCCCGCAAGGGGGCTTTTTTGTGGCTTTTCTTCCAGTCGAAACGCTGGATACCGGCTTCGATGCGATTCGGCGCGACCTGACGGGCCCCGGCGCCCCGCGCCGTATCAGCCCAAGGCTTCACCCGCGCCCTATCCCAACACGATCGCTTAAACTTCCCGCATGCCAAAAGATCCCGCCAACGAACCCTCTCCCGTCGCTGATTTCGAGAAATCCCTCGAACAGCTCGAATCTCTCGTCGACACCATGGAACGGGGCGAACTGAGCCTCGAAAAGTCGCTCGAAGCTTATGAGCGCGGCGTCGGCCTGTACCGGCGCTGCCAGCAGGCGCTGGAACAGGCGGAGCTGCGGGTAAAACTGCTCAGCGATCCGGACAGGCCTGAAGACGCGGTGCCGTTCCCCGGAACGTCCGACGATGGCTGACACCCCGGGCGCTGATTCCGCGCTGCAGCTGGATGTCTGGCGCACGCGGATCGACGCCGCGCTGGAACGCGCACTGGATCTGGTCACCGGGTCGGAGTCGCGCCTGACTGCCGGCATGCGCCACGCCGTGCTGCTGGGCGGCAAGCGCATGCGGCCGCTGCTGGCCCACGCTAGTGGCCATGCCTGCGGAGCGGATCCCGACGTGCTGGACGGTCCGGCCACGGCGATCGAGCTGATCCACGCCTATTCGCTGGTCCACGACGACCTGCCGGCAATGGACAACGATGACCTGCGCCGCGGCCAGCCCACGGTGCACGTGGCTTTCAATGAAGCAACCGCCATCCTGGTGGGCGACGCCCTGCAATCGCTCGCCTTCCAGGTGCTGGCCGACACGCCTGTCACCGGCGACCGGCGCGTGGCCATGCTGCGCGAACTGGCGGTGGCCTCCGGCGCCATAGGCATGTGCGGAGGCCAGGCCCTGGACCTCGCGGCCACCGGCAAGGGCGCCGAGGCCAGCCTGGAGGATCTCGAACGGCTGCACGCGCTCAAGACCGGCGCACTGATCCGCGCCGCCGTCCGCATGGGAGCGCTCGCCGCCGGGGCCGACGATGACCAGCGCAAACAGCTCGACGTATTCGCCGATACGCTCGGACTGGCCTTCCAGATCCGCGACGACCTGCTCGACGTGGAAGGTGAAAGCGAAACCCTGGGCAAGACCGCCGGCAAGGACGCGGCACAGGACAAGGCTACGTTCCCGGCCCTGATCGGCGTCGAGGCCTCGCGTTCCCGGCTGGTTGAATTGGCCGACACCATGTCGTGCGCGCTGGATCCGCTGGGGCCACGCGCCGCCCCGCTGCGCGCTCTTGCGGAGCTGGCAATCCACCGCTCCCACTGATCGGACCCAGGGACGCCGTGGGACCGGGACCCGCTTCCACCTCCAGCAAGCGGTCCTTCACCGGCACTGCTTGACCGGTTACACCGCAACCGCATCCCGGCGCGGGCGCAGCTCGATCTGCAGCAGCCACGCCTGGTCCTGGAAGAAGCGGTGGCGCAGCAGGCGGTCATCAACCCAGCGCGAGGCACGGATGACAGGCCTGCTGTTGAAGAACAGCATGGGCGCATACGGGCGCATCAGGGCCTGGTAACCGATTTGCACCTCGAAATGGCGCCGCAGCAGTTCGATGGCCGCGTGGTCAAAGGGGTATTCGTCGGGCGTGCGCAACTGCGGCGTCAACCTGCGGAAGGCGCGCACCAGCACGTTGCCCTGCGCCGGCTCGATGAATCGCCCGACCCCCCGCGCCGAGAGCTTCCTGGCCAGTGCCGGGGCAAAACGCGGCAGGTCCAGATGATGCAGAACGCCGTGGCCGAACGCGAAGTCCACCTCGCCGTCGGCCATACTGCCGAGCACGTTCGCATCATCGACGCGGAATTCGAACGCGGGCGGCAAGCCGAGCGCCCTGCAGTGGTCAATGGCGGCTGGGCTGATGTCGATGCCCACGTAGCGGCCGCGAAACCTGCGGAGCGCGGACGCATGATCGCCTCGGAAACACCCGATCTCCAGGACGGTGCCGTCGAGGAAATCCGCAGGGACCGAGCCGAACGCATAGACGTCCGCAACAGAAGCGTAGACGTACCCGAGACCACGCCGGCCTTCGTCCTCGCCCTGGATCCGGGAATCGTGGAATTCGGCTTCCGCCCTAACGCGGGCCTCGGCGTCCCGCTGGCCGTTCATGTGGCTGTTCATCCCCTCGTCCGCGGCATGTGTTTCCTGCTTTCACGGGAACCGCGCGGCGAACCGGCCAGCTGCCCCCGTGGCATCGCTCCCTGCATGAGGATGTCCCGTCAGCCGGCCACATCACTTGATCAGCCGCACAGCGAACGGATAGCGGTAAAGCACACCGTCGTTGGACTTGCGCGCCGCTGCACTGCGCGCTCTGGCAGAGCTGGCGATCCACCGCTCCCACTGACCCTGTCCGTCGACGTCTCCGTTTGGCGTGTATGGAGGGGATAGGCGGACAACACAGGGAAAGCAGTGGCGGGAAAGATCGGGGGCCGACTGGCGGGGGCCGTGGATTCGGCCATGGCCGCAGCCAGCGTGCGCTTCATCGATGCCTGGGCGGTGGTGGAGCGCGCCTATCGGCGGCCACTGGCGTGGATCACTCAGCGGCTGGGCTTCGGTTTCTATCCGCTGCTTGCCTTGGTGATGGTGGGCGCACTGGCCTGGGACTGGCAGCACGGCCAGTCGCTGGCCGAGGCCGAAGACGCGGTGTTCGATCGGGTCATCAGCTGGCGGCTGGTTGAACCCGTTCCCAGCGGACGCACCGTGGTGGTGGAGATCGACGACTGCTCGATCGATTACTACCGCGCACGCGGCGAAGGCGGCTGGCCCTGGAGTCGTGAGCGCCACGCCGACCTGCTGGATGCGCTGGACCGGGCGGGCGTGCGCGCAGCCGGCATCGACATCCTCTTTGCCGACCACGCGGCGCATGATCCCGCCGGCGACACGCTGCTGGATGCCGTGGCCGAGGGTGGCAACGGGCGCTTCATCTTCGCCGCCACGCGGCTGCATCCGGACTTCGACGCGGCCTCACCGCTGCGGGCAAGCCGGGTGCCCGGGGCGTTCCGGCTGAATGCGAATGCTCCGGCGCCCGGACCGGCCGTGGCCATGATCCAGCCCTATGGCGAGGCCATGGCCCGCCACTCGGGCTTGGTGAACATCCATCGCGGCCGCGATGGAATGTTGCGCGACGTGCGTCTCTACGAAGCCGCGGGGGGATGGGCCCTGCCCTCCCTGGCGCTGCGGCTGGCGCAGGCGGGCGGCGCCGATGTCGACGCGGCGGTGGCTGCACGTGGGGGAGAACTGCGGATCAATTGGCGCGAGCGCAGTGGGCTGCCGTTTGCCAGCGCCGCCGACCTGATCGAAGGCATGCCGGTGTGCGGCCAAGCGCTGCCGACCCTGCAGGATACCTTGGTGGTCGTGGGCCACACCGCGGCGGGCATCAACGATGCCAAACCCACCCCGGTGGACATGGCCATGCCGGGCGTGGCGATCCTGGCCGAAGCCGTCGAGGCGCTGGCCACGGACAGTTGGATTCGCATGCCCCCGGGCTGGCTGAAGTACGCGCTGGCCAGCCTGCTGGTACTGCTGTCGTGCCTGGTGTTCTGGCGCGGCGAGCCGCATACCGACGTGGAGCCGGTGTTCGTGGCCCTCAACCTGACGCTGCTTGCGATCGCCTTCACAGGGCTCACCTTCTTCGGCTGGTTCATCGACATCTTTGCCAGCCTCGGCTACGGCGCACTCTGCTTCGGCCTGTGCCGGGGATACTCGGCGGTCCAGCGCGGACGCGCCGAGGGCAACTCGGACTATCGGCCTGGATACGATCCCATCGCCCGGCCCTGGCTGCTGCTGGTGCGGCTGCGTTTCGAACCCGACCCAAGCCTGTCCGCACAGCAGGTGAAACGCAGACGCCGGGAGTACCGCCGGGTGCTGCGCAAGCTGGTCTACACCAGCCCGGACATTGTGATGATCGAAGGCGTGATCGAGCGCAAGCACTGGATGCAGCCGATCCTCGATGACCTCGTATTGCTGACTTGGACCGGCAGCACACATGCCGCAGTGAACGCGCGGGCCGGACACGACCTGGATGCGCTGTACGCCGCCCTCAACACTGACAGCGAGCGCCTGGAAGGCAGTGGACGGGTGATGGTGTGCTCAACCAGCACCTGCCTGAATGCTGGCGAGGTCGATGACCACAGCGTCTTTCGACTGCGCCTGCGCGCCCTGCTCGGCCAGGACCTGGAGCGCCTGCCGCAGCGCCCGCTGTCAGCCAATAACCCTTTGCCCTTTCTGTTGGATCCACCCGAGGAGATCGTTCCATGCGCAGCAGCTTCCGCAACCTGAGCCTGGCCCTGTTGGCCAGCGCCCTCATGACCAGCGCAGCGCTGGCAGCCGGCATGCCCGCGGTAGTCCACAAGCGCTCGGTTGAAGTCCGCCAGGCGCCGGATTTCTCGGCGCCGGCGATCACCACGCTCAGCCGGGACACCCAGGTCCGGATCAGCGACCAGCAAGGCCTCTGGTACGCGCTGATGTTGGAGGACGGACGCAGCGGCTATGTGCGGGTCAACGAGGTGCGCATGGCCTACGCCGGCGCGGAAACCCCCGATGCCGCCCGCGGCGCCCTTTTGCAGGGCAATGCCGGTCGCGGGCGGGTCACCGAAACCGCGACCGTGCGCGGCATTGACGCCAGCGACCTGGCCGCCGGTCGCCACGACGAAGCCAGCCTCTCGCGGATGGAGTCCTATCGCGTGGACGCCGCCAGCGCGGCGGCCCATGCGCTGGCGCAGGGCTGGCAGGCCCGCACGGTGCGCTGGCCGGCGGAGGCTTCAGAGCTCGACACCTCTGGCGTCCAGGCCACCCAGGCGGACAAGCGCGGCGCCCTGTCCAGCGCGCGCGGCCTGCTGTCACGGGTGGGGGGCGGCATGCTGGCCAACCAGGCCACCCGCGTTGCCGACCGGGCCATGGGCAAGTCCGACCAGGAGATTGCGGAAGAAGAGCGCGCACTGGGTCCGGCGGTGACCGGGCGCGTGCTTGGCGTAGCGCCCTTCTGGGAAGATGACGCCGCGCAGCGCCGGGTTAATCTCGTCGGCCGCTGGCTGGCATCGCAGACCTCGCGCCCGGACCTGCCGTGGAGCTTTGCCGTGATTGATGACGGCGAAATCAACGCGTTTGCCGCACCTGGCGGTTACATCATGCTGACCCGCGGCCTGTATGAGCTGCTCGCCGACGACGCCGAGCTGGCCGCAGTGATCGCGCACGAGCTCGGCCACGTGGTGCAGCGCGATCACTTCGAAGTCATCCGCAAACAGCAGGTGCGCCAGGCCGGCAAGGACGCCCTGCTGTCACAGGTAAAGGTGCCCGGCGCGGCGGCCTATGCCCGCGACTATGTGGACCAGCACGGCGCGGCGGTGCTGCTGACCGGACTGGACCGGGAGGCCGAATATCGTGCCGACCATGCTGCCGGCATCTACCTGGAGCGCGCCGGCTTCGATCCGCTGGCGTTCTATTCGGTGCTGCAGAAGATGGCTTCGTTCGGCGAACGTCCCGCCCGCCTGGCCCAGCTTTACCGCACCCACCCGCCGCTGGACGAGCGCATGGACCGTCTGGACAGGGTTGGGGAACGGAGCCGTTGAAGCAGGACGGCGGGGCGGCGCGCATGGCGCACGCCGCCCGCCGGAATCACTTGATCAGCCGGATTGCGAACGGATAGCGGTACAGCACACCGTCGTTGGACTTGATCGCGGCGATGATGATGAACACCAGCCCGGTGATGCCAATGATGAACATCAGCGGCAGCGCGAGCAGGAATCCGAGCCCCAGGGTCAACAGGCCGAACAGGAACAGGACCAGCATGATCCCGGCCAGGGTGATGTTGAAGTTCAGCGCCTCTTTGGCCTGGTCGGCCACAAACGGCATGGTTTCCTTCTTCACCAGCCAGATGATCAACGGGCCCAGGAAGCAGCCGATGCTGGCGCCCCAGCCCGCGGTGACCAGCCCTCCCAGCAGGGCCGACAGGTGCGCGAACATCGCCCACTGCCGCTCCTCGGCACTGATGCCACTGGGATGCAGCGGTGGCTCGGAAGCCGGCGGCGGCGGCGGTGCTGGCTGCGGTGGCGGCGTGGCGCCCTGATTTGGTTCAGTCATGTCCCCTCCTTCCAGGCCCGGATGGCCCCGGCGACCGCAAGCATAGCGTTATTGGCTTCCGGCCACGGTCATCGGGCCCATGAGGATCGAGCCGGTGCGCGTGTGCGAACGCGGGTCGACATCGCTGCCCACCGCCTCGATATTGCGGAACATGTCCTTCAGGTTGCCGGCGATGGTGATGCCGTCCACCGGATGCACGATTTCACCGTTTTCCACCAGGAACCCGGCGGCACCCCGGGAGTAATCGCCGGTGATCGGATTCACGCCCTGGCCCATCAGCTCGGTCACCAGTACCCCGCGGCCCATCGTGCGCAGCAGCTCGTCCTGCCCGCCGGCGTTTGCAGCAACCTGGAGGTTGCGCACGCCGCCCGCGTTGCCGGTCGTTTCCAGGCCCAGCCGGCGCGCGGAGTAGCTGCCCAGCACGTAGCGCTGCAGCACGCCGCCTTCCACCAGCGCCGAGTCACGGGTGGCGACGCCCTCGCCGTCGAACCAGGCCGAACGCAGGCCATGGACCAGATGCGGCTGCTCATGCAGCGCAAACCATGTGGGAAACAGCTGCTCGCCCACGCTGTCGGGCAGGAAGCTGGAACGCCGGTACTGCGCCCCTCCGGACACTGCGCCCAGCAGGTGGCCGATCAGTGAGCGCGCCACCGGGGCATCGAAAAGGATGGGGTATTCGCCCGTTGCCAGCGGCCGTGGATCAAGCCTGCCGACGGTGCGCAATGCGGCGCGGCGTCCAATCGCGGCCGCCGGCTCCAGGTCGGACTCGGCCAGGCCGATGCTGTACCAGCCCGCTCGCTGCATGGCTTCGCCGCGCCCTGCAATCAGCGCGCACGAGATGCTGTGCAAGGTATCGCGCTCGGCGCCCACGAAGCCGTGGCTGTTGGCGTAGACCCCCAGCGACTGTCCGCTGCCCACCGAGGCGCCATCGGAATTTGTGATCTGCCGATCCGCGTCCCGCCCGGCTGCCTCGCAGGCCAGCGCCAGTTCGACCGCGCGCTCAGCGTCCAGCCCCCAGGGATGCCAGGTGTCCAGGTCGAGCGACCGGGTCGCCATGCGGGCGGGATCGGCGAGGCCGGATGCCGGATCCGGTTCGGTCACCCGGGCGATCGCGCAGGCCTGTTCCACGGTGGCCTGCAGGCTCGCCTCGCGCAGATCGGCGGTGCTCGCGCTGCCTTTGCGCTGGTTGAAGTACACGGTCACTCCGATCCCGCGGTCACGGGTGGCCTCAACGGTCTCCACCTCGCCCATGCGCGCGCCCACACTCAGCCCACGCTCTTCGGAGCAGCTCACCTCGGCCTGGTCGGCGCCGGCGGCCCTGCATGCTTCCAGCAGGCGCCCGGCCAGCTGCTCAAGGCGCACCAGCCGCTCCCGGCTGTCATCGGTCTGCGCTGCCACGGGGGTCGGGGTCGTCAATCGATTATCCTTTGCAAGTCCGCTGCCTGGCGCCATTCTCGCCCATCCGGCCATTCCGGTGTCGCAGCATTCCAACGATCCAGGAGTCCCGATGCGCGGCATCGATGAAGAAACCGGCGAATACCGCGGCCCCAGCCGCAGCCAGCAACGGCGTGATGCGCTGGAAGTGCGCACGCTCGCTGAAGCGCTGGTGGAACTGTCCTCGGCCCGGCTGGCCCGGCTGCCCATTCCCGATCAGCTGCTGCCGCACATCCACGACACGCAGAAGATCACCTCCCACATCGCCCGCAAGCGCCAGCTGCAGTTCCTGGCCAAGCAGATGCGACGGGAAGACGACGAAACCCTGCACGCGATCAGCGATGCGCTGGATGCCGGCGGTGAGGCGTCCCGGCAGGAGACCGCCCTGCTGCACCGGGTCGAGGCCTGGCGCGAGCGGCTGCTGGAAGAAGGTGATGCAGCCCTGGCCGCATTGATCGCCGAACACCCGCAGGCCGAACCCCAGCAGCTGCGCCAGCTGGTGCGCAACGTGCAGGCCGAGCGCAAGAAAAACAAACCACCGCGCGCCTTCCGCGAACTGTTCAGGCTGCTGCGCGGGATCCTCGAGCAGCCGGAGGAAAGCGCCGACGGCGAGTAGATCCCGCGTCGCCGACGCGCCGGGTCAGGCCCGGGTGCCGCCCACCGTCAGCTGGTCAATCAGCAGCGACGGCTGCCCCACGCCGACCGGAACGCTCTGCCCGTCCTTGCCGCAGGTGCCCACGCCGTCGTCCAGGGCGAAGTCGTCACCGACCATGGTCACCCGCTGCATGGTTTCCGGGCCGTTGCCGATCAGCGTTGCACCCTTGACCGGGGCGGTGATCCGCCCGTCCTCGATCAGGTAGGCCTCGGTGGCCGAGAACACGTACTTGCCGCTGGTGATATCGACCTGGCCGCCGCCGAAGTTGACTGCGTACAGCCCCTTCTTCACCGATCGGATCATTTCCTCGCGCGTATGGCGCCCGGCCAGCATGTAAGTGTTGGTCATGCGCGGCATGACCAGATGGGCGAACGACTCGCGCCGGCCGTTACCGGTCGGCTCGGCCCCCATCAGACGGGCGTTGTGGGTGTCCTGCATGTAGCCCACCAGCACGCCATCCTCGATCAGGGTGGTGCAGCGGGTCGGCGTTCCTTCATCGTCGATATTGAGCGAGCCGCGGCGACCGGCCAGGGTGCCGTCATCGACAATGGTCACGCCGGGCGCGGCCACGCGCTGGCCGATGCGCCCGGCATAGGTACTGGTGCCCTTGCGGTTGAAGTCACCCTCCAGCCCGTGACCGACGGCCTCGTGCAGCAGCACGCCCGGCCAGCCGGCGCCCAGCACCACCGGCATCACTCCGGCCGGGGTGTCCACGGCCTCCAGGTTCACCAGGGCCTGGCGCAGGGCCTCGCGCGCGAAATGTTCAGGGCGGCCATCGCCAAGCAATTCGGCGTAGGAATAGCGCCCGCCAAAACCGGCATAGCCGGATTCGCGGCGTCCGCCCTGCTCCACGATCACCTGGATGTTCATCCGCACCAGCGGCCGGACATCGCCGGCCAGCAAGCCGTCCGAACGTGCCACGAGGAAGGTTTCAACGGCCCCACTCAGGTTCACCATCACCTGGAACACGCGCGGATCGGCAGCGCGCAGGAACTGGTCCACGCGGCGCAGCGCTTCCACCTTCACCTGGCTGTCCAGCGCATCGATGGGGTCATCGGACGGATACAGCAGGCGGCCGCTGCCAGCGGTCAGCGGATGCGGGGCGCGGGCGTCACCGGAGCGGGCGATGGCCCGTGCCGATCCGGAAGCAGCCAGCAGCGCCTGCGCGTCGATCTCATCGGAATAGGCAAAGCCGGTCTTCTCGCCGGAGATCGCCCGTACCCCGACGCCCTGTTCGATCGCATGCGCGCCATCCTTGACGATGCCATCCTCCACCGCCCAGCCCTCGCGCCGGATGTGCTGGAAGTAGAGATCGCCAAAGTCGATGCCCGGCCCCATCAGGGTGCCAAAGGCGCGCTCCAGCCCCCCGCTGTCGAGCCCGGCGGGCTGCAGCAGGCGGCTGTGGGCGATGGCAAGCGGTTCGGCGGTATTGGTCATGATGTCCTTGATTGGGGCGGGAAGGTCAAAGGCCAAGCGGGCGCGGCCACCATTGGCAGTGGCACGGTACCAGCGCCAGGGCTATTGCTGCGGCGGCGGGCGGTCACGCTCGGCCACGCGCGGGGCTTCGCGGCGGACCACCTCCACCTCCGGCTCGCTCCACGGACCGCTGATGCGGTAGGTGGTGGATCCCAGTTCGCTCAGCGGCCGGCGCAACACGGCGTTGGCCATCGCGCCGACCGCAGCGCCCACCGGGCCCGCGGTAATCGCGCCCACCGCGGCCAGCACATTGCCAGACTTGGGCAACACTTCAACGGTCTGATCGTAGGTACGCGCACGCAGGTCGGCCTGGCCCGAGATCTGGATCCGGGCCGCAGGCCCGTCCATTACCAGGCTTTCGCTGCGCGCCTGCCCGGCCACCACCTGGACTTCACCCTCGATGCGGTTGAAGGCAAAGCCCTTGGCGAAGAAATCGCGGAAATCCAGCGACAGCCGGCGTGGCAGTTCAGCGATGCTGAGCAGCCCCAGCAGTCGCCCCGCCCCGGGCTGTACCTCAAGCAGCTGGCCATCGCGCAGCCGCAGGCCGAGCGTTCCATCCAGCAGTTCAGCCTTGAAGCCGGCCGGGCTTGCAGGCCATGCCGCAGCCAGCTGCAGGCGCCCGTCTGCGCCGTTGACGTGTCCGTGGTAGCCGAGCCCATCCAGCAGCTGGCCGAAATTGGCGCTGGCCACGCGCATTTCCATCCGCGTATGCGCCGCGCCGCCGCGGCCCGTCCAGTCGCCGCTGGCCACCACGTGATGGACAGGCGACTGGGTTTCCAGCTGCTCGATGCGCATGCCTCCAGCTGTCCGGCTGGTGACCAGGGTGGCGGTTCCCAGCTGTGCCTGATCCACTCTCAGGTCCTCGACCGATAAGCGGATGGGTGGGATCCGCGATGGATCCGGTCCCTCTCCGGCCACGACGGCGTCCTCCAGGACGTCGGAAGGCGCAGTCGCGGCGCCTTGCCCATGGCCCCGGTGCCAGTGCCAGTGCAGTCGCTGGAAGTGCCCTGCCAACGCGGTGCTTTCACCCTCGGGCAGGGTCAGCGTGCCGGCAATCGCCTCACCGTTGAAGTCCAGGCGCGTCCCTTCATCGTCGCGCCCGGCGCGGACATGGACACTGCCGAAGCTGCCGCCAGCCAGTTGCAGCCGCTCGACCTGGAGATCCACGTCGGCCAACGCCAGGCCGTCCGCCTCGCCGCTGCCGTCCCCGGCCACCAGGCCGGCCCACTCCAGCGCGGCCAGCTCGGGCGTACGGCCCTCAATCACGAGGCCCGCAGTGGGTACGCCAGCCACTGCGCCCCCCATGCTCACCCTTACGGCAGGTGGGCCATCGCCCGCACGCGCGCGCAGCGACATCCGCTGGCCGAACTGCACTTCCACATCGCCACTGCCCAACGGCAGCGGAATGGCTACCCGCGCCGGCAGCGCAAGGGCCGCGGATTTGGCCAGCGGCGCAGGCAGCTCCAGCGTCGTGCCCACCAGATCGGACTCCAGGGTCAGCCGCGCCGCGGTCGCCTCGGCGTTGTTTCCGGGCACGGTCACGGCAACCGTCCAGGCTGAACGACCGTGCAGGTGCGGCCGCAGCCAGTCCAACTGCGGCGCGCGGGCCAGCAGCCCGGGCGCGTCCAGGACGCTGCTGAATTCGCCTTCAAACAGGGTCTTCGCATCCACCACGTGCCCCGTGCCGGCGCGCAACGCCACCCGGCCCGGATGCCCGTCGACCCGGGCGCTGAGCGATCGGGCCTGGAAGCCATGCTGGTCATACACCAGCTCGCCGCGCAGGTCATGGAAGGAAAGCCCCCACTCCGGAATGGCGGCCTGCACCCCGGTCAGACCAGCGCTGCCCTCGATTCGCGGCCTGCTTCCACCGCCGTGCAAAGACAGCAGCATGGCGAAGTCGGCCCGCAATGGACCCCCGGCCTGCAGCCCTTCCAACGCCGCGACCGCCAGTGGACTGCGCTGCAGCATTGCGATGGCATCGCCGGCGTCGGTGTCCGGCGCGGTCCTGGCGGTAATGGCCAGTTCGGCGCGTCCGAATTCCGGGATGCCGGCCTCAAGCTGCTCCACCGCCACGTCGGCGATCGCGCCCGTGCCGTGGAAGTCGAACCCGGAGCCGATGAAGCGCAGCTGGCCCTGCAGCCGTTCCGCAGCCGGCCAATCAGGCTGGAACGCGAGGGTGGCATCCACCAGCTCTGCTTCGGCGTGGAACAGACCGGTGCCGGCGCGCCCCGGGGCTTCGTCGAAAGGCCAGTCATCGAGGTCGCCGGACAGCACGGCGCGCCCGTTGCGCACCAGCCCTTCAACGAGGGCCGCATCCAGCCATGCAAGCGTCTTCTCCGACATCTTGTGGCGGACCCAGAACTTCTTGGCCACCGGAATCCGGGTCTCGTCCAGGCGTGCGGCCAGATCGATCCGCGGGCGGCGGCCGTCGCCCAGGAAAGCCAGTCCGCCGCGCACATCGACGCCGTAGCCGTCGCCCTCGAGGCGCAGCGCGGGGGTCTGCACCCGCCAGCCGTCGTCCTCGACCCACGCGACCACATCGCCGGCCAGCGACACCAGATGCACCTCGCCGAAGCCGCTGGGCCAGTCAAACTGCACCCGCGCCTCGGGGTCGGGGGTGAACACCAGGCCTTGGGAATCCGCCACGAGTTCGCCCCGAAGGCCCGCCAACCCGGGCCCGTCACCCACGGCATCGAATGCCAGCGTTTCAATCTGCGCCCGCGCCCGCAGCGGCCCGCCGCGCACGCCCGCCAGCTCCACATCCGTCAGTACCGCGTTGGCGCCTGCCCGGTCCAGCCATGCACGCAGCCCGGTGCCTGGCCTGTCGCTGAGGGCAAGGATTTCCAGCAGCGGAGCCGCCTCGATCCGATTCGCCGCCAGGGCAAAATCGCTGCCGATCCGGGCCGCGAGTCCCGTGGTCAGCCAGTCCTGTCCGGCGCGCCGCAGGCGCAGCTCCGGAACATCGATCCGCCAGCCATCGTTCGCCTGGCGCCACCGGAATTCCGCGTCCAGCTGGTTAAATCCGATCCGCGCTGGCGCGGCGTCGTCAGCGGTGCGGGCAAGGCCCACGTCTTCCAGCGCAGCGCGCGCCGTCACCGATTCAATGCGCGCGTCGTGCAGGTCAGCCCACGCCTGGATCCGGCCATGACCCTGCTCCAGGCGGACCCCGGCCAGCTGCAGCAGCGCCGACCAGGCGTTGAGATTGGCCCCATCCACGCTTGCGTACAGCTGCCCATCGCCGCTGTTGCGGTCAAATCGCGCGGTCGCTATCAGCGGGGCGTCATCGGCCGATATCCAGGCCCGGCTTGCCGCACGCACGCGGTCGCCGTTGACACGCAGGCGCAGGTCGATGTGGGGGACCCGGGCGTACAGCGCCAGGTCCGGCGCGTCCACGGTCAGACTGGCATCAATCACCTGCAGTTCGCCCAGACGCTCAAGGGCCGTGAATGGATCCCCACCATTCCCCTGGCCAGGCAGGCCGCGCGCGTGCCAACGGCCGTCGGGATCACGCTCCAGGGTCAGGTCAAGGTTGCGCAGCCGCAGTTCGGTCAGTGAACGCCCCGGCAGCAGGCCGCTGTACTGGGCCACCAGCATTTCGGCCTCGCCAATGGTCACCGCGCCTACGCCCTGGCCCACCTGCAGGCCACGCAGCTGCAGCAGAGGCCCACGCCGGGTCCATTCCGCCTGCAGGCCGTCAAATGTCACCGGATGCCCGGTGCGATCAGTCAGCCACGCCTCCACCCGCTGCGGATTTCGCTCCAGCGCGGGCAGCAGCCGGCTGGCCACCACCGCACCCAGCGCCATGAGGACCAGCAGCGCGGCCAGGGCATACCAGAGCGCCCGCCGCGTTATCCGCAAGCCAGTGCGTGCAGCGGCATTCACCGCGCCAATCCGCTCACGGAATCAGAGCAGCACCACATCGAACTGCTCCTGCGGATACTGGTCGTCGGCCTGGAAGCGGATCGACTTGCCGAGAAATTCCTCCAGCTCCGCCACTGCCACTGATTCATCCTCGGTGATGTGGTTGACCACGGGGGGGGATGCGATCACCAACAGCCGCTCGGCATCGAACTGGCGCACCGCGCGGGTGATTTCGCGGAACACCTCGTAGGTGACGGTTTCGGCGGTCTTGAGCATGCCGCGCCCGCCGCAGGCGCCGCAGGGCTCGCTGAGCTGGCGCTGCAGGCTTTCCACAGTGCGCTTGCGGGTCATCTCCACCAGGCCCAGCGGCGAGAAGTCGTACACCGTGGTCTTGGCATGGTCGCGGGCCAGGGATTTCTCCAGCGTGCGCAGTACCTGCCGCCGGTGCTCGGCCTCCACCATGTCGATGAAGTCGATGATGATAATCCCGCCGAGGTTGCGCAGGCGCAGCTGCCGGGCCACCGCCTGGGCCGCCTCCAGGTTGGTGCGGTAGACGGTTTCCTCCAGATTGCGCTGGCCCAGGAAAGAGCCGGTGTTCACGTCCACCGTGGTCATCGCCTCGGTCTGGTCAATCACCAGGTAACCGCCGGATTTGAGCGGCACCTCTTTGTTCAGCGCGCGGGCAATCTCGTCTTCCACCCCGTACAGGTCAAACACCGGGCGCTCACCGCCGTAGTGCTCGATCTTCTCCGCCAGGCCGGGCACGTACTGGGCCGCGAACGCGCGCAGGCGGTCGCAGGTTTCGCGCGAGTCCACCTTCACCTTTTCCACGTCATGGCGCATGAGGTCGCGCACCGCACGCATGGGCAGGGTCAGGTCTTCGTAGATGCAGCTGCCGACCTTCGTCTCCCGCGACTGCTGTTCCACCAGCGCCCAGACACGGGCCAGATAGGCCGTGTCCTCGGTCAACGCGTCCTCGGACTGGCCCTCGGCATTGGTGCGCACGATGTATCCGTGTCCGCTGCCCGCGGCCGACAGGCCGGACACGATCGTCTTCAACCGGGTCCGCTCCTGCTCATCCTCGATGCGCACCGAAACGCCGATCACGCTCGAATGCGGCAGCAGCACCAGGAAGCGCGACGGAATGCTGATCTGGGTGGTGATGCGCGCGCCCTTGCCGCCGATCGGCTCCTTCACCACCTGCACCACGATGTCCTGGCCGTCACGCAGCAGCTCGGTGATCGGCGGCACCGGGGCCGGCGCCGGCAGTCCGGCGGCATCGGCTTCCATGGCCGGCTCGGGCAGCGGCCGCATGACATCGTTGGCGTGCAGGAACGCGGCCCGCTCAAGGCCGATGTCCACGAACGCCGCCTGCATGCCGGGCATGACCCGCTGCACCTTGCCCTTGTAGATGTTGCCGACCACGCCGCGGTTCCAGCCGCGCTCGATGTACAGCTCCTGCAGCATGCCGTTTTCAACTACCGCCACGCGGGTCTCGCGCGGGGTGACGTTGACCAGGATTTCCTCGCTCATGCCTGTGCCCCCTGCGGAACCGTCCCGCGTTCCGTATCCATTCCCACCGCCGGCCCGCCTTCAATGCCGGCTTCGCGCAGCAGGCAGGCCGTCTCGTACAGCGGCAAGCCCATCACGCCCGAATAGCTTCCCGACAGGCGCACGACGAACGCCTCGGCCCCGCCCTGGATCGCATACGCGCCGGCCTTGCCCATGGGCTCGCCGCCAGTCACATACGCATCGATCTGCGCCGGAGTCAGCGGCGCGAACTCCACCACGGTCACCGACAAGGCCTGGAGGCTTCGATCGGGAGCGCGCAGCGAGACCGCGGTGAGCACCCGATGTTCGCGGCCGGACAGCCGCGCCAGCATCCGCGCCGCGTCATCGGCATCGACAGGCTTGCCGAACACCTCGCCATCCAGCACAACCTCGGTATCCGAGCCCAGGACCCATGTGCCGGCATCGCGCCCAAGCTGGCCCAGGGCCGCGACGGCCTTTTCATCCGCAACCCGGGCCACGTAGTCCTCCGGAGTCTCACCTTCGGCGCGCACTTCCGGAATATCCACCGCCTGCACGGAAAACGGCACGCCCAGGCGGGCGAGCAGTTCGCGGCGGCGGGGGGATTTGGAAGCCAGATAGAGCATCTGGACAAGGATACCCTCCAGGCCTCGTCACTCCGGAGCGCAGCCGGCCCCGACCCCGTTCCGGCTCACGGGCCGTTCACTGGACGACGACAATCCTTAACCCGATTCTTTCAGGAGCTTCCGATGGCCCGTTTTCTTGTTCCCGCCGCCCTTCTCGCCCTTGCCGTGGGCACCGTTGCTGGTGGCGCGCATGCCCAGCAGCCGGCCGTAGCTACCCCAGCCAGCCAGAACGGCACCTTGCTCTCTGTGTCGGCACAGGGTGAGAGCAAGCGCGTTCCCGATGTGGCGACACTGTCGACCGGGGTTGTGACGCAGGCGGCGGATTCCAGCGCCGCCATGCAGGCCAACGCCCAGCAGATGAACCGCGTCATGACGGCCATCCGCGACGCCGGCATTGTCGAGCGCGATATACGCACCAGCGGAATCAGCATTTCCCCCCGATATCGGCATACCGAGGACGAAACTCCGCAGATCAGCGGCTACGAGGCCCGCAATACGGTCAATGTGACCGTGCGCGACATCAGCAAGCTGGGCCAGGTGCTGGACGTGCTGGTGGCCAGTGGTGCCAACCAGGTCCACGGCCCGCAATTCGAGATCGGTGAGCCGGAGGAGGCCTACAACGAAGCCCGCCGCGCCGCACTGGACGCCGCCCGTTCCCGCGCCGGACTGTATGCCGATGAGCTGGGCCTGAAAGTGCGGCGCATCGTCAGCATCAGCGAAGGCGGCGGCTTCATGCCTCCCCCGATGCAGATGATGGCCTCCCGGGCCATGGACAGCTACGAGTCGACTCCGGTTTCACCCGGTGAAAGCACCCTGTCGGTCAATCTGGACGTGGTCTTCGAACTGGGCCGTTGAACGGCCGGAGCCCCATGACTGGAAAACACCGCACCACACCGCACGACAGGACCATCCCGGCCCGACGCGACGACGACAAGTCCGGCTATCCCGAGCGCACCCCGCGCGACCGGGAGGACGCCCGCAACCCGGACGGCAAGCAGCCTCGCGATCCGGACGACGGCGGCCTGGACCGCGAACCGGGGGACAGCGCAGACCCGGCCAGCGATGACGACTGAGCGGACTGTTCAGGCGCGGTGATAGGGGTGGTTGGCCAGCATGGCCGCGGCGCGGTAGAGCTGCTCGGCCACCAGCAGCCTGACCAGCATGTGCGGCAGGGTCAGGCGTCCGAGTGACCAGCGCTCATCGGCCCGCTCCAGCACCTGATCGGCGTGGCCTTCGGGCCCGCCGATCAGGAATGCGAGGTCGCGTCCCTGGCCGCGCCAGTGCTCCAGGCGCACGGAAAGGGCTTCTGAATCCCACTCGCGACCGCGCCCGTCCAGGGCCACCACGTGGATATCCCGCGGCAATGCCGCCAGCACGCGCTGGCCTTCGTCATCGATCGCCCTGGCAGGATCACGGCCTTTGCCGCGCATGCCGGGGCTGATTTCCACCAGCTCCAGCGGCAGCCAGTGCGACAGCCGCTTGCGATATTCGGCAAAGCCTTCCGCCACCCATGCGGGTGCGCGGTCGCCCACGGCAACCAGGCGCGCTTTCATCTATGCAGGGGATGCCGGCCTTCAGCCGGACCGGATTTGCCGCGCTCAGCGCGCGGCATCGTCGCCAGCGGGGCCATCAGACTCTGGCGCGGCGTCATCGCCCACCGACCACAGCCGCTCCAGCGCGTAGAACTCGCGCACCCGGGGCAACATCACGTGCACTACCACGTCGCCCAGATCCACCAGCACCCACTCCGCTTCCTGCTGCCCTTCGACGCCCAGCGGCCGCACATCAAGCACCTTGGCCTGACGCACCACTTCATCGGCAATCGATTTCACATGGCGGCTGGAAGTGCCGGAGGCGACGACCATGAAGTCGCACACGCTGGTCTTGCCGCGCACGTCGATCTCGGTGACCTCCTTGGCTTTCAGCTCCTCAAGGGCCAGGTGAACCTGGCGGAGCAGCGCGTCGGCGGCCGGCGGGGGATCGGGAAGGCGGGTCTTGATGACTTGTGCGGGGTTGCTCAAAGGGTCGGCTCGTGGGATTTGCGGCGATTATAGCGAAGACGCCGTGTTCGCAGCGTCGCGGTACAGGCCGCGGGCTTCGATCCTGGCCGCAACCGGCGCCGGCAGCAGGTGTTTCCAGGGACGGCCATCTGAAATCCTGCTTCTCAGGCCGGTAGCCGAGACATCATGAAGCGGCTGGCCGAGCCGCAACACCTTGCCGGCCGGGGTCGCCGTCAGGGCGTCCGCGGTCCCCACCCAGCGCTCCCGGACCTCTCCGGCCAGTGGCTCGGGCAGCGGATCCAGCACGCTGTCCTGCCCCGGCCGCGCGGCCACCACGAAGTGCGCCAGGCCGAACAGTTCGCGCCAATCCTTCCACCCGGGCAGGCCGAGGAAGCTGTCGGCGCCCAGCAGCAGGGCCACCGGCACGTCCGGCTGCCGGGCGCGGAGTTCGCGGAGCGTATCGACGGTATAGCTGGCGCCGGAGCGCTCGAGCTCGCGACGGTCCACGCACAGACCCTGCTCATCGCCCACGGCCAGATCGAGCATGGCTGCCCGTTCATCGGCCGAGGCGCCAGGCGGGGGGCGGTGCGGCGGATCGGCCGCCGGCATCATCCGTATCGGGCTGCCCAGTGTCTGCCAGGCCGCACGTGCAATGGCGAGATGGCCGTTGTGCACGGGATCAAACGTGCCGCCGTACAGGACAAGCAGGCCGGCCTGTGCCATCACGCCAGCATTGGCAGCGCGCGTCGGTCGGCCACCGCCAGCAGCAGGCGCTCCAGCGCCTGCCAGGGGTCGCCAGCGGCGCGCCCCTTGGCCATGCGGTCGATGTGGCCGGCCTCGGCCAGGAACTTTTCCCAGCGGGCGGCGCCATGGCGCTGCAGGGCGCGGCGGAATACCGCCTGCTTGGCCTCCCACACGCGCAGCGTGCGAAATTCGGACACCAGGTTGCCGCCGCGCGCTTCCACCCGTGCCAGCGCGGCCGCCCGCTGCAGTTCCATCACCACCATGCCCATCAGCGCGGGCACTGCAATGCCTTCGGCACGCAGGCCGGCCAGCATCCGCGCCACCTGGGCGGGTTGGCCGTTGAGGGCGCCATCGATCAGGCGGAACACGTCGAAGCGGGCCGCGTCGGCCACCAGCTCCTGCATCCTGCCCACGTCCAGGCGGGTGTCACCGGCCAGCAGGACCAGCTTGTCGATCTCCTGCGCCGCCGCCAGCAGATTGCCTTCAACCCGGTCGGCCAGCAGTTGCACCGCGTCACGGTCGGCGGCTACGCCGCGGCTGCGCAGGCGCTGCTCGATCCAGCTGGAAATCTCGTGCGGCTTGATCGCCCAGGCCACCACCAGGCAGCCGATGCGGGCGATTGCTTCGCTCCACTTCCCGCCGTGCTGCCGGCTCCATTCTCCGCCGGTGACCAGCAGCAGCACGTCGTCCGGCGGCTGCTCGCAGAACGCGCTGAGCACTGCCGCACCTTCCTTGCCGGGCTTGGTGCTGGGCAGGCGCACCTCGATCACGCGCCGGGAGGCAAACAGGCTCGGCGCGCGGAAGCTGGCTTCCAGCGCGGCCCAATCAAAGCTGCGCCCATCGGCCTCGAATACCTCGCGCTCGGTATAGCCTTGGGTAATGGCCTGGGCACGAACCGCATCGGCGGCTTCCAGCACCCGCAATGTTTCCGGACCGGCGATCAGGTAGGCCGGATGCAGGGTGCCGGCCTGCAGCTGTCGGATCAGCTCCTCGGGGGCCAGCTCGCGGCTCCGGCCCTGCGCGCGTCCTCGACCGGAAGCGCTCAAGGCGCGCGTGACGCGCCGTCGATCCGGCGCACGATCGAGACCACCATGTCGCGGCGCATTTCGCGGCTGAGCAGTTCGCGCTCGCTGTCCGCGCCGGTCAGGTCTGACGGACTCTGGATGTAGTCGCGCGCCAGCTCAACGGCCTGCTGGGGGACCAGGTCTTCGCCATCGGCCCGCACCAGTTCGAACACCACCGCATAGCGCAGGGTGTACTCCTGGGCACGGCCACGGGCGTCGATGCTGATCGGGGTGCTGCCCCAACGCTCGGACAGGATTCGCAGGCGGGCGACCTCATCGTTGCGGCCGCGGCCCTCGACCACGGTAGCGCCGGAGCGGATCAGGGCCTGGGCCAGCGAATCGGCCAGCGGGCTGTAACGCCCCTGCCCCTCCACCTGGATCGGCCCCAGGTCGGGTGGCAGGCTCAACGCGCTGCGCAGTTGGAACCCGCAGCCGGCAAGGATGAGGGCAAGAATGAGGGCGGTTGCGGCTCGGATCATGTGGGCAGTGTGGCTGAGCGGTCGGCGGGCGACAAGATTAGCAATCCGGCGGCGGGTGCACGCAGTGGCCCGCCGCCGGTGGGGGTGGGGTTCAGCCGATCACGATGTTGACGATCCGTCCGGGCACCACAATCACCTTGCGCACCTGTTTGTCTTCCAGGAAGCGGGCCACGGCGGGCTCGGCCAGCGCCTGTGCCTGGATGGCGTCGCGGTCGGCATCGGCCGCCACTTCGATGGTGCCGCGCAGCTTGCCGTTGACCTGCACCGCCAGCGTCGCCGTCTCACTGGCCAGTGCATCGGCATCGACCGCCGGGAAAGGCACGTCTTCCAGCAGGGCTTCAGGATGGCCCAGCAGCTGCCACAGCGCGTGGCTGGTGTGCGGGGTGATCGGGTTGAGCAGCAGCGCCATGGCACTGAACACCTCGTGACGCAGCGCCCGGCCGTTGGCGGACCGGTCGTCGTATCTGGCCACGCTGTTGAGCAGTTCCATCACCGAGGCAATCGCGGTGTTGAAGCTGTAGCGCCGGCCGTAGTCGTCGCCCACCTTCTGGATCGTCTGGTGCAGCTGGCGGTGCAGGGAGCGGCCGGCGTCATCCAGCGCGGCCTTGTCCAGCGCCGGCGCCGGGCCTTCATCGGCATGCTTCTGCACCTGCGCCCACAGCCGCCGCAGGAACCGGGCCATGCCTTCCACCCCGGCCTCGCTCCACTCCAGCGACAGTTCCGGCGGCGAGGCGAACATGGAGAACAGGCGCACGGTATCGGCACCGTAGCGGTCAATCATGGCCTGCGGGTCGACGCCGTTGTTCTTGGACTTGGACATCTTTTCGATGCCACCGATGCCCACCGGCCGGCCATCGGCCGTCAGCGTGGCCCCGGTGACCTTGCCCTTGTCGTCGCGGGTGACCTCGACCTCGGCCGGGTTGAACCAGGTCTTCGAGCCATCGAGGTTCTCGCGGAAATAGGTGTCGGCGATCACCATGCCCTGGGTGAGCAGACGCCGGGCCGGCTCGTCGCTGTCCACAAGCCCCTGGTCGCGCAGCAGCTTGTGGAAGAAGCGGAAGTACAGCAGGTGCAGGATCGCGTGCTCCACCCCGCCGACGTACTGGTCAACCGGCGTCCAGTAGTTGGCCCGGCCGTCCACCATGTCGCCCGCGCCGGGCGAGGTGTAGCGGGCGTAGTACCAGCTGGACTCCATGAAGGTGTCGAAGGTGTCGGTCTCGCGCTCGGCCGCGCCCCCGCACTGCGGGCAGGTGGTCCGGCGCCATTCCGGGTCGGCCTTGATCGGCGACTGCACGGTGCCGCAGGCGAAGGCGTCTTCGACGTCCTCGGGCAGCACCACCGGCAGCTGGTCTTCCGGCACCGGCACCGCGCCGCAGGCGTCGCAGTAGATCACCGGGATCGGGCAGCCCCAGTAGCGTTGGCGGCTCACGCCCCAGTCGCGCAGGCGGAAGTTGATCTTGCGCTGGCCGATACCCTCGTCCTCGAAGCGCTTGGCCAGCGCGTCGAAAGCCGCATCGAAATCCATGCCGTTGTATTCAGCGGAGTTGATCAGGTGACCCTGCTCCACGTAGGCGCCCTGCTGCTCGATGTGCTCCAGGTACTCGCGCACCACGGCCACCGCGGCCGAGGTGTCGTATGCATCCACGGTCGTTCCGGACAGCGCGGCCTGGAACGGGTCCACGTCTGCCGCCACGTCGCGCACCAATTCGTCCAGCGCATCGTGCACTGCAGGCGGCACCACCACCGGCCGCACCGGCAGACCGTACTGCTTGGCGAACTCCCAGTCGCGCTGGTCGTGGGCCGGCACTGCCATCACCGCCCCGGTGCCGTAACCCATCAGCACGAAGTTGGCCACGTAGATCGGCACGTCCTCGCCGGTCACCGGATGGATCGCCCACTGGCCGGTGGCCATGCCGCGCTTTTCCTGCGCGTCCAGCTCAGCCTCGGACACGCCGCCCTTGCGCAGTTCCTCGATGAAGGCGGCCAGTCCGGGATTGTCCTTCGCGGCCTTCTGCGCCAGCGGGTGCTCGGCGGCGATGGAAATGAAGGTCACGCCCATCAGCGTGTCCGGCCGCGTGGTGTAGACCGGCAGCAGCTCATCTTCGCCATCGACGCGGAAGCCGAATTCCAGGCCTTCGCTGCGGCCGATCCAATTGCGCTGCATGGTCTTGACCGACTCCGGCCAGCCATCCAGCGTGTCCAGTCCGTCCAGCAGCTCCTGGGCGTAGTCGGTGATCTTCAGGAACCACTGCGGGATCTCGCGCTTTTCCACGGTGGCACCGGAGCGCCAGCCCTTGCCATCAATCACCTGCTCGTTGGCCAGCACGGTCTGGTCCACCGGATCCCAGTTGACTACCGCGTTCTTCCGGTACGCCATGCCCTTCTTCATCAGGCGCACGAACATGCGCTGCTCGTGCACGTAGTAATCCGGCGAACAGGTGGCGAACTCGCGGCTCCAATCGATCGCGTAGCCCAGCGCCTTGAGCTGCTGGCGCATGTGGTCGATGTTGGCGTAGGTCCACTTGGCCGGCGCGGTCCGGTTCTGGATCGCGGCGTTCTCGGCCGGCAGCCCGAACGCGTCCCAGCCCATCGGCTGCAGCACGTTCTTCCCGGTCATCCGCTGGTAGCGGCTGATCACATCGCCAATGGTGTAGTTGCGCACGTGCCCCATGTGCAGCGCCCCGGAGGGATACGGCAACATGGACAGGCAGAAGAACGAAGGCTTGTCCGGATCCTCGGTCACCTGGAAGGCGCGGGTTTCATCCCAGAAGCGCTGGGCGTCGGATTCAACCCTGGCGGGCTGGTAGCCGGCCTGGTCGGCGGCGGCAGAAGAGGATTCGGACACGGGCATGGACAACTGTGCAAGGGGACCGGAAAGCCTACCGCAGCCCACAAAGTCCCGCCATTGGCCGGGCGGCTTGCCGTCCGGACCGGTCGTGCTTCTAATGGAAGGATTCTGGACCGGGGGACCAACATGCACCGATTCCTGATCGCGAGGCTGGTGGCGTTCGCTGCCCTGCCCTGCTTTCGCCGCCGGCGAAGCCAAAGCCCGCTGGAAAACCTGGAAGCGCTGATGGACGTGCGCTTCGTGATGAAGGACGGCACGGTGTTCAAGCACGCGGACGCGCCATGAGCGTCGAGTGGCTCGGCTACGCCGCGGCGATCCTGACCTCGATCGCATTCGTGCCACAGGCGGTCAAGACCATCCGCAGCCGCGACACCAGCGGCATTTCGCTCGGCATGTACGTGATCTTCACCGTCGGCATCGGCTTCTGGTTCGCGTATGGGCTGGCGCTTGGCTCATGGCCAATGATCCTCGCCAACATCACCACCTTCATACTGGCCGGGACCATCCTGGTGTTGAAGCTGCGACACGGCTGAGCCCGGACGCTCCCGGCATACCCGCGACTGCGGTACCCACTGCGTCTTGCCCCCCCAGTAGGAGCGCGCCATGCGCGCGAAGCCGCGTGACCCTGACGCGGGCGGGCCGGCGGGGCATTCCCGGACGGGACACGCACGTAAATACGTCCATGTAGGCTTATCGGCGCCGTCCATGGCGCCGATAGTCCCGCCCGGGAATGCCCCACCGGCCCCTCAGCATTCGCTGCGATCCCGGGGGGCGGAGTCACGCGGCTTCGCGCGCATGGCGCGCTCCTACATTGGACTACGGTGCAGGCTGGCCAGCCACGGGGCGAGGGCCAGCCATAGCAGCCAGGCGGCAAGCGCGATGCGCTGGGCGATGGGTGGCTCCAGCACCGTCGCAGGGATGAACATCATGGCCAGCACTATGCCCACCGCTGCGCCCGTGATGGCGCGGACGCTCGGCATGCCCACGGCCAGCAGCGGCGCGCCGGCGGCGAAGGCGATCCACCACACCAGCCAGGCGCTGGCATGCAGGCCGCTGGCTGGCGCGTCCAGGTCCTGGGGATCCAGCGGCAACAGCCCCTGGGCGGCAAAGGCGAGCGCGGACAGCAGCAGCATCCGTGCACCAATGCGCGCCAGCCAGCCGGCGCTTGCGGGAAGCCGGAGATACAGCCCATGCGCCACCACCGCCGCCAGAAGGCCCGGCACCGCGAACCCCACCACGTTGAAAGCCATCGCCCCGGGCACTCCATCGGCACCGAGCAGGCCCAGCGGATACAGCCCGTGCGAATAGCCTTCCAACGCCGACCCGGCCACCACCGCAGCTGCGACGCAGCACAGCACCGCGCACCAGGCGGACATCTGCATCCATCGGCTCATCGCTTTCCCTCCCAGCGGAATACCTCTTCCACACCCACCCCGAACGCATGCGCGATGCGGAACGCCAGCTCCAGCGACGGCGCGTAGCGCTCCGCCTCCAGCGCGATGATGGTCTGCCTGGTGACGCCGCAGGCATCGGCCAACGCCTGCTGGGTCATCTCGCCGTGCTCGAAGCGCAGGCGGCGGATTTCATTGGCGATCGGCGTGCCGGTCAATGCCGGTCCCGCCAGTACGCGCGTCCGCTGCCCAGCAGCAGCCACAGGCCGATGCCCGCCACCCCGAGCAGTCCACCCCAGCCCCATCGTTGGATCGTCATGATGTCAACTCAACCGGACTAAACGTAAAGTATCTTTTACTTTGAAGCGCCCGAATGTCAACTTCTTTTTACATCGGCTTGGATTCATGAACCGCCGCCACCATGCTTGCGGCATCGCATCAGGAATTCCCCAATGAACCAGCTGCCCTCTTCGCCCCACGTCTTTGACGCCACCACCGCCAATTTCGAGACCGACGTCCTGCAGAAATCCACGCAGGTTCCGGTGTTGATCGATTTCTGGGCCGAATGGTGCGGCCCGTGCAAAACCCTCGGACCGATCCTTGAAAAGGTGGCGGGCGAGTACAACGGCGCTTTCGTACTGGCCAAGGTGGATGTGGAGGCGGAGCAACAGCTGGCCGCCGCGTTCCAGATCCGCTCGATCCCCACCGTATTTTTGCTGGTCAACGGCCAACCAGTGGATGGATTCGCCAGCGCGGTCGCCGAGGGCGAGGTGCGCGAGTTCCTCAAGCGCAACGGTATCGAGCCCGCCGCGCCTGCGCTGGAAGGGTTTGAGCCGCAGGATGGCGACCCAGCCCCTGGCGCACCGGCCACACCGGCCGATCCGCACGCCGAAGTGGCGCGCGTGCGGGCACAGGTGGAGGCCGAGCCGGACAGCGAGGAACACAAGCTCGACCTGGCACTGGCCCTGCTGCGCACCGGTGCCACCGATGAGGCCCGCAAGCTGCTCGACGCCCTCCCTGCCAACCTGGCCACCGATGACCGCACGGTAGCTGCGCGCGCGCGCCTTGAATTCGCCGCCCTGCTGGCCGACGCGCCGGTGCCCGCTGACCTGGAAGCGGCAATCACGGCTGACCCGGCTGACCTGCGCGCCCGCCATCTGCTCGGCGTGCATCTGATCGTCGGCGGCGATGCCGAAGCAGGCCTGGAACAGTTCATCGAGATGCTGCAGCGTGACCGCGATTACCAGGACGGGCTGCCCCGCAAGGCATTGATCGACGCATTCCAGATCGTCGAGGATCCCGCCGTGGTGGGCCGCTACCGCAGGAAGATGGCCTCGCTGCTGTTCTGAGGCCCGGCATGAAGCCGTCCACCCTGCGCCACGGCATGAACCTGTGGCCCCCGTTCCTGTTCTCCGGCATCCACGTGGCGGCGATCGCGAACGACTGGCGCAGCGCCCGGGTCGAGCTGCGCATGCGCCCCTGGAACCGCAATTACGTTGGCACCCACTTCGGTGGGAGCCTGTTTGCCATGACCGATCCGTTCTGGATGATGCTGGTCAAGGAGCGCCTCGGCCGCGACCACTACGTCTGGGACCAGGCCGGCGAAATCGAGTTCCTCAAGCCCGGTCGCGGCACCGTGCACGCCAGCTTCGAGCTGGACGACGCCACCCTGGACACCATCCGTGAGGCCACCGCTGGCGGCGCGAAGTACCTGCACTGGTTCCAGACCGAGGTGATCGACGCCGAAGGCGACGTGGTCGCCCGAGTGCGCAAGCAGGTCTACGCCCGCCGCAAGCCCGGTCGCTGATACCCAGCGCTCAGTGCCTCGCTGCCGCATGCAGCTCCGGCGGCAGCGGGATCGTCCAGTGCGTCTGCCTGCCGTCATCGGAGAACGGCATGTGCGAAAGCGACATGCGCAAATGGGTGCCGTCAGGGCCCACCTCAAAGCTGCGATCCCCCTCTTGTGGCAGATGCGGGCTGCGGGCCAGCAATGCAGGCACATCGCGGATGTCGCCGGCGCTGGCCTGTTCACGCATCCACGCCAGGGTCTGCAGGAGCCGGATCTTTGCAGCCGCATCCAGCGCCCTGTCTTCGTAATGTACGTACGCCGGTGCCGCGATATCCGAGAGCACGCAGCCGACCAGGTTGGCCCAGCACTCCAGCCGTCCCAGACCCGCAGGCAGTTCCGGAATCGACACGGGCAGGTCCTGCGCGCGCAGGCGGCCGGCTTCATCGCTGCAAGGCCAGGCCAAATGCGCGGCAATGAGCGCGTCGGTCGTGCCGGGGTCATATACCAGTCGGCCGCCCGGGGACATCGTGCCAGCCATCCAGTTCCTCGCCTCCGCACCCCAGGCCCACTCGCCCCGCATGGCCCGGCAGGTACCCAGCTCCTCAGGCTGTAATGGCGCCAACGCTTCATCACATTCACCGGGGAGCACGTGCCCGACCGGCAGTTCGGCCAGCATCTCGGCGAGCAGTGCGCTCTGGCCCCCGATCACCGCGAAACCCATCGTGGAGAACAGCAGGGTGTCTGAATTGGTCGCCAGCCTGCGGTAGCCGGTAATGGCCCGGCAGCTGCCGGCCAGCGCACGGTCATGCTCGCCATCAACGAACCACAGCGCATGGCGTGTCGTCGGCAGGCCCAGCCATTGCAGCCGCGGCAGCCTCGCATCCAACACCGGCGAGATCAGGCTGTACATGTGGTCATAATCGGCGAGGGCTTCCACCCGGTCCACGAGATCGTTGGCCCCAGCCAAGCGGGCGGCATGTGCGTCACGATCGTCGCGCACATGCGCCAAGCAACCGCCGGCCCCCGGGCCGCCCCCCAAGCCGCATGACGCCGGCCCGTCGACCAGTGTCGGCCCCAGGTCGCGATAGCGCCCTGCAGCCACGCTTTCCAGCGCCGCCACCGCTGACTCCCGCTCCGCATCCCCAAACGGTGGCAGCGCGTTGAAGCGGGCGGCGTCCTCCGCCGCCACCGCGTCAACTTCGGACGCGGGCACATCCCATTGCAACAGCCACGCGAGCGGCCAGGCATTACGTCCGGATGGCTCTGGCATCTGCTCGAACAGTTCCAGCGCCGCACGCTGTTCCGGGCTGCCCCCCCGCACCCGCGAGATACTCCACAGCACTGCCACCAGCACAATCAACACCAGCAGCACGCTTCCGATCCGCAACACCCATCGCCGCATTCCCTGCCCTCCCTGACGACCAACCTGGCCACTGATTCTCCATAACCGTAGGCCATTTCACACGACGCAGCGAACGGGGCACCGTATGCTTGCGGGCAGTTCCAGGGGGGAATGTGATGACGATGCAGCCATCGCCACAGAACAGCGCGTCCATGCCGGTCATCGTGGGCTACCGGCTGCTGCGCGTGCTGGCCGAGGGCATCACTTCGATCGTCTATCTGGCCGAGCAGGAGTCACTCGGCCGCCAGGTGGCGCTGAAGGTGATGCGTCCGGATGCGCTGGCCGATGAAGTGAGCCGACGCAGGTTCGAGAACGAGATCCGCACCGTTGGCCGGCTGGATCACCCGCATATCGTCGGCATCTTCCACATCGGCCGTACCGCCGAGGGACTGCCGTATTACTCCATGCCCTATCTGGCCAACGGCCACCTGGGACAGCGTGATTTCCGCAACGACGAAGCAGGCGCACGCGAAGTCCTGCGCGGCCTGCTCTCCGCACTCGCGTATGCCCACGGCCGCGGGGTGATCCACCGTGACGTCAAGGCGGAAAATGTCCTGTTTGACGATGCCGGCGGTCCGTTGCTGGCGGACTTCGGCATCGCCCTGCGCCGGGGCTACGGCAGTCGCGTGACCAGCGCCGGGCTGGCCGTGGGTAGCACCGCCTACATGGCCCCGGAGCAGGCACGGGGCGAAGAAGTCGATCCCCGTGCCGATCTATACAGCGTGGGCGTGCTGGCCTGGGAAATGCTGGCCGGCGAACTGCCCTACCAGGCCCAGGACGCGCTGGCGATGGCGGTGATGCACGCGCGCGACCCGATCCCGCGCCTGCCGCCGCACCTGCGCCATTGGCAGCGCTTCATGGACCGGGCGCTGGCCAAGTACCCCCTCAAGCGCTTCCACGACGCCAACGACATGCTGCAGGCGATCGAGCAGGTGCCTTTGCCCGGCCGCCCGGGACGCCTCGCGCCGGGCGCCTGGCTGCGGGCCGCCGTCTCCAGACCGCGGCACGTACCCGGCTATGCCTGGATCATTGGCGGCTTGGTCCTGGCCGCGCTGCTGGGCCTGGGCCTGCAGCGCTATGGCAGCGTTCCAGGCACTCCGGCAGAGCGCTTCTTCCGTGCTGGCGCGGAAACAACGTCGGACACCCGGCCACGGCTGGGAGCCACGACCGCGGAAGACGGAACCCCGGTGGGCGACGCGGCCGCACCGCAATCGCGGGCCGGACACCTCATCGCCGACGCCCAGCGCCAGATCCAGGCCCGTCGGTTGACCACCCCGGCCGGTGACAACGCCTACGACACCCTGCTTGAAGCCATCGCCGAGGACACCGAGCACCTTGAACTCGGCCCGACGGCGGCGGCGCTGGTCAGTGCGCTGGGACAGGAGGCCGCGCGCAAGCTGCAGGCCGGCGATACCTCCGCGACCGTCGCCGCGCTGGAACGGGCCGGCCGGATCGGTGAGCTGGTGGCCCCCGCCGCAGAAGCGGAACTGGAAACGGCGCGGCGCACCCTGGCCACGGCGATCGAGGCACGGGTGCGGGAGGCCGCGCGGCAGTTTGACCGCGAAGCGGCCCAGCGCAGCCTCGAGCCGATCACAGCGATCGGGCTGGATACCAGTGCACGCGAGCACCTGGCCGGACTTGTACGGGCCATTCCCGCCCTTGGCCAGGTCGTGCCGGGGGATCCGGGCCGGATGACCGTGCAGCGTGGCGGCGATGGGGCGTACGCACTGACCCGGCTGCACATCAGCCGCAATGATTACGCCCGGTTCGCCGAAGCCACTGGACGCGAGCCAGCCCTGTGCCGCGAGCGCGCCTCGTTGCTGCGGATGTTCTCACCGCGTGACTGGACGTCTCCCGGCTTCGAACAATCCGGCAGTGATGCCGTGGTCTGCGTGTCCTGGGATGATGCCGACGCTTACGCACGCTGGCTGGGCCAGCAGAACGGTGCCCGTTACCGCCTGCCCACTGCCGGTGAAGCCGGCGCGCTGCCAGTCACCGCTGGCGTACAGGCGGTGGCGGAGTGGCTGCTGGACTGCAATGGCGATTGCCGCGCCCGCGCCGTGGCCGGTGACAGCTGGCGGCGGAGCGGCGCCGGCCCGCGCTCGACCGAGCGCGGCTACGACGACGTGGGCTTCCGCCTGGTGCGCGAACCCTGAGGCCCGGAAACCCGGCTTTCCGGGCCTGGAACCGGACACCAGAAAGCATGACGGGCGCAATTGCGCCCGTCATGCTGATTACTTCAGAGTCCGCCGTCAGGCGGTGTGGCGCGTCCGTCCGCCGCCACCGCGGTGCTGCTTGGGACCCGCGTGCGGGGTAGCACCACGCTGCTGCGGCTTGCCGTGTCCTCGGGCACCCGGCTTGCGCGGCGGGCGCTGTCCGTCGGGCCTCTGCCCACCACCGCGTCCACCACGACCCTGTGCAGGCCTGGCATCCATGCGCAGCGGCTGGCTGGGCTCGAAGCCCGGCACGGTCTCCAACGCGATCTCGGCCTTGAGCACGCGCTGGATGTCGCGCAGCAGGCCACCCTCTTCGGGAGCGACCAGCGACAGCGCCTCACCCTGCGCGCCGTTGCGGCCGGTGCGGCCGATCCGGTGCACATAGTCTTCGGCCACCATCGGCAGATCGTGGTTGATCACCAGCGGCAGGTCGGGAATATCCAGGCCGCGGGCGGCCACGTCGGTAGCCACCAGGATCCGTGCGCGGCCGGCCTTGAACGCGTCCAGCGCCTTCTGCCGCTGGGCCTGGCTCTTGTTGCCGTGGATCGCCACCGCCGGCAGGCCGGCCTCGCCCAGCTGTTCGGCCAGGCGGTTGCAGCCGTGCTTGGTGCGGCCGAATACCAGCACCCGGTCGGTGTGACGTGCTGCGAGGATGTCGATCAGCAGATCGCGCTTGCGGGCCGAATCAACCGGGTGCACGCGGTGCACGATGGTGTCGGCAATCGTGTTCTGCGTAGCCACCTGCACTTCCACCGGCCGGTCCAGCAGCTCCATGGCCAAAGACCGGATGCGCGGCTCGAAGGTGGCCGAGAACAGCATGGTCTGGCGCTGCTTGGGCACGCGCGAGAGCACCCGCTTGATCGAGGGCAGGAAGCCCATGTCGAGCATGCGGTCAGCTTCGTCCAGCACCAGCACTTCGATGGCGTCCAGCTTCACGTGGCCGGAATCAAGGTGATCCAGTAGGCGACCCGGGCAGGCAACCAGCACATCCACGCCGCGGCGCAGATTGTCGATCTGCGGCTGCATGCCGACGCCACCAAAGATCATGGTGACGTTGAGCCGCAGGTGACGGCCGTAGGCCTTGATGCTGTCGGCAACCTGCACCGCCAGCTCACGCGTGGGCACCAGCACCAGGGCGCGCGGCTTGCGCGGGCCCTTGGGCGGGGTCTCCTTGGCCAGGCGCTGCAGCAGCGGCAGGCCGAAGGCGGCGGTCTTGCCGGTGCCGGTCTGGGCCGCACCGAGCACGTCACGCCCTTCCAGCGCGCCGGGGATCGACTGGGCCTGGATCGGGGTGGGAATGTTGTAGCCGGTTTCATTCAGCGCGCGCAGCAGTGCCGGCGACAGGCCGAGGGTTTCAAACGTCATTGTTGTATTACTCCGAGAAAGCGATCGCGCCGGAGGCGGCACGCAGCTGCGCACCGTTGACCGGCCTGATCTTTGGCTTGCCCGGAGCTATCCAATACCGCGCTGCAGGCAAATTTGTGACGGCTGCCGGAGGTTCCGGGCCGTGTCTGCGCGACGAAAAGGACGTGCGGGATAAGAAGCCTGACCGGAGCCGAGGCGGGCATACCAGGATCGTCACTGCTTGAAAGCAGGGGGCAGCCGTTTTGCAGAACAGGGCGAGTTTACGACAAAACGCGAGCTGGCGCGCATTTACCATCGCGCCATTCACGCGGCGGAAGGCCGGGCCGGATGCCTGCGTGCTTGCTAAACTTCCGCGCTGTCGCGGCCCTGTCACTCCGGTCCGCCCCAAAGGAGCCAGCACATGCCGTTCGACCCGTCCCGCGCTTTCCTGCGTCCGACCGCCCTCGCACTTGCCACGATCCTGTTCGCCGGCCTGGCCGCTGATGCCAGCGCACAGCGCCGTGCCACCGCGCCCGCTGCGCCGACCGCCTGCACCGACTTCTATGCCTTCAGCAACAAGGACTGGCTGGAAGCGAACGCACTGCCCGGCCCGGGCATCGCTTCGGCATCTGCGCTGCAGGAGCTGCGCGACCTGGCTGCGCGGCAGCAGCGGCAGCTGCTGGACCAAGCCATGAATGCGCCGCAGAACGAAATCCAGCAGCTGCTGGGCAACTTCTGGGCCAGCGGGCTGGATGAGGCCGCTGTGGAAGCAGACGGCTCCACGCCCATTGCCCCGCTGCTCGCCCGTATCGATGGCATCCGTCGCGCCCGTGATATTGCGCCCACCATCACCGCCCTGCACCAAGTAGGCATCCCGGTGGCGTTCGGATTCAACGCCGACGTGGACCTTGCCGATCTCGACCGCCACATCGGCTACTTCACCCAGGGCGGCCTGGGTCTGCCGGGCGCGGACTTCTACAGCCGGGATGACGACGAAACCAGTGCCCTGATGGAGCGTTACCGCAAGTACGTGCGCAGCATCCTGGCCCTGACCGGTGTGACTGAAGACGCCCTGGACGCGCAGACCGAAGCAGTGGTGGATCTGGAAACCCAGATCGCAGGCCATTGGCGCGGCGCGGAACAGATGCGTGATCCGCGCACCAACTATGCGCTGGTCCCCGCCGCCGGGCTGCGCAAGCAGTTCCGCCAGCTGCGTCTGGACCAGTTCCTCGGCGAACAGGGTGTGCAGAGCGAACACGTGTCGCTGGCCAACCCGGAGCTGTTCGGCCTGCTGGATCACCTGGTGGCCAATGCCCCGGCTTCGCAGTGGCAGTCGTACCTGCGCTTCCACGTGGGCAATGCGATGGCGCCGTACCTGTCGCAGAGCTTCCGCGACGCGGAGTTCGAGTTCCACGGCAAGGTGCTGCGCGGCGAAACCGCGCCTGCCGCGCGTCCTGAGCAGGTGCTCGCCGCGATCAACCAGGCTGCCGGCCCCATGCTCGCCCGCGAGTACGTTGCCCGCCACCTGCCTGATGCCACCCACACCCGCGCCGAGCGGATCGCCGGGCAGGTGCGCGATGCCCTTTCGGCAGCCCTGCAGGACAACTCCTGGATGGACCCCGCTACCCGTGCCGAGGCGGCCCGCAAACTGCAGGGCCTGCGCATCGAGATCGGTGCGCCGGTCCAGGACCTTGATTTCAGCGTGCAGCCGATGGGCCGCGACAGCTTTGGCGCCAACATGCTGATTGCCTCCACCTGGCGCCACGCCCAGGAGATGCGCCGGATCGGGCAGGCCAACGTGTCCCAGCGCTGGGATGTCCTCCCGCAGCAGCCGGCGCTGGGCTATGACCTGGCCCAGAACCGCCTGATCGTCTCGGCCGCCGTGCTGCAGCCGCCGGTGCTGGACATGGCTGCCGACCCGGCCAGCCACTACGGCAGCTTCGGCGCGCTGGTGGGCCACGAGCTGGGCCGCAGCATCGATATCCTCGGCCGCAACGTGGACTCCGAAGGCAACCTGCGCGACTGGTGGGCACGTGCCGACCAGACCGCCTGGACCGAACGCACCCACGGTCTGGCCACCCAGTACCACGGGTATGTGTTCCCCGGCGCGCCCGACACCATGGTGGACGGCACCCGCAGCCGCGACGCCAACGCAGCCGACCTGGCCGGGCTGGAGCTGGCCTGGGCCGCCTTCCAGACGGCAGAAGACACTGCCTCGGAGGAAGCGTCACAAGGGTTCTTCCGCGGATGGGCCGGCCTCTGGCGCCAGCAGATGTCACCGGATGCGGCCGCCGTCGCCGCGGCCAGCCAGCTGCAGACGCCGGGCCAGTGGCGCACCAACGGCCCGCTGGCCAACCTGCCCGCCTTCGGCGAGGCCTTCGACTGCAAGCCCGGCACGCCAATGCAGCGCGCCGAGGCGGAACAGGTCAGCATCTGGCGCTGAGCTACCCCTAGAACCGGCGTACGTTGCCGCCACCGCCCGGTCGCCTGCTGAAAGGCGGCCGGCCGCGCCACTGCTGGATCAGCAGCCAGCCGAACAGCATGCCGCCCAGGTGGGCGAAATGGGCCACGCCTGAACGCGTGCCGCTGATGCCGGCGACCAGTTCGATCACGCCCAGCGCGATCACCAGGGTGCGCGCCTTCATCGGAATGGGCGGGATCATCAGCATCACCCGCTGGTTCGGAAACAGCATGCCGAATGCGAGCAGCACCCCGAACACGCCGCCCGAAGCGCCAAGGGTGGGATACGGCGGTCCGCCCTGCGCCAGTGACCACGAGACGACCACCAGCTGGCACAGCCCGGCACCCACCACGCAGACCAGGAAATACGTCAGGAAGCGACGCGGCCCCCAGGTATGCTCCAGCGGCGCGCCGAACATGAACAGCACCACCATGTTGAACAGCAGGTGGAACAGGCCGGCATGCAGGAAGCCGTAGCTCACCAGCTGCCAGGGCAGGAACGGCATGCCGCCGGCCTCGCTGCCGCCCAGCGGCCAGAGCATGAACGAGTAGAACAGCTGATTCCCGATCAGTGCCTGCAGCAGGAACACAACTACGTTGATACCCAGCAGGGCCCTGGTAACGGGGGGAAGGTTGGAAAACATCCGCACTCCTGAGATGACTGGCCATCATAACCGCCTGGCCTGTGGCTGTCGGCGCCTACGACAGGATTACGCTGCCGGCATTTGCAATCATGCCTTGCGGCGGCCCTGCGGGCCGGTTGGCTTTGCCTCGCTGCCGGGCCCCCACAGCAGCTGATCCAGCCGCTCGCCGGGCACCGGCGACGACCGGCGAACCCGCCCGTCGGTCACCTCGACGCCTTCGTCGCGCAAGCGCTGCACCTGCTCAATCCAGCTGGCGCTGCCGGCCTCGAACGCGATCCGGCCGTCGCTGCGCAGCACCCGGTGCCAGGGCAGTGACGGGTCTTCGTTGCCTGTCAGGATGCGAGCCACCAGGCGTGCCCGGCCCGGCAGCCCGGCATGCTGGGCCACCTCGCCATAACCCGCCGTCCGACCGTGGCCGATGGCACGCACTGCGGCCAGTATCCGTTTGCGGGCTGCCTCCGAGTCCATCGGAGCAGCATAGCGGGCGCGCTCCCCCGGGGAGGGCAAACCACAACCCGGGCTTACGCCCAACCCAGCGCCTGCAGGGCGCGGAACATTCCGTAGGCCATGCCGCCCGACATCGGGATGGTGAGGATCCAGGCCCAGACCATCTTGTTGACCACGCCCCACTTGATCGCGTTCAGGCGTTTGGCAGTGCCCACGCCCATGATCGCCGAGGAGATGTTGTGGGTGGTCGAGACCGGGATACCCAGCGCCGAGGCGCCAAGGATCACCGAGGCGGCGCTGGTTTCAGCGGCGAACCCGTGGATGGGATGCAGCTTGACCAGCTTGTGGCCGAGGGTCTTGATGATCCGCCAGCCGCCGGCAGCCGTACCGGCCGCCATCACCACCGCACAGGTGATCTTGATCCACAGGTCGATACCGCCCTCGCTGAGGGCTTCCTCGGACGGATGCAGGAAACCCAGCAGGGCCGGCAGGTTGTCCAGCGCACCCGTGGCTTCCGCGCTGACCAGGGTCAGGGCCACGATACCCATGGTCTTCTGCGCGTCGTTCAAGCCGTGGGCAAAGCCCATGCCGGCCGCGGACACGATCTGGCTCTTGCCAAAGAAAGCATTGACCCAGCGCGGACGCACCATGCGCGCGAACACGCCGCCCGCGCGCGCCAACATGGCGATGATGAAAAACAGCACCCCCATCATCAGGAAGCCCGAGGCGAAGCCGAGCACGGGCGAGCCCACCATGGGGATGACCACCTTCCACAGCACCCCGGCGCTGCGCCACACCGGCTCGGTCGGCTCGGACCAGATCACCACGTCGAAATTCATCTCGGCCGCGGCCAGCGCTGCACCGATCAGGCCACCGATCAGCGCGTGCGAGGACGAAGAAGGCAGCCCGAACCACCAGGTGATCAGGTTCCAGATGATGCCGCCCAGCAGCGCGCACAGGATCAGCTGCGATCCAACTTCCACCACGCCGGCGTCGATCAGGCCCGAGGCGATGGTCTGCGCCACCGCGGTACCGGCCAGGGCGCCCAGCAGATTCATGGATGCCGCCAGGCCCACCGCCTGCATCGGCGAGAGCACCTTGGTCGCCACCACGGTGGCGATCGAGTTGGCGGTATCGTGGAAACCGTTGATGTATTCGAACACCAGCGCGGTCAGGACCACGATCAGGACAAGGGTAAGCATCCCGACGGTCCCTTACGAGTTCTTGAGCACGATTTCGTAGGCGACCACGCCGGCTTCGCGGCAGCGGTCGATGGCCTTTTCCAGGATTTCGAAGAACTCCTTGAGCAGGAACATGTGCAGCGGATCGAGCTTGCCCGAATAGATGTCGCCGTAGAGCTCGAGCATCAGCCGGTCGGCCTCGTTTTCGATCGAACGCAGCTCGTCGTTGAGCGCCTTCATCGGCTCCAGCTTCATCTTCGGCAGCAGGCGCACCATCGCCACCACCACGCCGGCGGCCTGCTCGAGCATGGCCGCGCGCGGGGCGAAATCAATGTGCTCCAGGTTCTGCACGGCCAGCGCGTAGCGATCGGCGAACTTTTCGATCTGCTTGGGAATCCGGTACAACGCCGACCCCAGCGCCTCGATGTCCTCGCGCTCCATCGGGGTGATGAAGCTGTCCACCAGCTCCTGGCTGATGAGGCTGGAGGTTTCGCGCGTGCGCGTGCGCGCCAGGCGGAATGCATCCAGCGCAGGCTGGCGATCAGCTTCCCGCAGCATCAGGTGCAGGGCCTGGGCAGCATCCTGGGCGGACACGGCCGCGTCCTCGAGCAGCGAATAGAACCGGTTGCCCCGGCCGAAGATGGTTTGCAGGGAAAACATCTGGAGACCTTTTCAAATGCCAGCGGCGGATGCCCGGCGTCTACGGGGAGCGGATTATGACGGTTTGAAGACGCTTTCGCCTAGTTGTCACACTTTTCGTACAGCGGGGCGTGGTCCCGCCGGCACCGGCCGGCACCGGCCCCTTAGGGGCCGCCAACACATGCTGGCTGGTATCATCCTGCTCCGCGCTGTTGCGCTGAAGATCCCATGGACGACATTCCCCTACCGCCCCGCCGCACCGCCCTCCGCGCTGCCGGCCAGCCCGCCCCGCTCCACCCCGCCCCGGCACGGGAACTCCCCTGATGCTGGAATTCCTGATCGTGCTGGTGCTGATCGCCTGCAACGCGTTCTTCGCGCTGTCGGAAATGTCGGTGGTGACCTCGCGCAAGTCGCGGCTCAGGCAGCGCGCCGGCGACAGCCGCGCCGCCCGCAAGGCACTGGAGCTGGCCAACGAGCCCGAGCGATTCCTGTCCACGGTACAGGTGGGAATCACCCTGATCGGCATCCTGACCGGCATGTTCGGTGGGCGGGCGATCGGCCAGTCGATCAGCGAGCAGCTGCTCCTGGCGGCGCCGGGGCTGGCGGCCACGGTCCCGTTCATGGAGGCCAACTGGGCCGACACCACCGGGCTGCTGCTGGCGGTGGGCCTGATCACCTACCTGACCATCATCTTCGGCGAACTGCTGCCCAAGCGCCTGGCCCTGCTGGCCCCCGAGCGCATCGCCTCGCTGATTGCCCTGCCCATGAACGCCGTCTCGCGGGTGGCCAAGCCTGCCGTGTGGCTGCTCAGTTCCAGCGTGCATGCGGCGTTGCGGCTGCTGCGACTTTCCGACACCGAAGCGGCCAAGGTGAGCGAAGAGGAGATCCTGCTGCTGGTCAGTGAAAGCCATGAGCAGGGCGTGATCGACGACGACGAGCGCAACATGATGAACCGGGTGCTGCAGCTGGGTGACCGCAGCGCCGAGAGCCTCATGACGCCTCGCACCCGGATCGTGTGGCTGGATGACACCGAGAGCTTCGAGGAGAACATGGCCTGCATGCGGGCCACGCCGTTCTCGCGCTATCCGGTCTACCGCGATTCCGATGCCGAGGTAATCGGGGTGCTTGAGGTGAAGTCCCTGCTCGACCGGCTCGATTCGGGCGGTTTCGACCTGTTCACCAACCTGCGCAAAGCCCTGTTCGTGTCCGAATCCACGCCGGCGCTGAAGCTGCTGGAAATATTCCGCGAGGAAAAGCAGTCGCTGGCCCTGGTGGTGGACGAATACGGCGACATCTCCGGCCTGATCACGGTCAATGACCTGCTGGAGGCGGTGATCGGCCGCACCCGCAGCGGCGAGGGTGAGGGCGCGACCCCCCTGGTGATCACCCGTGACGACGGGTCCCTGCTGGTGGACGGCGGCGTGACCAATGACACCATGCGCGAACTGCTTGGCGCGCGCCTGCCCGACGAGCTGGACCACGATTATCACACCGCCGCCGGCATGGTGATTGCGCACTTCGGCCGCATCCCCAATACCGGCGAATGGTTCGAGTGGGCCGGCTGGCGGATCGAAGTGGTGGACCTGGACGGCCCCCGCGTGGACAAGCTGCTGCTGCAGAAGCTGCCCGAACCTGCCCCCGGCGATGACGACTGACGCCACCGGCTCCGGACCTGCCGGCGCCCACGGGCACGGGGACGGCGGGGGCGGCGCCGGCGGGGGCAGGAAGCACCGCCGGGAGGCAGGCGTGCGGGCCCTGCTGGCCGCCTACACCGTAGGTGATCCCGACGAGCCGCTGCGCCTTGATGACCTGCTGGCCGGGCTGGGCAAGCGGGTCTTCGGCATGTTGCTGGTGATCGCCGCGATCCCCGCCTTCATTCCGGTCCCGGGCCTGGCCGGGGCGATCAGCGGGCCGCTCACCGTGGTCGTGGGCGTGCAGCTGCTGTTGGGCTTCCGACGGCCCTGGCTGCCCGGTTTCCTGTCCCGTCGCGGCCCTTACCGGCACACCCTGATCGGCTTTGAACGGCGCATCTCACCGCTGCTGGCGCGGATCGAGCGCCGTATCGGCCCGCGCATGGCGGGAATGCTCGACCACCGCCTGGCCGCCTCGTTCACCGGCCTGCTGGTTGTGCTGCTGGGCATCCTGCTGGCACTGCCAATCCCGTTCACCAATTACCTGTTCGGCGCCCTGCTGATGGCCTACGCGCTGGCGCTGCTGGAGCGCGACGGTGCGCTGATGCTGCTGTGCTGGGCAGCCGGGCTGATTGCGATCGCGGTGTTCGGCGTGGCCAGCGGCGCCCTGGCTGCCGCAGCGGCCCATTGGCTGGCGCCCCTGCTCCAGGGCGCGGGCTAGATCAGCATGCGCAGTTCTTCGCCGCTGACCGGGTGGCCCAGCCAGTAACCCTGGGCCAGGTCGCAGCCGCGCTCACGCAGCAGCTCGAACTGCCCTTCCCGCTCCACCCCTTCGGCCACCACGGTCATGCCCAGTGAACGGGCCATGGCGATGATCGCGGTGGTCAGGGCCAGATCGTCCGGATCGCGCAGCACGTCGGCAATGAAACTGCGGTCGATCTTCACCCCATCGATGGGTATCCGCCGCAGATGACTCAGCCCCGAGAACCCGGTGCCGAAATCATCCAGCCATACCTTGACCCCCGCCTCGCGCAGGCGCGCCAGCGGCCGGTCGGTGCGCAGCTCATCGCCCAGCACCGCGGTCTCGGTCAGCTCCAGGTGCAGTCGCGCGGGCGGCAGGGAAGTCTGGCGCAGCACGTCTTCCACCTGCTGGGCCAGATCGCCGCTGCGCAGCTGGCGCGGGGACACGTTGACCGAGACGAACATGCCTTCCGGCCCGGCGCGCTCCTGCCAGCCCACGGCCTCCTTGCACGCGGCCGCCAGCACCGCCACGCCCAGGCCCTCGATCAAACCGCTCTGTTCGGCCACGTCGATGAATACCGATGGCGCCACCATGCCCTGGGTCGGGTGGCGCCAGCGCAGCAGCGCTTCGGCACCCACCAGGCGGCTGTCCGCCATGTTGAACAGCGGCTGGTACACCACGCTCAGCTCGCCGCGCTCCCAGGCGCCGCGCAGGTCCTGTTCCATGCGCACCCGGCGCTCGACCGCCTGGTCCATGGCCCGGCTGTAGAAGCGATGGCAGTTCTTGCCGGCCACTTTGGCCTGGTACATGGCGATATCGCCGTTTTTCATCAGCAACGCCGCACTGGCCGCATCGTCGGGGAACAGCGTCACGCCGATCGACAGGCCGAGAAACACCGGCCGCTCTGCCACCATCAGCGGCCGACCCACCTCTTCGACAAGTATCCCGGCCAGCTGTCCGGCCGCCTGGCGCGCATCGGCACTGGCCGGGACCGGCTGCAACACCACGAATTCGTCACCGCCAAACCTGGCCACCACCGCCGACGCAGCATGGCGCTCGACCACGTCGCGAATGCGCTCTGCGAACTGCACCAGCACTTCATCCCCGGCATCGTGGCCCAGGGTGTCGTTGATCCGCTTGAAGTTGTCGATATCGGCAAACAGCAGGGCCATGTTGCCGCCAGCGCCGTTCGCAGCAATGCGCTGGTCCAGGATTTCCCGGAACGCCAGCCGGTTGTGCAGCCCGGTCAGGGCGTCGGTATAGGCCATGCGACGGATGTCGCGGTCGTGACGGGCGATGCTCTCGCTCATGCGGCGGAAGCCGCGTTCCAACTCGCCCACCTCGTCGTTGCGGCGGCTGTCGGGCACGTTGACATCGAAGTTCCCCGATTCGATCTCGCGCGCCACTTCGGCCAGGCGGCGCACCGGGCGCACCAGGGTGCGCTGGGCCAGCAGCACCATGATTGCGGCCACCACCACCAGCAACGAGAACAGCGCCGCGATCGCGATTCCGTGGCGGCTCGCAATCTCCTCAAGGCCCGCACGCAAACCGCCGGTCGCCTGGCGCGCGTCCTGGCGCACGGAGTCCAGCGAATAGCCCACCCGTACCCCGCCCAGGCCCTGGTCGCCGATGGTAATCGGCGCCGATACCTCGAATCCGCGGCCTGCGCCGGCCCCCTGGCTTTCCTCGGCACCGATCGCGCCGGAAGCCAGCGCTTCATCCACACTTTGGCCGAAGGTGGCGATCTCACGTGATCCGTCATGCAGCACTTCGCCGGTCGGGGAATACACCACCACGTATTCAACGTCGGCCTGCCGCTGCACGCTGGCGATGGTCTTGCCGATCGCTTCCATGTCGAAGTAGTAGAGCGGATTCACCAGATCCCCGGCCAGCCGGTCCACGCTGGCCTGGACGTTGGCCTGCAGCCTGCTGTGCACCAGCGCATTCATGGCGTCGCGGGCACCGTCCAGCATGTCCTCGCGCATTGCCTCCTGCCGCTGCAGCACCAGGGCCATCACCGTCAGCGTGATCACCAGAGCCGCCAGCAGCGCGGTGAAAACCCTGGCTTGGAGGCCGTAGCGCATCTTCATTCGATTTCGTCGCTGACCCGCAGCACCGCGGCGCGCAGATACTGCAGCTGCTGCGTGGCTTGCCCGTCAATCGGCAGGAAGCGGGTGGTGCCAAAGAAATGCCGCAGCGCCTCTGCGGCCTCCGGATCCCCGGCGGCCTCCACCAGCACATCGCGCAGCCGTTCGCGCACCTTCGGGTCCATGCCGGCCCGGGTGACTTCAAGCGCCCGCGGAAAGTCCGGCGTCTCGTGGATCAATATCAGGTCCTGGCGGTAGGCAGGTGGCGTGGCCCGGGGGTTGTTCCAGTCCAGGTCGCTCATTGCGCCCGCATCCACCAGCCCCTTGTGCACCCAGGTGGCGATGTTGGACTCCGAACCGGCGAACAGGTAACCCACGGAGTCCGGCGACGGCTGGTCGACGGGCGAAAGCAGGATCTCCATCGACAGGCCGCGCGAGAGCAGCTCGGTGGCGGGTACGAAGTAGGCACTGGTGGAGGAGCGGTTCTGGAAGGCGACGCTGCGGCCGCGCAGCGCTTGGAGGGTCTGGATCCCGCTGTCGCGGCGCACAAAAAATAGTGTGCGGTAGCGGCTTACACCGCTGCGCTCGGTCAGCAGCAATGGTTCTGCGCCGGCCAGGCTTTCCAAGAGCATCGCAGCGGCAGCGGTCTCGGTGACCCAGTCCACCCGGCCACGGCGCAGGTAGCTGAGCATCTGCTGCGCATCACGCGCCATCAGGATCCGGCCCTCGCGGATTCCGACGTCGGCCATCCGCGGAACCACGTAATCCAGCAGCGGCTTGAGCTGGGCATAGTGGCTGGCCGGATCATCACTGATCCGCCCCAGCACCAGCTCGTCACCGCCCTCGGCGGCGGCGGGCAACGCGGCCAGCAGCACGGCGAAAGCACCGGACAGGAGAAAAAGAAGGCTGCGGGCCACGGCGCTCAGATGGTTGTCCCCCGGATGACCGGAATCGAGACTAGCCCAATCCCGACGCGCCTGACAGTAACCTTCGTCCCGATCTAGTCGCGGGCCAGGCGGGCCATGCGCTGGCAATCAGCCAGCACTCCACGCAGCAGGCGCACCTCGCCAGCGTTCAGGTCCGTGCGCACGAAAATGCGGCGCAGCTTGCGCATGGCCGCATCCGGGTTGCGGCCCTTGTGGAAGTCGATCTCGTCCAGGGTGTCGTGCAGCTGGCCGAAGAATCCCTCGACTTCGGCATGGCTGGCCAGCTGGTCCCCGCTGGCCGTCCCGGGCACCGGACCTGCCTGGCTCCGCTCCAGCAGGGCCAAGCGCAGCTCGTAGCTGATCACCTGCACCGCCGCAGCGAGATTCAGCGAGCTGTAGCCGGGATTGGAGGGGATATGGATGGCCCGGTGGCACAGCTGCAGCTCGGAGTTTTCCAGCCCGGTGCGCTCGCGCCCGAACACCAGCGCCACTTCCGCAGACTGCGCAGCCTCTACGGTCTGCGCCGCCGCTTCGCGCGGAGCAAGCTGCTGCAGGGCGATCCGCCGATCACGGGCGGTACAGCCCAGCACCAGGTGGCAGTCCGCCACCGCTTCGGCCAGGTCCGCGTGGATGGTGGCCTGCTGCAACACGGAATCGGCGCCGGCAGCCATGGCTTCGGCCTCCGCGTGCGGGAAATGGCGCGGCGCCACCAGCGCCAGCCGGGCCAGGCCCATGGTGAGCATGGCCCGCGCCGCGGCGCCGATATTGCCGGGGTGCTGAGTGCCCACAAGCACGATGCGGATCCTGCTGGACGCACCGGACTGTGCTGCGGAGGGTTCAAGTTCGATCGGATCGTGTGCCATGCGCGGATGTTAAACTGTCCGGCCAGCCAACAGCGCTGCCCGTTCTTTCCCCCTGCTGTTCCCCCAAGCGCCCGGAGCCCGTCGCGATGCTAAAACCTGCCGTCAACATCATGATCAAGGCGGCCCGCGCAGGCGGCAACGTGCTGCTGCGCCACATGCACCGTCTCGATGCGCTGAACGTGGTTGAGAAGGACCGGTACGACTATGCCAGCGAGGTTGACGGCCTGGCCGAGGCCGAGGTCATCAAGGAGCTGCGCCGCGCCAACCCCGAATATGCCGTGCTGGGCGAGGAGAGCGGCCTGCTGAAGGGCAACCGCGGCTCCAGCCGCTCCACGTGGGTGATCGATCCGCTTGATGGCACGAGCAACTACCTGCGCGGCATTCCCCACTGGTGTGTGTCGATCGCGCTGGTCGAGGACGGCGAGCCGCAGCACGGGGTGATCTTCGATCCGCTGCGCAACGAGCTGTTCACCGCCAGCCGCGGCGGCGGCGCGCAGCTCAACGAGCGCCGGATCCGGGTTGCCGATCGCCGCGAGCTCTCCGGCGCGCTGGTGGGTACCGGCTTTGCCCCGCGCGAGCGTGCCCGCGCCGGTGCCCAGCTTGAATGCGTGCGCCAGGTGCTTCGCGACGCGGAAGATGTGCGCCGCAGCGGTTCCGCGGCGCTGGACCTGGCCTACGTGGCCTGCGGCCGCCTGGACGCGTATTTCGAAGCTGGACTCAAGCCCTGGGATATCGCCGCGGGCGCGCTGCTGGTGCGCGAAGCGGGTGGCCGGGTGGCGGATTTCAAGAACGCTGCCACCGGTCCGATGGATGACCGCGGTACGGCCAGCCGCCAGCTGCTGGCGGGCAACGTACGCGTTACCGAGCCGCTGCAGAAGATCATCGTTTCCTCCGGCTATGCGGCGGCATTCACCGGCCTGGCGACCGTGGTTTCGGACTGACTCTTACGGGGCTTGGCTTCGGGGTGGACCCGGCACAAAAAAGGCCGCGCAGTGCGCGGCCTTTTTTGTGGGAACGGCTGAGCCGGATCAGGGGCGCCTTGCCAGCGCCTCTTCATCCTTGGCCTTGGGCAGCAGGTCCTGCTTGGTGACGGTCAGGAAGCCAACGGTCAGCAGCGGACAGGCCAGCAGGATCGATGACAGGGTACCGATCACGGCGCCCATCATCTGGGTCAGTGCCAGGCCTTCCAGTGAGCCGCCGCCGTAGAAGTACAGCGCGGTCACGGACAGCAGGAACACTACCGAGGTGATGATCGTGCGGGAGAGGGTCTGGTTGATCGAGGCGTTGAACACCGTCAGCGGGTCGGCGCGCATGCTGCGGAAGTTCTCGCGCACGCGGTCGAACACCACGATCGTGTCGTTGATCGAGAAGCCCATTACCGCCAGCAGCCCCGCCAGCACGGTCAGGTCGAATTCGCGCCCGGTCATGGCCCAGAAGCCCGCCACCACGATCACGTCGAAGAACGTGGTCACGCTGGCCACCACCGCGAACTTCCACTCGAAGCGGAAGCCGATGTAGATCAGGAACCCGACCAGGACGAAGATCACCGCGTTGATGGCCTTGGCGGCCAGCTCCTCGGACACCTGCGATCCAATCGACTCGCTGCTGATCACCGTGGCCTGGTTGTCCGGCGTGCTCACCGCAGCGATCACGTCCTGCACCACCTGGGCGTTCTGGTCCACGGTCAGCTGCTCTTCTTCAGCACGCAGGCGCACCAGCAGGTCCGCACCGCTGCCGAAGGTCTGCACCTGGGCGTTGTCGTGCCCGGCTTGCGCCAGTTGCTCACGCACGTCGTCGACATCGGGGGCCTCGTCGAAGCGCAGGGTGACCGATGTACCGCCGGTGAAGTCCAGCGCGTAGTTGAAGCCCTGGGTGGCAATCGCACCGATTGCGGCGATGAACACAACCAGCCCGGCGATCATCGTGACCCAGCGCATGCGCATGAAGTCGATGTTCGGGTTCGCGGGAAGCAGGGAAATCGGGAAAATCTTCATATCGTCGGTTCTCCCGTCAGATGGCCAGCGTCTTAAGCTTCTTGCGACGCGCATAGATCAGCGTTGCAATCCCGCGCGTCACCACCAGGGCGGTGAACATCGAAGCACTGATACCGACCACCAGGGTGATGGCGAACCCGCGCAGCGGGCCGGTGCCGAAAGCGTACAGGGCCACACCCGCCAGGATGCCGGTGAGGTTGGCGTCCAGGATCGAGCTCGATGCCTTGTCGTAGCCGGTGGCGATTGCCGACTTGGGCGGCATGCCGTTACGCAATTCCTCGCGTATTCGTTCGTTGATGAGCACGTTGGCGTCCACCGACAGGCCGATCGACAGCGCGAGTCCGGCGAATCCTGGCAGGGTCATGGTGGCGGTGAAGATCGACATAACTGCGATTACCAGAACCAGGTTCATCAGCAGCGCGACGCTGGTGATGAGTCCGAACATCCGGTAATACAGCATGAAGAAGAACAGGGTGAACAGGAACGCATAGCCCACCGCGGTGATGCCCCGGGAAACGTTCTCGGCGCCCAGGCTGGGGCCGACGATGCGCTCCTCGATGAAGTCCATCGGCGCGGCCAGCGAGCCCGAACGCAGCATGCGGGCCAGGTCATCGGCCTCCTGCTTTTCCAGGCCGGTGGTCTGGAACTCACGGCTGAAGACGCCGGAGATGTTGGCGACGCTGATGATCTCTTCGCTGTCGCGGAAGGTACGCACTTCCTCGCCGTTGACCATCCTCACCTGCGGCACGCGCTCGATGTAGACCACCGCCATCGGCTTGCCGACGCTCATGCTGGTGAAGTCGAACATGCGCTTTCCGGCCGACGCGTTCAGGGTCACGCTGACCGCGGGCAGGCCGTTCTGGTCATAGCTGGACTGCGCGTTCACCATTTCCTCGCCGGTGGCGATCACCCGGCGGCTGAGGATGTAGGGAATCGGGTTGCCGTCCAGGCCCATTTCGCGGTGGTAGTAGATCCGCCCGTCCGGTGGCACCACGCCGGTGCGGGCGGCCTCGTAGGCATCGCCGTCCAGCACCGCGTGATAGGCCAGCGTGGCCGTGGCGCCGATCATGCGCTTGGCTTCGGCGGTGTCCTGCACGCCCGGCAGCTGCACCACAACACGGTCGTCGCCCTGGCGCTGGATGACCGGTTCGGACACGCCCACTTCGTCCACGCGGTTGCGCAGGGTGGTGATGTTCTGGTCGATCGCGTCGATGGCGATCTGGTTCAGTTCCGAATCCGGCACCCGGGTAGTGATGCGGTTGCCGCTCACGCTGCGGTTGAGCGTGGGCTGATCGGCGGCCATCAGCCGCATGGCGCGGCTGACATCGGCTTCATCGGCGAGCACAGTCTGGATGCTGCCGTCGGCGCGCCGCTCCACCGAGGTGTAGCGCACGCGGGCATCACGCAGGCTGGCGCGGATGCCCTCGGCGTAGGAATCAAGCCGGCGCTCAAGCGCCGCCTGCTGATCCACCTGCATCACGAAGTGCACGCCACCCTGCAGGTCCAGGCCCAGCACCATCGGGTTGGCACCGAACCGCGTGAGCCAGTCAGGCACCGTGGACGCAAGGTTCAGGGTAACGGTGTAGCCCTCGCCCAGCGATTCGCGCAGCAGGTCCGATGCCAGGGTCTGCGAATCCAGATCGGGCAGGCGCACCATCAGGTTGCCGCCCTCGGTATCGACATCGATCGCCTTGAGCGCGATTCCGGCCTCGTCCAGCTGGGCCCGGATGCGGTCACCCAATGCCTGGCTGATCTGGCTGCCGCGCGTAGCCGTCACCTGCACCGACGGATCCTGCGGATACATGTTCGGCGCCGCATACAGCAGGCCCAACAGCGCCACCAGCACGATCAAGGCGTATTTCCAACGGGGAAATTCCAGCATTGCGGGTCCCTGCGCGCCGGCCTCTCAGCCGGCGCCTGTCATGATTTTGAAGTGGGGTCCGCTCAAGCGGACTTGAGGGTGCCCTTGGGCAGCACGTTGCCGACCGAACCCTTCTGCACGCGGATTTCCACGCGCTCGGAGATCTCCACGGTCACGAAGCTGTCGCCGATCGCACGCACCACGCCGGCGATCCCGCCACCGGTGATGACCTCGTCACCCACCGAGAGCTTCTCGAGCATGGCCCGGTGCTCCTTGTTGCGCTTCATCTGCGGACGGATCAGCAGGAAGTACATGATCGCGATCAGCAGCAGCGGGAACATCAGCGCCTGCAGCATGCTGCCTCCGGCGGGTGCTGCGGCGGCGTGGGCGGGGGCGATGAAGAAGTCGAGCAGGGTCATCGGGAAGTCCATGAAGGGAAAACAGCCGGGAATTATGCCACGGCGGCGGAGGTTGGCGCTTGCGGGGCGCGGCGACGGACTACCCGCCACCCCGGAGAGCCCGCTTAAGCGATGGTCCGGTTCGCGTAGAAGGACTCGCGGAAGGCGGCAAAGGTTCCCGCGGCGATCGCCTCGCGCATGCCGGCCATGAGCTGCTGGTAGTACCAGAGGTTGTGCAGGGTGCCCAGGATCGGCCCCAGCATTTCGTTGCAGCGCACCAGGTGGCGCAGATAGGCGCGGGTGTAGCCGCCGGCGCACGCGGCGCAGCCACAGCCCTCCTCGATCGGTCGCAGATCGCGCTCGTATTTGGCATTCCGGATCCGCACGGTGCCGGTGGAAGTGAAATAGTGGCCGTTGCGGGCGTTCCGGGTGGGCATCACGCAGTCGAACATGTCGACCCCGCGGGCCACCGCCTCCACCAGGTCCTCGGGCCTGCCGACCCCCATCAGGTAGCGCGGCCGGTCAGTCGGCAGCTGCGGGCAGGTGTGGTCGAGCATGGCGTTGCGCTCGTCCTCGGTCTCGCCCACCGCCAGACCGCCGATGGCGTAGCCGTCGAAGCCAATGGCCTTCAATCCTTCCGCCGAGCGCGAGCGCAGATCCTGGAATACCCCGCCCTGGACGATCCCGAACAGCGCCGCGTCGTTGCCCTCGTGCGCGCGCCTGGAGCGCTCGGCCCAGCGCAGAGACAGCTCCATCGAGCGCTCGATCACCTTGCGCTCCACCGGCTTGCCATCCACGTGTACCGGCGGACACTCGTCGAAGATCATCACCACGTCCGAGTCGAGCACCTTCTGGATGCGCATGCTCTCTTCGGGGCCCAGGAACACCGTGCTGCCATCGGTCGGTGCCTGGAAGGTCACGCCCTCCTCGCTGATGCGGCGCTTGTGCGCCAGCGAAAACACCTGGAAGCCGCCTGAATCGGTGAGGATCGGCCCATCCCAGCGGGTGAATCCGTGCAGGCCGCCGTGATCGCCGATCACCTCCAGCCCCGGCCGCAGATACAGATGAAAGGTGTTGCCCAGGATCATCTGCGCGCCCAGCGCGCGTACCTGGTCCGGCAGCACTCCCTTGACCGTGCCGTAAGTGCCCACCGGCATGAACGCCGGTGTTTCCACCGTGCCACGGGGAAAGCTCAGCCGCCCGCGCCGGGCCGCACCGTCGCTGGCCAGCAGTTCAAAATCCATGCGTGAAGTCATTGCGCCTTCCCGGCTCCCTGTCCTTGCGCGGCCGGGCGGGCCGGCACCAGGAGTGGCTCGCCAACCAGGCACAGCCTGATCTCGGCGCCCACCTGGGCCGCGTGCTCATCGCACAGATCCACTTCCACCACTTCGCCGCCACCCAGGCGTACGCAGCCGGTATGGTGCGGACCGCGGAAACCCACGCTGACCAGCTGGCCACAGATGCCGCCAGCGGAATCACAGCTCAGCGATTCCGGTCGCAGCAGCACTTCGCCCCCACCGGCCAGACCCACCGCTGCAGCGGACACAAGGCTGCCGCGACCGATGAAATCCGCCACGAAACGGTCGGCAGGGCGCCGGTAAAGCGTCACTGCCGAGTCCCACTGCAGGATCCGACCGCTCTCCATCACCCCGATCCGGTCCGCCATGGCGAACGCCTCGGACTGGTCGTGGGTCACCATCAACACGGTCGTGCCGGTGGCCTTGAGCAGCACACGCAGTTCGGCAGCCAGGCGCTGGCGGGTATCGATATCCAGATTCGAAAAAGGTTCGTCCAGCAGAAGCAGCGCCGGCTCCGGTGCCAGCGCGCGCGCCAGCGCCACCCGCTGCTGCTGTCCGCCGGACAGCTCATGCGGATACGCACCTGCCGAGCCGGCCAGTCCCACCAGCTCCAGCAGCTCGCTTACCCGCTCAGCGCGCCGCGCCCGCGGCTGGCGCTGCAGACCGAATGCCACGTTGGCAGCCACATCCAGATGCGGGAACAGCGCGTAGTCCTGGAACATCATCCCGACCCTGCGCTGCTCCGGGGCCATGCCGCCGTGCGCGTCGGCGATCGGCTTGCCCTCCAGCTCAAGGCTTCCGGCAATCAGCGGCTCAAAGCCGGCGATGGCCCGCAGCACGGTGGTCTTGCCGCAGCCCGAAGCTCCGAGCAGGCAGCCGATCTCACCAGCCTGGAGCTCCAGCGACAGACCATCCACCACCACTTTCATGCCGGCGGACGTCGGATAGCCCACCTGCACATCGTCCAGCCGCAGCAGTGTCTGGTCGCTCACGATGTCTGCTCCCGGCCATAGCCCAGGCCGGTCCGCGCCAACAGCACCACCGGCAGCAGCCCCACCAAAACGATCATCAAGGCCGCCACCGCGCCCTCCTCATAGGTCCCCCGCGAGGCTTCGGCATACAGCCAGGTCGCAAGGGTTTCGAAATTCAGCGGCCGCAGCAGCAGCGTGGCCGGCAGTTCCTTCATGGTATCGACGAACACCAGCAATGCCGCCGCGGCCATTGCCGGGCGCAGCAACGGCAGGTGCACCCGCTGCAGCATCGCCACCGGCGAATGGCCAAGGCTGGCCGCGGCCTGGTCCAGCGAACGCGGCACCCGGGTCAGCCCGGCCTCGATTCCGCCGGCGGATATCGCCAGGAAGCGCAGCATGTACGCGATCACCAGCGCCGTCGCCGAGCCCATCAGCACCATGCGCGGGGCACCGCCAAAGGCGGCGATCACCACGTTGGCACCGTCATCGAACCAGGCCAGCGGCACCAGCAGGCCGATGGCCAGCACGGTGCCCGGCACGGCGTAGCCGAGGCTGGCGATGCGCAGGTTCAGCCCTGCCAGCCTGCTGCGCCGGCGCCCCTGGGCAAGGCGCAGCGCCCAGGCCACCGTGAGGCCGGCCACCACCGTCACCACCGTTGCGGCCAGCGCGATCAGCAGGGTGTTGCGGGCGCTGGCCAGCAGCTGCGGCGACACCCCGCCATTACCCAGCCGATCAAAAGTTTCCCAGGCCAGATGCGCGGCCGGCACCGCAAAGCCGATCAACACCGGCACCACGCCCAGCCCCAGCGCCAGCAAGGCCGGCGCACCGCGCAGCTGCAGCGGGCGCATGGGCCGCGGTCGTTGCGTGGCGGCGTAGCGCTGGCGGCGGCGTCCATAGCGTTCGATCAGGATCAGCAGCACCACGATCGCCAGCATTGCCAGCGCGATCTGCGAGGCCCCCGGCAGGTCGCTGCGGGTCACCCAGGTGGTGTACACCGCCACGGTCAGGGTCTGCACCCCGAGGAATTCCGAAGCGCCGATATCGTTGAGGGTTTCCAACAGCGCCAGCACCGCGCCGATCGCAATCGCCGGCCGCGCCATCGGCAGCGCCACCCGGGTGAACACCCGCAGCGGCGAGGCGCCCAGCGAGCGCGCCGCTTCCAGCAGGCTGGCCGCCTGGGTCATGAACATGGCCCGGGTGGTGAGATAGACGTAGGGATAGAGCACGAAGCCAAGCAGCACGATGCAGCCGGTCAGCGAACGGATATCCGGCAGGCGGAAATCACGCGGACTGTCGTAGCCCAGCAGGCTGCGCAGCACCCCCTGTACCGGCCCCAACGGATGCAGCAGGTCCAGGTAGGAAAACGCCACGATATAGGTGGGCACTGCCAGCGGAAGCAACAGGCCCCAGGACACGAACCGGCGGCCGGGAAACTCGTACGCCGTGACCAGCCAGGCCGCGCCGGTGCCAATCGCGATCACCAGCGCGCCCACCCCGGCCAGCAGGATCAGCGTATTGAGCGCGGAGCGCGGCAGCACATGGACCGCAATATGCGACCACAGCCCGTCGCTGCCCTGCAGCGCGCTCCAGCCAAGCGCCAGCAGCGGCAACAGCATGACGGCCGCGATCACCGTGGCCGCGGGCTGCCAGAAGTCGGGGCGCAACCGCGAAATCGGTTGCGCCCGCCAGGCCGATGCCAGCGTCATCCCACTGCCGCGCTGGCCCGACACCCAGGCATCAGTTGTCGAACCCGACCTTGTCGGCCAGTTCGCTCGCCTGCTTGCGATAGCGCGCCACCTCGGTCAGCGGCAGCGGATCGATCTTCATCTCGCCAAAGCTGGCCACTACCGGATCCAGTTCCACACCTGCCTTCACCGGGTATTCGTAGTTGGCCATGGCGTACATGCTCTGGGCCTCGTCGGACACCAGGTATTCCAGCAGCTGCACCGCGTTGTCGCGGTTGGGCGAGTTGACGGCGATCGCCCCGCCACTGATGTTCACGTGGGTGCCGCCGTCTTCGGCGCTGGCGAACACCGGCCGCACCACCTGGATCGCATCGCCCCACTGGCGCTGCTCGCTGCCCTCTTCGCTGTTCTTCATCCGGCCGACGTAATAAGCGTTGGCAATGCCGATATCGCAGATCCCGGCGAGGATGTCGCGGGCCACGTCGCGGTCACCGCCGGCAGCTTTGCGGGCCAGGTTGTCCTTGACCCCGCGCAGCCACTGCTCGGTAGCCTCGGCGCCGGCGTGGGCGATCATTGCCGCGAACAGACTGGTGTTGTACGGGTGCTGGCCCGAACGGATGCACACCCTGCCCTTCCACTGCGGGTCGGCCAGGTCCTCGTAGGTGAAACCTTCAAGCTCCAGATCCTTGTCGGCATACAGCACGCGGTCACGCAGCGACAGCGCGAACCACTGGCCGTCCTCGCCACGCAGGTGGGCCGGAATCGCCTCTTCAAGCACATCCGAGTCCACCGCCTGGGTGTAACCGGCGTTGACCACGTCCAGCAGATTGCCGGTATCCACGGTCATCAGCACGTCAGCCGGCGATCGCTCGCCTTCGGCGCCCAGCCGCTCCATCAGGCCGTCCTTGAGGAACACGGTGTTGACCGCGATGCCGGTGTTGCCGGTGAATGCGTCCAGCAGCGGCTGGATCAGGCCGGGCTCACGGGTGGTGTAGAGGTTCACCTCGCCGGAAGCGACGGCGTCCGCGCCGCCCGTTGCGGTTGCGGACGGGGAATCCTGCTGCCCCCCGCACGCGGCCAGCAGCAGCGCAGCGCAGGCGGCGGCCAGCAGGCCGGAGGGACGGGACAGGTGGAATGAACGGGACATCGGACGCATGGGCAACTCCACAGAATTGGTCGACGCTCTGGCTTGCCCGGTTGTTAGGTGGCTGGAGCGAAGATGGGAATTGTAATCATTAACGCCGAACGGCGGGGAACAGCAGCATTGCGTCGCCATAGGAAAAAAAGCGGTAGCGCTGCTTTACCGCGTGTGCGTAAGCCCCCAGCACCCGGTCCTTGCCGGCGAAAGCGGACACCAGCATCAGCAGCGTCGACTCCGGCAGGTGGAAGTTGGTCAACAGCGCATCCACGCTGCGGATCCGATAGCCCGGGAAGATGAAGATCTGCGTCTCGCCGGAAAACGGGTGCAGCTCGCCGTCGCCGGCTTCGTTCAGGCGCATGGCGCTCTCCAGCGCCCGCACCACCGTGGTGCCGACCGCGATCACCCGCCTCCCGGCCTCGCGGGTACGACGGATCTGCGCGACCAGCCCCGCGCCCACGTTCAACCACTCGCTGTGCATGCGGTGCGCGTGCACGTCATCCCCCCGCATCGGCAGGAATGTGCCTGCGCCCACGTGCAGGGTGACGTGGCCGAATTCCACCCCGCGCGCCCGCAGCGCCTCCAGCAGCGGCTCGTCAAAGTGCAGGCCCGCCGTGGGCGCCGCCACCGCCCCGGCCTCGCGGGCGAAAACGGTCTGGTAGCGCTCCGCATCGTCCCGGCCCGGGGGGCGCTGGATATACGGCGGCAGCGGCATCCGGCCCGCGTGCAGCAACCACGACTCCAGCGCCTCCGACACTTCAAAGCGCAACAGGTAAAAACCGCCCTCGCGCTCCAGCACCTGCGCGCTGCCGCCGCCATCCAGCTCGATCAGCGATCCCGGTTTCGGCGGTTTGCTCGCCCTCAGCTGCGCGCGGGCCTGCGAATCCGAAAGCACCCGCTCGATCAGGATCTCCACCCTGCCCCCGCTCTGCTTGTTGCCGAACAGGCGCGCGGGAATGACCCGGGTGTCGTTGAACACCAGCAGGTCGCCGGGCTGCAGCAGCGCTGGCAGATCAGCGACGCTGCGGTCATCGAACCCCGCGCTGTCCGGCGGCACCTGCAGCAGCCGGCTGGCGGATCGTTCCGGCAGCGGCGCCTGGGCGATCAGTTCGGGCGGAAGGCGATAGTTGAAGTCGGACTTTTTCATCAGCGCGAAAACTTGGTGGAGAGAATGATGGAGGATGTGGTGCGTTCAACGCCATCGATGGCGCCGATGCGATCGGTCAGGACGTCCATGTCGCCCACCGTAGGCGCGGCCCCGAGCGCCACCAGGTCGGAAGCCCCGCTGACCGAGTGCAGCTCCCGGACTTCCGGGATGTCATGCAGGGCCTGGACCACCGACGCCATCTGCCGCGGCAGCACCGCGATCAGGATGTGCGCCCTGATCTGGGCGCGCTCGTAATCATCCGAGACCCGCACCGTATAGCCCTCGATCACCCCGCGCCGCTCCAGCCGCTCGACCCGGCTGTGCACCGTGGTGCGCGAGAGCTTCAGCCGCCGCGCGATCTCGGCGGTCGACAACCGTGCGTTTTCCCGCAGCACCGAAAGCAGCTGTTCGTCGGCAGGCGTGAGCTTCATGCAGGCCCCATTGGATTCGTCGTTATGACGAAATTATGCACCAATCCGTGCAATCCATACCTTTCAAGCGACGATTTAATTTCCGACAATGGATAGCATGCGTGTCTGCGTGGGCATCTGCCCCCTGCACACGCCGCGCCCCATCTGGGGCGCCCCAACACTTTTTCGAACCTGAGGAACACGCCCATGTCCGTGATCGACAAGCTTTCCGCGCTCCGCGCTCACTCCGGCGCACGCCGCACCAACGGCCTGGACGACGCCATCATCGAGCGCTTCGCCGCTGGCCACCCCGAGCTGGTGGAAGCGATCGAGGCGGCCGCGGAGGAATATGCGCTGATCCGCGCCGAGCACCCGGAGCTGCTGGACCTGGATGAAGACCAGCAGATCGAGAAGACCCAGGCCGACTTCGTCAACTTCTATCCGCAGGACGGCGTGAACCCCTACGTGGCCCTGACCGCCCGCGGCCCATGGATCGTCACACTCAAGGGCGCCGTGCTTTATGACACCGGTGGCTACGGCATGCTCGGCTTCGGCCATGCCCCCAAGCCGGTGATCGACGCCATGGTCAAGCCGCAGGCGCTGGCCAACATCATGACCCCGAGCGTGTCGCAGATGCGCCTGGCCCAGGTGCTTCGCGCCGAGATCGGCCACACCCGCGGCGGCTGCCCGTTCACGGCCTTCATGTGCCTCAACTCCGGCTCCGAGTCGGTGTCGCTGGCTGCGCGCATCGCCGATACCAACGCCAAGACCATGACCGACCCGGACGGCCGCCACGCCGGCCGCACGGTCAAGCGCCTGGTGGTCAAGGGGGCCTTCCACGGCCGCACCGAAGCCCCGGCCCTGTATTCGGACTCCACCCGCAAGGCGTACGAAGGCGCGCTGGCCAGCTACCGCACCGAAGACAGCGTGCTGGTGATCGAGCCGTACGACCTGGACGCGCTGAAGCAGGCCTTCGCCGATGCCGACAGCAACGGCTGGTTCATCGAAGCCATGTTCCTGGAGCCGGTGATGGGCGAAGGCGACCCCGGCCGCAGCGTGCCGCCGGAGTTCTACGCCGCTGCGCGTGAGCTCACCAAGGCCCACGGCTCGCTGCTGCTGATCGACTCGATCCAGGCCGGCCTGCGCGCCACCGGTACCCTGTCCATCGTCGACTACCCAGGCTTCGAGGGCCAGGAAGCCCCCGACATGGAAACCTATTCCAAGGCGCTCAACGCCGGCCAGTTCCCGCTGTCGGTGCTGGCGTGCAACGAGCGCGCCGCCGGCATCTACAAGCGCGGAACCTATGGCAACACCATGACCGCCAACCCGCGCGCCGCCGATGTCGGCTCGGCGGTGCTGGGCATGGTGACCCCGCAGGTACGGGCCAACATCCAGCAGCGCGGCCGCCAGGCGGTGGAGAAGCTGGAGGCGCTGAAGGCCGAGCTGGGCGGGCTGATCACCAAGGTGCAGGGCACCGGCCTGCTGTTCTCGTGCGAGCTGTCGCCGGAGTTCAAGGGCTATGGCGCGGGTTCGAGCGAGGAGTGGCTGCGCGAAAACGGCCTGGGCGTGATCCACGGCGGCGAGAACTCGCTGCGCTTCACCCCGCGCTTTGAAATGGGCGAGGACGAGCTCGACCTGCTGGTCGACATGGTTCGCCGGGTGCTGAAGGAAGGCCCGCGCAAGGCCTGACTACACGGCCCGGGCACCCGCCCGGGCCTTTGCTTGCCTGTGCAGGAGTGCGCCATGCGCGCTCCTGCCGGGATCATGGGCCGATCAGGGAATCGCTGACCAGGGCGCGGGCTTCTGCGGCATCGCCGAAGCCGTGCAGGCGCACCGGGCTTGCCTCTTCGCCGCCTGGCAGGTCCTTGTACACACGGAAGAACGCTTCGATCCTCTCGAGCTCCATTGCCGGCAGGTCGGCAAGTTCCCGCACGCCCGCATAGTGCGGATCCACATCGTCGGCGGGCACGCCGATGAGCTTGGCGTCTTCCTCTCCGCCGTCCAGCATGCGCAGCACCCCGATCGGACGGAACCTGATCAGCACGCCCGGATGCAGCGGCGCCCGGGTCAGCACCAGCGCGTCGAGGGGATCGGCGTCGCCGGCAAGCGTGCCGGGCATCGAGCCGTAGTTCGCCGGGTACACCACCGGCATCGACAGGAAGCGGTCCACATGCACGTGGCCGTCCGCGTCGATCTCGTACTTGGTGAAGCTGCCGGCGGGGATCTCCACCATCAGCAGGGCCTCGTCCGGCGCCATCGCGGGCTGCAAAGGCCCGCCCGCGCTGGCCATGCCTGCAGCCATCAGCGCAAAGGCCACCCCCATGCAGGAGCGCGTCACGCGTGTGATGCTCATTCCCAGCAGCGGTCGGTGCGGCCCTTGAGGGTCGCGGGACGGGGGCAGTCACGCTGGTCGATCCTGCCTTCCATACGCTCCACCAGCTGGCGACCCGAAGCACGATCCCCCACCAGCGAGAACGCGTCGTACAGGCGACCGGTCACGGTGCGGGACTCGTAGCGCAGTTCGCCGTCTTCGATCCGGATCACCTGGAACAGCTGGGTGTCCTCAGCCACTGGCGCCATGGTGTCGCGGGCCTCCGGCGACAGCCGGTACTGCTTGGCGCCCACCACGCTGACCAGGTACTGCGGCGTGCCCTGCCCTTCCACCAGGCCGCCGCGACGGCCGTAGACGTGGTCATGGCCCTGCAGCACCAGATCCACCCGGTGCCGCTCGAGCACCGGCAGCACGTGTTCGCGCAGCAGCGCGTTGTCGCGATCCTGGCGGGGCGAGAACATCGGCTGGTGGATGGCCACGATGAGCCACTCCGGCGGATTCGCCGACAGCACGTCGTCCAGCCATCGCGCCTGTGTCCGGGCGGTGCCCAGGTCCAGCGCGGAGGTGCCGTCCAGCACCACGAAGCGCGCATCGTGCATGTCGAACCAGTAGGTGCTTGCTTCCGCACCCGGCGCGCCGTTGTCCGGCAGCGCATGCGCGTGTGGCCAATGGGCACCGAGCACGCGCCGCTCCTGCGGCGTGTCCTCGAATTCCTTGGCGTATTCGTGGTTACCGGTCACCGGTGCGACCAGCATGGTCGCCGTCACCGGCGCGACTGCATCAAACCACTCACCCCACTCGCTGTCGTCCTCGCCGTCGCCACCGCTGACCTGGTCACCGGTGAACAGCGCCAGGCGCGCCCGCGGCGCATGGCGCAATGCTTCCAGCACCGCACGGGTGGAATGGCTGGCGTTCTTGTTCTGGGTGTCGGCAAAGTACAGAAACTCCAACGGCTGGCCTGATTGACCGGCGGTACGCAGCTGCCGCCAGGGGCTCCACCAGCCGTTCGCCCCTTGCACCCGGAACGCGTACAGCGTGTCCGGCTCGAGCCCGTCAACCTCGACCCGATGCTGGTGCCCTGCCCCGGTCTCCGACTCCAGCCTGCTGCTGCGGGCCACCAGTCTGCGCGGCTCGCCCGGGTCCGGTGAATCGCCGGCCAGCGCAACCTCCAGCACCGGGCTCTCAATCGCCAGCGAGGTGCGCCACGCCACCTGGAAGCCGCGCGCCGGATCGGCGGCGGGAGAAGCAATGATCCTGTCCGGATGCGCAGCCGGCGCATAGTGCAGGTCGCCCGGAGGCACGAGGACATTGGGTTCCAGCTGCCGCGGCTGCGACGCACCAGTATCGGCAAGCGCCAGGCCCGGAGCGCCCAGCAGTGCCGCCAGCAGCAGTACGGCCAGGCCGCGATTCAGGGGGCGCATGGCAACGGGTTTCATCGCGGACACTCCTGCAGTCCCAGGCCCACCGCAATCTCGCGCCAGTCGATGGCCACCATGCCCTGGTCGTCGTGCACTGCATACAGCACACCGGCCGGGAAGCGCGGCGTGGGTTGGTCATGCAGCCAGATGCCGTCGGTGTTGGCAACGGTGGTGCCGGTCACGGCGCCAACGTGTTCCAGGCTTTCACGGTCGAACAGATGGAAGGTGGTCCGGTCGCGGCCCTGGGCGGTGGTGATCCACCAGCCGTCGCCATTGCCGCAGGCCTTGAGCATGATGCCCTCGGCCTGGGCTTCCAGCACGCTGTCGCCTACAAGCTCGCCGGTGAAGTTGCCTTCCAGGTCGTACACCTTGAACTCGTTTGAATAGGTTTCGTCTTCCTCGGCCACCAGCAGGCGGTTGTTGGCGGGGTCACCCCACAGTGACTCCACCACCCGCAGCGCGCCTTCGGGAGAGGTGTCGCCAAACGCGCCGAGATGCTTCGCACCGGCATCCCCTTCCTCCGGATTGAAGACAAAGCGATGCACCCGGCGGTCCAGCTCCGCGAGCGGCGGCAGGATGTCTTCGCCTTCCGCGTCCTCACCGGCCATATAGGCGTCGGTGACATAGAGCTGGTAGCCATCGCCCACGGCGTGTATCCACAGGCCATAGGGCAGTTCGAGCACGTCGCTGCCGAACATGGCCACCGTTTCCATGCCCGGCAGCTGCAGCACCTGCACACGGCGGTTATCGCGTTCGACCACGAAGGCCAGGTCATCCGCCACCGCGATTCCGTTGGGACGATCGAACTCGCCACGGCCTGCGCCCGGCCCACCCACGTGCCGCACGAACTTCCCGGTGAAGCCGTCGTAGACCACCAGTCGGTCGGTGGACTTGGCGGTGGCCAGCACCAGCACCTCGCCGTCCGGACTGCTCCAGCTGGCCACCGAATCGATGTTGTCTTCCGGCGTCATCGGCGTGGCGAAGGTCTCGTTCACCAGCACGGGGCCGAGTGCGGCTTCGTCGGCCGCGCCATCAGCGGCGGCGGGCGCGGCCAGCTCCTGCTGGGCGCAGGCGGCCAACGCAAGCGCCAGCAGGCTGACGCCGGCCAGGCGCCAGCCCCGCACCGTGGAGCGGCTGCCGCAAGCGAAGAAGGAGGAGGAAGGTCGGGAGGAACGGCAGATCGTCATTGGCTGGTCACAAAGGCATTGGAAAGCCGGCGATTGTCGCCAGCGCATGTGTCCATTCGATGACAGGCAGGCGCCGCTGTAAGCGAACTGCAGCAATTCAGTCATAAGGCGGCAACCACCCCCCGTGACCATATGCGGCATCCGCGATCACCCCCGACCGCGCTTCCACCTGTCCGTTACCAGAGTAATCAATGACCATCCAACGCTCACTGATCGCTGCCGCCATCGCCTCCGCACTCACTTTCGCCGCCGCTCCCGCCCATGCCGAGCCCCAGGCGGCCGCCCTCGTCGGTGAAGCCGTCTCAGCAGGCACCATCGTAGGCCGCGTGCGCGAAGCCTCGGTTGGCGCATCCCTCGACGGCGCCATGGTGTCGCTCGACGGTGAACAGGTGGCGATCACCCGCCGCAACGGCGAGTTCCGCATTGCAGGCGTATCGCCCGGTGTCCACACCGTCACCATCGACTATCTCGGCTACCACAGCGTGGACACCCAGGTGGAGGTGCCCGCACACGAGGGCGCACGGGTAGAGGTCAGTCTGTACAGCACTGCCGGCGCCGCCGATGCCGCCACGCTGGGCACCGTGGAAGTGCGCGCCACCCGCGACGCCAACGCGCAGGCCCTCAACCAGCAGCGCGCCTCGACCAACTACATCAACGTGGTATCGGCCGACCTGCTGGGCCAGTTCCCGGACAACAACATCGCCGAATCCACCCAGCGCATTCCCGGCGTGTCGATCGAGCGCGACCAGGGCGAAGGCCGCTACGTGACCATGCGCGGCGCGCCCAAGGAGTTCACCACCGTCTCCATCGACGGCGTGCAGCTTGCCAACCCGGATGCGGAAAGCCGCGGCGTTGAGCTGGACACCATCCCCGCGGACGTGATCGCGGCGCTGGAAGTGACCAAGGCACTGACCCCCGACATGGACGGCGACGCCATCGCCGGCAACATCAACATCCGCACCCAGAGCGCGCTCGACCGGGATGGTCTGACCCTGCGCGCCTCGGCGGCGCAGGGCGCGTTCGAACTCGGCAGCGGTGACAACGAGCGTTACAACGCCACTATCGGCAACCGCTTCGGCGCAGACGACAACATCGGGATCCTGATCGCCGCCTCGCGCAGCAAGCAGGAGCGCTTTACCGACAACGTTGAAGCCGTGTTCGACGATTTCGACGGCGTGATCATGCCTGCGGAAATCGAGGTCAAGGACTACGAAGGCACCCGTACCCGCACCGGCCTCACCGGCCGCTTCGACTTCCGAATCAACCCTGACAACCTGCTGTACTTCATTGCCTCGGACTCGTCCTTCAAGGACCGCGAGTTCCGCGACGCCATGGCGATCGAGCTCGAGCGTCACGAGGACGGCTCCGACGAGGTCACCGGCGTGGCCGGTCGCGCCACATTCGACAAGGAGCTGCGTGAACGCACCTACGACAAGTCGATCCGCACCTACAACCTTGGTGGCGAACACTGGCTGGGCCAGGACTGGAAGCTGGACTGGCAGGCCGCGCAGAGCAAGGCCGACAAAACCACCAGCCCGCGGATGCAGTACATCTTCCGCTCGCAGGTGCGTCCGCGGATGGCCTATGACTACAGCAATCCGGACTTCCCCGAGTGGACGATCCTGGACGTGGCCGATGCCCCCGCCACCGGTGTCAACCTGCCGGAGGACTGGTACCAGTTCCGACGCCTCAACGACCGCTATGAATACAGCGAGGAAAAGGAGAACAGCTTCCGCGTCGATCTGAGCCGCGACCAGAATTTCATTGGCGAAAGCGGCGACATCAAGTTCGGCCTGCGCGCGCGCCAGCGTGACAAACTGTTCAACGAAGAGCGCCATCGCAACAGCTCGGCGGCCGATTTCGATGCGATGGGCATCGGCTATTCGGACCTGCTATGCGACAGCTGGTCCAACAACTTCGACTACTTCCTGACCGGCCGCCGCTTCTGTCGCGATGTGTTCTCCAGCAATGCCGGCCCGCTGATCGGCAGCGACAACCACGGCCGACTGATTGCCGACTCGATCACCGCCGACTACACGGCTTCCGAAGACGTCTACGGCACTTACGTGCGCCTGGATGCCAACTGGGGCGACCTGACCATGATCGCTGGTGCCCGCTACGAGCACACCGAGCTGGAGGGCAGTGCCACGGAATTCAATGAGGACACGGAGGAGTTCACCCCGCAGCATGCCAGTCGCAGCTACGGCCACTTCCTCCCGAGTCTGCACTTCCGCTACGAGTTCGATCCGGACACCATCCTGCGCGCTTCGTACTCGACCGGCCTGAACCGCCCGGACTTCATGCACACCGCGCCCTACCGGATCCGCGGCGAGCGTGACTGGGACGATCTCTCGGTCGGCAACCCCAACGTGAAGGCGGCTTACGCGCACAACCTCGACGTGTCCTTCGAGCACTACCTGCGCCCGCTGGGCCTGGTATCCGCCGCGGCCTTCTACAAGCGCATCAATGACCCGCTGTTCGTGGCCAGCAGCACCGTGGTGTGGGAAGACGTGGTGATGGATGACGGCGAAATCCGCGATATCCGCCAGGACGTCACCCGCCCGGAGAACGGCGACAAGGGCAGCATGTACGGCCTGGAACTGGCCTGGCAGCAGACGTTTGACATGCTGCCCGGTCCGTTCGACGGCCTGGGCGTGTATGCCAACTACACCTGGGCGAAGTCAAAGGCCGAGCTGCCGTTCGGCCTGGGCGAGACCGAGCTGCCCGGCACGTCGCGCCACAACTACAACCTGGCGCTGACCTACGAGAAGTCGGGCTTCAACGCGCGCCTGGCCTACAACCACCGTTCGGAGTTCATCCAGGAGTTCAACATCACCAACCCCGAGCTCAACATTCTCTGGGACGGCCGCTCGAGCCTGGATTTCACCACCAGCTATCGCTTCGACAGCGGCATCAGCCTGTTCGGCGAGGTCAACAACATCAACGACACCCGTCAGGTGCGCTACCAGGGCCAGCGCAACCGCGTGCTGGAGATGGAGGGGTTCGGTCGTTCGTGGCTGGTGGGCGTGCGCTACGACTACTGATTTCACGCTGTCCTGACCCAGGAAACGGGGCCGGTTGATCCGGCCCCGTTTTTTTGTGCGCGGGCTTTCCGGGGCGGGGGCCGGCCTTGGACTCCGGGCACCCCGGCGGCGCCGGGGCACGCGGCTGGGGCCGGAGCTCCGCCAGGCCACGGCTCACCCCAACGTTATTGGCGGCTCTCCTGTAGGAGCGCGCCATGCGCGCGAAGCCGCGTGACATTGGGCAACACGATGGAGCTTCGAGAGCGGCACCGGCACCGGCACCGAGACTACGCCGCGCGATCATGATTCACGCGGCTTCGCGCGCATGGCGCGCTCCTACACGGACTCCGGTCCAGGACCACGCAGCGAGTGATGCAGGCCATGATGGGGTGGCCGCTGCAACTTCCTTGGGTTCTGGGCGACACTGGCGGATGCCTTCGTCGCGCCACTGACCAATATGAAAATTATCGAAGTCCAACACCCGCTGGTGCAGCACAAACTCGGCCTCATGCGCCGGCTCGACAACAGCACCAAGACGTTCCGCGAGCTGTCGGCCGAGGTGGCAGCCCTGTTGACCTACGAGGCCACGGCGGATCTGGAAACCGAAGATGCCGAAGTCGACGGTTGGGCCGGGGCGGTGCGGGTTCGCAGGATCAAGGGCCGCAAGGTGACCCTGGTGCCGATCCTGCGAGCGGGAATCGGCATGCTGCCCGGGGTGCTGGAGATGATTCCCGCGGCCAAGGTCAGCGTGGTGGGCCTGGCCCGCGACGAAGACACGCTGGCGGCGGTGACCTATTACGAGAAGCTTGTCGACAACATGGCCGACCGCACCGCCCTGATCCTGGATCCGATGCTGGCCACCGGCGGCACCCTGATCGCCACCATCGACATGCTCAAGGCGGCAGGCGCGACCCGGATCAAGGGGCTGTTCCTTGTGGCCGCGCCGGAAGGATTGCGTGCGGTCGAAGCCAGGCACCCCGACGTGGAGATCTACACCGCATCCATCGACGATCGCCTGGACGAACGCGGCTACATCCTGCCCGGCCTCGGCGACGCCGGCGACAAGATCTTCGGCACCCCCGGCAGCTGACTCTCCCCTGTAGGAGCGCGCCATGCGCGCGAAGCCGCGTGAATCATTCCCGTACGTGGCGGCTTCGGTTGCGACATACCATCCGACGCCCCTCGGCACCGCCATGTGTCACGCGGCTTCGCGCGCGTGGCGCGCTCCTACGGGAGGGGACGGGCCTTCAGGGCTGCGGTTTCGTGGGTTGGGGCGTAGCGGCCACGATCATCGCGGGTGAGCTGGACCAGTGCGATGTCCGGATCATGGGTGAGGAACAGGTGCACGTTCCGCTCCAACTTGTCCTCGAGGAAGGCACGCTTCTCGTCGATCAGCAGTTCGGGGCTGCGGTCGTAGCCCATGGTGATCGGCAGGTGGACCCAGGGCCGCCCCGGCACCAGATCGGCGCAGAAGGCTATGCCGCCGTGCGGGCGACCGTCCGGACCCGGCGCTCCGTGGATCTCCGCCAGCATCATGCCCGGGGTGTGGCCGTCGCTGTAGGTGAAGCTGACCGCGTCGCCCAACACCTCCGAGCGGCCGCCTTCGACGAACTGCAGCCTGCCACTGGCCTCCAGCAGCGCCGGCAGTTCGGGAATGAAACTGGCCCGGTCGCGGGCGTGCGGGTTGCATGCGCGCTCCCAATGCGGCCGGCTGGTGAGATAGATGGCATTGGGGAACAGCAGCTCGTGCGGCTCGCCCTCGCGGTACTCGCGCAGCAGCCCCCCCACATGATCGAAGTGCAGGTGCGAGAGCACCACCACGTCGATGTCTTCATGCGAGAAGCCCGCCTCTCGCAGCGAATCCAGCAGCACGTGGCGCTCTTCCACCACGCCGTAGCGATCGCGATATTTCGGTTCGAAGAACGCACCCACGCCCGTCTCGAACAGCACCGTTTTGCCATTGAGCGGCTGGGCCAGCAGGGCCCGGCAGGCGAGCGGGATGCGGTTCAGCTCATCCGGCTGCATCCAGCGCGTCCACAGGGCGCGCGGCGCATTGCCGAACATCGCGCCACCGTCGAGCTTCTGGGTGTTGCCCTCGAGCGACCAGAGTTTCATGGCTGCAGTTCGACCTTGGCCGAACCGACCTCGTTGCGCGGATCGGTGCCGCCTTCCAGCGTATTGGTGCGCAGGTTCCAGGCCACGGTCTGCAGGTTGCCCCAGCTGTGGCTGGAGGTGCGGCCACCGCTGCGGCGCATCTCGTCTTCTTCGTCGGGCGCATCCACCACGTGGCCCATCTCCCGCAGGCGGGCGATGACTTCGGGGCTGAACGCACCGCGCTCGGCGGAGATGCGGTCGGGCAGCCACTGGTGGTGGAAGCGCGGCAGGGCGGCCACTGCCTGGGCATCCAGGCCGGCGTCGTAGCCGAGGATGCCCAGCATCACCATGGTGATGATGCGGGTGCCACCGGGCGTGCCCAGCACCGCGATGCGGTCGTCGGACAGCATGAAGGTCGGGGTCATGGAGCTGAGCATGCGCTTGCCCGGCTCCGGGGCGTTGGCATCAAAGCCCATGACGCCAAACGCGTTCGCCTCGCCCGGCTGCAGGGCGAAATCATCCATCTCGTTGTTCAGCAGCACGCCGGTGCCCGGCGGCACCAGGCCCGAGCCGTACAGCAGGTTCACCGTCTGCGTGGCGGCCACGCGGTTGCCCTCGGCATCGATGATGGAGAAGTGGGTGGTCTCATCACCCTCCAGCGGCGTCGGCTCGCCGGAGAGCATGTCGCTCGGCGTTGCCCGCTCGGGATGGATGGTGGCGCGCAACCCGGCCGCGTAGTCGCGGCTGGTCAGGGTGTCCATCGGGATATCGACGAAGTCCGGATCACCCAGGTAGAAGGTGCGGTCGCGGAACGCCCGGCGCATGGATTCGACGGTCAGGTGCGCGCGCAGGGCCGGGTCAAGTTCCTCCAGCTCCCAGCCCGCCAGGATCTGCAGCATCTGGGCCAGCGCCACCCCGCCCGAAGACGGCGGCGGCGCCGTCACGATGTCCCACTCGTGGTACTTCAGGCGCAGCGGCTCACGCTCCACCACCTTGTAGGACGCCAGGTCTTCCGCGGTCCACACGCCACCCTCGGCCTGCACGCCTTCCAGCAGCAGCTCCGCAGTGCGGCCGCGATAGAAACCGTCGAAGCCGTCGGCAGCCAGGCGCTCAAGGGTACGGGCCAGGTCCGGCTGGCGGAAGGTGTCGCCCTCGCGCATCGCCCGGCCCTCGATCAGGAAGGTATCGCGCGTGCCGGGGTAACGCTCCATCACCTCGGCCCGGTTCTCATAGCCGCGCACCATGCGGCCGTAGACGGGGAAGCCCTCGTCGGCCAGGCGGATCGCCGGCGCCAGCGATTGGGCCAGTGACAGCTCGCCATACTCGTCCGCCAGGTGCACGAACGCCGCCGGCAGGCCAGGGATGCCGGCAGCCCACGGACCGTTGGTGGCCCGGTCACGGTTGAACTGGCCGTCTTCGGTCAGGTAGTCATCGGATGTAACGGCGGCAGGTGACGTCTCGCGCGCGTCCAGGAACACATCGCGCCCATCATCCGCGTTGTGCAGCAGGAAGAAACCTCCACCGCCGATGCCGGAGCTGATCGGCTCCACCACCGACAGCGCGGCGGACACCGCGATTGCGGCATCGAATGCGTTGCCACCCTCGCGGATCATTTCCAGTCCGGCCTCAGTCGCCAACGAGTGCGCCGAGGCAATAGCAACACCCGGCGGCGTGGCGGTGCTGGCAGCGTTCTGCTCAGGCTGGGCAACCGCATCGCGGCCACAGGCAGGGGTGGCGACCAGGGCCACCGCGATGATCACACCGGACCAGAACTTCATAATTGCTCCACGACTCAGGAAATCAGTTGCGCATCACGCTCCAGCCATTTCGCCGGTAGCGGCATCGGCCGGTGCGGCGCCCTGCTCCTGCAGCCTGCGCAGCTTGGCCAGGAGCTGGCTCTCGGTCTCGGGGTGCTCCGGGTCCGGGTCGATGCATTCCACCGGACACACCTCCATGCACTGCGGCTCGTCAAAGTGGCCGACGCACTCGGTACACAGGGCGGGGTCGATCACGTAGATGACCTCGCCCTGTGAAATCGCGTTGTTCGGACACGCGGGCTCACAGACATCGCAGTTGATGCACAGCTCGTTGATCTTCAGCGACATCTGCTTTCCAGCGCGACCCGGCGCGACTTATTTCTCGATGAAAACGTATTCAACCTGGGCCGGTGCCACCGCGGCTTCAACCCGCGGGTTGTCCACCGCATCGCCGATGAACAGCACGCGCACGCCTTCCATGGTGCCTTCGGGCACGTTTTCGAACGCGCGCACCGCCAGGTCCGCAACGCGGTTGGAATCGTGGCCGGCGTAGGCCAGCAGGTTGCCGCGCACGATGCCGCGGGCAAGATCGTTCTCGGCGCGCTCGGCCAGGCGCTCGTACTCGTCATCAAAGTTCTCGCCGCCTTCGGCGGGCACCAGGTACACGAAGGGCTGGCTGTAGATCCCCTCCATGTTCCGGCCCACGACGTCGTTGAGATACGTGCGCCACTCTTCGCGATCACCGCTCTGCGGCGCAGCCATCGGGGCAGTTACCACCTGCTCCACGGCCTCTTCTTTCTGACAGGCTGCCAGCGGCAGGGCAAGGCTGGCGCACAGCAGCAGTCGGGTCATGATCTTCATTTCAGCGTTCCCTTCAGGATTTACAAGGTCAGGTTGATGCTTTACGCCGCCACTCGGTCTGCAGCGCTTCGGCCACCGCCGCCGGCACGAACGCGGAGACGTCGCCGCCAAGGCGGGATATCTCGCGGACCAGCGACGAGGATATGAAACCGTATTTTTCGGCAGGGGTCAGGAACAGGGTTTCCACTTCGGGAATCAGATGCCTGTTCATGCTTGCCATCTGGAATTCGTACTCGAAATCCGACACCGCCCGCAGGCCACGCAGCAGCACGCCACCGCTCACTTCACGCACGAAGTCCGCCAGCAGGCAGTTGAAGCTGCACACCTCGACGTTGTCGTGTCCGCGCAGCGCGAGGCGCGCCAGTTCCAGGCGCAGATCCAGCTCCAGGGTAGGCCCCTTGCCCGGACTCTCGGCAATGCCCACGATGATCTTCGCGAACAACGGCGAGGCACGGTGGATCAGATCGATGTGCCCGTTGGTGATCGGATCGAAGGTTCCGGGATAGACCGCGATGCGGTTGCGCGCCACGCTCATGTCAGCAAATCGCCTGTCGGAAACGGCCGGGTCGGTGGGCTGCCAGTGTAACAGCGTCGCATCATCCGGAACCCGTATCCGCCACGCACCGGTACAGCGCGTGCCGTGCATCGCGGGTCCGTGATTCGCGATGCGGAAGCCAGCCTGCTCCAGGCTCCACCCGTCCATCCACCGGTGACTCAAGGTAAAGCCACGCCTGATCGGCAAGCCACGGATCCAGCTGGGCCAGAACTGGCTGCCAGAGGTCGGCATCAAAAGGGGGATCAACGAATACCAGGTTGAAGCGGCCGTGCAGCGGTGCAGCCAGAAACTGAAGCGCGTCGGCACGCACAACACGCGCGACAGCGCCGGCATCCAGCCGCTGCACGGTCTCTTCCAGCCCCTGTGCCAGGTTGGCATCGCGCTCCACCATCAGGGCGTCGGCAGCGCCGCGGGAGAGCGCCTCAAGCCCAAGCGCTCCGCTGCCGGCAAACAGGTCCAGTACCCGCGCTCCCGGCAATACCGGCTGCAGCCAGTTGAACAGGGTCTCGCGGGCACGGTCGGAAGTGGGCCGCAGGCCGGGCGCATCGGCCACCGGCAGGCGGGTGCCGCGCCAGCGCCCGCCAATGATCCGCACCCTGCCCGGAACCGGCTTCATAGGGCGCTTTCCACGGCTGGAGGCTGGGGGCCGAGTGATACCATTCGGCCATTCTCCCCCATCAAGGACTTGATCGCGGCATGTCCAGCTGGTTCCGACGCAAAAAATCCGATGCAGACCAGGCTGACGGCCGCCGCCGGCTGAGCATCGAGGAGCTGGCCGCAGCATTCCCGGAGAGTCACCAGACCGCACCTCCGGCCGCAGAGACTGTGGCGGCGGAAGAGCCTGTCGCAAGAACTGCTGTTGAAACCGCCCCCGCACCGGCTGTTCCTGTCAGCACCCCGGTCGCCCGGGAACCCGTATCGGCATCTGTCGCGCCTGTTCCGATCGTTACGCCGGCACCGGGGGCCGTCCCGCCGGCACCCGCGGCCGAGCCGGAATCAGCCCCCGCTGCCGCTCCCGGAAAAACCGGCTGGCGACAGCGCCTGGGCGGGAGCGGCTTTGCCGTCAGCCTGGGCGGCCTGTTCTCGCGCAATCCGCGCCTGGATGACGATCTACTGGACGAGATCGAGACCGCGCTGCTGATGGCAGACGTCGGCGTGGCTGCGACTACCGGACTGGTGGAGGCCATGCGCAAACGCATGAAGGCGCGCGAGTTCGCCGACTCCGCTGCATTGCTGGCCAGCCTGCGCGCCGAGATGATCGCCTTGTTGCAGCCGGTTGCCAGGCCGCTGCAGATCAACGCTTCCGCCAAGCCTTTCGTGATCCTCACCGTGGGCGTGAACGGCGTCGGCAAGACCACCACCATTGGCAAGCTGGCACGGCGCTACAAGGAAGAAGGCCACGGCCTCATGCTGGCCGCAGGGGATACCTTCCGCGCCGCCGCCGTGGCCCAGCTGCAGGCATGGGGCGAGCGCAATGGCGTGCCAGTGGTTGCCCAGGGCCAGAACGCGGATGCCGCATCAGTGGCTTTTGACGCGCTGCAGTCGGCCCGTTCGCGCGGTACCGATATCCTCATTGCCGATACGGCTGGCCGCCTGCACACCCAGCAGGGACTGATGGCCGAGCTTGGCAAGATCGGGCGCGTGCTGGGCAAGATCGACCCCACCGCCCCGCACGAAGTGCTGATGGTGGTGGACGGAACCACCGGGCAAAACGCCGTCTCCCAGGTGCGCCAGTTCAACGTCGCGGTCAAGGTGACCGGACTGGTGGTGACCAAGCTGGACGGCACCGCCAAGGGCGGCGTGGTGTTCGCCCTGGCCCGCGAGTTCGGCATTCCGATCCGCTATGCCGGCATCGGCGAAAGGTCTGAGGACCTGCGCGTGTTCGATGCCGAAGCCTTCGTAGACGCCCTGCTGCCGGAGGCGCTGGGCGGGTGAAACGCCGTTCCGCGATCGCGCTGGTCGTGGTCGTTGCCCTCCTGCTGTTGGTCGCGGTCGTGCTGCACTGGGCGATGCGGCCGCAGGTGCTGGGCCCGCGGGTGATGGCGCTGGCCGGACAGGCCACGGGACTGGACATCAGTGCCAACGAATTCGATTACCGCCTGCGCGGCAGTCCGCAGCTGGTGGCTCGTGGCGTCAGCGCGCGCATCCCGGGCGCGCCGGACACGGTGCTGGAAGCAGAGCGGGTCCTGGTGTCGGTGCCCTGGTCCACGCTGCGCTCGCGAGGCGCTGATCCGGTGATCACCCGCATCGAAGTCGACGCGCCGCGGATACAGCTGCAACCCGCGCTGGAGTGGTGGGCAAGTCGCCCCCGGGGCGACGGCCCCCCGCCGGTGCTGGCGGAGGGCCTGCATGTGCGGCGCGGCACCCTCCAGGCGGACACCTGGTCGGTTGGCGACCTCTCGATCCGCCTGCCCCGATTCGCCCAGCAGGCCCGGCTCGGCGCCGACATCGGTGGCCGCTACCAGGCAGGCAGCCTGTCGGCGCCTTTCCACCTGCATCTGGCCATGACCCGTCCCGGGATGGGTGCCGGCATCGGCGTCGCCGGCACCCTGGCTCCCCAGGACAGCAGCTGGCGACTGCCCACCCATGCCGTGCTTTCCACCCACCTGAAGGACTCACCTGCCGCCGCCGGCGTACAGCTGTCCGCACTTCGACTCTCGGCAAGCTCACGTCTCGTTTCGACAGGCAAGGAACAGCCGTTCGCGCTCGGGCTTGCCGGCGAAGGCGCATTTGCCGAAGGCGCCTTCACCCTGCAGCCCGCGGCGCTGGTGCTTCGCGGCCAGGCGATGATCCCCCGCCTGCAGGGTCGCGGCCACGTCGCTGTTGGCCATCAGCTTGAGCTGGCGCTCACCGGGCAGCTCGAGCGCTGGCCCGCTACATGGCCCGAACTGCCATCACCGATCGGCGACTCCGATGCCGCGCTGCCGTTTGAACTTGACTATCGGGGTGCTTCCAACCTGTCCGATCCGCTGCTGCTGCGCCTGACCCGTGACCAGGCCCGCTTTGAAGGCCGGCTGCGCGTGGGCGAATTGGGGGCATGGATGGGCGACATGGACTCCGGCTCCCCCCTGCCACCACTTGACGGCCATCTCAGCGTGCCACGTGTGGATATCGCAGGCGCTGTCCTGCACGGCGTGGAGATCACGATCGAAGACGCCCCTGCAGCGACAGGCCCGGAGCCATGACGGACAGCTTCGCCTCGCGCCTGCTGGCCTGGTTCGACGTCAACGGCCGCCACGACCTGCCCTGGCAACATCCGCGCGCGCCGTACCGAGTATGGCTGTCGGAGATCATGCTGCAGCAGACCCAGGTGCGGGTGGTGGTGCCCTACTTCGAGCGCTTTGTCGCTGCCCTGCCCGATCTTCCCGCGCTTGCCGCCGCGCCGCTGGACGACGTGCTCGCGCTCTGGTCCGGACTTGGCTACTACGCCCGTGCCCGCAACCTGCATGCGACCGCCCGGACCTGCGTAGAGCTGCACGGTGGCGAACTGCCGCGCGATCACGCCGCGCTGATGAGCCTGCCCGGCATTGGCCGCAGCACCGCCGCCGCCATCCTGGCCCAGGCCTGGGGAGACCGGCACGCCATCCTGGACGGCAACGTGAAGCGCGTGCTGTGCCGCTGGCACGCGGTGGAAGGCTGGCCCGCAACATCCCGGGTCGAGCGGCAGCTGTGGACGCTGGCCGGATCGCACCTGCCAGACGATCGCTTGGCCGACTACACCCAGGCGCAGATGGATTTCGGCGCCACCCTCTGCACCCGTCACGAGCCCGCCTGCACGCTCTGCCCGATCAGCGAAGGCTGCGCGGCCCTCACCCAGGGACGGGTGGCCGAGCTGCCGACCCCCAAACGGGGCAAGCCGCTCCCCGAACGGGAAGCGACGGTCCTGCTGCTCTACGACGGTGCCGGCCGCATCCTGCTGCAGCGCCGCCCGCCGACCGGCATCTGGGGCTCGCTGTGGTCACTGCCGGAAGCCACCGGTGACGATGACGCACGCAGCTGGTTCAACGCCAATGTGGACGGCGACTACGCAGCCGCCCACGCGCTGGACCCGGTTGCACACGCCTTCACCCATTACCGGCTGACGCTGCACCCATTGCGCTGGCAGGGCATCGCTCCGAGACCAGCTGTACGCGATGGGGACGACCACCGCTGGGTGGCGGTGACCGCTCTGGAGGGCCTGGGCATCCCGGCCCCTATCCGCAGGCTCTTGTCAGGCCACTCCTGAGCGCCGTCATCGTGGGCCATCCAGGCCGGGCCGGTGCCGGCACCCTACAATGGGATGTCCCCCACTTTGAGAGCTGACCATCATGCGCACCGTCTTCTGCCAGAGAGAACAGGTCGAAACCGAGGGTCTGGATTTCGCCCCCTGGCCGGGCGAGCTGGGCAAGCGGATCTACGCCAACATCGGCAAGAGCGCATGGTCGGCATGGCTGGCCCACCAGACCATGCTGATCAACGAAAACCGCCTCTCGCCGCTGGACCCCAAGCACCGCGCCTTCCTGGAAGCGGAGATGCGCAAGTTCCTGTTCGAAGGCGGCGCTGAAAAACCTGCCGGCTACGTGCCAACACCCGACGACTGATCCGCGTCTTCCGGCGGCTGGTCGATCACCTCGCCGCCCTCACGCCAGTCACGCTCCGCATCGCGCAGCGCACTGACATCCAGCGGCCTGATCTCACCGATCTGGCAGGCAATCGCCATCGGTCCAGCACCCATCGGACGCACCCGATCAAACCGGGCGTGAACAGTGTTGAGGCTGCTGGTGATCGATACGGAGTGGGCGAAGGCCAGGTCCGGGCAGCTGCCCGTCAGCTCCAGCAGCCACGCTTCGCGCGGCTTGGTCCACACCGCCAGCGCACGATCGCCAAGCGGCGTCCAGCTGTGCAGCCGTCCAAAGAAGTGGAAGCTGCGCACGGGCTCACCCGCGCTGGTCCGGTACATGGCCAGCTTCTCGCCGCTGTCCATTCCCGTGCTGGCGCAGCCGGCCAGCAACAGCGCTGACAGCAGCCCAGCCGATACCGCTTTGATGGATCTGATCATGGCCATCTCCTGCAGGTTGCAAGGAATCTTCAGGATAATGATCTGGACAATGTGAATCGAGCCACATGGAGAAAATGCCTGTGGAGGAAAAAACCCCGATTCCGGTACCCGCTGAAAAGACATCCGAGCCAGCAGATCCAGTCGAATTGTGCGGAATTCCGCATCAATTCCGCACTAAATCCACGTGCCCACGGACCCCGATTTTCCGACAATGTCCTGCTACATCGTCGAAGGTGGATTAAAGCATGTCGGACTCCACGGTACGGCTGGACCTGGACGAATGCGAGGCGCTGGTTTCGCGCATCCTCACCCTCGCCGGCTTCAGCGCCGGACACGTGCGCACCCTGACCGCTACCATCGTCGCCGGGGAGCGCGACCACTGTCCATCGCATGGCCTGTACCGGACCCTGGTCTGCGTGCATTCGCTGCAGACCGGCAAGGTGGATGGCCGGGCAGAGCCGGAAGTGCACGATCAGGCGCCCGGCATTATCCGGGTCGACGCGCGCGGTGGGTATTCCCTGCTGGCCTTCGAAAAGGGGCTCCCACACCTGGTCGCCAAGGCGCGGCGGAACGGCCTGGCCGCGATGGCGATCAACCGCTGCCTGCACTTTTCGGCGCTGTGGCCGGAAGTCGAGCGGATCGCCGGCGAGGGCCTGGCCGCGCTGGCATGCAACCCGAGCCACGCCTGGGTGGCGCCGGCAGGAGGCCGGACCCCGCTGCTGGGCACCAACCCGTTCGCCTTCGCCTGGCCCCGCCCCACCGGCCTGCCCTACGTTTTCGACTTTGCCACCAGTGCCGTCGCCCGCGGTGAGATCGAGCTGCGGGCCCGCGATGGTTCGCCAATTCCGGCGGATTGGGGAGTGGACGCCACGGGATTGCCGACCACGGACCCGGGAGCGGTGCTCAACGGCGGCGCGATGCAGACTTTCGGCGGCTACAAGGGCTCCGCGCTGTCGACCATGATCGAGCTGATTGCCGGTCCGCTGATCGGCGACCTGACCAGCATGGAGTCGCTTGAGCACGATGGCGGGGCCGGGGCATCGCCGTACCACGGCGAGCTGATCATCGCGATGGATCCGGCCGGCTTCCTCGGCGCGGACGCAGCGGCCCACATGGACCGCGCCGAGTCGCTGTTCGACGCGCTCACCGGATCTGGCGCCCGGCTACCTTCGCAGCGTCGCCACGCGGCCCGCGAAACCAGTCTCGCCCAGGGCGTGACCGTGCCCGGGCACCTGTACCGCGAACTGCTGGCCCTGCTCGACTGACTTTCCCGCGCCCGGGCAGCGACATCCCGCCGGGCCGGCAACTCAGCTCATCGATTGTGCATAAATCTGCATGTCAAGAGGGGATTATCCGCTAGCTGCAGCCACGGCGTTCCACCAAGAATGACAGTCACGTGACGGCCCCACGCAACGTCACGGTGCGCGGATGCTCCGCATCGCTGACAGTTACTCTGGAGAAAGGACGTCGATGAAAAATTTCTGCTTGCCCAGTGCCCTGGCACTGGCGATCTGCCTGGCGCTGAACCCGTCTGCGGCATCAGCCCAGCAACCACCCCCTGCCGACCCTCCGTCCGCCGCGGCCCTGGACGCAATCAACCCTGAAGCTGCTTCCACTGATGACCAGGCATCGTCCGGGGACGCGTTGGAACTGGACACGGTCTCCGTCACCGGGTCCAGGATCAAGCGCACCGAGATCGAAGGCGTCGAGCCGGTTCAGATCTACACCTCCCAGGACCTGCAGCAGCAGGGGTTCTCGACGCTTTACGACGCGCTCACCAACCTCAATGCCAACACCGGCATCGTCGTCGGCGAAGAGGTCACCAACAACTTCAACGCCAACGCCCAGGCGCTCAACCTGCGTGGCTTCGGGGCCGGCTACACCCTGGTGCTGCTCAACGGCAGGCGCATGCCGATCCTGCCCAAGCCCGCCGGCTCGGTCTCCGGCAACGTCATCAACCTGGCGATGATTCCGTACTCGGCGGTGGAGCGGGTGGAGGTCCTGACCAGCGGCGCGTCGGCCATCTACGGCTCCGACGCCGTCGCCGGCGTGGTCAACGTGATCCTCAAGGACGACATCGACGCCACCACTTTCTCCTACCGCTACGGCGACACCGTCAACGGGGGCGGCCGCTCGGACAACTTCACGGTCTCCTCCGGCTTCGCGCGCGGCGACACCCGGGCCAGCTTCGGCCTGGAATGGGACCGGCGGCGTCCGATCCGCGGCGACCAGCGTGACTGGTTCGACCACCCGCAGAAATCGCCCGACCCGGCCTACCGTGAGCTCGAGCAGGTCGTCTCGTTCTGGGACGTCGGCAGCGGGTGGGACCTGCTGGATATCGGCGATCGTTGCGGGGCACTGGGATACGACGCGGTGCGGCCGGGCTGGATGGCGGCGGGACCGGAGCGCTACTGCGGCGACAACGTGTTCGACACCTACACCGTCCGCAATGGACGGGATCGGGTGTTCGGCTTTGCCAATCTCACCCATGACTTCGCCGGCGGACAGGTGTTCCAGGCAACCCTCATGTCGGCGCGCTCGGAAGCCGACGCCGGCCTTTACCGCTACAGCTACGGTGTCGACTACGACGTGGTCGAAGACATCGACTCGCCGAACCCGGGCTACTACGGGTCGCGCCACTTCTGGCGCTCCTTCCGCGATTTCGAGACGCCCACCAGCAACCAGAGGTTCGAGGAGACCAGCCACACACTCAGCCTCGACCTTGGCGGACAGATCGGGAGCTACGATTACAGCGTCGGTTACACCTACGGGATCTACAACTACGAGGATTCGGTGGAGCGGTTCGACGACCAGACGATGCTGTCGATGCTGTTCGGCACCCGCGGCGTCGACTGGAGCCAGCCTTGGGCTGGCAGCCGCTGGCTGCAGGTCAACCGCAGCAGCCTGGACGCCAATTACCTGCCCACTAACATCGACTACTTCGGGCCGCTCACGCCGGACATGTTCACCGAGGCCCTGCGCACGTCGGTGGGGGACGGGCGCTCGACGTCGCAGACGCTCAGCGCCGACCTGGCCGGCACCCTGTTCAACGTGCCGGCCGGCCCGGTCGACTTCGCCACGGTGGTGGAAGCCAACCGGGAGACCTACCGGTTCCTGACCGACCAGGCCACCGTCGACGGCGAGATCTACGGCTGGAGCGGCATCCGCGGCGAGGGCGACCGCAATCGCTACGCCCTGGGCGCTGAGCTGGCCATTCCACTGGCCGGGCCGGATTCTCCGATAGGCCGTCTGGATGCCAAGGTCGCAGCGCGCTACGACTACTACGACGACGCGTCCGATGTGTCCGGCGCGCCCACCTACCAGGTCGGGCTGGCGTGGCGGCCGATCGAGTCGCTGATGTTCCGCGCCTCGCGCGCAACCTCGTTCCGGGCGCCGGACCTGCACGTCATGTTCGCCGAACGCAGCTCGTCCTACGCCAGCGCGGTGGACTACCTGGCCTGCGTGCAGGAGGAGGGGCTGGAGCCCGGGATGAGCTGGGAGGCCTGCGGCAACAACTACGGCACCGGATCCTTCCGCCAGTATTCCGAGGGCGATCCGTCCCTGCGCGAGGAGAAGGGATACACCAACACCGTCGGGATGGTGGCCCAGCTGGGCGATCACCACTCGCTGACCCTTGACTGGTTCCGCATCCACCTGACCGACCAGGTCGGCATCATCAACGCGCAGACCGTGGTCCGGTACGCGGCCGAGTGCGAACTCGGCTTCGACGCCCAGGGCAACGACGTGGACATCAATTCGCCCAAGTGCCAGGAGATGATGTCCCGGATGACCCGCGGCGGCCCGAACGGCTCGGTGGTCTCGGCGATCACCAGCCCGTTCAACACCGGGATGCGCCAACAGGAAGGATTCGACCTGACCTGGCTTTCAAAGGTCCCGACCGAGCGGTGGGGCGAATTCACCTTCCGCTTCGCCCACACCCACATCCTGGAGACGCTCAACCGCTACCTGCCCGAGGACGAGGTCGAGGACATCCGGGACGAGCAGTGGAATACCGAGTTCCGCACCCGCAGCAACGCGACCCTGGCCTGGGTCAACGGCCGCTTCAACGCCAGCGTCCACGTCAACCGCCTTGGAACGTCTCCGGCGCGGTGGGCGGATGGCTATGTCAGGCTGCCGGCGTGGACGACGACCAACGTTTCGCTGGGATACAAGTTCACCGATGCCCTTTCTGCGAACTTCAGCGTGGTCAACGTGTTCGACAAGGAGCCGCCGAGCCATGAGTCGGAGGCATGGTGGCCCTATGCGGACATCCGCAAGCACAACCCCGCCGGCGCGGAGTACTTCCTGACCCTGGAATACCGACTGTAGGACGTCGGAACAGGGCGGGCCAGGAAATTGGCCCGCCCTTTTTTTGTTCTTCACCCAACTCCGGGAGGTGCGAGGAGGAGCAACTGCTTCTTCGCTTCGCCTCGCCGTGACCTGACGGGCCCCGTCATGTCCCCCGGCATCCGCCTGGCGGCGGATGCCTCCTCCTTTACTTCCCCGCGAAGGCCTGCCGGCCACGACGGGGCTCGGCTTGCGGATGCAGAAACGGACTCAGTCTTGCCCGATCCGGTTCCAGTCGGGGGTCGGCTGGTCGAGCAGGTGGCGGACGAAGAAATCGAACTTGCGCCGCTGGATGTAGCGCAGCGGTTCCTCCGATCGCCCCACCCCGTGGCCCGTTCCGGGGACGGCCAGCAGGTCGAAGTCCTTGCCGGCGCGGATCAGCGCATCGGCCACCTGGTAGGTGGATGCCGGATCGACGTTGGCATCCTGTTCGCCGACGATCATCAGCAGCCTGCCCTGCATCAGCCCTGCGTGCTCCACCCCCGATGCACGGACATAACTCTCATCCACCGGCCAGCCCATCCACTGCTCGTTCCAGCTGAGCTTGTCCATCCGGTTGTCGTAGTTGCCGTTGTAGGCCACCGCGACGGTGTAGAAGTCCGGCTCGAAGAGCAGCGCGTGCAGGGCGTTCTGGGCCCCGGCCGATGCGCCGTAGATGCCCACTCCGCGGATGATGTCGTATGACCGGTCGCGTTCCGCCAGGGCCCGGTGCCAGGCGATGCGATCGGGGAAGCCCCCGTCCTGCAGGTTCTTCCAGGCCACGTCGTGGAACGCCTTGGACCGGTGCATGGTGCCCATGCCGTCGATCTGCACCACGATGAAGCCCAGGTCCGCCAGCGCCTGCGCGTCCACCAGGCGCTCGTTGCTGGACTGCGAATCGAACGGCCAGAACTTCTTCTGCACCGAGGCGGTGTGCGGGCCGGCATAGATGTTCTCGATCACCGGGTAGCGGCGGCCGGGGTCGTGGTCGCGCGGGCGGACAACGAGGCCCCAGATCGGCGTGCGACCGTCGCGTCCCGGGGCGACGAACGCTTCCGGCGGCCTGTAGCCCCCCGCGAACAGCTCGCTGGCATCGGCCTTCTCGATACGGGCCACCACGCTGCCGTCGCGCGCATCGCGCAGCAGTGTTTCCCCGGGATGGTCCAGGCGTGACCAGGTCTGCACGTAGTGGCCCAGGTCGGGCGACAGGCTGATCTCGTGCCAGCCGTCGCCGGGCGTCATGTGCACCAGGTTGCGCCCGTCGAAATCGACCCGGTAGAAATGCTGGTGGTACGGGTCGCCGTCCTCGCGCCCGTTGGCCGCAAACCAGATTTGCCTGCGCTCCTCGTCGACCTCGACGATCTCGCGCACCACCCAATCACCGCGGGTGAGCTGGCGCGCGCGCCCACTACGCCCGTCGACCAGGTACAGATGGTTCCATCCGTCCCGCTCCGACATCCAGACGATCTCCCGTCCCTCGCCTCCGACGTCGTGGAAATGGCTGCGCTGCCACCAGTCATTGACGAAGGTGTCGCTGTGCTCCTCCACCACGGTGCGGGCATTGCCGCGGAGCGCGTCGATCTCCACCAGACGCACGCGCTGGTGACCGCGTTCGGTATAGCGCAGCGCCAGGGTCCGGCCGTCGGCGCGGAACTCCAGCGGCGAAAGCTGGAACGGATTGGAGAACAGCTCGCTGGACACCGGTATGCGCCGCCCGGAGTCCGCCTCGAAGATCACCGGCCGCTCGATGTCCACCGGATCGCCCGGCTTGGGATAGAGCTGGGTGCGGACCCGGGGCTCGATCCGGTCACGCGGCAAGGTCTCCACCCGGGTGACCTGGCGCTGCAAGCCGGGGCGCACCTTGTACAGCGCGAAACGGCTGGAGTCCGGGGACCAGACGATGCTTTCCGGATCGAAGAAATCGCCTTCGGCACCGTCATGACTGAGCATGCGGACGGCACCGTCGGCGACGGTGCGCAAGGCTGCGTTGTCGCCGCGCACGAACGCCTCGTAGCGTCCGTCGGGCGAGCGCCGCGGCGTATCGTCGGCGACGACCGACAGATCGCGCGTCACACCCCATCCACGCGGACGGCGCCGGCCGTCACGGTCCTGCACACGCGTGCAGGCGTATTCCGCACCCAGGTCGCAGCGCACCCAGCCGCCGTCGATCCATGCGCGGATCGCGCGTTCGTCATCCAGGTACTCATAGCCGGCGAACGGCAACCGGCGCCCGTCGTGCTCGCTTCCCAGCGCCTGTCCCAGCGCGCGCGCCAGGCGCGCCTGGTCGAACGCCGGCTGCCCCCCTTCTTCGCCAACCCCGCGCACGACGAACTCGAACCCTCCCTGCACCGTGCGCCGGTAGTAGTAGCGTCCGTCGTCGATCCAGCGCACCGGGCCGACGATCCCGCTGGTCAGGTGCATCCACTGCCCGCGCAGTTCAAGCGAGCGTCGGTAGTCGGCCGCGTCCGGGGTTTCCGGCCCTGCCGCCGTGGACGCGGCGGAAGCAGTAGCCGCCGCGCAGACCAACACCATCATTGCGATCAGCGCCTTGATCCGCTGGATTCGGGACATCTAGTTCTCCTTCTGAAGTACGGTTCGATCGGCCGGCGCACGTGCGGCCCCGCGCCAGGCCGACAGCAGCAGCTGCGCTGCCGCGATCAACACCACCAGCAGCACCATCCAGCGCAGCCATGCGAGCGGAAGCGACTTGACCACGAAGGCCGCGACCAGCACGCCGGGAATTCCGCCCAGCGCCAGGCCCAGGGCCGCGCGCAGGTCATAGCGGCCCACGCGCGCGAAGGCGGCACCGCCCACCGGCATCAGGAATGCGCAGGCACCCATCATCACCGGGAACGCGGCCAGCGGATTCATGCCGAGCAGGCTCACCAGGATCAGGCAGGGCGCGTACAGCCCGATGCCCAGCATCATCAGCGCGCCCAGGACGAAGGTTGCCGCGACCGCGAACACCAGCACGCCGCCCTGCAGTCCCAATGCGTCGCCACCACCCGGCAGCCAGTCCAGGTTGGTGGCCAGGAACAGCGCCGCCGAGAGCAGCAGCGCGGTCCCCATGCCGATCTGGATCGCCCTGCGCGGCAGCCGGGCCACCACGCCCACCCCGAACCAGGCCCCCGCCACCGCGGCGGCGATCATGCTCACCAGGGTCACGAACTCCACCGACACCACCGCGATGAAGATCAGCGCCTGGGTCATGGTCGGCAGCGCGTGGCCAACGTTCAGGGTCCCGGGGATGTCCTCGTCCGCGATCCGGCCGCGCAGCTTGAACACCGCGGTGGTCGTCGCGAACGAGCCGATCCCGAGGGTATCGAGGAAATTGGCGCCCAGGCCGGTCAGCAGGCCCGGCGCATCCGGGCGCCGCGGCGACGCGTCACCGGAACCGCCGCGGCGGCGCCAGCGTTCAATCAGGTACCACCGCACGGCATAGCCGATCGCCAGCGCGGCCAGCGCCGAAAGCAGGAGCAAGGTGCTGGTGCCCATAGTCATGCCTCCCCGGACCGCATCAGGCCCCGGTCATGCGAACGGTTGGTCGATGGCCACCGCCGGCGCCGTGAACCACTGCGCACCGTCCGTGGTGACGTGGAAGTGGTCCTCCAGGCGCACGCCGAACCGGTCTGGAACCACGATCATCGGCTCGTTGCTCGCGCACATGCCCGGCTCAAGCACGGTGCGGTCGCCCCGCACCAGGTAGGGGGCTTCGTGGATGGCCAGGCCGCAGCCGTGGCCAGTGCGGTGCGGCAAGCCGGGAAGGCGATACCCGGGGCCCAGCCCCGCCGCCTCGATCACGCCCCGCGCCGCGGCATCCACCGCTTCGCAAGTCACTCCCGGCCTGGCCGCCGCAAACGCGGCCGCCTGGGCCGCCTGCTCCAGATCCCAGATGCGGCGCTGCGCGTCATCAGGCCTGCCAAAACACCAGGTGCGGGTGATGTCGGAGTGGTAACCCTGGACCGCGCAGCCAGTGTCGATCAGCACCAGGTCGTCCGCGGCCAGCCGCTGCACTCCCGGCACGCCGTGCGGAAACGCCGTGGCGCTGCCGAACTGCACGATGCAGAACGCGGACCCGGCGTCGGCTCCCAGCGCACGGTGGGCTTCATCGATGAAGCGGACCAGTTCGTCGGTACCAATTCCCTCGCGTGCCACCCCGGCGGCCGCCCGGTGCACCTGCAGGGTGATATCGCAGGCATGCTGCATCAGCGCCAGTTCGGCATCCGACTTGCGCATGCGGCAGCCGTCGATCACCGGGGTCGCATCGACGATCCCGCTGATGCCGTGGTGGGCCGACAGCCCCGAATGCACCGCGAACGCAGCGGCCGGATCCAGGGCCACGATCCGCGCCCCGTCTGCGACCATTGCCTCGGCCACCAGCGCATACGGATCCTCGTGCTCTTCCCACAGGTGCTTGCGTACCGGAACCTGCAGCACCGCGTCCAGCGAACCTTCCTCGAACGCCGGACAAACCAGCACGGGGTCGCCCCGGCCGGTGAGGAGCAGCGCCACCAGGCGTTCGCTCGCGTTCCACGGCACGCCGGTGAAGTAGCGCAGCGATGGGCCCGCAGTGACCAGCAGCGCGTCCGCGCCCAGGCTGCGCATCAGCGACCGTGCGCGCTCGATGCGGCGGCCGTGCTCAGCGGAGGTTATCGGCGCTGGCGCCGACCCGGAGGGGCTCAGCAGCGCCCGCGCCCCGGCCATCGTCAGGTGCCCGATCTGCGCGCTCATCGCACACCCTCCAGCGATTCCCGGCTCCACTCCCCGTCGGCCAGCCGCCACACGCCGGCCGGATTGGCGTCCTGCAGTTCCGGAGGAAGCAGATGGTCGGGGGTGTGGTCGTAGCTGTGCAAGCCGGCGAACCGCCGGATCGTGCCGGGCAGGCCAACCGCACTGAAGCCCGGATGGGAGCTGGACGGGTACGGCCCGCCATGGTTCATCGCCGGGCTGACGGCCACGCCAGTGGGCATGCGGTCGAAGATCACCCTGCCCACGCGGGGACGCAGGACCGGCAGCAGCGCCGCGGCGGCGGCATCGTCGCTGCGATCCGTGGCCCGGTACACGGTGGCGGTCAGGTTCCCTTCCAGCGCTTCGGCGATCGCCAGCCCCTGCCCGGCATCGCGACAGCGCACGACCAGCGCGGCCGGCCCGAAGGCCTCGGACTGCAGTTCCGATGCACCGGCAAAAAATTCCCTGGCGCCAACCGTCAGCAGCACCGGAGTGGCACCGAACCCCGTTACTTCCCCCGGCTGTCCCTTCGCGACCTCCACCGCGCCGGCAGCGCGCAGCCGTGCAAGACCGGCCAGGAAGCCCTCCACGCCGCCGGCCGAGAACAGCGGCGTCGCCGGAGCATCACGGAACCGGGACGCCACCGCCTCGACCAGCGCATCGCCCGCCTCGCCCTCCGGCACCACCACCACGCCGGGCTTGGTGCAGAACTGGCCGCTGCCCATGGTGCAGGAGGCGAAGAGTTCGCCGGCGATGTCCGCGCCGCGCTCGCGCAGCGCTCCTTCCAGCAGGAACACAGGATTGATGCTCGACATCTCGGCATAGAACGGCACGCCAGCCGCGTCGGCCAGGGCCTTCAACCGCAGGCCGCCGCTGCGGCTGCCGGTGAACCCCACCGCGCCAATTGACTGCTGCCCAACCAGCAGGTGACTGTCCTCGGCCTGGACGCCGTACAGCACCTGTATCCCTGCGGCCGGCAGCCCGCACGCAACCAGCGCCGCGTGCGCGATGCGCGCAAGCGCCTGGCTGGTGGCCGGGTGCAGCGGATGGACCTTCGCGATCACCGGATTGCGGGCCGCGATAGCCGAGACGAAGTCGCTTCCCGCCACCGCGTTGAAGGCGAACGGGAAGTTGTTCGGCCCGAACACCACCACCGGCTTGCCCAATGGCCCGAACATGGAGCGAAGTCCACCGGCGGTGTCGATCACTGGGTGGGTCCAGCTCGACTCGCGCACGGCTCGCGCCGCCTGCCGGAGCTGGCCGGTGGTGCGGACGAGCTCCACGTCGCGCAGGCGGGGTGCTACCGGCAACGCGGTTTCCGCGTGCGCCAGGTAGACCAGCGCGTCCGCGTCGGCCTCGATGCCGTCGGCGTAGCCCTCCAGGAACGCCGCGATCCGCTCCGGAGGCGCGGCCGCCATCGCCGCCGCCGCGCCGCTGGCCGCCGCAACCGCATCAGCGACCTCCAGCCGGCCGCTGACCGGAAACTCCGGGCCGATGGCATCCCCGGTGAGCGGAGAGCGGGCGCGCAGCGAGTGTGCCGGATCCACCGGATCCCGCCACTGCCCGCCCACCAGTACCTGCTGAAGGTCACCCATGTTCAGACCTCCGGACGATGCTGGAGGGCATGTTCGATGACGCGCACCGCCGCTTCGCGCTCGGCGCCAGTCACCTGCAGGCGCGGAGCACGCACGCGCTCGCTTCCCCAGCCCACGTGCTGCTGGGTCAGCTTGATCATCTGCACGAACTTGGGCCCCACATCCAGGCGCAGCAGCGGCAGGAACCAGCTGTACAGATCCTTGACCGCCGGATAGCCTCCCTGGAGCGCGCGCTCGAACAGCACCACCGATTCACGCGGGAAGGCGTTGACCTGGCCCGCGATCCAGCCCGTGGCGCCCATCGCAATGCCTTCCACGATCGCGTCGTCGATACCCGTCATCAGCACCAGCCGGTCGCCGATCAGTTCCTGGATAGCCGCCAGGCGGCGAATGTCGCCGGATGACTCCTTGACCGCTTCCACCTGCGGGAATTCGGCAGCCAGCTCGGCGATCTGGGCCGGGGTGAAGTCGGTCTTGTAGGCGATCGGGTTGTTGTACAAGAGGATCGGCAGATCGGTGGCGCGGATCACCGCGCGGATCGACTCGCCCATTTCCGCCCAATCGGTGGAATACGCGTATGGCGGCAGGATCATCAGGCCGCGCGCGCCTTCCTGCTTGCAGGCCTTCGCAAGGCGTACCGACTCGTCGGTCGACAGCGCCGCGATGCCGGCGATCACCGGGGCGCGATCGCCGATGGCCTCGACCAGAGTGCGTACCACTGCGACCTTTTCGTCGAAAGACAGGGTGGCGCTTTCCCCGAGAGAACCCAGCGGCAGGACACCCGAACACCCTGCATCGAGTTGCCACAGCGCGTGCTTGGCGAGGAACCCGTGATCTACTTCGCCGTTCTCGGAAAACGGCGTAGTGATTGCGGGAATGACGCCTTGCCACATGCTCTTGCTCATTTCATGACTCCTGGAGAATTGCCCGCTGGCGCTCCGGGCCCACGCCCGAAAGGGCTGCCAGCGGAATGGGAAAAATCGGAAAGCGGAAACCGCCCCTTCGAATGCCTCGCATTTCAGCGATGGCGCTACCGCAGATACGGCCCTGGCAAGGGCCCATGCCGCAACGGCTGACCAGCTTCATTTCGCGGTCGCTGCGGTGGCCCTCGAGTTCGCCGCAGGTCACGTCTTCGCAGCGGCAGACCACGGTGTCCGCCTCGGCCAGCGCGCGGACTTCATCGCGCAACCTGAAGCCGCGCTGCAAGTGGGATGCGAAGTGCCGTGCACGGATCCGCCGGCCAAACAGTCGCCGTGCACGCTCCGGCATCCCGGCGGCGGCCAACCCGGCGATGGTGCCTTCCACCCGGGCGCAGTCGACGCCGCCAATCCCGCACGCCTCGCCGGCGGCGTAGATGCCCGCCACGCTCGTGCCCTGAAAGTCATCGACCGGAACGACCGGATGCGCCGCGCCATCCTCAAGGCGGCAGCCCAGCGCATGCGCCAGCTCGACGTTGGCCACCAGGCCGTAGCCGCACGCGAGCATGTCACATTCAACGCGCTTCACCCGCCCGGCACGAACGATGTCAACCGCGGTGAGTCCAGCATCACCATGCGCCCGCACAACGTGGCTGCCCAACCGGTAGGGCACCCCGCGCAGAATCGTGCGCAGGCGCAGCGCCTGGCCCAGCTTGCCCGGCCAGCGCCACAGCCCCGCTGTGAAAGCGGCCACAGCCGCCGGGCCGGCCTGCTCATGAATGCCGAGCACCTGCGCGCCGTGTCGATGCAGGGTGGCTGCAGCGGCCAGCAGCAACGGGCCGCTGCCCGCAACCACCACGCGTTTGCCGCGCACCCCACACCCCTGCTTGACCAACGCCTGGGCCCCACCGGCCCCGGTCACCCCGGGAAGGGTCCAACCCGGGAACGGCAAGAAAAGCTCGCGCGCGCCGGACGCAATCACCAGAGCTTCGAAATCCACCTGAAGCAGCTGCGCATCGACGCGGATCACCAGGCGCTGCCCGGTCGCCCCGACAACTTCCGCCTGGCGCAACTGCTCCACGCCCAGATCTTCCAGCCGCCCCTGCAGCGCATCCGCCTCGGCGGGCGCACCGAAGGCGACATCGCGACGCCATACCTGGCCGCCCGGGGCCGGCTGCGCGTCCACCAGCAGCACGCGCCTGCCGGAGGAAGCGGCGGCCACCGCAGCGGACATCCCCCCCGGGCCCGCACCGACCACGACCACCTGGAAGCTGCGCACCTGCTCACCCATGGGTGCGCACCTCCATGCCGGCGACCACCGGCAGGACGCAGGTCCGCACTTGCTCGCGCCCGTCCACGGTCGCGCGGCATTCGAAGCAGACGCCCATCCCGCACAGGGCCCCCCGAGGCTCACCCCGGACCGAGCGCCTGGACGCAGCGGCGCCGGCCGCATGGATCGCCGCCACCACCATGCTGCCCTCGGCCACGCGGACGGGCGCGCCGTTGACGCGCAGCGTGACCTCGCGTGTGGATGCGGCGCTCACGCAAACCTCCGTGCCGGGTCGTAGGGCGCCGGGTCGATCGCCGGACTGCGGCCACCCAACAGATCGCACAGCAGCCGCGCGGTTCCCAGGGCCATGCTGACCCCGAGGCCCTCATGGCCCGCGGCCACCCACACCCCAGGCTGCTCCGGCACCGCACCGATATAAGGCCGGCCATCCGGCGTGCGCGGCCGCAACCCCGTCCACACCCGGATCGCCTGCAAGGCCCGCAGCCCCGGCATGAAACCGCAGGCCCGCTCGACCATGCGCCGCAGGACCGGGAGATTGACATCGTCCCCGGCACTATCCTCGCGGGAAGAACCAATCAGCAGCTGACCGGTCGGGCGCGGCTGCACGTTGAAAGCCACGCTGACCGGCTCCTCCCCCTGGGCGCTGTCGGCGTAACCCACCTCCAGCACCTGGTGCCGCACCCGCCCGGGGTGTCGGTCCGTCACCACCAGGTGCCCCTTCCTCGCCGCCATCGCCAGTGCAGGCACCAGGGCGGCCGTGGCCAGCCCGGTCGCCAGCAGAACCTGTCCGTCCAGCCTGCTGCCATCGTCAAGCAGGACTCCGCCCGGGCGCAGCCGGACGACGCTACGCCCCTGGTAAAGAACAGCCCGGGACCGGAGGCAGCGGTCAAGCATCCATTGCACTGCACGCGGGGGATAGACAATCGATTCATCCGGCACCAGGAGTCCCCCGGCCATGCCCGGGGCAAGCTCTGGCTCGAGTTCACGCAGCTGCGGTCCGGTGACGGTTTGCGCGCGCACCCCCGCTGCCTCCAGCCTGGCCAGCTTGGGGGGGATCGCCTCCGCGTCCTGCTCGCCCGCGGCGACCCACAGGGTCCCGCAGCGCCGGTATTCGGCCACCTCCAGGCTCCCGTGGCTGTTCCACAGCTCCAGCGAATAGCGGCACAGGGCGAACTCCGAAGGTTCATCGTCCATCGCCACCAGATGGCCCATCGACGCCGCAGTACTGCCCCCGCCGAGCGCCGAATGCTCCACGATGGCGACGGAGAGTCCGTCCACCACGGCCTGCTCGGCGCAGGCCGCACCAATGATGCCGGCTCCCACAACGATCAGATCGAATCCGGCGGAATTGCTCACGCCGACGACCCGTTGAATCCCCAGGCGAACGGATCATCCGGATCGATGACCAACTCGCCCCGGGCCATGATCCATGCCTGTCCGGTGACCTCCGGAAGGATCCCACGCTCGCCCTTGTGGTAGCGCCCTTGGAACCTGCTGCCGAGGATGCCTTCCTGGATCCAGGTCTCGCCCTCGGCAAGCAGCCCGTCGGCTGCCAGACACGCCAGTTTCGCGCTCGTACCGGTACCGCAAGGGGAACGGTCGTACGCTCCTCCAGGGCACATTACGAAGTTGCGAGATACCCCGGGGGTGTCCGGCGACGGCCCGCTGATCTCGATGTGATCGATCAGGCTGCCGCCTTCACCAGTGATTCCCGCATCGGCCAGGGCCCGCCGTACCGCAAGGGTATAGCGGCTGAGCTCGCCCTGTCCTTGCAGTTTCAAAGGCACCGGCGTGTCCCGGGTGATGAAGAACCAGTTGCCGCCCCAGGCGACATCACCCGTGACCTGCCCGTAACCGGGAACAACCACGGCCACATCGCGCGCATGACGGTAGCTCTCCACGTTCGAAACGGTGACGGCTCCGTCTTCATGCAGCCGCACCGCAACCGTGCCTACCGGCGTTTCAATGCGGTGCTGCCCCAACCCGATCCTGCCCAGGTGCGCCAGGGCCCGGGTGACGCCGATCGTGCCGTGGCCGCACATTCCCAGGTAGCCGACGTTATTGAAGAAGATCACGCCGGCGCAGCATTCCGGATCCACCGGCTCGACCAGGAGCGCACCTACCCAGACATCCGAACCCCGCGGCTCGCACACGATCGCACTGCGCCAGCGGTCATGCTGTTCGCGAAAAACCTCGCAGCGCCGGGCGACGGACCCCTCACCCAGGGCCGGGAAACCTGACACGACGATCCGGGTCGGTTCGCCAGCGGTATGGAAGTCGATGAACTGGATCGTCTGCATGCGGCCATCTTCCGGCGGGCCGCCCTGGAGCCGATAGCACGACATCTCTGAAGACGATGCGGAAATGTGCATAATCAAAGTGCATCGGCGTCTGAAACCCGCGGGTTTTCATGCACTTATGAAGTAACCTATAGTTTGCGGATGTCGCAATACGGTCTAATCAGGGGGCCTTGAATGCACACTAGGCTATGCTCCACCCAGATCCAGGAGATGTTCGACGCGCTGCCCGACGTTGTTTTTTTCATCAAGGATGTTGGCGGCAACTACACCCACGTGAACCTCACCGCCGTGCAGAGGCTGGGGCTCAAAGATCGCTCGGACCTGATTGGTCGAACCGTGAGCCAGCTCTTTCCCGATCGGCTCGCCAGCTCCTACCGGGCGCAGGACAACCGGGTGCTGCACGGACATTCGATCGAGAACCACCTGGAAACCCATTTCTATGCGAACCGCGCCCCCGGCTGGTGTCTGACCTTCAAGCACGCGCTGTATTCCGGCAGCGAGGTCATCGGCATGATGGGAATCTCCCGCGACCTGGGGATGCCGGACGATCGTCACTCATCGTTCAACCGGCTGCAGAAGGCCGTCGACTACATGCGGGAGAATTTCGACTCTTCGCTCCGAATCAAGACCCTGGCCGATATCGCCGGGATCTCGGTCGCCCAGCTCGAGCGCCTGTTCAAGCGGGTGTTCCAGCTCACCCCGCAGCAAATGCTCACCAAGACCCGGATCGAAGAGGCGATGCGACTGCTGCAGACGGACATCTCCATCGCCAAGATCAGCCAGGCGTGCGGCTACTTCGACCAGAGCGCCTTCGCCCGGCAGTTCAAGGCCACGGTCGGGATGGCCCCGCGGGATTACCGCGCCCTGTCGCACTGATCCGGGACCGCGCCGGAGCACACCTGCAAGGCCCGCCGCGGCAGGGCGCCTGACCGGAGAATTTCCGGACAAAAAAAAGGGGCCCGAGGGGCCCCTTACTCATAATTCATTGAGAAACATGGTGGCCAGGGAGGGAATCGAACCCCCTACACGGGGATTTTCAATCCCCAAGTAAAGCATTTCGCACATCTCACGGAAGCCACTCATGGCGCCATTCTCCGGCTCGTAAACAGCCAAACAATGCGGACTTGTTGACTTCCACGGGGACAAACGGATACAAAGGGGATACAAAGCTACTACGCGAACCGCCGGAGAATTGCCGGAGAAATCGGAGAAAGGCAGCGTGGCAAAGTTCCCCTTTGATGACCGTTCCATCCGTGCATTGCCGGCACCGGCGAAGGGCGTGCGCATCGACTACGACGATGGCCCGGTTCGTGGCCTGGCGATCCAGACCAGCTACACCGGTGACCAGCGATTCCTCATGGTCTACGTGGCCAAGGCCAGCGGTCGCGAGCGGCGCATGGTCATCGGGGAATACGGCCGGGCGCCCAAGCTCTCTGTGTCCGCAGCACGTCGCCTGGCAGCCGAGAAGCGCGCGCTGGTCGACCTGGGGCGGGATCCATGGCAGGAGGCGCGGGACGCGCGCGCAGAAGCCGAGAAGCAGGCGAGCCGGACCGCCGCAACCTTTGGGGGCCTCATGGCCGCCTATGTCGAGCACCTCAAGGGCGGAGGCAAGGCCAGCTGGCCCGAGGTTGAACGTGCCATCGAGCGCCATATCACCCCGCGCAAGGCACTGGCGGCCACTCCTGCGGACCAGATCACGATCGATGCCGTGATGCCGGTGTTCCACGGCCTGACCCGACAGGGGAAGCTCCGGGAGGCTGAGAAGCTCCGGGCCTACATGCGAGCGGCCTACACCGCGGCGCGCAAGGCCAGGACCGACGCATCCATGCATGCGTTCGAGGGCTTCTCGATCACCACCCACCCGCTCCTGGATCTGTCCGTGTCCCGGCCCAAGGAAGCCGCCGACAAGGCCGCCGTGGCAGCGCGCGAACGCAAGTGGGCATTTTCAGAGGCGCAGCTGGCGGCCTACTGGCGCCGACTCAAGGCGGACACCTCGCCGGCGGGCGCCCTGCTTCGCTTCCACCTACTCACCGGTGGCCAGCGGGTGGAGCAACTCTCCCGGCTCACCGTCCACGACTACGACCCCGACGCACGGACCATCACGCTCCGCGACACCAAGGGCCGGCGCCGGACCGTATACGAGCACGTGGTGCCCCTGCTGCCGGAAGCCGTCAAAGCCCTGGAGGCAATGCGGACGGATGAGCCTGCAGGTCCCCACCTGTTCACGCTCACGGCCGGCGCTACACCCGCGGCCTACCACTCAGTCTGGGAGGCCACGCAAGCCGTCGCTGAGGCAATGGTTGAGGCCGAGGAGCTCCCACGGCTGTTCACACCAGGGACGATCCGCAAGACCGTAGAGACGCGCCTTGCGGCCAAGGGCGTCTCCCGTGAGATACGCGGTCGGCTGCTGTCGCACGGCCTGGGCGGCGTCCAGGACACGCATTACGACGATCACACCTACATGACCGAGAAGCTCGCCACGCTCGAGAAGCTGCGCGCGCTGCTGATGCCCAAGGGCAGGGTCATCAAGTTCCCGGCAACCGCCGGTAGCAAGCGGTGAGGCCGGGCGTTGATCCCGCCCGACCTCACCTTCCACAACCGTTCAACAGGAGAACGATCATGGCAAACGAGACTTTAGCTGACCCGCAGCTTATCGAGCTGTCATTGAGCGAAAGCTCGGCCCAGGAAGATCAATACACCGACACGTGGCGGAAGTGCACCACCATCCCCCTCGGCATCACCTGGAGGCTGGCCGATACTGAAGAAGCTGTGGTCGGGTTGGCGGGTGTAACCACCCTCCTGTTGCGCGACCTTGCCCACGAAGAAGACAGCTTGACGAGTGACGGTGTGAAGTACACCAAGCTCAACGGCAATGAGCGAGCCAGGCTGGCGTCAGCGGTCCGCAGCCTTGTGAGAACGGCGGAGCACGGCTTTGAAGATGTGCGCAAAAGGCTTGAAGAGCAAGCGGACCGCAAGAGCGGATGACGTGAGCAAGAAGCGAGCCGATGAAGGGGGTGGTGCAACGCCACCCCCAGAGACTGAGCGGAAGGGGATGGATGTTCCAGCTCTGAGGGAGTACTTCCTCAAGGATTACCTGGAGGCCCGCGATGAAGGTGACCCCGACGCTGCCCTAAGCGTGCACTCCGAGCTCGCTGAAGCCTTGCGTGCCGGCGAGCTGACGCCTTTCATGGTGGACTTGTTGGCGGGCATGCACGAAGCCATCGCCGCAGGTGAGCCGCCGGGGGTCGCTATGGGCATGAAGAAGCCCTCCCATCGGCCGCCGAAAATCCTGCGCGATAGACGCATCATCAACAGTGTCGAGGGCAAGTTGAGCGCGAGTCGCATGATCGAACGTGACCCGAGGGTGCGCCAGTTACTCGCGATTGAGACGTTCAAGCCGCCATCCAAAACCGAAATCTTCAAGCGCGTAGGGAAGGAGTTTGAGCTCCACTGGACGACAGTTAAACGCATCTACCTGGATTACAGGCCAGTGAAGGAGTGAAAAGCAGGGGCTATTAACGCTCCGCTTGTGTGCTCACTAATAGACACACCCCAACAAAAGGAGGTGTGTCCAGTGTCATCCTTACTCGCCCAGAAACTCACCACACGGGAGCTGGCCGCGGAATTGAAGCGCGCGCCAGGAACCATCGCGCGCTGGCGCCGGCTGCGCATCGGCCCTCCGTTCCAGCGCATCCACAGCCGCGTGCTCTACGACCGACGCCAGGTTGAAGCCTGGCTCGCTGCACAGAGCAGCGAAGGCGGTGGCCAATGATTCCGGGCATGGACAGGTTCCGCGGCGCCGCTACCGGCGCCAGGCGTTTAGCCGCGACGATCAGCGGCCTGACGGAACGCCACGCCGCAGAGATTCCCGGCCTGGTGGCAATGCCCAGCGGCCGCAGGGGCGCCCGATCGATGGCAGAGGAAATGCAGACCCTTGCGAAGGCCGCCCGCCAGTTGGCCCAGGCGGCAGAGGCCTGCCACGCCGAATTTGCTCGCCACCTTCCGGATGACGACGAATGAACGATTCCAACAGAAACGCCCTGGCCGGTGACGCGGCTCAGGGCGCGGAAAACGCAGGCTTTGCGAGGCTGCCCAACGATTCTAACACCGGCACCCCTCCCCGCCCTCAGCCAGGTACAGCGCGCGCTGCAGTCCTGGACGCGCTCCTGGCCGGCGAACACCTGACCAGCCTCAGTGCCTGGGAGAAGTACGGGGCTTCCCGGCTGGCGGCAGACGTCTATGCGCTGCGCCGAATGGGTTGGCGGATCATCGGTGTAGATGCCTGCGTCGCGTGCCGATACGGGCGCTCATCAGTCGTCAAGGCCTACAGCTTGGACCGGGGCCCGAGGCATGAACGATGAGTCGACGCTGCTGCAACAGCACTTGCTACTGCGCAATGCCTGTGTCGATCCGAATCTCAGCAATGCAGCCAAGGCGGTGCTGGCTGTGATTCTGGACCACTACAACATCCGCCAGCGGACGGCATACCCGGGCTTCGATCGGATGGCCCGGATCGCCGGCATCCACCGCTCATCCGTGATGCGCGCCGTCGATGCCTTGGAGGCCGCTGGTTACCTGGAAGTCACGCGCCGTGAGCGCCGTGCCAACGTCTATTCAATCCCCAGCTGGCCAACCACACGCGACTGGCCGGGTTCAACTGGTAGCACCGGTGCCACCAGTCCAGCCGAGCAAGAGAACCAAGGACAATCTCTGCAGAACAGCAGAGTTGCACCTCGCAGGGGCTCTGCTGTCGAACGCGTGCGAGCGAACGTGGAAGCGGCTGAGCGCAACGACCGTGCAACTGGTAGCGCCCATGCCACCAGTCCGCACGCAGCCCACGGCATCACTGGTAGCACCGGTGCAACGCAACTGGTAGTACCGGCGCCCTCAACTGGTAGCACCGCTGCACACCAACTGGTAGCACCAGCGGTACCCGAACCTTCTTTTAAACCTACTGAACCTGCTGTTGAACCTGCGGCGACGGATCAGCTCGCGAACAAGAGAGCCTGGATCAACCATCGGTTCCGACTCGGAGACCTGACGCAAGAAGAGGCAGCCGCGGAGCTGCGCGCGCTGTGCTGAGGCACCAGGGGGATCTGCGAATCTGCAGATCCCCCTCAACTGCACAGATCCGTGCAGTTTGCGGGGGATCTGCAGATTCGCAGATCGGGGGGGGGCCATGAAAGTTAAAAGCCATCCACTTTCGCGACACGTGCGCCCAGCTGAATTTTCGCACCGTCAAAATTGAGATTTGAAAAAATGAGCGACAGAGCCAGGCTGGTAGCCCTCACCAAGCGAGCCATTGAGCGCCGCATGATGCGCGGCGGCAGGACCAAGCGCGAGGCGTTGACGATGATTGCCACGACGCCGCACGCTGAGCTGTGGGAGATGTTGCCGCTCCGGGTGCGAGCGCGGATTACCTGGATGGCTCGGCACCGATGAACACACAGGTCAACCAGCTCGCGCAGTTGCGCGCAACATTGGACGGAACCGCACACGCTACTGCGCAGCTTCTGCGCCGAGAAGCCGAGGCAGCGGGTTACTGGATCTCAGCGGATGGCCGAATCGGGGAATCCGACTTGGCGGCACTGTTGGGCATGACGCCTGGCGCATTGGCGAACCGGAGACGTGAGGGAACGGCGCCAGCCTCCTACGCGCTGGGCGGCGGAAAGCATCGTGTCACATATCGCTTGATCGACGCAGCGCGCTGGATTGAATCGCACCGGGGATAAATCGAGTCGGCGGACCCCATGTAACCCCATCGGACCTGATGGTTCGGAGGTGCCGGTCGGCCGATGATGCGAGCAAATCCCGAACACGAGGGTCGGAATGCCCGGCTCAGCAGAAGAAAAAGTACAACGAATCCTGCGCGACCAGGGCTACAGCACCAAAGAGGTCGGAGCGTTGATTCGGGACGCCCGGGCAGCTTTTCAGCAAGAAGCTGCTGCCGATAACCCCACCATCAGGAACCAGAACATGGGCAACCCCAGCGAGATAAAAGCTCTTGTCGAAAGACTGAACAACGGCTTTGATGACTTCAAGGACCGCTACGACCAGAGAGTTGATGCCCTGACCAAGGGCATGGATGAGCACGCCACCAAATTGGCATCCATCGAGATGAACGGCGGTCTGTCTGCTGGTGGATTGGCCGGTCCGGCCGCCGGCGCTGCCGCCAGCAAGAGACTGCGGGAGAACGGCCAGTTCGAAGAGGCCGCCCTCGCGGTGTCCAGGGGCTCCAATCCCGCCCCGTTCGCAGCCCGAATCCATCTCGACTCCAACATCAACGCGGCGTTAACCAATCCTGACAAGGGCGGCGAGACGGACAGCGAGTTTCCATCGCGCCCCGACTACCAGGGCATTCGTGGTCCGGTGCAGCGCACCCTGACCCTGCTGGACGCACTGCCGATCCGGAAGGTGAGTTCGGATGTTGTCGAGTTCATCCAGATGGGCTCCAGCGGCGACGCGGGCTATCAGCTCAAGGAAGGCGACGAGAAGCAGGAAGTTGAGTTCGAAGGCGAGCTCAAGCGGGCATACGTGGCGACCATCGCCGGCCACACGACTGCTAGCCGCCAGGTCCTCGAGGATGAGACCGCGCTGCAGGCACTGATCGACCAGATCCTCCGCCACAAGGTGCGGGGCAAGCTGGAGTTTGAGACGGTGAACGGCGCCGGCGGTTCCGGGCAGATCCACGGTCTGCTGAGCCAGGCGCAGGCATTCACCCCGGACATCGGGGTGACCCCGGCCGACCGGATCGGAGAGGCATTGGTGACGCAGGCGGACGCCGGGTTTGAGCCGAACTTGATCGTCTTGAACCCGCGGGACTGGTTCCGGATCCAGCTCACCAGGAAGAACACCACGGACGATGAGTACGTCTTCGGGTCGCCGACCGTGCCGGTGCCACCTTCGCTGTGGAACACCCGCATCGTGCGAACACCGAGCCTCGCTGCCGGCACTGCCCTGACGCTCGACACCAGATTTACCACCGTGCTGGATCGCCGGCAGGTGTCGGTTCTGGTGAGCAATAGCCACAAAGACAACTTCACCAAGAACCTGATCACCATCCTGTGCGAGCTGCGAGCCGGTCTGGAGGTGATCGACACCCGGGCCGTCCGCAAGTTCGCCCTGACTGAATAACCGAACGGTTAGGCGCGACGGGGCCCGTTCGGTTTCTCACAGCACCCCCTAGCGGTCGGTCTGCCTACCGGCGAAAGAAACAGGCACGGCCCTGGCTCGGATGGCTCACCCGGGCCAGGGCCTTTTCTTTTAGGAGGGGGCGATGAGTCTCTACACATTGACAGTTGATTTATTGGCGAAGACCGGCTCCTTCGGGCGGGACATGGGCAAGGCCGCGTGGATCGCTGACCGGGACGGAAAGCGCATCGAAGCGGCGGCCTTGAAGATCGGGGCGGCCCTGGGCACTGCCGTTGCCGGCGCCGCCACCGGCATCGCCTTCATGGTCCGGCAGAACATTGCGGCGATGGAGTCCACGTCCAAGATGGCCGGGCAGATCGGCGTTGCGACGGAGGAGCTGACCGCGCTCCGCTATGCCGCTGAGCAGATGGCTGGGGTGTCGAGTGGCCAGTTCGACATGGCCCTTCGCCGGATGACGCGCCGGATTTCTGAAGCCGCCGCCGGCGGTGGCCCGGCCGCCAAGGCAATCGAGTCCATGGGGCTCAGCGCAAAGGAGCTTGCCCGCCAGTCTCCGGACGAACAGTTCCGCCGCATCGCTGATGGGATCAAGGCGACCGGCGACCAGGGAGCGCGGCTGCGTCACGTCATGGCGCTGATGGACACCGAAGGCATGCCCTTGGTGAACATGCTGCAGCAGGGCGCCGCGGCCACCAGGGAGTGGGAGCTCGCCGCTGCAAAGCTGGGCTTGACCTTCACCGACGCTACGGCGCGCCAGGCGGAAGAGTTCCGGCAGACGATGGACCGCGTGAACGCGGCAGTGGCAGGGTTCGGCCGGCAGGTCACTGCCGAGCTGCTGCCGGACTTACTGCACCTGACTGATGAGTTCGAGAACGTAGCCGCTGAGGGAGACCGGGTAAACGAGACGGCACAGGACGTTGCCAACTCGATCCGGGCCATCGGCACGGCGACCAGGTTCGGCATCGACGGGCTTCGCGTCTTTGGGCACGTGGCGGCAGGTGCTTGGTCTTCCATGACCCCGTGGGTTGATGGAATGGAGCACTGGCGGAAAGCCGGTGGCATTGCCCGCGGTATGTTTGACGGGCAGGACCGGGACCTGTCCCCCGTCTTCGCCGGTGAAGGGAGAGAGCCGGCCGGCCTGTTCCGCATGACTGAGGCCCAGCTTCAGCAGCAACGCGCGCGCCAGGCGGCAGCAGCGGCTGCGGCAGGGTCGGCGCAAGCAGAAGCAGCGACCCGTAAGGCGCAGCTGGAGCTGGAGCGTCAGCTCGAAGCCATCGCCCGCTATAACCGCGAGGCTGAGATGGTGGCCGCCACGATGGCCGGCCCGTTGGAGGCAGCGGAGGAGTCGCACCGCCAGCGCCTGGCCGAGATCCGGAAGGAGCTGGACGCCGGCAATATGTCCCAGGAGGCGGACAACGCCCTGAAGGCAGACGCCACCGACCAGCTGGAGCGGACCACGCGCGCGCTGGAAGCCCAGATGCGGGCGCCTGATGATCTGCTGGGGGCCATGCGGGAAGAGATCGAACTGCTGGGCATGATCGGCCCCGAGCGCGACCTGTACCGCCGCGGGCTGCAGGCCGAGCACCAGATGCGCAACGCTATCAACCGGGCGAATGAGGCCGGGGCCGGGATCAACGATGACGTGGCCGCCAGCCTGATCCGCCAAGCACGCAGCTATGCAGTCACCAGCCAGGAAGTGGAGGAAGCCACCCGGGCGGTTGAAGACTGGCGCTACACCATCGGCCGGAACGTGGAAGGCGTTGCAGACCTGTTCTCGGATTTGTTCTCGGGCCAGATCAAGGGCACCCGCGACTTCTTCACCGAATTGAAGGACATCTGGAAGCGCGGCTGGTGGGACATCGTGCGCATGTCGCTGCAGCAGTCGTTCGTGAACCCGATCCAGAAGGCCATCTCGGGCATGCTCAATCGCCAGGGTTACGCCGCCGCCGGCGTCGGTCCGGCCAACCTGGCCCAGGGCTTCGCAGGGAACCTGCTGCTGGGCAGTGGGGCCACGGCCATCGGTGGCGGCGCGGCCGCTGCTGCTGGGGCTCCAGGATGGGCAATTCCGGGCTATGGCGTCGGCACGGTTGATCCGGCTATCGCCGCGGCCTCCGGCATGGGCAAGGGCGGGCTGTCGGGCGGCCTGCTGACCGGGAGCTTCAAAGGCGGGTTGCCGTACGCATCCGCCGCCCTGGGCGCCATGGGCGCGTACTACGGCCTCACGCAGCGCGGGAACAATCCGCTGGTGTCGGGCATCGCCGGCCTCTCCTACGGGGCTGCAGGCATCGCGGCAGGCGGCGCCATCGCTGGCGGGCTGGGAGCGATGGGAGCCGGGGCAACCCTGGGGACTGTAGGCGCCGGTGCGGTGTCTGGTGCCACCGGAGCGATGGGCACCGCCGCTGGCATGGCGGGCAGCGCAGGTTGGATCCCTGTCGTGGGCTGGGCGCTCGCCGCCGTGGCCGTGGTCGACATCATCAGCGGCGGGCGACTGTTCGGCACCAAGTACAAGCCGCAGAACGTCACGCAGCAGCTCGGGATCGATGCCAGCGGCGGCATGGTGTCCGCGTCCGTGCATGAAACCCGCAAGCGGTCCCTGTTCCGAGGCACGGCTCGCCGGGATCGGGAGCTCGACGCCACGCCTGAGCAGCGGCAGGCCGCGCAGGACCTGTACGAAGCAATGGAACGGGTGGCCCGGTCTGCATCGCGTCAGCTGGGCCTGGCCACGGTCGACATCATCGCCGGATCTGTCGCCCAGGTTTACGATCGCGACGGCGAACTGCAGTCGGAGTTGTCTCGGGTGTTGGGGCAGACCTACGCGGAGACGTTCGAGGAATTCACCAGCCGCCTAGCCAGTGAACAGCTCATCGCAGCAGTGGCCCGGATCGATCCAGCCGCAAACCGCATTGCCCAGGACTGGCGCCGCTCGGCTGAGGTGCTGGCCGGCGGCGCCGAGTTCTTCATGACGGCCGCCAGCGATGCCCGCAACGGCATGGACCTGTGGACAGGCATTGGCCTGCAGGCGCTCACCGACTTCGTCGAAAAGATGCAGATGGCGGATGAGTCGCTGGCACGGACCTATGCCCGGGTGGCCGGGACCGCCGGCGAGTACGGCAAGCTGGTCGCTGATATCAACACCTCGATCATGACCGATGGCCTGAACGAAATTCAGCGGCAGGCACTCGAGGTGGAACGGAACTACCGCCAGCAGGTGAAGGCTGCCAACGATTACGCCAAGGCTCTGGGCCTGTCCGGGGCGCGGTCACAGGACCTGGCCAAGATCGAAGAGCTGCGCGCGCTGAACATGGGCAAGCTGCAGGCCCAAATGGAAGCGAGCAACGCCGCCTTCCTTGGCCAGCTCGGCCTATCGGACCTGTCGACGCTGCGCGATGACCAGAAGCTTGCCGAGGCAATGCGCCAGCTGAGCGATGCCGCGGGCACCGGCGACACCCAGGCGGCGCAGCAGGCCGCGCAAGCCGCGCTCGGGTTCGGGCGGAACCTCTACGCCAGTGGCCGGGACTACCAGGCGCTGTATGACCAGGTGACCGGCCAGCTCAGCGGCATGACGATGGTTCCTGCGGATCTGGACCAGGGCCGGTTGGCTGATGAGATTGACGCCATGCACGAGGGCATCAGCCGCGCCATCTTCGAACTGGCGGCGCAGGGCGAGCACACCATCACCGCGCCGATCCGGGCGGAGCAGCAGAAGACGAACGAGCTGCTGGGCCACGTCATCGATCGCCTGGACCGGATCCAGGGGAACACTGACCAGCGAAGCCGGGAGCTGCGAGACAGTTTGAATTCCAGGCACGCGGTGTTGGTGCGCTGACCGGAGAACTGCCGGAGAAAAAAAAGGGGCCCGAGGGCCCCTTACTCATAACTTATTGAGAAACATGGTGGCCAGGGAGGGAATCGAACCCCCGACACGGGGATTTTCAATCCCCTGCTCTACCAACTGAGCTACCTGGCCGGAATACATTGCACGGCCAAACCGTGAAAGCGGAAATGATACGTAGCGAACTGCGTTTGGGCAAGCCTTTGTGCATTGCCTTCACACGGCAAGGGTCAGTACTTGTCCCTCGGACGCAGGCACCGTAAACTAGCCGGCCCGCCGAGGCCCAACAGCCCCGGCACGCAGCATCAGGGCGGTTAGCTCAGCGGTAGAGCATTGCCTTCACACGGCAAGGGTCAGTGGTTCGATCCCACTACCGCCCACCAGATCTATCAGTCCGGAGATCTCCATCCCCGTGCTGCAAAAAAAACCCCCCAGGCTCTGGCCCGGGGGTTTTTTGTTTCCATGGAGGCCCCGGAGCCGCAGCGGCAATCCGTGCGCCACTGCTCCGAGGCGCGAAACTGCCGGGCATATGCCCGGCAGGCCGCAACTCAGCCCTGGGGCGGGCTCAAGGCAGCACGCCACTCGTCCAGGAAATGCCGCACGGCACCCCAGCGGCGCTGCACCAGCTCCGGGGACTGGCTGAGATTGTTCTCGAACACCTGGGCCACGCCATCAAGGTCTTCCCAGAACTTCGGCTTGTCAGCCACTGGCCTGACCAGAGTCAGCAGCATGACTTCCATGGCCATCAACTTGGCTACAAGCAGATCGGTTTCGTTTGGGGGCTGGGACATCTTTGATTCCTGATATGTGGGGCTGCAAGGATACCGGTCAGCGCACCGGGCAGTCGCCGGTGCGCACGAAAGCCAGGTCCTGGAAGTTGTAGCTGGAGCCGACGCGCGGATTGATGCGGGTCACCGCCAGGGTGGGCTTGCCGCCGTCTTCGGGCTGGCTGAAATCCAGCCACGGCTCGGCGCTCACGGTCACTTCGCTCCAGTCCACCAGCAGCCGCCCACCGCTCTCCATGACGGTACCGGTGAGCATGGGCGAGCGTTCGGAGGCGAACTGCACCTGGCCCCCTTCAACAGCGCATACCGATGCGCGGCCGAACCAGAGGTCTTCATAGAGACCCAGCCAGCGCGTCATGGATGCAGGCTCGGCTGGCACTCGATCGCTGGTGTCGGGCAGCGGCTCACCATCGGATGCCAGGCCGGCCGTTGCCGCGCGGTCCTGCTCGATCAGGTTGGCGTAGTGGTTCACGTCCAGGCCGCTATCCGGATTGGTGAAATACATGCCCAGCGCCTGCCCCAGCGCGCTCCGGGCGTCACCGCCCGAGCCGTTGATCATCAACACGAAACCAGCGTCCTTCTGGGGCAGCAGGGTCAGCGCCGAGAACATCCCTGAGAGGGTTCCGGTGTGGCCGACCTTGAACATGCCGCCGCTGTCGCTGATCCGCCAGCCCAGGCCGTAGGCGTAGAAACTCGCGCCTTCCCAGTCGCGCATGCGCTGGCCCAGTGGCATCGGCATGTGCACGCTCCACAGGTTGCGACGCTGCTCTTCCGACAGCCACGGCTGTCCGTCCGTCAGGCCATGGGTGTCCGGCTGCAGCCACATCTGGATCCAGGAGGTCATGTCGCGCAGGCTGCAGCGGATACCACCGGCCGCTGCCATCGGCACCGCGGGCACTACTTCGCCATCCTCGCGGATGACCACGTTGCTGCCGTCCAACTGCATGTGCGGCTGGGCCACGTTGCCCACATCATCCCGCTGCCACTCACCCACTTGGCAGCGCTCCAGACCCAGTGGATCAAACAGCTCCTGGCGCAGCGCCTGCTCGTAGGACCCGGCACCCGATGCCGCCGCAGCCACTTCGCCAGCCACGATATACATCACGTTGCTGTAGTTGTAGCGAGTACGGAAGCTGGATGCCGGTGGCAGGTGGGCAATGCCGGCCACTACCTGCTCGCGGGTGAACAGATTGGGCTCCGGCCACAGCATCAAGTCGCCAGCTGCAGGTCCCAGGCCGCTGTTGTGGATCACCAGGTCGCGGACCTGGATCTGGTCGCTTACCCACGGATCGGCCATGCGGAAATCAGGAAGGTGCCGGGTCACCGGATCGTCCCAGGCCAGCTTGCCCTGGTCCGCCAGCCGTGCCAGCAGCGCAGTGGTCATTGCCTTGCCGTTGGAGGCGATCTTGAACAGCGTGTCCTCATTGATCCGGTCGCCCTCGCCTGCACGCAGCTCACCATCGGCGCGCACGTAGATGACCTCGCCATCCTGCACCACGCCCACGGCCATGCCAGGCAGGTTCCAGCGCTCCATGGCCTGGTCGAACAGCTCATCCAGCCTGGGGTTGGCCCAGGCCGGCGCCAGGGCCAGGGTGGAAAGGATGGCAATTGCGCAGGAGCGCTTCAGCAGTGGGGTCATGCGCAGCGGGGTCATGTTTTCATCCAAATAAAAAGCCGGCCGCACCATGAGGTGTGCGGCCGGCGAAGTGGAGCCTGGTTCAGAAGCGGTATTCGGCAAGCAGCGAATAAGCCCGCCCACGCGGATCGGCTACCCGGGGCTCCCAGCCCGCACCGCTGGCCCAGTCATTCTTGTGGGCAGTGAACGGCGGATCGCGATCGGTCAGGTTCTTCACTCCGAACACCAACCTCAGGCCTTCGAAGCCGGTGTAGCTCAGGCTGTAATTGTAGGTGACATAGCGGCCCACATCCGGATCCCAGTTGCTGGGGATGTAATGGCCGCTGGAGACGCTTGTGGGCTCTTCATCCTTGTAACCATGACGGTAGATCTGGGTCAGGCTGTGCGCCCAGTCGCCCTTGGCCCAGGAGAAACCAAGGGTGTGCTTCCACTTCAGGGGCAGGCTCCAGTAACGGATGTAGTTGCCCACCAGGTTGTCCGAATACGGCTGGGACTCCAGCAGCTTTTCCTGGTAGTTGTCCAGGTAGCTGCCGTTGAAGTTGACCCGATAGCTGCCGCCCGCCAGCTCGCCCATGATGTTGGCGTCCAGCTCAAGGCCACTCATCAAGGAACCACCGGAGTTGATGAAGCGGCGGTCGATCAGTTCCACATCACCATTGGCATCGCGGATCCAGTTGTTACGGAACAGCTCGTAATTGTCACGCAGCACGTCCAGATCCGGGCCCGTGCGGATGGTGTTGGTGCGCTCGATCTCCCACCAGTCGAGGCTGGCGTTGAACCAGTCGACCGGCGCAAATACCACGCCCAAGCTCTTCTGGCGCGCCTCCTCCGGCTCCAGATCCGCCTTGCCGCCCACCAGGATGTCGGGACGGATGGATTCGCACCCCGGCCGGGAATCATCCACCACTCCGCCCGGGCACTTCTCCGGGTCGGCCACGTCCAGGGCGGTGTTCTGGGTTGCAGTGGCGCCACTGAACAGCTTGCTGAACTCCGGCGCCTTGAAGCCGGTGCTGTACGCGCCGCGGAAGGCCACCGCGCCGATCGGTTTCCACATGAAGGAAACCTTCGGGTTGGTGGTGCCGCCGAAACCGTCATAGTGGTCGTAGCGGCCGGCCACGGTGACTTCCAGTGTGTCGTGCAGGGGCAGGTATATCTCGGTGAACACCGCCTTCACGTCGCGGCTCACGGATGGCAGGGTATTGGCCGCGTCGAACGGCGCGTTGAAGATCGCGGGGCGCGCTTCCACTTCGTGGTGGTCGCCGTTGAACTCGAACTGCTCACGCCGCAGGTCCGTGCCGAAGGCCACCTGCAGCGGACCGCCGGCGAGGTTCCAGAAGCTGGTGGAGACCACGGCGTCCAGGCTGGTCACGGTGGAGCGGCCGCCATAGAGCACCACACCCGCAGCCGAAGCCGCTTCCAGCGCAGCCAGCCCCTGCGGATTCTGCTGCTGTCCCGGCATCAGGAAGGGATTGAGCAGGCCGCTGCCGAGCACCTGCTGCAGCCCTTCCACGTAGTGATAGCCGCTGCCAAGACGTGATTCGGATTCACTGGACGCCCGCGACAGGCCCGCGCTGTACTCCCAGCGCCCGGCCTCGCCTTCAAAGCCCGCCATCACCCGGTAGGCCTTGGTGTTGGTCAGCACCTCGCGCGGTCCGCAGGCGTAACAGCGCCAGCGGTAAGCAATCGGCGCGCCGTACTCGAGCTGGTCCGGGCCGAAGAAGTCTTCAAGCGACCCGTACACCATGTCGTAGGTGTCCCGGGTCAGGTCATTGAGCGGGAACCAGGTGCCTGGATTGAACGTGGCCGTGGCGGTGGCGCTGGAGGAGATCTGGTTGGGCTCGAACTGGCGGTTCACGTCCACGTCCGAGCCCATGAACTCCACGAATGCCTGACTCGCCTCGCCCACCTTGAAGGTGGCCCGCCCGATGAACTGCACGCTCTCCTGCGGCTGCTGCATCACCGCCGCGGCCGGGTAGTCCCACGAACAACCATATTTGGAGGCGACGTTGGTCGCCGTGGTGGCCCAGAGACGGTAGTCATACGGCCCCATCATGGGGTCGCCGGCTTCGCAGCCCGGGCCGCCAGGCAGGTTCAGGGTATTGACCCCGTTCACGACCTGCCCGGAGTCCGGATCGATCAGGCCCGCCCCGGTCATCGAGTCGGCCAGGTTGAAGATGGTGGCGAACGGCGTGCCGCGTGTATCGGGCGAGAGGCCGCGGCTGGGCTGGAAGCTGTTGGAGAAGTGGCGGGCGTTGCCGCGCAGGATGTCGTTCTTCTTCACCGAGATGGTGGCAAATGCATTCCAGCCCCGGGTGTCCAGGTCACCGCCGCCCACCAGCAGGTTGGAGCTGTAGATATTGCCGCCGCCCTCCTCGGGCAGGTCGACGAAGCCGCTGATCTGCGCACCGGAGAAATCATTGCGGGTAATGAAGTTGATCACGCCGCCTATCGCATCGGTGCCGTACACCGCCGAGGCGCCGTCGCGCAGCACCTCGACCCGGTCGATCGCTGCGAAGGGAATGGAGTTCAGGTCAACCGTGGTGCCCCGCAGTCCGTGAGCGGCGACTCGGCGGCCGTTGAGCAGCACCAGCGTGGCGTCCGCGCCCTGCCCGCGCAGGTTGGCACCCGACACCCCGTTGTTGCCACGCAGGTCCGCCGGCGCGATACCGGCGTTGGCCGACAGGTTGTCCGATCCGTTACCGCCGATGTTGAGATAGCTCAGCAGTTGCTCGGCCGAGGAGATGCCCTGCGCCTCGATCCGTTCCCGCTGGATCACCGTCACCGGAAGCGCGGCTTCCACATCGGTGCGCTTGATCCGGGATCCGGTCACCCTGACCGTATCGAGAGTCTGGGCCGAGGCCTGCGACGGCTGTTCGGCCTCGGAGTCCTGTGCCGCCGCAATTCCCGGCAGCGCAAGGCCCAGCAATACCGCAACGGCAAGATGACTGTGTTTCAGGAACGGCTGACTCGCATGCATTCGTGCTCTCCGGTGAAAGTAATGCCGCTGATCAAGAGACACGGGCAGCCGGACAACAGCGGGTGACACGCTCTGCCGGGCACACTCCCATTGACGGGCGTGCCGGCAGCGTCATGTCCAATTCAACCGCTCCTGCGGTAAAAGCCTTGCTCCCCTTGCCCCTGGACGGAAGCATGCGATCCCCCACCGCACGCTTGCCCATTCACACGTATGTAGCACGGCCCCTGTAAAGGGTCAAAGCTCACCGATCAGCCGTGCTTGGCCCCAATGCGCACTCGCCCTCGCGAACAAAGCCGAGGTCCTCGTAGTCGTAGCTGAAGTCCGCTTCCGGATCGACCTTGGCCATCGTCAGTCGGGCCACTCCACCATCGTCGCGGCTGAACTCCAGCCACGCATCGGCATCAGCGCCGAGCGTGTCGAAATCAACCAGCAGGCGGCCGGCCGCGGTATGCACCGGACCTGCAAGACGCGGAGACTTGGCCGACTCGAAGCGCACGCCGTCAGCGGCAGCGCAGATGCTGACCTCGCCGAACCACGGGTCACGATAGTGGCCAAGCCATTGCGCCATGCCTTCGACCACCGCCGCGGTGCGTGGCGCCCTGGCGTCCGCCGGCAGCCCGGCAGTGCCAGCAGCCAGCGCTACCTCCCGCTCGCGCGCCATGGCTTCGGCGTAATGCGCCACCGTCCTTCCGGCGCCCGGATCGGTGAAGTGCTTGGCCAGGGTCTGCTCCAGCACGGTGCGTGCCTGGCGCGCATTGGAATGGATCAGGATCACGAAGCCCACATCCAGCTCCGGCAGCAGGGTGACCGCCGAGTACATCCCCGACAGCGTGCCGGTGTGCGAGACCTTGGCGGTGCCATCCACATCGGTCAGGCGCCAGCCGTAGCCATAGGCGGAGAAGTGGCTGCTGTTCCAGTCGCGCATGCGCTGGCTCATGGGCATCGGCATATGCGCCGTCCAGACCGCCTCGCGCTGCTCTGTGGACAGCCACGGGCCGCCATCCGTCTCGCTGGCGGTATCCGGATCCAGCCAGACCTGCACCCAGCGCAGCATGTCATCCAGTCCGCAGCGCACGCCACCCGCTGCAGCCATGGGCATATCAGTCACCACCTCACCATCCGGACGCGCCACCCAGGCGCCATCGCGACGGGCGTGGGGAGCCGCTACGCTGCCTGCCCCGTCCACCCTCCACTCGCCGATGCGGCAACCCTGCATTCCCAGCTGGGCGAACACCTCGCGCCGCAACAGCTCGTCGAACGGCGCACCACCTGCAGCGGCAGCCACCTCGCCGGCCACGATGTACAACGTGTTGTCATAGGCGTAGCGCGAGCGGAAGCTCCATAGCGGTTTGAGATGCGCCAGCCCGGCAATCACATCCTCGCGGGTGAAGTGGTTGGGCTCCGGCCACAGCATCAGGTCGCCGGCCCCCGGCCCCATGCCGCTGTTGTGGATCAGCAGGTCGCGCACCTGGATCTCACGCGTTACCCAGTCTTCGTACATGCGGAAGTCCGGCAGATGGCTGATGACCGGGTCATCCCAGGCCAGCAGACCTGCGTCCACCTGCCGTGCCAGCAGCGCCGCCGTCATGGCCTTGGTGTTGGACGCCACCTTGAACAGCGTAGCGCTGCGGATCGGATCGCCGCTGCCGGTGGCGGTCTCGCCGCGCAGCTCGATCTGTCGCACCTGGCCATCGACGACCACGCCAACCGCAATGCCGGGCAGGCCGTAGCGCTCAATGACATCGTCCACCGCGGCGGTCACTTCAGGAATCGGCCCGCTTGCTGCAGCCGGGGCAAAAAAAATCGCGGCCGTGAAAGCGGCCGCGACGAGGGAAAGATGACGGGTCACAGCCAGAACTGCTCCTTGATTGAGGACCCCCGCCGGCCGTAGCCGGCGGAGGTGCCTGTTACTGCGTCGCTTGGACTCAGAAGTTCCAGGTCACCACCAGCTGCGCGTAGCGCGGGGACTGCCAGCGGGTACCGGTGCCGTGCAGGCCACGGGTCACGCCCGGGCCCATCTCGTAGCGCTGGCGCACGTTGATCACCTGATCGTTGTCGAGCAGGTTGTACACCGACAGCCTGGCCTTGAGGTCGATGCCGTCGACCGGCAGGGTCCAGGTCACGTTCGCGGCCAGGTTGTAGGTCCACGGCAGGCGCCCACCGGAACCACGCCCGACGTACTCGTACTGGCGCTCCTCCCAGGTGCCCGAGCAGTCCGCCACGCAGTGCCAGAACGTTCCTCCGCCCAGGCCTTCGCTCACGAAGCTGGCTCCTGAGTTCGTGTCGCCCGGCCAGGTCACGCCCAGCTCGTTGATTGGGCCACCCGACATGGCGGTCAGCATGCCGCCGAACGACCACTGCTCGTTGGGTGCATAGCTGCCGCGCAGCTTGATCTGGTGGCGGCGATCATTGAACAACGCTCCATAGGCCTCGTTGTTGGCCGGGTGGTCCCAGTGCTGGACCATGCCGGTGTCACCGTAGTTGGTGTCGGAGTTGACTGGGCCTTCATGGTTGCCATCTGACTTGGACCAGATGTAGGACGCGTTGAGCGCCCACTTGCCGTCCCATGCCCGGTCGAGCTGCAGCTCCATCGACTTGTAGGTGCGCTTGGGCTCGAAGTAGCCGATCACGTTGCCGCTGCCACCCATGATGTAGCCGTCCTGCGAGGTGTCGATGGTGATCCAGCCCTCGGTATCACAACCGATGCTGGAATCACCCCAGATCGTCAGGTCCTTGCCCGGGTTGGCAATCGGCCACAGGTTGTAGCCCACCGGCCCGCACGGCGTATGGTTGATGCGCACGTCGTCCAGCGCGTTCTTCATCCGCCGGTAGGTCGCGTTGACGCCCCACGACCAGGCCTGGCTGAGCATGGTCTGGAACCCAAGGATGGCCTCGTCCTGGTACACCGCATCCAGGTCGTTGTCGACCTGCTGCCGCAGATCGTTGACCACCACGTTGCCACTGGTATCAATCGGCCCGAGCTGCTGGCCGATGATCGGCTGCATGTAGGAGCCACCGGTCACCGGATTGGCCTGCTCGCGCCAGCCATCGAGCTGGTAGTACGAGCGTTCGTCGGTGAGTCCGCCGGCAAACGTGTAGGCGATGTTGTTGGTGACCGGCAGGTAGTAGCGGCCCAGGTTGCCGAACAGCTTGGTGCTGCCGTCGCCCTTCATGTCCCAGGAAAAGCCCAGGCGCGGCGAAAACAGGTCATCCATCTTGATGAAGGCGTCACCGGCAGCGGTCTTGTTCTCGAAGGTGTCCAGGCGCACGCCGAGGTTGAGCAGCAGGTTCGGGGTGACGCTCCAGATGTCCTCGATGTAGTACGCACTGGCGGTGGTTTCAAATACGCCACCGTCCAGGCGGCGACGCGCGAACATGACCTCGTTTATGCCCGGGGGAACCACCGTACCGTTGCCCAGGTCCGAGCCCGGCGCCAGGTCATATGCGGTGTACTGCATTCCCGTGGGGCCGGGGTAGTAGGTGATGCGGTCCGTGGTCATGATCTCGTGGTCAAGCCCGAACCGGAGCTGGTGGTTGCCCAGCGTCCATTCGAAGTCCAGCCGCCCCACTTCACGCTCGTCTTCGTGGGACACAATCGTGCCGCCGGTGGGGTGGCAGCCCAGCGGCGGGTTGCCCATCGCGTCGTAGATGTCGCTGTAGCTGGAATTGAAGAACACGCCTTCGCAGGGGATGTCCGCCGGGGACGAAGTGAATTGCTGGCTCTCGTTGATGCCATACATCGCCTTGGCAACGAAGCTCTCGCCGAAATAGCCCGTGTAGGCGATCGACCCGCTCTTGCCGCCGGTGTCGGTGATGCTGGTACCGGTGGCATCAGTGCGCTCGCCGGTGTCCCAGTTGTAGCCGTAGGTCGTCAGCTCGCTGTCGCCCTCGTCGGAAAACGCCAGCAGTTCCAGCAGGTGGTTGTCGCTGATGCGCCAGTCCATCTTGGCGCCCCAGAAGCCGTTGTCGGAACCGCTGTTGTACCAGGTGGAGCCGGTGCTGCTGGTGTACTTGGAGTCGTTGTCGCGCTGCTCGTACATGGCGAACAGGAACAGCCTGTCGCGGACAATCGGTCCGGAAGCCCACACATTCGCCTTGGTGAAGCTGGCGCGGTCGCGGCTGCCGCGGTAGGTCGCGGTGGACGTGGTGCCGTCGGAGTTCTCGCCGGTGATGATGCGGTCCTGGCCTGAGGTCTTCCACGCATTCGGCTCGAATGTCACCTCCACGCCGCCTTCGAACTCGTTGCTGCCCGAGCGCGACACCGCGTTGATCACGCCGCCGGTGGCACGGCCGAACTCGACCGAATAACCGCCGGTCTTGACCTGGTATTCCTGGAAGAACCCGAACGGCGCGGTCGAAAAGCTGCGCCGCGTGTAGAAGTCAGTGACGTTCAGTCCGTTGATGAAGACCGAGTTTTCAGCCACCGACGCGCCGCCGAACGAGATCCCGCCGAAGCTCGAGTTGCCTCCGACCACGCCCGGCGCCAGCATCGCCACCGAACTCAGGCTCTGCTCCACGGGCAGGCGCGCCCACTCCTCGCGGGTGATGTTGGTGGCCGATTCCGTGGAGTGCACGTCGACCCGGTTCACCACGCGGTTGCCGACCACCTGCACCGCGGAGAGGTCGGCGATGCCGCCCTGCGACCCGAGGTTGACGGTGGTGGTGCCGCCCAGCGATACGTTGACCTGCACCGGCTCACCCAGCGGCTGGCCATCGCGGCGAACGCTCAATGTGTAATCACCGACCGGCAGCTGGCCAAGGCGATAGTTGCCATCGGCGCCGACGGTTGACGTGCGTGTCAGCCCGGTAGCCGGGTTGTTGACCACGATCTGGTCGCCGGTGGTGGCACGGCCGGCCACGGCGCCGGTGACCTGCTGCGCCACAACCACGGGTACCACGGCGGTCAGGCACGCGCCCAGGGCGAGGCTCAAGGCAGCTCGGCGGAGGTTGATACGACTGGCCTTCATTTGGATGCTCTCCGGTACAGATATTCGGGGTAGTTGGTCGATCGGGCGAATCCATCCGCGCCCTGTGGCAGCGGGAGCCACCTGGATCGGTCGTTGTATTGATCGGGGGATCGGCCGGGCTGTTGGCCCGGATCCGTTGACATGCTGATGGCTGTGACACTCGCCCTGCTCACTGCAGTTCTCTCCTCCCCAGGGAAACTGTCAGAGCTGTGTAACATGGCCGTCAGAGTCTCGTCAATAATTTATTCTCGATTGTTGCTTTTGATGAATGATGTATTCCATGATGGGGCAACATCCCACTATTGGAAGGAACCCATGCGCCTTGCGGTTTTGCTCCTGGGCCTGGTGCTCACGTTGCCCGGAACGCTGTCAGCGCGCGGGCCAACGGCCTCCACGCCGCCCTTCGCCGTCCCGGGTCTGACCGAAGCCCAGCTCTCACCGGATTACTGGATCAACGCGCTGCCCGATGCCGACAGGGTGATCCTTACCCCTGCGCAGATCACGCAGCAGAACGCACGGATGGTGGCCGAAGAGCCTTCCATCTTTGATCTGGAAACGCTGCCGGCGCGCCTGTCGAGCGAGCAGGTCAGCGCCTGGATCGAAGACCTTTCCTCCATGCCCAGCCGCGACCTGTTTGATGAGCAGGGGCAGCAGGTGGGCGCGGATATGCTGGCCCGGATCGAAGCCAACCTCGCCCTGGATGCCATTCCCGCCGACCAGGCCATCCGCTACGGCATGGCCGTGCAGCGTGCGGACCTGCGCGCCTTCCCTACCCCGCTCCGGGTGTTCCATTCGCCTGGTGACAGCGATATCGACCGCTTCCAGGAAAGCGCCCTGTTCCCCGGTGACCCGCTGGTGATCACCCACCAGAGCGCCGACGGCGAATGGCTGTTCGTGGTCAGCCAGCGCTATGCCGCCTGGATCAAGCGCCAGCATGTGGCCGAAGGCGACCGCGAGGAGATCTTCGCCTGGGGCCGTGCCGAGCCGTTCCTCGTCGTGACCGGCGCCACGGCGCACACCGTGTACACCCCGGAAAATCCGCACGTCTCGCAGGTGCAGCTGGAAATGGGCCTGCGCGTACCGGTGCTGCAGGACCGGTCGCCGCTGGAAGTCATCAACGGCCAGCTGGCCTCGGCCCACCACGTGATCCAGCTGCCGGTGCGCGGCGATGACGGCACGCTGTCATTCGAGCCGGCGCTGCTGCCGCGCTCGGCCGACGTCGCCGATGATTACCTGCCGCTGACCGAAGCCAACCTGATCCGCCAGTCGTTCAAGTTCCTGGGCGAGCGCTATGGCTGGGGCCATTCCTACGACACCCGCGACTGCAGCGGCTTCGTCTCCGAAATCTATCGCAGCTTCGGCGTGCTGCTGCCGCGCAACACCAGCCGGCAGTCCATCACCCCCGCGCTCAACCGCCTCGCCTTCTCGGCCGAAGACGATCACCAGGCACGGATGGACGCGCTGGCCCAAGCACGCCCAGGCGATCTGGTGTTCATCCCCGGCCACGTGATGATGATCATCGGCCACGTGGACGGCGAGCCCGTGGCCATCCACGACACCGCCGGCATGAGCTGGCTGCCCGATCCGGACGGCGAACTGGTCCGGCTGCGGCTCAACGGCGTGGTGGTGACACCGGTACTGCCGATGATGTCCAACGCCAGCACCCGCACCACCGATCGCATCACCAATATCCAGCGTATCCGGCCCTGAGCCGCGGAAGCCGCCACACCCATGAAAATCACTGAAGTACGGCTCGGCATGCTCCGGGTCCCGCTCAAGACCCCGTTCAAGACCGCCCTGCGCACCGTCGATATGGTGGAAGACATCATCGTCAGCATCCACACCGACACCGGCAACGTCGGCTACGGCGAGGCACCCGCCACGGCGGTGATCACCGGCGATACCCACGGGTCGATCATCGAGGTGATCCGAAAGATCATCGGCCCGCGCCTGATCGGCATGGACGTGGCCGAGCTCAACGCGATCCTGCAGCTGATCCACACCTCCGCCGAGCGCAACACCAGCGCCAAGGCCGCGGTGGAGATCGCCGTCTACGACCTGTGGGCGCAGCTGTACGGTGCTCCGCTCTACCGCATGCTTGGCGGCGGCGACCCTGCCATCACCACCGACCTGACCATCAGCGTGGACTACATCGACAAGATGGTGGCCGACTCGCTGTCAGCGGTGGACCGCGGCTTCGAATCGCTGAAGATCAAGGTGGGCAAGGAGATCAACGTTGACCTGGAGCGGGTCAAGGCGATCTACGCCGCGGTCGAGGGCCGTGCGCTGCTGCGGCTGGACGCGAACCAGGGCTGGACCGCAAAACAGGCGGTGTACGCCATCCGCACGCTGGAGGACGCGGGCGTGGAGCTGGAACTGGTGGAGCAACCGGTGAAGGCGCGCGACGTTGCCGGGCTGAAGTTCGTCACCGAGCGGGTGCACACACCGATCATGGCCGACGAGAGCGTGTTCGGCCCGTCCGAGGTGATCGAGCTACTGCGCCAGCAGGCCGCCGACATCATCAATATCAAGCTGATGAAGACCGGCGGTATTTCCAATGCCATCCGGGTTGCCGATATCGCCGCCCTGTATGACGTGGAGTGCATGATCGGCTGCATGATCGAGACCAGCATCAGCGTGGCCGCGGCGGTTCACCTGGCGGTGGCCAAGTCGGACATCATCCGCAAGGTGGACCTGGACGGACCTTCGCTGTGCGCGTTCGACCCGGTCGACGGTGGGGTGGTTTTCAACGAGTCGGAGATCTCCATCAGCGATGCGCCGGGACTGGGCATCCGCGAGATCCGCGGGCTTGAACCGTTGGCCCCCTGAGCGGAGTACTGTCATGCCGTCGCTGCTGAAGATCCGCGCCCAGCGGGACCAGATGTCGGCAATCGAACGGCGCATCGCGGATTTCATCCTCGAAAACGCCCACCTGCTGCGCGACTACTCCTCTCAGCAGCTCGCAAACGCCCTGGAAATCAGCCAGTCGAGCGTGGTGAAGTTCAGCCAGAAGCTCGGCTTCAAGGGCTATCCGGACCTGAAGTACGCCATCGGCCAGGACCTTGTGCGCAACAACGGCGACAACGGCACGCCGATCCCCGCGGCTCTGGATGACGGAGCCGCCATGGATGAGCTGCTGTGGCAGGCCAAGACCGACGCGGTGCGCGAGACCAGGCTGCTGAATCCCAGGGCGCGGCTCGAGGCCGTAGTCGATGCGATCCGCGGAGCGCGCACGGTCTTCGTGATCGGCCTGGGCCAGGACGGCATCGTGGCCCGCGCCTTCACCTTGCGCCTGGCCCAGCTGGGAATTCTCGCGGTCTACCACTTCGATCCGGTACTGATGCCCACCAGCCTGGCCAATGCCAGCCGGGAAGACGTGATGATGGTCTTTTCCGAACACGGGCGGCGCACGGTGCTGACCGAGCTCAGCCGCCTGTTCCGAACCCGCGTGGGCAAGGTGGTCAGCGTTACCCGCAACACGCCCAACCCCCTGCGCGCGCACGCCGATCTGAATCTGGTGGTCTCGGGCCACGACGAACGCAGGCACGTGGAGCCGCTGCTCTACCAGGCCGCACTGCAGCAGCTTCTGGACGTGGTGTTCATGCTGCTGTGTGAACACGGCCAGGAACGTCTGCAGCTGCTTGACCACGACGCCAGCAGGATCCGCCAGCTGCTCGAGTCCTGAACGGCATTGCCGCGGCTTGCATGCCGCGGCACGATGGGGAACCCCCCTTTGCCGGAGTCGGCATGACCGGATACGTGCTGTACCACAACCCGCGCTGCTCGAAGTCCCGTAGCGCGCTTGAACTTCTCAACAGGCGTGGCATCGAGCCGGTGATCGTCCGCTACCTCGACACCCCGCCGGATGCCGACGCACTTGGCGAACTGCTGCGCAAGCTGGGCATCGGCCCGCGTGAACTGCTGCGTCGGGGCGAAGAGGAGTATGCCAGCCTCGGCCTGGCCGATCCCGCGCTGGATGACACGGCAATCATCCAGGCCATGGCCGCGCATCCGCGGCTGATCGAGCGTCCGATCCTGGTCCGCGGCGATCGCGCCGTGATCGGCCGTCCTCCCGAGCGCGTGCTTGAACTGATCGACTGAGCCCGCTCAGCGGCTCTTGGTCTCGCGCATCCGCCGCATGCGCTCGGGCGGCTCGAAGGAGTCGCTGCGCGCATCCGCCCAAAAGGCCTTGAACACGGTGTGCTCCGGCGCACCGTGGATCAGCTCGCCCGGCTCGAGGAAGCGATACATCGCGCCCAGCGAACGGATCCTGGTCGGGGACTCGCGCCGCAGGATGTGCTCGGGACCCAGCTGCTGCGGATGCACCAGCCCTGCTGCCCCGATCAGATCACGCAGCGCGATCAGGGTGTTGTCGTGGAACCGCTGCACCCGCAGCGCCTTGTCCGCCACGTCCAGATGCTTCCAGCGCGACGGATCCTGGGTGGCCACGCCGGTGGGACACAGATCGTTGTGACAGCTCTGGGCCTGGATGCAGCCCAGGGCAAACATGAAGCCGCGCCCGGAATTGCACCAGTCCGCGCCCAGGGCGATGGTGCGCGCCAGGTCGAACGCGCTGGTGATGCGTCCGGCCGCGCCGATACGAATCCGTTCGCGCAGGTCCAGTCCCACCAGGGTGTTGTGCACCAGCATCAGCGCTTCCTGCAGCGGCACCCCCACATGATCGATGAACTCCGCCGGCGCGGCACCCGTACCGCCTTCCGATCCGTCCACCACGATGAAATCCGGCAGCAGGCCGGTCTCGAGCATGGCCTTGGCGATGCCGAACCACTCCCACGGGTGACCGATCGCCAATTTGAAGCCCACCGGCTTGCCGCCTGACAGCGCGCGCAGCCGGGCGAGGAACTGCAGCAGCTCCACCGGCGTCGAGAACGCCGAATGGCGCGAGGGCGACTCGCAGTCAACGCCCACCGGAATACCGCGCGCGGCGGCGATCTCCAGCGTGACCTTGGCCCCGGGCAGCAGTCCGCCCTTGCCCGGTTTGGCCCCCTGCGAGAGCTTGAGTTCGATCATCTTCACCTGCGGGTCGCAGGCATTGGCGATGAAGCGCTCCTCGTTGAAGCTGCCGAACTCGTCGCGGCAGCCGAAGTAACCCGAACCGATCTCCCACACCAGGTCGCCGCCGTGCTCGCGGTGATAGCGCGAGATCGATCCCTCGCCGGTGTCGTGATAAAAGCCGCCCGCGCGTGCCCCGGCATTGAGGGCCAGGATGGCGTTGGCCGACAGCGCGCCGAAGCTCATCGCCGAGATATTGAACACGCTGGCCGAGTACGGCTGTTCGCAGTCCGGACCGATCACGATGCGGAAATCATGCGATTCGATGTCCACCGAAGCCAGCGAATGGTTGATCCACTCGAAGTCCGACGCATACACATCGTGCTGGGTCCCGAACGGACGCACATCGCTCACCGACTTCGACCGCTGGTACACCAGCGCCCGCTGCTGGCGCGAGAACGGCACCTCGGCGGTGTCGTCCTCGATCAGGTACTGGCGCATCTCCGGGCCGATGGATTCCAGTCCGTAGCGGAAATGGGCCAGCAGCGGGTAATTGCGCCTCAGGGTGCTGCGCCGCTGGGTCAGATCCACCACCCCGACCACAGCCAGCGCGCCAAACACGGCCATGCCCCACCACCACTGCTGCTGCCAGGTCAGCGCCAGTACCGCCGACAGCAGCGCCAGCGCAATGCTTGCCCACCACGCGAAATAGCGACTCATCAATGTCCCACACAGCGGATTCGAGCCAAGTCTAACGCGGCACCCGTGGTCGGGGTTTGACGTCGCCAGCTGCGATAATCGGGAGTTATGGGTAATGGACTGTTCAACCTGATCGGCGGCATCGGCCTGTTCCTGCTGGGCATGCGCCTGATGACCGACGGTCTCACCGCTTCGGCGGGTGGCGGGCTGCGCACCATCCTGGCCGGCGCTACCCGCAGCCGCCTGCGTGCGCTGGGCTCGGGCCTGCTGATCACTACCGGAGTGCAATCCTCCAGCGCGGTGATCTTCGCCACCATCGGCTTCGTCAACGCCGGGCTGCTCAGCCTCGGCCAGGCGATCGGCCTCGTGTATGGAGCCAACCTCGGCACCACCCTGACGTCATGGCTGGTGGCCCTGGCCGGCTTCAACCTCAACCTGCGGGTTATCGCCCTGCCGGCCATCGGCGTGGGCGCGGTCGCATGGGCGCTCTCGCGCAATTCGCGCTGGGGCGCACTGGGCCAGGCCGCGGCCGGGTTCGGGCTGTTCTTCCTGGGCATCGATGTGCTGCGCGAAGCCTTCGCCGGGCTCGGCCCGGGGTTCGCCCTGCACGAGCAGGTGCAGGGCGGGCTCCTGGGCATGGCTGCGTTCGTGCTGTCGGGGATGGTGGTGACCCTGCTGACCCAGTCCTCCAGCGCCACGCTGGCGATCACCCTCACCGCGGCAGCGGGCGGGATGATGCCAATCGAAGCCGCCGCCGCCATGATCGTCGGCGCCAACGTAGGCACCACCTCCACCGCAGTGCTGGCCGCCATTGGCGCCACCTCGCCGGCCAAGCGCGTGGCGGCCGCACACGTGACCTTCAACGTCGTTACCGCCACCGTGGCCCTGGCCCTGCTGCCGGCCCTGCTGTGGCTGGCCCAGGCGATGGTCGGGCTGCTGGTGAACGAGCCACATATCGCACTGGCCCTGGCCCTGTTCCACACCCTGACCAAACTGCTCGGCGTGGGCGTGATGTGGCCACTCACCCCGCGTTTCGTCACCTTCCTCGAACGCCGTTTCCGCAGCGCCGAGGAAGACCAGGCGCGGACCCGTCATCTGGATACCAACCTGCTGGTGACCCCCGCGCTGGCCATGGACGCACTGGGCATGGAGCTGCGGCGCATGGAGGCATTGGCGCTCGGATATTGCCGCTCGGCGCTGGAGGCACCCCGCGGGCGTGGATCACAGCTGGAAGCCGGGAGGCGGGTGATCGAATCTCTGCAGGCCGAAGTGGGGGAATATGCCGCCCGCATCCACGGCCAGATCCGCGATCCGGCGCTTGAAGCCCGCCTCCCGAACGCCTTGCGCGTGTCCCAGTACCACATGAACCTGGCCGAGCTTGCGCCGGAGCTGGCCCGGCTGCGTCCGCACGCCCACCTGGAGGTGGATGAGGCGGCGGCCAGCCTGGACCGGCTGCGCGAGACCGCCGCGCGCTTGCTGCAGGAGATCGAGGCGCCTTCACCAGATCAGTCGCAGCGACCGTCCGCCGCCCTGGCAGCGGTGCTCGAGGAGGTCTACCAGAGCTTCAAGGCCGCGGTACTGCGGGCCGGCTCCAGCGGCGATATCGTGCCCCGGCGCATGGTGGTGGTACTGGAGTACGGCAGCGTGCTGCACCGCATCTGCGAACAGAGCGCGAAGGCGGCGCACTACCTGGACCGCTTCCTGGCAGAGCAGGACAGCGGCGAAGTGGCGAACTGATCCCCAGCTGTGTTCGGCAATCCGGAAAGATGCTGGGGTCAGACTTTTCCTACCCGGTGTCGGGAACCTAGCCGACTGCCTTTGGTCCGCAGAAAAGCCATTCTGGCCGTGCCCCGGCAGCACGGTCATGCACAAGGCAACGGATGCCGCTCTGCAAAGGATTTGGCCGCGACCATGAGCAAGTCGTCAGCTGGGCCGGGGCGCCCTCCTCACCGCATGGAGCGCGCCCATGAATACGGCCACCCTGCAACTGGTCAAGTCATATGGCGGCTGGCAACTTCTGGACGCCGGCAATCCTGTTTTCTGGTTCCCCGAACGGGCCAAGGGCCTGGAGATCGCCACGATCATGGCCGATGCCAGAAGCCTGTACCACGGCCTGCCCGCCAGCGTTGAAGCGGAGAATGATGACGGCAAGTTCGAAATCGTCGCTACTTTCGGCTGATCCGCCCGCGCCACTCGGCCTCCCGGGCTTTCCACACAGGCCACTCTCAGGCACGCTACTGCGTTGCCGGCCCGGGTGGCGAAACTGGTATACGCAAGGGACTTAAAATCCCTCGGTGGCAACACCATGCGGGTTCGACCCCCGCTCCGGGCACCAGTCGTTCCGCCTAGCCACGTTTTTTTGGCGCACGGCTTGTCAGCTCAACGCAAAGCAACACGCAAAAAGGCCCGCCAAAGCGGGCCTTTTGCTTGCTCAATATGGAGGCCTGGGTCGGAATCGAACCGGCGTACGCGGATTTGCAGTCCGCTGCATGACCACTCTGCCACCAGGCCGGTGACGTAACGCCGTTAAAGTTGGCGCAGGTGGGCGCCAATTTCAAGCGCCCGACGCGACGAAACCCCGCGTACGGGGTTTCGTCGGATCAAATCTGGAGCGGGAAACGAGACTCGAACTCGCGACCTCAACCTTGGCAAGGTTGCGCTCTACCAACTGAGCTATTCCCGCGTTGAACCCGTTATTTTACGGGTTCAGAAATGTATGTCAACCGTTTCCATCCGGTCCCCGCAGCACGGGCCACGCCGCACGCAGATACATCAACCCGGACCACAAGGTCAGTACCGCAGCGCCAGCCAGCAGCCAGTCGCCAAGCAGGAACACCATGTCGTTCCACCACGGCTTGAGCGCCTCGGGCCGGCTCTTCGGGGTGACCGCGTACAGCAGGCACAGGATGGCCACCATCTGCACTACGGTCTTGATCTTGCCGATCATCGCCACCCGCACGGTAGCCCGCTGACCCAGTTCGGCCATCCACTCGCGCAGCGCCGAAACCGCGATCTCGCGGCCGACGATCACCGCCGCCCAGAATGCCATCCACGGCGTTGGATGCGCCTGCACGATCAGGAACAGGGCCACCGCCACCATCAGCTTGTCGGCCACCGGATCGAGGAAGGCGCCAAAGGCCGAAAACTGGTTGAAGCGGCGCGCGATCCAGCCGTCCAGCCAGTCGGTGATCGCCGCCACGGCAAAGATCGCCGCAGCAGCCAGATTGGTCCAACTGAAGGGCAGATAGAAGACCAGCACCAGCAGCGGGATCATCATCATCCGCAGCAGGGTCAGCCAGGTGGGGATAGTGAGCTTCATTTGCACGCGGCCATTCTACGGGGTGGGCAGTGGAGTTGCTGCGACAGAGTGCGAATCAGGACCCGTCCTGCGACTCAATCCCGTGCAGGCTGGCATGGATGCGCTTGGCCAGGGCGTTGCTGATCCCTTCCACGTGGGCGATCTCTTCCACGCCCGCGGCGCGCAGGCCAACCAGGCCGCCGAAGTGGCGCAGCAGATTGCCGCGCCGGCGCGGGCCGATCCCGGGAATATCCTCCAACCGGCTGACGCTGCGCGCCTTCTGGCGGCGGCCACGATGGCCGGTGATGGCAAACCGGTGCGCCTCGTCGCGGACCTGCTGGATCAGCTGCAGGCCGGGCGCGGCCGGTCCCGGACGCAGCTCACGCCCGTCCGGCAGCAGCAGAGTTTCATGACCTGCGCGCCGCTCCGGGCCCTTGGCCACGCCGACCACGATCACGTCCGCCACGCCGAGCTCCGCCAGCACCTCGTTCGCCTGACGCACCTGACCTGCCCCACCGTCGATCAGCAGCACGTCGGGCACCACTCCGCCCGCCTCGGCCGCACGCCGGAAGCGGCGCATCAGCGCCTGGCCCATGGCCGCGTAGTCGTCGCCCGGAATCACGCCGGTGATGTTGTAGCGGCGGTATTGCCCACGCACCGGACCTTCACCATCGAATACAACGCAGGAGGCCACCGTGGCCTCGCCCATGGTGTGGCTGATATCGAAGCACTCGATCCGCTGCGGCGGTTCGTCCATGCCGAGCAGCTCACGCAGCCCTTCCAGCCGTGCCTGCTGGGCGGACTGGCTGTCCACCCGCACGGCCAGCGACAGTTCGGCGTTGCGCCGCGCCAGGTCCAGATAGCCGGCGCGGTCGCCGCGCACGCTGGAGCGGATGCGCACCCGGCGCCCGGCCGATTCCGAGAACGCCTGCTCCAGCAGCTCGCCCTCCTCGATCGGGCGATCCAGCACGATCTCGGGCGGCGGCGGCTGTGCGGCGTAGTACTGCGATACGAACGCGGACAGCACTTCGGCCGCGTCCTCGCTGCCGCGGGTCTGCGGATAGAACGCCCGCGTCCCCAGGTTGCGTCCGTCACGAAACGCCAGCAGCAGCACGCAGGCCTCGCTGCCGCGCATGGCGCAGGCCAATACGTCCAGATCGGCCACGTGCCCGTCCACATACTGGCGCGACTGCAGGCTGCGGATCGCGGCAACCTGGTCACGCAGCCGGGCGGCGAGCTCGAAGTCCAGATCCGCGCTGGCCCGTTCCATCGCCGTGCTCAGCTCGTTGGTCAACTCGTCGCTGCGACCGTCCAGGAACAGGGTGACCCGGTGCACCGCATCGGCATATTCCTCCGCCGGCGCCAGGCCCACGCAGGGCGCGCTGCAGCGGCCGATCTGATATTGCAGGCACGGCCGCGAACGGTTGCGGAACACGCTGTCCTCGCAGCTGCGCAGGCGGAACAGCTTGTGCATCAGGTTGAGCGTGTCGCGCACCGTGCCCGCATTGGGATACGGGCCGAAATAGCGGCCAGGGGTGCTGCGCGGGCCGCGGTGGAAGGCGAGACGGGGCCATTCGTCTCCGGTCAGCAACACGTAGGGATAGCTCTTGTCGTCACGCAGCATCACGTTGTAACGCGGCTTGAGCGACTTGATCAGCTGGTTCTCGAGCAGCAGCGCCTCGATCTCGGTACGGGTGACCGTGACCTCCATGCTCGCCACCTGGGCCAGCATGGACATGATCCTCGCCGACTTGGGCGAGGCGCTGAAATAGCTGGCCACCCGCTTGCGCAGCGAGCCGGCCTTGCCCACGTACAGCACCCCGCCATCGGCGGCGAGCATGCGGTACACGCCGGGCGCATTGGGCAAGCCGGCCACGTAGGCCTTGCCGTCAAACGCTTCCGGCGCCGGACCGGGCACGCTGTCCCCGCCCGGGCTCATTCGCCGAGGGGGATGTGGTGCAGATCCCCGGTAGAAGTGTCCAGACGCAGCACGGCGTGCGCATCGGTATCGGCGATCCAGACCACTCCGGAACCCACCGCCAGCCCGGCTGGGCCGTGCAGCGGACGCGGCAGCGCAAAGGTGGAGACCTCGCCGCCGCCCAGGCGCAGGCAGCGCAGCTGGTCGTTGCCCGAATCCGCAATCCACAGCCGCGGCGAATCAGGATCCAGGGCAATCGCCTGCGGCTGCTGCAACCGGGCTTCACTGCGCCGGCCGTCCTGGCTGCCGAACTCCCATGCGCTGCGGCCCATCACCGTCTGCACCTGGCCACTGCGTGCGTTGACGCTGCGCACCGCCGAGCCGGCTGCATCGCACACATAGACCGTCTGCTGCACGGCCGCGAGCCCGGTGGGCTCTGCGAACGCCGCTTCCGCGCCCACGCCGTCAGTCACTTCCAGGCGGCCGGAGCCCGCCAGGCAGCGCAGCGAGTGATCGCCCAGCCCATAGGCCCACACCCGGTTGTCGCCGCTGCTGCACACGTAAAGGCAGCCAGCGGCCAGAGCCACGCCGGTGGGCCGATCCATGACCGTGTCACGCGGATTGGCCACGGTGCCGTCGGCCGGCGTACCGGGCCGACCGGCGCCGAGCACGGTGTCGATATCACCGGTACGCAGCTGCACCCGGCGCACCGCGTGGTTGCCCGCGTCGGCCACGTACAGCAGGTCGCGCTCCACCGCGATGCCCTGCGGCTGGTTGAACGCGGCCAGCTCCATCGGTCCGTCGATGAAGCCCACTCCGCCGCTGCCGAACTGACGCAGGATGCGTCCGCTCTGGTCGCACTCCAGCACGCGGTGGTGGGCGCTGTCGGCCACGTAGAGATAGTTGCCGGCCAGGGCCAGGCCCATGGGGAAGCGCAGCGGCAACGGCGGCTCGCCGCCCCGCCGCAGTTCGATCGGTTCGGGGTTGATTGACTGCGGCACCAGCGCGCGCACCAGATCCGCCACCTGGGCGTCCAACTCGCGCAGCGGACCATCGCCGACCACCCGGCCGGAGACCACGCCATTACCGTCAACCAGAACCACCGTCGGCCAGGCCTGCACATCGTAGTGCTGCCACAGGGTCCAGTCGGGATCGTGCCCCAGCGGGAACTCGAAGCCATACCTGCGCAGCCGCTTGGCCACCCGGCGCCCCTCGCGCTCGTGCTCGAAGCGCGGCACGTGCACGGCCACCACGTTGAGTCCCTCGCGATGGCGCCCGAGCAGGGTCACCAGGTCTTTCAGCCGCTGGATGGACCAGGCCGAGCCTGCGTTGACGAACGCAAGGGCGCAGACCTTTCCGCGCAGCTGCGACATGCGCAGCGGCCCGGCAAGGTTGAGCCATTCAATGGAGTCCGGAAACTCGGGAGCGACCTGTGCATCCATGGGAACGGGGCGAAACGGGCGAGCGCCAGATTATGCGTCAATACCGGTGTGAAGGCGTGCAACGACCGCTTCGGCTACCGCGTCCACCATTTTCCAGACGTGTTCGAACTCGTCACGCCCGCCGGTATACGGATCCGGGATCGCTCCCTCATCCACATCGGCATGCACGCCGGCCCAGCGGGTCAGGAGGTCGATCTGCGCGCTGGCGTCCTCTGGCCTGCGGGCCTGCACATCGGCAAGGTTCTGCAGATCGGCGCACAGCACCCAGTCAAAGCGCCGGTAATCGTCTTCGTGGAGCTGGCGTGCCCGCTGGCCGGAAATGTCCACGCCATGCCGCGCCGCGGTAGCGATGGAGCGGCTGTCGGGCGGCTTGCCCACGTGCCAATCGCTGGTGCCGGCCGAATCCACCCGCACGTGGCCCAGTCCCGCCTCGTCCAGACGGGCGCGCAGCGCGCCTTCGGCCATCGGCGAGCGGCAGATGTTGCCCAGGCACACCACCAGCAGGTTCACGGGTCGGGTCATTCTTTTTGCTCCATGCGCTTGCGTGCGCGCTCCAGGTCAGCGGGCGTATCCACGCCCGGGGGAAAGGGTTCGGGGGTAACACCAACCGCAATGCGATATCCGGCTTCCAGCACGCGCAGCTGCTCCAGCGCCTCCAGCTGCTCCAGCCGGCCCGGCGCCATCGCTGCGAATGTGCGCAGGAACCCGGCGCGATAGGCGTAGATGCCGATGTGGCGCAGCCACGGTCCGCCGTCGGGCAGCCGGCTGCGGTCGCTGGCAAAGGCATCGCGCGCCCACGGCAGCGGCGCGCGGCTGAAGTACATGGCGTCACCGCTGGCGGCGCGCACCAGCTTCACTGCGTTGGGGTCGAACAGGGCTTCTGCGCTTTCCACCGGGGTGGCGAGGGTGGCCATCGGCGCGCCGGACTCGACCAGGATGGCTGCGACGGCCTGGATACCGGCGGCCGGGGCGAAAGGTTCATCGCCCTGCAGGTTCACCACCACCACGTCATCGCTCCATCCGGCGATGTCAGCGCACTCGGCCAGGCGATCGGTACCGGACTGGTGGCTGCCGGCGGTCATGGCCACGTGCACGCCGCTGTCCTCCAGCACCGTGGCGATGCGCGCATCGTCGGCCGCGACCCAGACTTCCCGCGCGCCGGCGGCCAGTGCCCGACGGGCAACGTGCAGGATCATCGGCTCGCCGGCGATCAGCTGCAGGGGCTTTCCGGGCAGGCGGGTGGAGGCGAAGCGCGCGGGGATGGCGACGACGAAATCGGGCGTTGTGGTCATGGCGTGCGGGACGGGCTTGTGAGGCGGTCGAGGAGGGCGATCCAGAATGCCTCGGGCAGCTCGGCGGTGATGGGCACGCTGTAGTGGCGATCGGCGGCAAAGCCGCGGCACTTGACCGCGTCCTTCTCGGTCATCAGCACCGGCAGGTCGCTGCCGAACTGCAGGTCGGCGGCGATGTAGCGATGGTGGTCGGGGAACGCATGTGGCACCACCGCAATGCCCTGCGCCCGCAGGGTGGCGAAGAAGCGCTCCGGATCGCCGATGCCGGCCACCGCATGCACCCGGCTGTTGGCGAACATGGACAGCGGCAGCGGACGCCCGCCGTACAGCGGCTGGACCCGGCTGGTCTGCAGGCGCATTGGCCATTCGCCAAAGCCCGGCTGGTCCACGCCCTCCCCGCCGCCGTTGACCACACGGAAATCAAAGCTGCTGCTGCGCTCGGGGCGTTCGCGCAGCGGGCCTGCAGGGATCAGGCGGCCATTGCCATAGCGGCGGCGGCCATCGATCACTTCAATCTCGATATCCCGGCGCAGACGGTAATGCTGCAGGCCGTCATCGCACACCACCACGTCGCAGCCCGCTTTCGCCAGTGCGCGGGCGGCGGCAACGCGATTGCGGTCCACGCGCACCTTTGCCCCGGTGCGATAGGCAATGAGCACCGGCTCGTCACCGCCGAGGCGTGGATCAGTATCCGCCTCCACCCAGCGCGCGCGCTTTTCGTCCTCACGCCCGTAGCCACGACTGGCCACGCCCGGGGTAAAGCCCGCGGCGCGCAGGCGCTCCACCAGTGCGATGGCCAGCGGAGTCTTGCCGCTGCCGCCAGCGATCAGGTTGCCGACCACGATCACCGGGACATCGATGCCGGCGCTGCGGCGCAGGCGCTTGTCGTAGAGCCAGCGGCGGGTGGACACGGCACCGGCATAGACGTGGGACAGGGCGCGGGCGGCGAGAGGGACGCGGGCGCCGTCGAACCACCAGGCGGGGGGTTTACGGGCCATGATTCACGCGGCTTCGCGCGCGTGGCGCGCTCCTACGGGTGTGGGCAGGCCGTCCGCGTTGGCGCCAAACGCCATGTTCATTCGGGGGACTCGCGGAACTGCATGTTGTGCAGGTGGGCGTAGAGGCCGCCGCGGGTGAGCAGCTCGGCGTGGGTGCCCTGCTCCACCAGCCGGCCGTGGTCGAGCACCAGCACCTGGTCGGCGTGTTCGATAGTGGACAGGCGATGGGCGATCACCAGGGTGGTCCGGTCCGGCATCAGGCGGTTGAGCGCGTCCTGCACCAGCCGCTCGGATTCGGTATCCAGCGCCGCCGTGGCCTCGTCCAGGATCAGGATCGGGGCATCGCGCAGGATGGCGCGGGCGATCGCCAGGCGCTGGCGCTGGCCGCCGGAGAGCAGCGAGCCGTTCTCACCGATCGGCGTCTCCATGCCCTGCGGCAGGCGCTCGATGAACTCCAGCGCGTTGGCATCCTTGGCAGCCTGCTCCAGCGCGTCGGGGCCGGCTTCGGCGGCGTAGGCGATGTTGGCTGCCACGGTGTCGTCAAACAGCATCACCCGCTGCCCGACCAAGGCGATCTGCCGGCGCAGGTCGGCCAGGCGATAGTCGTCCAGCGGCACCCCATCCAAGGTGATCCGGCCTGCACTGGGTTCATAGAAGCGCGGTACCAAGCGCACCAGGCTGGTCTTGCCACTGCCCGAGCGCCCGACGATCGCGGTCACCGTGCCCGGACGAGCAGTGAAGCTGATGTCCTGCAGGGCCATGCCCGGCGTGTCATCGCCCTCGCGGCTGTAGCGCAGATCGACGTTCCTGAATTCCAGCTCGCCGCGGGCACGGCCAAGTGTCACCTTGCCGGTGTCGCGCTCTTCTTCCGTGTCCAGCACCTGGAACAGGCGCTCGGCCGCGGCGACGCCACGCCCGATGACGCTCTGCACATTGGTGATCCGGCGCAGCGACGGAATGATGCCCATCATCGCGGTCATCAGCTTGACGAATTCGCCGGGGTTGAGCTGGCCTACCAGCGCTTCGCGGGTGGCCACCCAGACGATCCCGGCCAGCGCGATCGCGGCCAGGATCTGGACCATTGCCGACGCCATCGCGCGGGTGGTCTCGACCTTCATGTTCAGGCGCAGGATGCGGTTGGCCAGACCCGAATAGCGGGTGCGCTCGAACTGCTGCGCGCCGTAGACCTTCACGTCCTGCTGGGCGGCCAAAGACTGTTCGGCCGCCTGGGCCAGGTCGCCCATGCCGGTCTGGATGCCGCCGCTGATGCGCCGGTAGCGCTTGCCTACCACCCACACCAGCACCCCGATCAGCGGCGCGATCACGATCATCGCCAGAGTCACCTTGACGCTGGTGAGGAACATGATCACCAGCAGCAGCAGGATGGTCAGCCCGTCGGCCACGATCACCTTGAGCGCGTCGGCGCTGGCTTGGGTGACCTGTTCGGTATCGAAATTGAGGCGGCTCACCATCACCGGCACCGACTCGCGGTCAAAGCTGGTGCTGGGCAGGCGCAGGTACTTGGCCAGCACCAGTTCGCGCAGGTCACGCACCACGCTGCGGCCGGCGCGGGCCATGCCGTAGTCGGTGGCGAATGTGGCAACGCCGCGCATCAGGAACAGGGCCACGATGGCCAGCGGCAGCAGGACCGCCATGCGCGGCTGCGGATCGACAAAACCGTCGTTCACCAGCGGGTCCATCAGCTGGACGAAAGCGGCGCCGGCGACCGCCTCGATGGTCATGCCCACCAGCGCCACCAGCAGCAGCGGCCAGTAACGCCAGGCATAGCCCAGCAGCCGCCGGTAGATCGGCCAGGCTGCCTGCTCCTCTTGCGCAGCCGGCCCGCTCACGGCGCCACCGCCTGGTCCGGCGCGGTGGCGATGGATACATGGCGGAAGCCGAGCTGGCCCAGCGCTTCCATCGCAGTCACCACCGCCTGGTGCGGGGTGCGGGCATCGGCCCGCAGCAGCACCGGGCGCTGGCGGTCGTCACCGGCTACTTCGATGATGGTGCGCTTGAGCGACTCCACATCGGTGCGCAGCGCCTCGTGCTCATCAATGAAATAGCGGCCATCGGCGTTCACCAGCACGCTCAGCGCCTGGCTGGGCGCCTCGGTCTGGTCGCTGCTGGCACTGGGCAGCTGCAGCTTGAGCACCGAGCTGGTATCGAAGGTGGTGGTGACGACGAAAAAGATGATCAGCACCAGGATCACGTCGATCAGCGGCACGAGGTTGATCTCGGGCTCGGACTCGGCACGGCGGTCGCGGATGCGCACGGTGGATCAGCTCCGCGCGGGAAGCGGGTTGGCGGGCGGTGCGGATTCGGCGGCAACGCTGGCGCCGGCGCGGCGTGAACGCGGATCCAACACGTCCAACAGCAGGATGGCTTCCTTCTCCATCTGCACGATGTAGGAATCGATCCGGCTGCGGAACCAGCGGTGGAAGATCAGTGCCGGTATCGCCACCACCATGCCCATGGCCGCGCACACCAGCGCCTTGCCGATGCCGCCGGCCAGCTGGCTGACATCGCCCACGCCGTACTCCATTGCCCCAAGGAACATCTGGATCATGCCCACCACCGTGCCGAACAGCCCCAGCAACGGACCGGTGGAAGCAACGGTGGCCAGTCCGTCCAGGTAACGCTCCATGCGGTGCACCAGGTGCCGGCCGGTATCCTCGATCCGCTCGCGGATCTCTTCGCGCGGGCGGTTGCGTACATCCAGCGCCGCGGCCAGCAGCTCGCCCAGCGGAGAGTTGGTGCGCAGGGAATCGATATGGGCCGGATCCAGCCGTCCGCGCCCGGCCCAGCTGCGTACTTCCGCGCCCAGCCCGGCCGGCATCACCGCCTGCCGCCGCAACGCCCACAGGCGCTCGACCACGATCGCCAGCCCCACCGCCGAAAGCATCAGCAGTGGAATCATCGGCCAGCCGCCAGCCTTGACCAGTTCCAGCACGTATATCCCCAGGGCCCCGCGGGCCTGATAAAACCGGCGAATAGGATAGCGTAGGGCGGCGGCCAAGCCGTTATCCGCCCGGACGGTGATCGGCATCCCACAAACGGCGACGGGCCAGCCGCCGCTGCTCCGCAACCACGCCGCCTTCCGCCAGCCTCAGCCGCAGGGCACCGCCGGTGGCCGTGGACAGCACCTGGGCGCCGGCCTCCTGCCAGCGCTGCACCGCGCCGCCGTCCGGATGCCCGAACCGGTTGCCATAGCCAGCCGACACCAAGGCATGGCTGGCCCCGGTGGCGGCCACGAACATGGGATCGGACGAACCGCGACTGCCGTGGTGCCCCATCAACACCAGGTCAGCGCGGACGGATTGCGGATCCCGCCGGGTCATTTCGCGCTCGACCACGTGGCCGACATCGCCGGTCAACAGCGCCGCGCCGTGGTCCGTTTCCACCCGCAGCACGCAGCTGGCCTCGTTGCCCAGGTAGGGGAAGTGCATGGTCGGGTGGAGGAAACTGAAGCGAACCCCGTCCGCCTCCCACGCGGTTCCGGCCAGGCAAGGCGCCGCCTCCACGGGCGACCCGTGTGGCGCAAACAGCGCCCGCGCCGGGAAGCGGCGCATTACCGCCCCCAGGCCGCCGGCGTGATCGGCATCGCCATGGCTGACGAAGGCGCCATCCAGCCGGCGCACGCCCAGCGCAAGCAGGGCCGGCACCACCACCCGCTCACCGGCGTCGTACCCATCGGGGACGGCCGGACCCATGTCATACAGATAGGCGTGATTGGCAGTACGTATCAGTACTGACAGCCCCTGCCCCACGTCCAGCACCACCAGCTCGGCCTCACCATGGCGTGGAAGCTCCCGGTCGGGCCACAGCAGCGGCAGCCACAGCAGCGCCGCCAATGGTTTGCCGGGCACACCCCGCGGCAGCAACAGCCAGAACGCGCCGATCAGTGCCAGCGGCAGCGCAACCCAGCGCGCTTCAGGCAGCCACCACAGTGAGAAGCGGCTCTCCGCCAGCCAGCCAAACAGCGGCCAGGACAGGTCAAAGCACCATGCAGCCAGCCGCCATGCCCAGCCGCCCCATCCTGGATTCACCGCCTCCAGCCCGGTGCCCAGCAGCGACAGCGGCACCACCACCAGGCTCCACCACGGAATCGCCACCAGGTTGGCCAGCGGCCCGGCCAGCGAGGCCTGGCCAAACAGCACCGCGGTCAAGGGCAGCAACCCCAATGTGGCAACCCACTGCGCACCCAGGAAGCCCGACACCAGACGCTGCTCGGCTACCCGCGGCAGGCACCACACCAGCCATGCCACGCCGGCAAAGCTGAGCCAGAACCCGGCTGTGAGCAGCGACAGCGGATCAACCAACAATATGGCAGCCGCCGCCAGCGCCAACGAATCAGCCACACGCAGCGAGCGCCGCGACAAGCGCGCCACCACCACCACGCCAATCATCAGCACCGTGCGCACGGTCGGCAGCTCCCAGCCGGCAACCGCCGCGTACACCAGCGACCCTGCCAGCGCCACGATCGCCGCCGCCTGGGGCCGGGGCAGCCACCGCCCCAGCCGGGGCAGCAGCTTCCAGATGCCGGCCGCGATCAATGCGAAAAATCCCGCCACCAGGCCCACGTGGAAGCCGGAGATCGCGATCAGATGGGTCAGCCCGGTGGCCCTCAGCGCCTCCCAGTCCCCTTCGGCCAGCTGGCGCGTATCCCCCAGCGCCAGCGCCCGCACATAGCGCGATGATTCGCTGGCCACCGCCCTATCGATGCGCGTGGCCATCGCATCTCGCCAAGCGTCCATTCCGCGCGCATCGCCCAGCCACTCCACCGGATCCCTGTCACGCACATAGCCGATGGCCGCGATCCGTCGGGACAGCGCCTGTTTCTCCCCATCGAACCAGCCGGGATTGCGCAGCCCGCGCGGCGCCCGTACCCGCGCGGTGAAACGCCACCCGCTGCCGGGCTCGATCTCGCCCCGACGCGATGCTTCCTGGCCCCAGCCGTCGTACCACGACAGCCTGAGTACCCTGCCCTGCAGGAACTCCGGGTTCTCCGCCGACCGATCCACCCGGAACATGAAGCGGGTGCGATCGGCATCGTGCTCGGGCAGCTGGACTACCCGTCCGGTGAGCTCCAGATCGGCGCGCTCGTGCTCCACCGGAAGCTGCAGCGCCAACGCCCAGGCCGCATGCAACCCGCACCACATGAAACCTGCCAGCAACGCGGCGGGCACCCGCAGTGCCATCCGTCGGCCGAACAGCCACCCCACCAGACCGACCCCAGCCCCGACCCACATCCAACCCGCTGATGGCAGCGCGGGCAGGCGCAATGCCAGCGTCGCGCCTGCCAACAGCGCCGCAACCAACGCCAGACCGAACGGCGACTGCCTGCGGGACGAGGACTTCGCGTCCATCAGCGATCCAACGGGCTGCGCACCGCCATCCCGCCCCGGTTGAGTACGTGGGTGTAGATCTGCGTGGTGGCCAGATCCTTGTGGCCCAACAGCTCCTGGATGGTGCGGATGTCGTAGCCCGCTTCCAGCAGATGGGTGGCGAACGAATGGCGCAACGTGTGGCAGGTGGCGGGCTTGATGATCCCCGCCCGCTGCCGCGCTGCACGTACCGACCGCTGCAGCACGCTGTCGTCCAGATGGTGGCGCCTGATGGCGCCAGTGCGCGGATCCGTGGAAAGCCGCGGCGAGGGAAACAGATACTGCCAGCCAAACTCGACCGCGGCATTTGGATATTTCCGCTCAAGGGCGGCGGGCAGCCACACTCCACCAAGTCCGGCCGCCAGATCAGCCTCGTGGGTGATCCTCACCCTTTCAATCGCAGCCAGCAGTGGATCACGCACGCTGTCGGGCAACGGGACCCGGCGATCCTTCCCGCCCTTGCCGCTCCGGACCAGGATCTCCCGGCGTTCGAAGTCAACGTCCTTCACCCGCAGCCGCAGGCACTCCATCAACCGCATCCCGGTGCCGTACAGCAGTGCCACCATCAGCCAAGCGCGCTCATCCACCGCCGCCAGCAGGCGCCGCACTTCCGTCTGCGACAGAACCACAGGAAGGCGCCGCGGCCGCTTGGCCCGAATCACCGAGTCCATCCAGGGCAACTTGACCTGCAGCACTTCCCGATACAGGAACAGCAGCGCCGCAAGCGCCTGGTTCTGCGTGGCGGCCGCCACCCGCCCCCGGGTAGCCAGCCCGGTCAGGAACGCCTCAACATGCCGTCCCTCCAGCTCCCGCGGGTGACGCTTGCCATTCGCCAGGATGAAACGCCGGATCCAGCTCACGTAGGCCTGTTCGGTACGCAGGCTGTAGTGGCGCACCCTCAACCGGGCCCGCACCTGATCCAGCAGGCGAGGCTCGCCCGCTTCGGCATCGGCTTTCTGACCCGTTACACCCTCTTTTCGGCCGCCTAAGCCCATAGCGCTTCCTTGCGCACCGGATAACGCCTTCAGGCTAGTGCCGGGAGAAAGCTGCGACAGTCATCCAACCTGTTGAAGAGCGGTAGGATTTTCCCTATTGGCCCCTCTCGCCCTGCCGGGCATACTCGGGGCGACGCCTCATTTCAGGGGGCTAATTGTTGTTAGGCACCACAGGGGAATTTCATGGCAGCTGACATCCAAGCAATTCAGGCCCACCTCTGGGTGCTTACCGGCCTCCTTGCATTGATTTTTCTTGCAGCCGGCTACTGCAACTACTCCCGAATCAAGGAGCGAGACAAGACTTCGCCCGAAGACCTGATGGCTGAGATGTTCGATAAGAACAAGATCGCGGAGTTGTATCAGTTCGCGACGGACAGGCTTGTCGAGCTACCCAATAACGCGGATGCGCTCGTGTTCCAGGCGGTGGCTCTCCTTGAGTTGGATCGGCCGAGCGAAGCACTTGTTGTGGCGGAGCGGGTAGCGCAGATCTCTCCCCGACTTCGCGACAGCGGCAAGTCTCTGATTGAGATGGCGCGTGAGGCTGGTGCCTAACAATGCGTTCAAGCCGAAGCCGCTTCGTTCCGCAAACCACATGGCAGAAAGAGCTTGCCATGTGGTTCACTCCACTACGCGTCTCGGCTTAACTCAGGCGTTAGGCCACTGGGGAGCTACATGGCCAGTCCAACCAACAAGTTTCTGGTAGTCGGCGCCGCCCTTAGCGGGATCGCAGCGCTGATGCATCTGGCGTGCCTGGCCGTGGGTGCTCCGCTGTTTCGGCTCTTGGGCGCCGGAGAGCAAATGGCACAATTGCACTTGGCCGGCCACTGGTACCCCAGCGTCGTTACCCTGGTCATTGCCGCCGTTCTTGCTGGGTGGAGTGCTTACGCTCTCTCCGGTGCCGGTGTAATTCGCCAGCTGCCGTTGCGACGTACCATCCTCTCCGCAATCACGACCATCTACATCGTTCGGGGCATCGCATTCGTGCCGGTCATGGCGCACTTCCCCGGAACAGCATGACGTTCTGGGTTGTGAGTTCTTCCATCTGCCTACTGATCGGCCTCGTCCATCTTGTGGGCCTTCGGCAGTCTGGGGGCAGGCTTTCTGGCGGTGCGGCCTAACAATGCGTTCAAGCCGAAGCCGCTTCGTTCCGCAAATTACATGGCAGATACAGCTTGCCATGTGCTTTGCTCTACTACGCGTCTCGGCTTAACTTAGGCGTTAGCCGCCATGAATCCTCATCGAATCCTTCTGATCGCGGTGCTGGTGTCAATCTTGCTTCCCGCGCCGGCACTGGGCTGCATCCAACCCAATCCAAGTCCGGAGGAGAAGTTCAACGCACACCAAGTGGTAGTGCTGGCGCACCCTGTCGGTGTACTCAACGAACCTGAAGACGCGACCTCGCCAAGCTTCACCGGCCCATTCCAGCAAAGCATCCGGTGGAGGGTTCTCGTCAGCTGGAAAGGTCCCTTTGACGTTGGGGATATCGTTCTGACTCGAGCTTATTACAAGGCGGGCGGGCCGTGCGGCAGCGGTGCTCTTTACACCAGAGAGCCACGCTTACTGTATTTGGATGGGACCGAGCCGTTCGAGACGCTAATCAGCGAACGCCCCATCTCAAGGTCGGCGGACATGAAGTACCTAAGCGAGAGGTCGCGTGGCGGCTAACTGGTCATTCAAGCCGAAACCGCTTCGCGGTTCGGCTTAACTCAAGTGTTAGGCCCCTAAATCATGCTCACCACGGTCGGACGCTACTTTGATCCTTGGGAGGCGCATATCCTTCGCGCTCGTCTTGAGGCTGAGG